>JAZQRI010000035.1:0-26247 GCA_045629455.1 Pedobacter sp. | reverse complement strand
GCTTGAAAAACAGAAAAAAGGTAAGAAACGTATGCGTCAGGTTGGAAATGTGGAAATTCCGCAGACCGCTTTCATGGCTGTATTGAAATTAGATTAATAAAAATTAGAATATGCAATTACTAGACGGGAAATTCGCTTCAGCGCAAATAAAAACACAGATTACTGAAGAAGCTGCAGACTTTTTAAAAGTGAGCGGAAGAAAGCCCCATCTACTTGCCGTTCTGGTTGGAAACGACGGTGGAAGTGAGACCTATGTCGCAAGCAAAATGAAAAACTGCGAGAAGGTTGGATTTAAATCATCGCTAATCCGTTATGACGATTCGGTAACGGAGGAAGAGTTGCTCGCCAGGATCAAAGAGATCAATTCCGATCCGGATGTCGACGGTGTGATTGTTCAGCTTCCTTTACCCAAACACATTGACCCGGAGAAAGTGACCGATGCGATCGATTACAAAAAAGATGTAGACGGTTTTCATCCGGTTAATCTCGGCCGTATGATGCGGAATCTCCCTTGTTTCATCCCGGCTACGCCTTATGGTATACTCTTAATGTTGGAGGCATACAAAATTGAAACTGCTGGTCAACACTGTGTGGTTGTTGGCCGAAGCAATATCGTTGGTAGCCCGATGAGCATACTGATGGCCCGGAATGCAGAGCCTGGGAACTGTACGGTCACTTTAACGCACAGTAAAACCAACAACCTTAAAGAGCTTGTATTACAAGCGGATATCATTATAGCGGCAATTGGAAGAAAGAACTTCGTTACCGCAGATATGGTTAAGCCGGGTGCAATTGTCATTGACGTAGGTATCAACCGGGAAACCTCAGAGACAACGAAGTCAGGTTTCAAGCTTTATGGGGATGTTGACTTTGAAAATGTGTCGGAAAAAGCATCATGGATAACCCCGGTTCCCGGAGGTGTTGGCTTGATGACCATTGTCGGTTTACTGAAAAACACCCTTGCATCTGCAAAAAAAGAGATCTATATTTAGCTAAGCTGTTTCATTAGGCGGCGAGGCTGCAGCAGAAAGCTTTGTGAATGATCTTCTAGTTTTCCGGGCGTTTAAACAGCGTCTTAAGCCAGCCTTGCTTTAATTCGACATATACCCCATCGGACCTTGTTTCTACGGGGTAGGTGTAGATATAGTCGCCTTGACCCTCACCGCCCCTACCGGTTTTTAAATCATACACCCATCGGTGTATGGGGCAAATAATTTGTCCGTTTGTGCACCAACCTCCACTAAGTAATCCTCCTGCGTGGGGACAGGTATTCTCAACGGCATACAAACGTCCCTGATCCCTTACAAGACATAACTGCTTGGGACCGACGCGAACCTCGGTAACGAAATCTGCCTCGGGAAGTACAGCATCTACTTTGAACCATTTTTTCATATATCGGTCATATAAATTGGCCCAAGGTACATAATATCTGGTGGGGCCTTTTATTTTATTTAACTTTGAACCCTTATATATGGCGCACGAAATACCAACAGACGGGACTTTACTTCCATTGATGGAAGAATTCTACACGATACAAGGCGAAGGCTACAATACAGGTAAAGCGGCTTACTTTATCCGTCTTGGCGGTTGTGACGTAGGCTGCCATTGGTGCGATGTGAAAGAAAGCTGGGATGCAGAATCACATCCGCTGACCCATGCGGACGCCATCGTTGCCAAAGCGGAAACATTTCCCGGAAAGGCCGTCGTCATTACCGGTGGTGAACCATTAATATATAACATGGATTACGTGACGGCGCGGTTACAGGAGAAGAATATTCTCACCTTTATAGAAACTTCAGGGGCCTATCCCCTTTCTGGTTCATGGGATTGGATTTGCTTGTCGCCGAAAAAATTTAAAGCTCCCCGGCCGGACATCACGCCATTTGCGAACGAGTTGAAGGTGATTGTTTTCAACAAGAGTGACTTTGAGTGGGCTGAGAAATATGCGCAATCGGTTTCTCAAAGCTGTAAACTTTATTTGCAACCGGAATGGTCAAAATCTAAGGAAATTACGCCTTTAATCATTGATTATGTTATGGCAAATCCAAAGTGGGAAATTTCGTTACAAACGCACAAATACCTGAACATTCCCTGATCCTTTTCCATTTGTTTCTATATTTAGATGACCAATATAGATAATGAATAAATTTTTGCTTCTTTTCTTTTCCATCTGCCTGTTCAGTCCAGTCTTTGCCCAGACTTCTGATAATGGAAAAGCGCAGAAAAGCTTCAATAGAGCGCAAAGTTTGTTGGACCAGCGTGCGTATATAGATGCGATTGAGGCACTAAAGCAAGCTGTTTCAGAAGATTCAAATTTTCAGTTTGCCTACATACAGCTTGGGGATGTGTACCGACGCGTTAAATCTTTTTCGAAAAGTAAGGAGGCCTATTCGAAAGCGCTGACAATCAGTTCCGCGGTTGACGCACGACTGTTCTACTCTCTGGGTGAGTCTCAGTTGAACACAGGTGACTATGAGCCAGCAACAAAAAACTTCAAAAACTTTCTGTCCAAGTACAGTGGTTCGGACCAGAACCTGATCGCAAGAGCGAAAAAATATCTGGCAGATTGTGAATTCGCAATGGTTGCAATGCAAAAGCCACAACTTTACGAGCCGATTAATCTTGGTGAATCCATCAATTCAAAATACCACGAGTATTTTCCTGCATTGACCGCGGACGGCGGAACCATGATCTTCAGCCGGGTAATTGACGAGAACGAAGATTTCTTCATTACCCAAAAAACCAAATCAGGCACATGGAGCCCGGCCGTGCCTATGAGTAAAGTGATCAATACGCCCAATTACAACGAGGGTGCACAATCCATATCGCCAGATGGCATGTATTTGTTTTTCACAGGTTGCAACCGGCCGGAGGGTTTTGGAAGCTGTGACCTCTACGTAAGTCATAAGCAAGGCAATACCTGGGCCGCACCTTTCAACCTGGGTGCAGCTGTAAACTCGAAGTTCTGGGAGTCACAGCCGGCGATCAGTCCTGATGGAAGCACTTTATATTTTTCCAGCAATCGCACTGGCGGCTTTGGTGGCTACGACCTATGGAAGACGACACTGACGGATGAAGGAACCTGGACAAAGCCTGTAAACCTTGGGCCGAACATTAATACGTCTTATGACGAAAATACCCCATTTGTACATCCGGACGGACAAACGCTTTATTTCTCGTCCAACGGCTGGCCGGGCTTTGGCGACAAAGATATTTTCTACAGCCGGATAGATGAAATTCAGAACTGGTCTAAACCCATAAATCTTGGTTATCCGATAAATACCTTTAATGAAGAATCAGGGCTTATTGTAACTCCAGATGGCGAGGAAGGTATCTTTTCAAGTAACTTAAAGGATGGCTATGGTGATCTGGATCTATATCACTTTAAGATGCCGAAAGAGGCGAAACCACAAAAGATAACTTACGTGAAAGGCCTCGTGATGGACAAGGAAACCAAGCAGCCGCTGGAGTCGACGGTATTGGTGGTGAACTTAAAGACGAAGAAAAAGCAGTATAATGATTTTACTTCGAAAGAAACAGGTGCGTTCTTATCCGTATTATCGATTGGAAGCAGTTATGCGTTGAATGTATCGGCTGATGGATACCTTTTTTACTCCGATCACTTTGAGTTGAAAGACAGCCTGAAGACGACCACACCAGTTGAACTAAAAGTTTATTTGGAGAAGATTAAAACCGGTGCAAATATTACGCTTAGAAACATCTTTTTTGACACCAATAAGTATGAGCTGCTACCGTCTTCTATGACAGAACTGCTTACGCTGGTAGAGCTCTTGAATGATAATCCAGGGCTGTCTATTGAGATTCAGGGACATACAGACGATATTGGAAATGACAACCAGAACTTACAGCTTTCGAACAGCCGCGCAAAGTCTGTTTATGACTTCCTTGTTTCGAAGAACATAAAGCCAGAAAGGTTAAGTTATAAAGGCTATGGTGAAAGTAAGCCCATCGCTCCCAACAGCACTGAAGACGGGCGGAAGAAAAACAGACGTACTTCTTTCGTGATTATAAAGACATAATAAGACAAGCGGTTAAATCACCGCTTGTCTTATTTTAATCAATTGTATAAGCAACTCCTCCAGGCGATCAAGATGCAGCATGTTCGCACCATCGGATTTTGCACAAGCCGGATCAGGATGGGTCTCTATGAACAAGCCATCTGCTCCAACGGCAATTGCTGCTTTCGCAATCGTTCCGATGAGTTCCGGCTTACCTCCGGTAACGCCGGAGCTTTGGTTTGGCTGCTGCAAAGAATGCGTGCAATCCATTACGACGGGCACATTAAATGTCTGCATTTCCGGAAGACCACGGTAATCAACAATCAGGTCCTGATAGCCGAATGTATTTCCGCGATCGGTTAAGATCACACGGTTATTTCCAGCTTCCATCACTTTATCAACTGCAAACCGCATGGAACCAGCGGAAAGGAACTGGCCCTTCTTCACATTTACAACTTTATTGGTCTTTGCGGCCGCGATCAACAGGTCTGTTTGGCGGCAAAGAAACGCCGGGATCTGCAATACATCTACGTATGCAGCGGCCATTGCAGCCTCAGCACTCTCGTGAATATCTGTGACGGTAGGAATATCGAAGGTTCTACCGACCTTTTCTAAAATTCGCAGGGCTTTCTCATCACCGATGCCGGTAAAAGAATCACCTTTAGAGCGATTTGCTTTACGGTAAGAACCTTTGAAAATGTAAGGGATATTTAGCTTATCAGTGATGGTAACAATCCGGTCCGCTATTCTCATGGCAATTTCCTCACCTTCGATTGCACAGGGACCCGCCATAAGGAAAAAATTACCGGAAGTGGTATACTTTAATTTATCTAATTCGAAATTTATCATTCTTGATTTTAGCTTAATTTCCTAATTCAGACATAAACTTGATCCGCATCAACTGAATTTCTTCGCGCGTATAGTCTGTTTCCCCTAAATCCTTCAATGCGGAGTCTATGGAGTCATTTTCTGCGGAACGAAAGTAATCGAATACTTCATCCTGGCGATCATCATCGAGCACTTCATCAACGAAATAGTTCAGGTTTAACTTTGTTCCAGAGTTTACGATCGCCTCAATCTCTTTCAGAATCTCGTCGTAAGTGATGCCCTTCGACTTTGCAATGTCCTCTAGTCCAATCTTACGGTCGACATTTTGGATGATGGAAACCTTTAACTGCGATTTATTCGCCTGAGTTTTAATGACTAGATCTACAGGACGCTCAATATCATTGTCTGTGACATACTTTTTAATCAGCTCTATAAAAGGTGTTCCGAACTTAAGGGCTTTACCATTTCCAACGCCGGAAATCTGCTTAAGTTCTTCCATGGTAATCGGATAATGCGTACACATCTCCTCTAAGGAGGGGTCCTGAAAAACGACAAATGGGGGAACATTTTTTTGTTTGGCTATTTTCTTTCTGAGGTCCTTAAGCAATTGCAACAGCTGGGTATCCAGTGCGCCAGTACCATGCTTTACGTCATCCTCATCATCGTCCGTTGCATTCTCGATTGGCTCATTCAAGATGAACTTTAAACTGTAGGGGCTTTCAATGAAATTTTTTCCGGAGCTGGTTAAGCTTAGAAGGCCATAGTTGTCGATATCTTTTTCAATGAAGTTGTTGAGAAGCGCCTGACGGATTAAAGACTTCCAAAGGTTTTCGCCCTCCACTTTGCCATACCCGAATTCACGAAGCTTGCGGTGCTCGTAGGCAATCGTCTGGGCTGTTTCCAATCCAAGTAGAACATTCAGGATGTGTGTATCATCAAAGCGGGCACCTAAGTTTTTGATCAGCGTCAGTAAAGTGATCAAAGGCTCCTCCGCATCGAAATAGGTCTTCGTCTTCTTACAGTTATCGCACATACAGTTACAGCCGGCCTCGTTGAAGTTCTCACCGAAGTAGTGAAGAATCTGTTTTCTTCTACAAACGCCAGACTCCACATAGTCGATCACCTCCTTCAAGATCTGGGTACCGATCTCCCGCTCAGACACCGGCTTGTCTTTCATGAACTTGGCCAATTTATCGACATCTTTCTGTGCATAGAATGCAATGCAGACGCCCTCGCCACCATCTCGTCCTGCGCGGCCGGTTTCCTGGTAGTAACCTTCCATACTCTTGGGGATGTCATGATGAATAACGAACCGCACATCAGGTTTATCGATTCCCATTCCAAAGGCAATGGTCGCTACGATCACCTCTGCGTCTTCCATAAGAAACTTGTCCTGGGTTTCCGCACGAACCTTAGGTTCCAGGCCGGCGTGGTATGGAAGTGCTTTGATTCCGTTGAGATTAAGTGCTTCCGCCACTTCCTCTACCTTCTTCCTGCTCAAACAATAGATGATACCTGATTTACCGGTATTCTGCTTGATGTATCGTATGATCTCTTTCAGAACATCACGTTTCGGGCGGATCTCGTAAAACAAGTTGGGTCTGTTAAATGACGACTTAAAGAGGGTGGCATCCCCCATTTGAAGGTTCTTGATAATGTCCAGCTGTACTTTTGGTGTTGCCGTGGCCGTTAACGCAATGATTGGGATCTTATCTCCCAGCCCGGCAACAACCTGGCGGATCTTTCTGTATTCCGGACGGAAGTCATGACCCCATTCAGAAATACAATGCGCCTCATCGACGGCCACGAAGGATATTTTGATCAGCCTCAGAAACTCCATGTTGTCCGGCTTGGATAGTGACTCCGGGGCCACATATAAAAGTTTAGTTTGTCCACTAAGCAGGTCGCTTTTTACTTGAGCGATTTCGGACTTATTTAAAGAAGAGTTGAGAAAATGTGCGATACTATCACTTCCGCCGAAAGCCCGTAACTGATCTACTTGATTCTTCATCAGTGCGATGAGTGGAGAGATGACAATGGCGGTTCCCTCACTCATTAAGGCTGGTAGTTGGTAACAGATGGATTTGCCCCCACCTGTAGGCATTATGACAAAGGTGTTCTTCCTTTCTAAAACATTGGTGATGATCGACTCCTGATCACCTTTAAAATTATTAAACCCAAAAAAGGTTTGTAAGTTGTCAAACAACGACTTTTTCACATCCATCCCGTGTATCAAATATTCAGTGCTATATTTGATTCAAAATAACATAATTTTGCATCAATTAAAGCATTAATACACTAAATAATTCTCTTTGAAAAGTAAAAAATCAATATTCGAAACTGCGATCAATACATTCCAATTAGAAGCCCAGGCCATTTTAAACCTTATTCCAAATATTAACGACGACTTTGCGAAGGCAGTTGAGGTTATAAAAGCGAGTACCGGCCGGGTTATTGTTACGGGCATCGGCAAGAGTGCAATTATCGCACAGAAGATTGTTGCGACATTCAATTCAACGGGAACACCTGCAATTTTCATGCATGCGGGCGACGCTGTTCATGGAGATCTGGGAATGATCCAGAAAACCGATATTGTGATATGTATATCCAAAAGTGGGAATACACCTGAGATAAAAGTTCTAGCACCACTACTGAAGCAAACCGGCAATTTTCTTATTGGAATGGTCGGACAGGTAAACTCCGATCTGGCCCGGCTTGCCGATCTGGTCCTGAACGTTTCGGTAGAAAAAGAAGCTTGTCCAAACAACCTTGCTCCGACGACAAGTACCACCGCACAACTTGCTATGGGCGATGCGCTTGCCCTATGTTTGTTACACGCACGCGATTTCAATGAAGATGACTTCGCCAGGTATCATCCAGGCGGCGCACTTGGAAAACGTTTGTATCTAAAAGTTGGTGACCTGGCGTTAAAAAATCAAAAACCATCGATCAATGCTGAAGCTTCAGTAAAGGATGTCATTGTAGAAATAAGCCGTAACCGGCTGGGTGCGGTCGTGGTTACTGCAGCTGATCAGATTTTGGGCATTATCACAGATGGAGACATACGGCGTATGTTGGAAAGACACAGCAATTTGCTCAACATCAAGGCGAAAGATATCATGAATGTCGATCCGAAGAAGGTTGATAAGGAAGTTTTGGCTTTCGAGGCCTTGCAGATTATCAAGCAGAATAACATTACCCAATTGCTTGTTACGCAAAATAATTCGTATTATGGCCTTGTTCACCTTCACGATTTGCTCCAGGAAGGGATCATTTAACCAAAACAAGATTTAAAACCAATATAACGCTCTAAACTTTTTTCACAGACATGGATAAAAATAATTTTGCCTTAATAATGGCTGGCGGTGTCGGCAGTCGTTTTTGGCCGGTAAGCAGGACAGAACATCCTAAACAGTTCATAGATTTTTTCGGTGTTGGGAAGACACTCATTCAGAGCACTTATGAAAGGTTCCTAAAGATCTGTCCGCAAGAAAACATTTTTATCGTTACGAATGAGATCTATGTTGATCTGGTTAAGGAACAACTGCCGGATATTTCAGAAAACCAAATCCTCGCAGAGCCGATCATGCGCAATACGGCTCCATGTGTTGCATACGGATCAATGAAAATCGCGCAGATCAATCAAAATGCAACAATTGTAGTAGCACCATCGGATCACACGATAGCAAACCAGCCGGCATTTGTGGAGGCCATCGAGCAGTCCTTGAAGGCTGCTGCAGGGAACGATTGCTTGATTACGCTCGGCATCAAGCCAAGCAGACCAGACACAGGTTACGGATATATTCAATACACAGAGAATACGCTTAATACAGACGATCAGATTCACAAAGTAAAGCTGTTTACAGAAAAACCGAATTATGATCTGGCGAAATCGTTTCTCCAAAGCGGTGACTTCCTTTGGAACGCCGGAATTTTCATCTGGTCAGCCAAAGCCATAAACAACTCCTTTAGAAAGCATCTTCCAGAGATGCATGATATTTTCCAGTCAGGTCATTCCGCGTACAACTCAGGCGACGAGAAGGCCTTCATTGGAAATGCCTATCAGCAATGCACCAACATTTCCATCGATTTCGCAATTATGGAGAAAGCAGACAATGTTTACGTTCTGCCGACTGACTTTGGCTGGTCTGATCTTGGGACCTGGGCTTCGATCTATGAAATGGCAGACAAGGATTACGTTGGCAATGCGGTCATTCCTTCGGAACAGGTGATGATGTTCAATTCCTCAAATTGCATGGTGAACGTTCCAAAAGAAAAGCTTGTTATCCTACAGGGCTTGCACGACTACATCGTAGTGGAATCCAACAACACTTTACTAATCTGTCCGCGTCCTGAAGAACAGTCTGTGAAACAGATCGTTGCGGACGTAAAGTCCAGGTTTGGCACAAAATTCATCTAAATAAAAGGCGGCAATCAGGACAGACCTCTCTGCCTGATTGCCTCATATAAAATTACTCCGGTAGAAACCGAGACATTTAAAGAACCAATCTCCCCAAACATCGGGATCTTTGCGAGATGGTTTGCCATGCGCATGATTTCATTGGAAATGCCCTCATCTTCAGCGCCCATGACAATGGCGGTAGGACCAGTAAAATCCGGCGCATAGATCAAATCATTTGTCTTTTCTGTACAGGCGACAATTTGCACCCCACACTCCTGCAGAAACAATGCAGTCTTATGTAAATTTGGATGGCGGCAAACCGGAATCGTGAATAAAGCACCTGCAGATGTTTTAATGGCATCTGCATTAATTTGAGCTGAATTCTTGGTGGGTACAACAATTGCGTGTACCCCCGTGCAAGCTGCAGTCCGGGCAATTGCACCCATATTTCGAACATCCGTAATACCGTCCAGAATCAGGATCAGAGGCGTCTCGCCCTTTTCGTAAATGGCAGGGATAATATCTTCTATCTTCTGAAAAGTAATGGAAGAAACCACAGCGATGACCCCCTGGTGGTTCTTTTGCGTCATTCTGTTCAGCTTTTCGACGGGAACATGATGTACAGGTGCATCAAGATCTTTCAAATAACTTTTAAGCTCAATAATCAATTCTCCATTCAAGCTACGCTGCAAATAAATACTCTCGATATCTTTCCCAGCCTTAATCGCTTCAATAACAGCGCGGATACCAAATATAAACTCATTGTTTTCTTTAGGTCTTGCGGACCTTCTGTTGTGCTCCATTCTTACTTTGTTATGGGGCAAAAATAGTTCAAATAATAGGAATAACAATATGCCTATTTTGTGGATTGATCTGCTTTGTGAAAATTATGGCTCCTGACTTCGGGCGATAACACGAGAGAAGCGGCCTAAGCAAGGCCGATAATTCTAACGATTGTTCAAAAAGAAATCAAGCGGAGACCTGAATTTTGCATAATTTTGTATAATGATAATCGACAACGGCATCCAGGGTCAGGAGAAAACGAACTACAGCTCTTCCCGCAAAAACAGACTAACCAATACCGTGAGTACTATGGGGAGAATTCCGCCCCAGGCTATTGATTTAGAGGAAGCTGTTCTGGGTGCACTGATGTTGGAGAAAGATGCGCTTTCTACGGTTATCGATATCTTAAAGCCGGAAGTTTTCTATCAGGAATCACATAAGAAAATCTTCGAAGCAATTCAATTGTTGTTTCAGAAATCTAAACCTGTTGATATTCTTACGGTCACTTCTGAACTCCGGACACTGGGACTGCTCGAGATGGTTGGAGGTGCATATTACATTACCAACCTGACAAATCGTGTAGCATCTGCTGCGAACATCGAATATCATGCACGGATCATTTCTCAAAAGTACATTCAAAGAGAGTTGATTCGGATCTCTTCAGAGATCATTCAGAATGCTTACGAAGACACGACAGATATCTTTGATCTTTTGGATCATGCCGAAAAGAACCTTTTCGACATCGCACAGAATAACCTGCGCCGTGATACGCAGAAGATGGATGAAATTATTAAACAATCCCTGGCGACACTTGAGGAACTCCGCACGAAAACAGATGGACTTACTGGTGTACCCTCAGGCTTCACTGCACTCGACAGAATAACTGGTGGTTGGCAGAAATCAGATCTAGTCATCATTGCGGCGCGTCCGGCGATGGGTAAAACGGCCTTTGTACTGACCTGTGCACGGAACGCAGCGGTCGATTTCAAGAAGCCTGTTGTTGTATTCTCCCTGGAGATGTCATCGGTACAGCTGGTAAATCGTCTGATCTCTGGAGAAACCGAGATTGACCAGGAGAAAATAAGAAAAGGAAACCTCGCAGACTGGGAATGGCAGCAGCTACACAGTAAGATCGGTACCTTAACAGAAGCACCTTTGCTTATTGATGATACCCCGGCTTTGAACATCTTTGAGTTCAGAGCAAAATGCCGTCGTTTAAAGTCACAATACGACATCCAGATGGTCATCATCGATTACTTGCAGTTGATGCACGGCAAGGGAGAAGGACAAAGCGGTGGCGGAAACAGGGAACAGGAAATTGGTAGTATATCGCGGGCGCTTAAGTCGGTAGCGAAAGAACTGGAAGTTCCTGTACTGGCGTTATCGCAGTTGAGCCGTGCTGTTGAGAACAGACCTGGACAAAATGGTAAGCGGCCATTGCTGTCGGATTTAAGGGAATCCGGTTCCATTGAGCAGGATGCAGATATGGTACTCTTCCTATACCGCCCCGAATATTATGGAATCATGGAAGATGAACAAGGCCGTTCGCAGGCAGGCGTTGGTGAGGTTATTATTGCCAAGCACAGAAATGGTGAAACCGGAATTGTGCCACTGAGGTTTATCGGTAAATACGTAAAATTTGCGGATCTTGAAGAAGACTTCGCTCCACAAAACTCCTTCTCAATGGAAAGCCCTGGAGCTGGCATGCAACCTTCACCCGATTTTGACCGGTCGTTCGGCAACGTGATCATAAAGCCATCCAGAATGGATGACATGCATGATGAGGACGCACCTTTTTAAAATAATCTTAGACTGAAGCTACACAAAGTAGCCGAATATAATTCCTGCAACAACAATAACTGGCGCACTGATCCTTGTGTAATTCAGTACGAGGAAGGTAATGACAATGATCAAAATTGCAGTGAGATCCAAACCGATCGGCTTGACGAGTAAAAGAAAGGCAGCAAATATAAAGCCGACACTTACCGCATTTATGCCTGAAAGTGAATACTTTATACGGCTCACCTTCTTTAAATCGTCCCAAAAAGGAACGATGAAAAGCACTAGGATTACCCCCGGGAGGTTGATCCCCATTACTCCTATTATACCACCAACGATCTGACCGTATACTCCATAGCCAAAGTTTTTCATACTTAAGGCACTTAAGTAACTTGTAAAAGAAAACGTCGGACCAGGAAGTGCTTGCTGCAATGCAAATCCAGAAAGGAACTCGGATGATTGCAGATAATGCTTCATTTGGACAAACTCAGTGAACATCAGCGGAACGAGTACCTGCCCACCACCAAAGATCATAATACCATTCCGGTAAAAATTCTCAAATAACCTTATCGGCAAGCTGAACGGCGACGTTGTATTGATGATTGCACCCAGTAACGCGAGAAGCAGCAGGACGCCGAAGAAATAGATCAGCTTCTTACGGTTGATATTTGAGAAAAGCCTTGTTCTGAGTTCCGTTTCCTCAGGTGGGGTCTCTATTGATGAAGATATCATCCCTCCGATTAAAATCGAGATTGGAAATACATAGGCATTTCGCAACACCAGAGTTGCAATAACAGCGGAAACCGCCAGAAATATAGAAAGTTGTGAATGAACAACCTTTTTTGCCAGGTTAAAAGCACCAAAAGCAACAATTCCAAGCGCAATAGGTTGAATATATTGTATTACTTCATTAAACCTTCCCTTGTGGTCCAGGGTAGCGTATCTAACTGCAGCGGCGGTCATTACTGCAGCTGATGGAAAAATCCAAATGAGAAACGTCAACATAGATAGACGGATTCCTCCCACCTTGTACGCAATACCAATTAACGTCTGCGTGGATGCTGGCCCTGGCAATACCTGCGCCAGTGCATTCAGTTCCAATAAATCTTCTTCAGAAATAAAGCGATTATCCTTAACAAAATACTTCAGCAAAAGGGCCATATGTGCCTGTGCACCACCGAAAGCAGTTAACGTAAACAGGACAACGCTCTTGAGAAATGCGAGCTTTCCCGTGGCAAGTGCCCCGGGTTTAGTCATCCTCATAGTCTAATCCCATTGCTGAATTGTATGCGCCCTGCAATTCGGAGAACGCATGATTATCATTCTTGGCGCGAGCGGCAACTAGCCCTCTCTTATATATATCAACTGCTTTATCAGTCTGAGATTCCTTTTCGTAAAGCTTACCCAAATGGTAGTAGGTACCTACATAGGCGGGATGCTCGTCGATGAGTTTAAGGTAGTATTCAAAAGCCTTATCTGCGTTGTTCAGGGAATTGTACTCAGTTGCCAAAGCATATAACAGGAAGGGATCATTGGGCTCTGCAGCGAAAAATTCTAATAACTTGGTTAATCGGGTAGATTGCATTTTTAATCCTTGCTTTTTTAGTTAGATTTGCAAAAAGACATTTTTATGAAAATACTAGTTTGTATAAGTAATGTGCCAGACACAACCACAAAAATAACTTTTACCAATGATAATACACAATTCAATACAGCCGGGGTACAATTTATTGTAAACCCTTATGATGAGATCGCGCTTTCAAAGGCAATTTCACTTTGCGAGGGTGGAAAAGGCACTGTAACTGTTATTAATGTTGGAGACAATAGCACCGAACCAACCGTCAGAAAAGCACTTGCAATTGGTGCAGATGATGCTGTACGTATTAATGCCGCACCACGGGACGCGTGGTTCACTGCCTATCAGATTGCAGAATATGCAAAAACCACAGACTTCGATATTATTTTATTTGGACGGGAATCCATTGACTACAATGGTGCACAGGTTCCAGCTATGGTTGGAGAATTCCTTGGCATCCCATCAGTTTCCATTATAAAGAAACTTGAATATGATGGAACAACGGCAACCATGGAGCGGGAAATAGAAGGCGGAAAAGAGGTGGTCTCCGTAACTGGTAAATTTGTTGCCAGTTGTGCTGAAGGGGTTGCTGAACCGAAGATCCCGAACATGCGCGGCATCATGTCTGCAAGAACCAAACCCCTACAAGTCATAGAAGCTAAAGAAGTCGAGTCCTTTTCGAAAATTACCGTCTTTGAAACACCAGCTCCACGTGGAAGCGTTAAGCTGGTATCCGCTGAAGAAGTCGAGAAACTTGTAGATTTATTACATCAGGAAGCTAAAGTTATCTAACCTTCCATTTTATATATAACCCTTAAACGTTTATATGTCAGTATTAGTATATGTAGAGCATGCAGATGGAAAGTTTAAGAAATCTGCTTTTGAAGCGGTCTCTTATGCAAAAGCCATTGCAGTACAAAAAGGAACAAACCTTACCGCAATATCTGTAGGGAATGTTGAAGTAGAGGAACTAAACGAACTTGGGAAGTATGGCGCCTCCAAAGTTTTGAATGTTACTTCGGAGCAACTGAAAAACTTTATAAATCAGGCATACGCTTCTGTAATATCCGCCGCGGTCGCGAGTGAGAATGCCGATGTAGTGGTCCTGTCAAATTCTTTCTCCGGTAAGGGACTGGCACCACGTCTGGCTGTAAAGTTGAAAGCTGGCCTTGTCGATGGCGCAACAGAATTGCCAGTGCTGAATGGTGAAACCTTTTCAGTAAAGAAAACCGCTTTTTCAGGAAAAGCCTTTGCTGTCACCGAATTGACATCCGCAATAAAGATTCTTGCTCTAAATCCAAATGCATTTGGCGTTAAAGAAACACCGGAAGCGGCAAGTATTGAGAACTTTGAGGCACCAACAGGTGCAGGTGATTTCGCTGCTATGGTGAAAGACATCGTAAGAGCAACAGACAAGGTATCGCTAGCGGATGCGGAGTTGGTCGTCTCGGCAGGGAGAGGCTTAAAAGGGCCTGAAAACTGGGGAATGATTGAAGAACTTGCCGATTTACTTGGGGCTGCAACGGCGTGTTCGAAGCCAGTCTCAGATGCCGATTGGAGACCACACACCGAGCATGTTGGACAAACAGGGATTACCATTAGTCCCAATCTTTACATTGCAATCGGAATATCAGGTGCGATACAGCATTTGGCAGGAATTAGCTCCTCAAAGGTCATTGTAGTCATCAATAAAGATTCGGAAGCGCCTTTCTTCAAAGTTGCAGATTATGGCATAGTTGGTGATGCATTTGAAGTGATACCTAAATTAATCCAAGCAATAAAAGCACACAAGGGATAAAAGTATTGGGTTGGATATTGTGTCTGACCCAGTATACTTTAATATGAAAAAAGTAAAACTAGATATTGTAGGATTATCCTATAGCCAAACCCAATCCGGCGCCTACGCGCTTGTACTTGGAGAAGTGAATGGAAGAAGACGATTGCCAATCATAATTGGCGCGTTTGAAGCCCAGGCGATTGCTATTGAAATGGAAAAGATGACCCCAAGCAGGCCGCTTACCCACGATCTTTTCAAAACTTTCGCCCAAACATACCACATTGAGATTCGGGAGGTACTCATATATAATCTCGTAGATGGGGTATTCTTTGCCAAACTCATTTGTACAGATGGCCAAAAGGTGCAGGAAATTGATGCAAGAACATCTGATGCCATCGCACTCGCAGTTCGATTCAATTCGAATATATACACCTACGAGTTTATCTTGTCTTCTGCAGGAATTGTAATCGAAGGAGACGACTTCCTGTTTCTGGAGAATATGGATAGCATTTCTAAAGAGCAAGGCACCGAAGACATCAATACATCCATGCCGGGCACGAACTATAAATCCTTTTCTGTGGAAGAACTGCAGCAAAAGCTGCAGGAAGCCATTGCCGAAGAAGCTTACGAGAAAGCTGCCAGAATAAGAGATGAACTCAGCCGGAGAAATTCGGCCTAAACCCTTTGATTACCGACAACCTAAACAATGGACAAGTTGATATTTCAGCTTAATAATCTCATTTTAGTTAACTGGGCGAAATTGCCCTATATTCAACTTTCCTTAAAAAGTCAAACAATCAAAAAATGATGAACGTTAAGTTTCGCTTAACTCTAATGAACTTCCTTCAATTCTTTATCTGGGGTTCATGGCTAATTACAATAGGAGTCTACTGGTTTCAAAATAAACAATGGTCGGGCACTGAATTTGGAGCAATATTCTCGACCATGGGAATAGCTTCGATCTTTATGCCGGCGCTTACGGGAATCGTCTCAGACCGATGGATCAATGCAGAGAAACTCCTCGGCATGTTACACATTCTTGGATCCATAACCTTGTTTACACTACCATTAGTATCCAACCCAACCGCTTTTTTCTGGGTTATTCTGCTGAATATGATATTCTATATGCCAACTTTAAGCTTGTCAATTACAGTAGCTTATTCCGCATTACGCAATGCAGGAAAGGACGTTGTAACGGATTATCCACCCATTCGAATCTGGGGAACAATAGGCTTTATCGCGGCACTTTGGGTGGTGAGCCTGACTGACAATGAAGCCTCTTCAAACCAGTTCTACATCGCGTCAGCGGTTTCATTGTTCCTGGGCATCTATGCTTTTACCTTACCAAAATGTCCTCCACTTGCAAAAGGGATAAACACACGCTCGTTTGTTGATGCATTTGGTTTACGTGCTTTCACGTTATTTAAACAGAAGAAGTTCGCAGTATTTTTCCTATTCTCGATGTTGCTTGGCGCAGCCTTACAGCTGACGAATGCCTACGGTGACACTTACCTCCATGACTTTAAAAATATCTCCGCATACCGTGATCTGCTTGCTGTAAAATATCCGGCAATTATCATGTCGATTTCTCAGATCTCTGAAACGTTATTTATTTTGGCCATACCTTTCTTCCTACGGAAATTCGGCATTAAATACGTCATGCTCTTTAGTATGCTCGCTTGGGTTCTACGCTTTGGTCTTTTCGCTTTCGGTGATCCTGCAGGCGGATTGTGGATGATTGTTTTGTCCTGTATCATATACGGTATGGCTTTCGACTTCTTTAATATCTCTGGCTCGCTGTTCGTAGAAACTCAGATCGATGAAAAGATGAGAGGAAGTGCTCAGGGTTTGTTTATGATGATGGTAAACGGTTTCGGCGCTTTATTCGGAAGTTTTACGAGTGGATTTATTATTCAGGAATTCTACACCTTTGCAGATCAAAGTAAAGACTGGAGGAGCATCTGGATTACGTTCGCTGCTTATACTTTATTACTCGCAATTGTTTTTCCACTCATTTTCAAATACAAACATAACCGTGCAGAGGAAACAGCCATCAATAAACTGGGGCAGTAAATTCAGAGATTTTAAAGGTGAATAATAAAAGTCGTATATGTCAACAGGTAATTACAGGACCGAACACAACTGCTTAAACTGCGGCCACCATGTAGAAGAACATTTTTGTACGCATTGCGGTCAGGAGAACATCGAACTCCGAGAGAATGCCCTTCACATGATCAGTCACGCCATTGCGGACTACTTTCATTTCGAATCCAAGTTCTTTGGAACGGTCAAACCTTTATTACTTCAACCCGGCGTATTGACGGCACAGTACGTTGCAGGGAAAAGAGTGTCTTTCATCAATCCGATACGGCTGTATATCTTCATCAGTATTGTTTTCTTCATCGTTACGTTAAGCGGAACACATATTAATAATGGATCTAATGCGGAACATGAGACCGCTGTTGAGCAGCCGAAAGCAGATAGCCTCGCAAAAGCAAAGGCAGCGGAACTCAGAAAAACGCTTGCCAACACCCCCCTCTCCGCGGCTCTAAAAGATAGCTTGATTAATGCAACGGTGGCAGAGATTAAAGCCAGTGGGAAAGCCAATGAGAAAAGCAACAAAACCAACAACTTTCGAATCTACAGCAAATGGCTTCTTGATTCCGATAGTACGGTTTCCGCTTACGAGAATAGGCAGAGGCTGCTACCAACTGCAAAACGGGATAATTTTTTGAAACATTACCTCATCCGGAAAAATATTGAACTGCAAAAATACCCGAACGCCCGAGAAAAGATCAAAGAGGATATTGTTCACAATATTCCTAAAATGATGTTCATCTTGCTTCCATTGTTCGCTTTGATCCTTAAATTGGTTTATTTCAATAAGGACAAGTATTATTATGAGCACCTGATCTATTCGTTCCATGTGCATTCTGCGTTGTTCCTGAGTGTTTTAATTCTCACCTTATTTAAACGCATGTTGGGTTTACTTCACGTGTGGGACGCCTGGTTATCCTTCCTCTGGATTATTTACATCTTTTGGTATATCTATAGATCACTAAGAACATTTTATGGCAGCCGGCGCTGGACTACCGTTTTGAAAATTCTATTCCTGATGTTCAGCTATACTCTTGTCTTTACAATCTCTACAATCATCGTTATCGCAGTAACGGTTATAATCATGTAGGCTGGCAGTGCCAGGCAACAATCTATATCATTTATTACATCACACAAAAAAAGACCCGCTGTTCATAACAACGGGTCTTTTTTCGTAAGGGAAAGAAGGTGCTCTGCTCCTCCTTTGTCCTGAATTGTTTATCGCTGTCCGATCTCCACAAACTCCCTGTTGGTATGACCAACATAGATCTGACGCGGACGACCAATAGGTTCTTTATTCTCATGCATTTCTTTCCATTGTGCAATCCAACCTGGTAGACGACCCAAAGCAAACAAAACGGTAAACATATCCGTTGGAAATCCAAGTGCTCTGTATATGATTCCTGAGTAAAAATCTACGTTTGGATACAACTTACGTTCTACAAAATATGGATCGCTTAAAGCGGCCTCTTCCAACTTCTTCGCAATTTCAAGTACCGGATCATTAATGCCAAGTTTCTCCAGAATATCGTCGCAGGCTTTCTTTATGATCTTAGCCCGTGGATCAAAGTTCTTGTAAACCCGGTGTCCGAAGCCCATCATACGGAAAGAATCATTCTTATCCTTCGCCTTGTTAATCCACTTCTCTGTGTCACCACCATCTTCCTTGATTTTCTCCAGCATCTCAATTACAGCCTGGTTTGCTCCCCCATGTAGAGGACCCCATAATGCATCAATACCACCGGATACGGAAGCATACAAATTACAATCCGATGAGCCCACCATTCTAACTGTTGAAGCAGAACAATTCTGCTCGTGATCAGCGTGTAAAATCAACAATGTGTTCATTGCATTAACAACCACTGGATCAATTACAGTTTCTTCTGTCCGCTGGCCAAAAATCATATGAATGAAATTGCTCACGTAATCATATTTGTTTTTGGGATAGATTAGCGGATGACCTAGTGATTTTTTATATATAAAAGATACGATCGTCGGGAACTTTGCCAATAACTTGATCATGGTTTGATCCATTGTCTCAGGCGAAGAATTTGCATTAAGTGATTCCGGATAAAATGTCGAAAGTGAACACACCAGGGATGAAAGCTGCGCCATCGGATGTGATTTAGAAGGATAGCCATCCAGAAACTTCTTCATGTCTTCATGAATAAGTGTATGCATGCTAATCTCCGACTGGAATTCTTCAAGTTGTTGCTGAGTCGGCAGATCTCCATAAATCAAGAGGTAAGCAACTTCTAGAAACGTTGATTTCTCTGCAAGTTCTTCAATTGAATAGCCGCGATATTTTAAAATTCCTTTTTCACCATCGAGGAAAGTGATTGCGCTTTTTGTAGATCCTGTGTTTTTATATCCAAGATCTAAAGTTATGTGACCAGTTAAATCCCTTAACTTGGAAATATCTATAGCCCGCTCCCCTTCGGTGCCGGTAATAACGGGAAATTCGTATACCTTCCCGTCAATTTTAATTTCTGCAATATCTGACATATCTTATAATTTATATAACAAAAGTAATTATTCTATTCTTAAATAGTGTTCAATTTTAACCCTGAAAGCCATTAAACCTTCGTAAAATGATCATATTAGTGGAGGTTACACGAATCTTTAAGACCCTTTTTTAACCTCATCTACTACAGCCCCACACTCCAGCATTTCCGATCCATAATAAGGATTTTGAATCTTCTTTTCTGCCGACAACCAGTCTCCTCCTTGCCCCTTGTTGGCCATCGGACAATGCTGAACGTATATGACACCTTCTTTCACTGATGCATGTTTAAACATAGCAATTAGATCTGAACTTAGCGCAGTAAAGTGCTTCCGTTGTTCTGTAACATCTTTGGCAGATGCCATATTCTTAGCGATTACTGAAGTGCTCTCGCAACCTTGCTGGTCTGCAAGTGCCACACTAAGTTGACCAGCTGTTGCTCTGGCATCGTCAAATTTGCCGGCAACTAATGCATCTTTCAGATGAAGATAGTTATCGAAAATTGACTGTAGTTTTGGGTCTTCCAGTCGGATACTAGTAGGGTCTGCGGAGACTACAGACGTCTGTTCGGAGGGAACAGCTGGTTTTTTAGCATTGGTGCAGGAGGTAAGTGCCATGATCAGCACAACTCCAATGTAATTCCTCATATTGTCTATTATATATATTTTGCCACGGGTAAATACCGTACGCTCAAATTAGCAATAATTTCCTGTTAATAAAAAAAAGCCCCCCGACATCGGGAGGCTTTTATAAGATATTGGATTTAGATTATAATTTAAACCCGTATGCGATGCGTAAAGCAACCTGACCAGTTGTACCCGGAGCATAGGTAGTTGCTTTAGAAATGCCTTCGTATTTAACACCTAGATCTAAACCATTGCTCCATGAGTAACCAATAGCAGGAGAATACAAAAATGCAGTTTTCGCATGATCTGTTACACCAAACGCAGCTCCTGCTTCAGCCAATCCGTATAGACCGGAACCGGAAGGTGAAAAGAAGTATTTAAGACCAACTTTTGCAGGAATAAATCCATAATCCTGACCTTCAATTTTCACACCAGCAGCTTCGAAGTCTTTTGCAAAAAAGTTCGTGTAACCTACAGTTACAGGTATCGAAAGTTGTTTTGCGACGTCAAACTGGAAACGGGCATCAGCACCCAATGTGAAGTTAAAATAATCATCATTTGTCGGTACACCTACGTTAATACCTATACCTAGTTTTGGAGCTTGTGCGTTAGCATTAGTAGAAAAGAACAGAGCGACTACAGCTGCTGCAGACGCTAGAATTTTAGTAACTTTTTTCATTTTAATTTGATTTCGTTTAATTATTGCAAATACAATAACTCTTTGTTTGTTATCTGCACTTAAACAAATTGCATGCCAAGCAACAAAACGGGTTTAAATTCCACTAATTAGAAAGTGTCTCCTGTCCTCAGAAATCGTTTTTCAGGGTATTTAGAATGCATTCACATAGTTCATGTGCCGGCGTACCTGCCTGATACCAACGTATGTTAGCACCGTCCTTCTCCATTTTTCTGAAAAATGTCATTTGTCGTTTTGCATACTGGCAGATGCCGATAAAAAGCTTCTCCTTCAGCTCCTCATATGTCATGTCATGTTTCAAATACGAAACAACCATTTTATACTCCAGGCCATAGAAAGTCAGCATTTCTTCAGAGACGCCCTGTTCCAGCAAAGCTTCAACCTCCGCAATCAGGCCTTGTTCAAACCGTTGCTCCAACCGGTTGTTGATTCTTTCCCGCCTGGTTTGGACGCTGTCTTCCAGGCCAATGATTGTGGGCCGGAGACGTGGCCTTTGTTTAGAAACCAAGCTTCCGGATTTCAGGTAATCGGCAATTTCAATCGCACGGATGAGTCGCTTTTTAGTCGACTGATCTGCGTGAATGGTCAATGTTGAGGGATAAGTTGCCACTTTACCACGCAAAATCTCGATTGGGATCTCCAGTAGGCCAGCCCTTAAATCGGGATTTACCGGAATAGACGTGTAATCGTGGCGTTGGAGTATACTGTGAATGTACATTCCTGCACCACCGCATAAAATCGGAAGCTTTCCGCCACTGGTTATGGTTTTGAACGCTGCGTAGAAATCTTCTTTAAACCGGTCTACATTGTATTTTTCACCGGCGTCACAAATATCAATCAAATGGTGTGGCACCTTCCGCTCTCCCACCTCATATTCGTCCAGATCCTTTCCGGTACCAATGTTCATGCCTCTGAATACCTGCCTGCTGTCTGCGCTAATGATCTCGCTATCAAGTTCAAGTGCCATTTGCACGGCAAGCTTGGTCTTGCCTGATGCGGTCGGACCAAGAATAATCAGTAAAGGATACTCCTGCATGTTACAAGTATAAGACGTATTTGAGGTTTCCTGTGTTAAAAATTTGAAGTAAATGCTCGTTTGGTACGCCTGGCGGCAGACGGTGCGGAAAGTAACGGATATAGCCTCTATCGTCAAGCCACAACGTAGAAGGGGCTTGTATGCTGTCAAGTGTAAATCCTAAAGACTCGTATGCCTTTCCCTGCGACCAGTCGCGGTCTGCATAACTCATCAAATCATTCGGATGCACAAGATTTACATAGTGGCTGATCAGCTTAGTCAGCCCGCCAATAACGGTGAAGCCAGATTTGGACGCAAATCTGATTAACTCAGCCGAGCGGTAACCTGGCGCCTTATGTTTCATTAGCCGGCTGCCACTGAAAGTCGCAACAGCCACGAGCTCTTCTTCATAGATCAACCCGAATTTATACCGCGCTTTTACGGTACCTTGAAGGTGGTTTTCCGCTAAAAATGCATCACTTCGTTGACGATCTAGAACGTCAACCTTCGTCTTGCGCGCATGTATTCTTTTATTCATGCCCAGCAGTGAGGTGATCCGGCTTAATACCTGGGCCTTTCTGGTCAACCAGATGTCTTCCCACAGTTGAATCATCAGCACACCGCACGATTGATAATAAGCCTGCCGCTCAATCAGGAACTCCGGACTGAGCGCTGTTCCCGCCGATATCAGGTTGATGACCAAATTCCCGCTTTTCGGTGCGAGTAGTACCAGTTTTGGATCGTCCAGAAATGAAGTGACAATGTCCAATGTTTCTAAAGAATAAATCAGATCATTGGACCAGTTAGGCTTTAAACCCACTCGTGCTCTTTGAACACCTTATAAGTAGCAGAAAGATCATCTTCAATTTTCTTCATTGACACATCATCAAGTTGACTCACCTCTTCCTTGATCACTTCATCACCGCTGAGTGTGGAGTAACTAAAGGAAACCTGTTGAGCTTCAATCTTTACCGCTGCAAAGAAACGCTCCGTGATGTTCTGGGCTTTGATGTTCTTTTCACTCCATAGATCGTAAGTTTCCTCACTGTTTATTCTATTTGCAAAGCCGAGCGCGGCATAAGGATGAAGCGCTGCCCGTATGGTTTGGAATATTTCTATAAGATCAGTTTTCATACTATAATGAATATTTTCATTCAATAACATGGGATTTTTTTCATTGTTTGATCTCAAAGGTATAAATTCTGTATCGGATCATGCTGCTCCGCCTGGCACAGTGGGCTAGGCGAATATGCAGCGGGAACAAGGTCAGCAGATTGGCTGGGCGCAATTTGGGATCACACGGATCTATTTAGATAGAATTCTATTTTACTTAAAAGCTCCTCCATGTCAAAGGGTTTTTCCAGGAAATCATCAGCCCCAGCCTCTTTCGCAGATCGCTCCAATTCCGTACTCGCAGAAATCATAATGATGGGCATATGTTTGCTGATTTCTTCTGACTTCAAGGCTTTGCATACATCCCTTCCGTCGGTTCCGGACATCCATATGTCCAGTAAAAGCAGATCCGGCAGATCAGATTTCATTTCAAGAACTGTCGCGCCGTCGCATGTTGAACGCACATCATAACCCCCAAATTCAAGCATTGCCTGTACAGCATCAAGGATTCCGGGGTCATCGTCCGCAATCATTACGTTCTTTTGTGTGTTCATTTAGTAGAGTCTATCCATAAAAAGAATAAACATCAACAAAAACGGTACCACTAAGCTGGAGTCGGCTTTGTTTCCTCAGGTGCTTTAATCACCGGGGAGCTGCTCAACAGCTCGTTTGTGATCGCCCTGGTATAGGCCGTGATCTCTGCTTTGAAATCAACGACAGAAGCACCGGAGCGAATTTCTTCCAGTCGCTTCTCCCACTGACCGGTGAGCTCTGCCTGAGCAATCCTTTGATCCTTAACCACCTCATATACAGTCATTCCCTTATCTGTTGGCACGAGATTTCTTTTTTCCCGCTTGATGTAATCTCTCGTAATCAGTGTCTCAATAATCGACGCGCGGGTTGCTGGCGTACCCAGTCCGCTGTCTTTCATCGCGTATCTTAATTCTTCATCTTCAATCTCCTTACCCGACGTTTCCAGTGCTTTCAATAAGGAGGCTTCATTGAATAAGGGCTTGGGTTTTGTCTGTTTCTCTACAAGTGCTTTCTCAATAATGGGCAAAATTTCACCTTTTTTCACTTTAGGTAGGGAAAGACTTTCCTCATCTTTCTGCTCATCGTCGGCATCATTTAGCACAGACCGCCATCCCGCAGAACGGATTACGGTGCCATTTGCAACAAAAGCGGAGCCAGATTCAATGGTGATCTTCGTAAGTTCCTTTAGACATTCTTTGTGAAATGCCTCCAACATACGGCCAACAACCATATCGTATATCGCCTGTTTATCGCTACTTAGCTGATATGGAACTTCGCCTGTGGGAAGAATGGCATGGTGATCGGTAACTTTCTTTGCGTTTACGCTGCGTTTATTCAACGGCACCGTAAGCAGGTATTCAGCCGTTTTTCCAAAAGCCGGATGGTTCGTTAGGGTACCAATCAGCTTTGGCACACCAGCAAATACGTCATCACCAATGTAACGGCTCCCAGTTCTTGGATACGACACAAGTTTGCTTTCATATAAGTTCTGTAGTAAGTTCAAGGTTTGATCTGCAGTGAATCCCTTGCGCTTATTGGCTTCCTGCTGTATGCTGCTGAGGTCGTGCAACAGCGGTGGCGGTTCCTTCCTGGGTTTAGATTCTACATCTACAATTGCCCCGCCCAACGGAAAACCTGCGGAGACATCCTGAATCTGATCATAGAGCACCTGGGCATCCTCTTTTTTATCGAAGTTGGCCACAGAGATCGCCTTAAACTGTTGTCCGTCTTTATCTAGAAGAATGCTCAGCTGATAAAACAGCTTCGGTACAAAGTTTTTGGTATCTAAATAGCGCGCACATATCATGGCCAGTGTTGGCGTCTGTACCCGCCCCAAAGATAAAACCGTTCTATTGCCGGCCGCTATACTTAGCGCCTGCGTGGCGTTCATGCCGACCAGCCAGTCCGATTCGGAGCGGCAGTGGGCCGAATTAAACAGTGTATCATAGTCTGTTCCGGGTTTGAGATTGCGAAAACCCTCTTTGATGGCTTCATCTGTCTGAGATGAGATCCACAGCCGCTTGAAAGGCTTTTTACATTTCAGATAGTAATATATATACCTGAAGATCAACTCACCTTCGCGCCCGGCATCTGTTGCCACAATGATTTCCGTTGCCTCATCAAACAACATCTTAATCGTGTTCAGCTGTTTTCTAACCGATGGGTCTTCCACAACGCCGTCCTTAGTTTTGATCTTCCGTACCGCAAGCTTGAATTTCTGGGGAAGCATCGGCAGATGCTGACGCCTCCAACCTATGAAACCATATTCTTGTGGTGGTGCGAGCTGAAGCAGATGCCCAAAGGCCCATGTAAAAGAATATCCTTTCCCCTCTATATAGCCATCCCGTTTTGTTGTAGCTCCAAAAACCTTTGCCAACTCACGTGCTACTGATGGCTTCTCCGCAATTACAATCTTCATAATTGCTCAAAAATATCAAATCCTACTTTAAAAGTGTTGCAATGTGCATCAACAATATCTTTTATTTGCGGAGAATACCCGCCGCCCATGCTGACCTGCACTGGTAAATGATATGCCTTACATAGTTCGAAAACATACCGGTCTCTGGCTTCACATCCTGATTTTGAAAGCTTTAATTTGCCAAGCTTATCGCTTTCTAAAACGTCCACACCGGAAAGATAGAAGACAAAGTCGGGACGGAATCGTTCCACAACTAAGGGCAAATGCAGATTGAGCAGTTTTAGATATTCATCATCACCGGTGCCATCATTTAAAGGAACATCCAAATCTGACTGTTCCTTTCTAAATGGAAAGTTCTTCTCTCCATGCATGGAAAAAGTAAATACCCGGTCCTCATTGGCAAATAGCTGAGCGGTCCCGTTGCCCTGGTGTACATCCAGATCGATGATCAGTATCTTGAATGCCAAACCATTTTTAAGCAGATAATTGGCGGCTATAGCCTGATCATTCAACAGGCAGAATCCTTCACCCCAATTGCGTCCCGCATGATGCGTTCCACCAGCTACATTGAAGGAAATGC
>JAZQRI010000034.1:0-68735 GCA_045629455.1 Pedobacter sp. | reverse complement strand
TTTTTTATTTCATAAACAGCCAATTGGCGGTAAAAGATGCTTTTGCCTGCCTGTATTTACGGGCAAATTTTAATAACTTTGCACCTGCACAAATTAACACTAAGCATTAAAACCAATGTTTGAAAATTTACAGGATAAGTTAGATCGCGCGTTCAAAGTTCTAAAAGGACAAGGAAGCATATCGGAAATCAACGTGGCGGAAACCATGAAGGAAATCCGTAAAGCCCTATTGGATGCCGACGTAAATTATAAAACAGCCAAGACGTTTACAGATGAAGTAAAAGAAAAAGCTTTAGGGCTGAACGTACTTACCGCGGTATCACCAGGTCAGTTGCTGACCAAAGTGATGAACGATGAACTTACCGCCCTGATGGGAGGTGAGGTGACCGATCTGGATCTTAAAAATAATCCGACCATCATATTAATCGCCGGTTTGAACGGTGCCGGTAAAACAACGTTTTCCGGTAAGCTGGCAAACTTCCTGAAAAGTAAAGGCAAAAAACCATTGTTGGTGGCTGGCGACGTGTATCGTCCGGCAGCTATTGATCAGCTGCAGATCCTCGGACAGCAGATCGGGGTACCGGTATACGCCAACCTGGAATCTAAAGATCCGGTAGGCATTGCACTTGAGGGTATTGCAGAAGGAAAAAGACAAAACAACAACGTTATCATTATAGATACTGCCGGCCGTCTGGCCATTGACGAGCAGATGATGAATGAGATTGCTGCCGTAAAACAGCAGACCAAGCCTCATGAGATCCTGTTTGTTGTGGATGCCATGACCGGACAGGATGCGGTGAATACGGCAAAAGCGTTTAACGACCGGCTGGATTTCACCGGTGTGGTTTTGACGAAGTTAGACGGTGATACCCGCGGTGGTGCAGCCCTGTCGATTAAATCTGTTGTAAATAAACCCATTAAATTCATCGGTACGGGTGAGAAAATGGAGGCACTGGATGTCTTCTATCCGGATCGTATGGCATCCAGGATTCTCGGAATGGGTGACGTGGTTTCCCTTGTTGAACGTGCACAGCAACAGTTTGACGAGAAAGAAGCGGCAGAACTGCAGAAGAAGATCCGCAAGAACAAATTCGACTTTAACGACTTCTACAACCAAATTCAGCAGATCAAGAAAATGGGTAACATGAAGGATCTGATGGGTATGATACCTGGTGTTGGCAAGATGATGAAGAATGTAGAAATCGAAGATGATGCGTTTAAAAACATCGAAGCGATCATCCAGTCCATGACTAAATTCGAAAGGGAAAACCCGGACAGCATTCAGCAGAGCAGACGTCTGCGTATTGCAAACGGATCAGGAAACAAAGTGGAAGAGGTAACCAAACTGATCAAACAGTTTGAAGACATGCGGAAAGTGATGAAGCAGTTTTCCAACCCTGCCGCAGCCGCTAAGATGATGCGCGGAATGCCGAAGATGCCTCAGGGAAAAATGTAATTTTCAGATTTATTACCAGGGTACCATCCGGCTGATATACATTGGGAGATCTGATGTATAATCTATGCTGGTAAAGACTTTTGGAAGCGCCGTCTTTGGCGTTGATGCCCTCACCATTACCATTGAGGTGAGTATTGGTGGCGGCAACAAATATCATATCGTCGGCTTACCCGATAATGCGATAAAAGAAAGCCTGCGCCGGATTGAGAGTGCCATCCAAACGGCCGGGCTCCGGATGCCCCGGCAAAAAATCGTTGTCAATCTTGCCCCTGCAGACATCCGGAAGGAAGGATCTGCTTACGACCTGCCCATTGCGGTAGGTATTCTGGCCGCTTCTGGCCAACTGGAAGGCGAAGACCTGGATAAGTACTTCATCATGGGAGAACTGAGCTTAGACGGCGGCTTACAGCCCATAAAAGGTGCACTTCCGATTGCCATCCAGGCCAAAGCAGCCGGCTTTAAGGGATTCGTTTTACCCCACGATAATTCCAGGGAAGGCGCCATCGTATCCGGCCTCGATGTTTATGGTATGCGGAACCTGGCGGAAGTTATTGCTTTCTTTAACCGCCAAACCCTCTTTGAGCCCGTTATTGTAAATACGCGTGACGAATTTTACAACAACGTCAGCAGCTATGAACAGGACTTCGCCGACGTAAAAGGGCAGCAGAACATTAAGCGGGCACTGGAAATCGCCGCCGCAGGCGGACACAACCTCATTCTGATCGGCCCGCCAGGTGCTGGAAAAACCATGCTTGCGAAGCGCCTGCCCACCATCCTCCCCCCATTGAATCTTCAGGAAGCGCTCGAAACCACTAAGATCCATTCGGTTGCGGGTAAATTGAATGCAGCAGATGCACTCATGACGGAACGCCCGTACCGCAGTCCGCACCACACGATATCGGACATGGCGCTGGTAGGCGGCGGGGTTAATCCGCAGCCGGGCGAGATATCCCTTGCACACAACGGCGTATTGTTTCTGGACGAACTGCCGGAATTTAAAAGGTCTGTACTGGAAGTCATGCGGCAGCCATTGGAAGACCGCCGGGTGACCATCTCCAGATCACGGCTGAGTGTTGAATATCCAGCCAGTTTTATGCTCATTGCGTCCATGAACCCTTGCCCCTGCGGCTTCTACAATCATCCGGAAAAAGAATGCATCTGTGGCCCAGGAATCGTCCAGAAATACCTGAGTAAGATTTCTGGTCCACTGCTGGACCGCATTGACCTGCATGTGGAAGTTACCCCGGTGAACTTCAATGAGCTGGCCTCCTCGCAGGCTTCAGAAAAGAGCAGTGTTATCCGCGAAAGGGTGATCAAGGCCCGCAGCTACCAGGACGATCGCTTCATAAAGCATCCTGGCGTGCACTACAATGCACAAATGAGCCCAAACATGGTGAGAAGGGTGTGTGACATCAACGATGCCGGCAGGGCGCTGATTAAACGGGCCATGGAAAAACTGGGCTTATCGGCCCGGGCCTATGACCGCATCCTGAAGGTCTCCAGAACCATTGCAGATCTGGCCGAAAGTGAGGGCATCGAACTGGAGCACCTTGCTGAAGCCATTCACTACAGGAGCCTGGATCGGGACAACTGGGCGGGGTAAAAAAGGACCGCGAAAGCCTATATTCAGCCTGCTGTTACTAAAGGCGCATACTGACATTTATCCTGCGCTTTAAAGCGTGAAGATGTCATCGTCTTCCGATTCATCCTCCTCCTCTTCCTCTTTGTGTTCGGATATCTCTTTGCCAATCTGATTTACTTCTTCATTGGGCTCAAAGCGCGGGATCGCTGTCTCTGGATCCAGCTTCAGCCACTGCATTTCCGTATCCTTAAGGATCTGCATGTATTCTTTTCCGTCCTTAAAAATGGTATAGGTATCCTCACCTTCCGGAAAGACGGCGTAATGCGTATTTCCAACAGTGATGTCAAAAGGTTGTTGCATAGTTATTGATTTTGATTTTAGTTCTTCATATCCCTGAGCTGCCCGATGAAGTCAACAAACTTCTGATGTGCATAGTTTGCAGCACCTTCTTCGTTGAAAGTTACCCGGCCCAGTTTGTCGAAAACAATGGTTGTGGGCAGCGAGCCTTTAAACAGTTGCTCCGGAATGTCGCTGGCAACGGCATAAACCGGCATGCCATACTTCTTTTTGTCCATGAATTGCTGTGCCTTTCCGAGTTCACTATCGGCGTCAACAAGGATGAAGACCACATTCGGATCGTCTTTAAACCGGCTGTAAAGTTTATTGATGGATGGCATTTCCGCGAGACAGGGCGGGCACCACGTCGCCCAGAAGTTCAGAAAAACGACTTTGCCCTTCAGGGATTCCAGGTCCACGACCTTCCCTTTGATATCCTTAAAGCGTATACCGGAAAGATTCGCTGGTGGCCCCGGCTGAGCGGCGGCCGCGGCATCCGGCTTAAACAACCCGATCTCCATCAGTCCCTGCAGCATGAAGGCTTTCGCCGCTGGCACAAACAACATCACCAGCAGGAAGGTGACCAGCAGTATGTTAACCAGATGTTTCTTTAAGAAGGTTCCTCTAAGCATATGCAGGTTCTTTCCGACAAAGATACGGGAAAGATTCAGGGCAAAAAAGCGACGTTTTGTGATTTGTAAACCCGCTAATTTAAAACCAGAGCCTGTTTTTATTGTTTAATCATCACATTAAGTTAACCGAACCGATGAAATCACTCCGAAGTAGACGCCTACTGCCGGCAACACAAGGATCAGGTGGCTTCAAAAACCTAAAAACAGATATCTCATGAAAAACGAAGAATACTTCCAGGTGGCTCCTGGGATTTGGGGAATGCGCATTGTTTTTGTTAACGTCTACATGGTTGAAACCGGAGATAAGGAATGGGTGTTAATTGACGCGGGTTTACACGGCAGTGCGGGGCGGATCCGGAAAATGGCAGAAAGTCTTTTCGGCGCAGACAACCCACCAAAAGCCATCATATTAACGCATGGACATTTCGACCATGTCGGCGCATTAAAGGAGCTCCTGAAAACCTGGAAGGTGCAGGTATATGCGCATTTCCTGGAAATGCCATACCTGACCGGTCATTCTTCTTATCCACCACCAGACCCTACGGTTGGCGGGGGAATGATGAGCCTCATCTCTTTCCTATACCCTAAAAAGCCCATCCAGCTCGGCACGCACATTCATGCGCTGGCAAAAGACGGGCGGATCCCATATATGGCAGACTGGATTTCCATTCATACGCCCGGACATGCTCCGGGTCATGTATCCCTCTACCGCGGAAGCGATAAGGTGCTGATTGCAGGGGATGCTTTCGTGACTACCAAGCAAGAATCCGGGCTGAGCGTAATGCTGCAAAAGAAAGAAATATGCGGGCCACCGAAATATTTTACTACGAATTGGGTAAACGCGGCGCTATCCGTTAAAAAACTGAGAGATCTAAAACCGGAGGTCGCGGCCACCGGACACGGGTTGCCGGTGTCTGGTGAAGAACTGCATGCCGGACTCGATAAACTGGTCAATAACTTCCAGGAACTGGCAATTCCGAAACATGGCCGCTACGTAAATGAGTCTGCAAAAACAAACAAAAATGGAGTTCAGTATGTGCCGGCGGAGCCATCCGCAAAAGCGCTGATCTTTACGGTCTTTGTTATTTCTGCAATTGTGATGTTCGACATTGTGCGAAAGAGAAGGAGATAACATGGAAAAGGCCCGGCATAATGCCGGGCCTTTAAATATAAATTCAATTTGGAACCATGCTAATCATTGGCCGGTAAGGCAAGACGTTGTGGTCCGATTGGTAGCATTAACTGTTGGAACAGCTTAAATCAATTCCACACTTCTGCTTACAAATTCTGTCAGGTCCGCTCCGGTTAACATACCTTGTGCCAGCAAAGCAAGATCAACGGCCTGTTTCGCAAGTTTAGCTTGTGCGTCGGCATCTTCTGTTTGCAGGATGCGGCTAACCAGCTTGTGATTTCCGTTAATGGCAACCTTATAGCTGTCCGGCATGTTGCCGTAGAAGCCCATTCCACCACCCATTTGAGCCATGTCCTTCATACGGCGCATAAACTCGTCCATGGTCACTGTAACCGGTAGTTCCTCTGGGTTCAGGCCTACGATTTCCACGTGATAACCCGGTTTGCTGATTGCTTTTTCAAACACTTCTTTCACGGTCTTAGATTGTTCTTCAGTTAGTACGGACTCCAAAGCTTCGTCTTTCTCGATCAATTTACTTGCAACACTGGAATCTACACGTTTCAGTGATGTTTTCTCCAGCTTTTGCTCCAAAGTGTTGATGAAGTGATTGTCTATCGGCGAGTTCATCACCAGGACATCGTAATCTTTCTTGTTTGCAGACTGAATGAAACTGTCTTGTTTCTCCGGATCATTGCTGTAGATCATTACAACCTGACCATTTTTATCTGTCTGAAGGTCTTTAATCTTTTCGCGGTATTCTTCCAGAGTGAAGTTTTCATTCTTCGTGTTGGTTACAAGTGCGAAATCCTTTGCTTTATCGTAGAATTTCTCTTCGCTGACCATTCCGTATTTCACGAACAATCCAATGTCAGACCATTTCTCTTCGTAACCTTTGCGGTCCTTGTTAAACAGTTCACCCAATTTGTCCGCCACCTTTTTGGTGATGTAACTGTTGATCTTTTTAACATTGCTATCCGCCTGTAAGAAGCTCCTGGAAACGTTAAGTGGAATGTCGGGTGAATCAATTACACCATGCAATAACATTAAGAATTCCGGAACGATATCTTTAACCTCGTCGGTAATGAATACCTGACGGGAGTACAATTTTATTTTGTTGCGTTGGATGTCGAAGTCATTCTTCACTTTCGGGAAGTATAGAACGCCGGTCAGGTTAAATGGATAATCGACATTCAGGTGGATCCAGAACAATGGATCTTCTGAAAAAGGATATAATTGTTTGTAAAAGTCTAAATAGTCCTGATCTGACAAATCTGCAGGCGCTTTGGTCCAGATCGGGTTTGTGGTGTTGATGATCTTATCAACTTCAACAGACTTGGTTTTAGGCTTGCCTTCTTCATCTTCACCGTCTGGCTCCTGGATAGTCTCCATACCAAACTTGATTGGAACAGGCAGGAATTTACCATATTTATCCAGAATCTCTTCCAGCTTATGCTTACTTAAAAATTCTTCTGATTCTGCATTGATGTGCAGGATGATGGATGTACCACGGGTGGTTCTGCTTCCTTCCGTGATCTCATAGCTGGTACTACCATCACAGGTCCATTTGGCCGGTTCAGCACCTTCCTGATAGGAAAGCGTCTGGATCTCTACCAGGTCTGCCACCATAAAGGCAGAGTAAAAACCCAATCCAAACTTACCAATGATCTCATTGGCATCTTTCGCGTCTTTAAACTTCTCTACGAATTCACTCGCACCAGAAAAAGCAACCTGGTTGATGTATTTTTTAATCTCCTCAGCGGTCATACCCAGACCGTTATCAGAAATGGTAATGGTTTTCTGCTCCTCATCAAGGGCTACTTCCACAAGTGGATTGCCCAACTCGCCATTGTACTGGCCCAAGGCTGCCAAACGTTTAATTTTCTGAACGGCATCTACTGCATTTGAAACCAGCTCACGCAAAAAGATCTCATTGTCTGAATACAGGAATTTTTTGATGATTGGAAAAATGTTCTCGGTGTGTATGGAAATACTTCCTTTTTCTTCTATGCTCATAAAAAGTAAATTGTTTTAATTACGATAACAGCGTAACAAGGTGTGTTCCAATCTCAAATCTTGCCATTATGACAGGGATTTGACGCCATGTATGGGCACATTATGCGCCGCAATATGTCTATCTTTGCATATTGATGGAATACAACGTTCACACCTTACCCAATGGCATTCGTTTACTGCACGTACCTTCGGCATCTGCAATCTCCCATGCCTGTATCCTGATCAACAGCGGATCGAGAGATGAATCCGAGCAGGAGTCTGGCCTGGCTCACTTTATAGAACACCTGATCTTTAAGAAGACGGAGAAAAGAAGTACCAACCAGATCTTAAACCGCCTGGAAAGCGTCGGCGCGGATTTAAATGCATATACCACCAAAGAGTACACCTGCATTCATGCGTCATTCTTGAATCCCTACCTGGACCGTACACTTGAGCTCTTCAACGACATCGTTTTTCATTCCACCTTTCCGGAGGAGGAGCTCGATAAGGAAAAGAGTGTTATTCTCGATGAAATCGCCTCCTATCTGGACCAGCCAGAAGAAGCGATATACGACGATTTTGAAGATCTTGTGTTTGCCGGTCATCCGCTGGGCAGAAATATCCTGGGCACGACGGACTCTGTCAGCAAACTCTCGCGTGAAGACATTCTTAGATTTATAAAAAACAACTACCATACGGATAAGATCGTCGTTGCCGTTATCGGTAATTACACTTTTAATAAGCTCATTAAAACCGGTTCGAAATACTACGAAAGTATCCCGACCAACATTCACCAACTCAGCCGGACAGCTCCTGAGGCATCACCGGTAGTCAACATTGTTGCCGAGAAGCCAATCGCGCAGGCACATGTAGTTTTGGGTATGCAGGCCTATTCCATGCACCATCCATACAAGACCGGGCTTCAGCTGCTAAACAATCTGCTGGGTGGTACCGGAATGAGTTCCATCCTGAACCTGCAGATCCGGGAGAAGTATGGCATTGCCTACACCATTGAAACCGGCTACAGTCCCCTGAGTGATACCGGCATTTTCACACTATACTTCGGGACCGACAAAGAGAAAACAGAGAAAGCGCTCCATCTGATCTATAAAGAATTCAATAAGCTGAAGTCACATCCCCTAACGGAAAATCAGCTTCAAAAAGCAAAAAACAAGTTTATCGGGCAAATTGCACTGGGTGAAGAAAACCGAATCGGGTTAATTATCTCCATGGCAAAAAGCCTGCTTGATTACGATCAGATTGATGATCTGCAGACAGTTTTCAAGAAGATACAGGCCGTCAGCACTTCAGATATGGCTGAAATTGCCAATCAAACCCTCGATGAATCTAATCTTAGTGCCCTCACTTTTTATCCTTTGGGCTAATATTCGTATTTTTGCACCGGAATTCAAGTTCCAACTGACTGAAAACTCATAAAATTATTCTCAATGAAATTACCAATTGTAGCTTATGGCGACCCGGTGTTAAGGAAAGTTTGTACGGACATTGACGAAAGTTATCCGGACTTGCAAACGCTGATCAGCAACATGTTTGACACCATGTATGCAGCAAGCGGCGTGGGATTGGCCGCGCCACAGGTTGGATTGCCGATCCGGTTGTTTATCGTAGATACTGGCGCAGATGAGGACGGAAAAACCGGCTATAAAAAGGTATTCATCAATGCAAAAATTATCGAAGAAACCGGCAAACCCTGGGCCTTCAATGAAGGCTGCCTGAGCATTCCGGATGTTCGTGAAGATGTCTTCCGCAAGCCGAACATACGCATCCAATATTATGACGAGAATTTTAAGCAGCATGAAGAGGAGGTTACCGGCATGCCAGCAAGAGTAATCCAGCACGAATACGACCATATTGAGGGTAAATTATTCACGGATACTTTGGGCGTATTGCGTAAGCGGATGCTAAAGTCCAAACTGGATTCTATATCAAAAGGGAAGATTCGTACAGATTATAAAATGCGCTTCCCGCAGCAAAGCAAAAAACGTTAGAAGATTCAAAAGTTGGGGTAAAAGCGTTAGTCTTCGGATCTACGGCTTTTATCGCCATTGGTGATCTGCTGCATCAGCCTGCCCCAGGCAAAGGGATTCAACAGCGGATTGGTCTGCCTCATGTTCTTATTCAACTCACGGTCGTGATTCATGCGCCAGTTGATGCCGGAAATCTCTCCTGCATCTCTTGAGAGCGTCTGAATCATGCCGGTAAGGCTTTGTCGGGATAGGTTCTTGCGGGCAATCTCGTAATCATCATCAGCGATCTTCATGGCCATAAAGTCCTTGGTAAACTCCTCTGCAGTTGCCCAGGGCAACACATTTACGGTTGACAGGTAGATGATCTCCGATTTCATCTTCACCATTTGCGTGTAACGGTCTTCCTTTACCTCTTCAGGCACACGAAGTTCCACTTTGGTGAAACCTACAGCGCTATACTGCAGGATATCGCCCGGGTGGGCAATAAAAGAAAAGAATCCCTGATGATTGGCCGCATATTTCTTGTTGTCGCTCACGTTCGTTATGGTGACGTAAGGGACAACCTTATTGCTGTCCACATCAGTAATAATCCCTGAAAACTGGATCAATTTCTCCTGGGCAGCATTTTGCTGAGCAAATGCGCCATAAGAAAGTAAACAGAAGATCAGGGAAAGAATATACTTCATTTTACAAAAGTACGTTTGATTTGGGATGTGGTAACGTTAAAATGTGTTAAATGATCAGGCGGGTTCCGCCAGATTTATGGCCTCCACGGCGGTAATTTCCGGCACAGCTTTCATGATTGCCTGCTCAATGCCTGCCTTCATGGTCATAAAGCTCATTTTGCAGGAGCCGCAGTTTCCCAGTAGTTTCAACCTAACGACCTTTTCATCCGTAATCTCTTCTATAGCAACGTCACCCCCGTCTGCGATTAAATACGGACGGATGGTTTCTAATGCTTGCTCAACTTGTTCGGTTAGATTCATCAATACTTGAATTAAAATATAAAATTACTAAATATTTAGCAATTAACAGTGCTGCCATTCTTAATGGATACCTGCTGCGCTACCCTGCCGGCAATCTCCGCAAAGACGAACGATAACGGGCTTTCCGGATTAAGCGCAATCGGCGTACCACTATCTCCGGCCTCGGTGATGCCCTGAACAATTGGAATCTCACCTAAGAACGGTACCTGAAAATCCTGTGCAAGTGTTTTCCCGCCATCTTTTCCAAAGATATAGTACTTATTGCCCGGCAGTTCTGCGGGCGTAAAATAGGCCATATTTTCAATCACACCCAATACCGGAACGTTAATGCCCGGCATCCTGAACATCGCCAGCCCTTTTCTGGTATCCGCCAAAGCAACCTGCTGTGGCGTCGTTACGATAACGGCTCCCGCAATCGGGAAGCTCTGGGTGATCGTGATGTGTATATCCCCAGTACCCGGAGGGAGATCCACCACCAGGTAATCCAGTTCGCCCCAGTCGGCATCGTTAAAAAGCTGTTTTATGGCATTCGAAGCCATCGGCCCTCTCCAGGGCACCGGCTGATTTGGATCCGCAAAGAAACCAAGGGACAGCAACTTGATCCCGTACTTTTCTATCGGCAGGATCAGCGTCTTGCCTTCTGCGGTCTCCCGCGCATTGGGTTTGGCGCCAAGCAGTCCGAACATCGTCGGCACCGAAGGACCATAGATATCCGCATCGATCAAACCGACTTTAGCACCATCTGCAGCCAGGGCAATCGCCAGGTTACTCGCCACCGTTGACTTACCCACACCACCCTTTCCGGAGGAAACCAAAAGAATGTTTTTGATGTTATTCAGTTGAGTGGTATCCATAGGTTTGGTCACCCTCGAAGTAACGTTGATGTGAACCTCGGCCTCTTGATCTACAAAATGCTTGATTGCGTTAAAACAGGCATTTTTAAGCATTTCCTTCATCGGACATGCGGGGGTGGTCAGTTCAAGTGTAAAGGATATGTTTTTATCTTCGATCTTTAGATCCTTGATCATGTTTAAGGTCACGAGATCCTTTTTAAAATCAGGGTCTTCCACATTTCTCAAGGCTGCTAAAACCTGTTCGTTGCTGATTATCATTATCCAAAATTAACAAAACATGCCCATAATAAATTGAGTTTAGGCTTTTTAACAGTAATTTTAACACGAAATAAACATTTGCAATTCACGTTAAAGCAATATTTACCCGTCTGACAGCATGCAGCTCCCCAAAATAAACATCTCTAAAAAACATATAAAAATTGGCGCTTGGGTTTTAGGAATATTTGTACTGATTCTCGTTGTACTTGGCAGCGTCGCTTATACCAAGCGCGAAGCGCTGCTTCAAAAGGCCATCGCAAAAGCAATCGCTAAGGCAGACAATGAGTATGGCTTAAATGTTAAAATAGAACAAGCCGGTTTCAGCGGCCTGAGTACCGTTCACATGACCAATGTAACGGTGGTACCCAAAGACCGGGACACCCTGACCAACATTTCGGATATTACCATCGGGGTGAAGCTAATGCCCCTTATTTTAGGAAATGTGAAGCTTGCAGAACTCAGCCTGAACTCAGGCGTGGTGAATATCGTTGTGAAAGATTCCCTGACCAACCTGGATTTCTTTCTCAAGAGAAAGAAAAAAGACACCGTCAGCAAAGGCAAAGTAGACCTCTCGGAGGTGGCAAACAACCTGCTGAACCAATTTTACTACAAGATCCCGGACAACATGAAGGTCAGCAATCTCTTGCTGAAATTCAACGATAATGATACTGCGAAGCTAAGATTTATGACCACCTCTGCCACCATCGATGACGGAGATCTGAAATCCAATATCCTCGTGAACGACGGCGAGGCAACCTGGCATGTAAATGGGAAACTCCGCCCGGGTGATAAGCAGCTGGACATTGCATTTTTCGCCGACAACAAAAAGGTGGAACTCCCCTACCTCAACAATAAAATCCACGCGAAACTCAGCTTCGATACCATACGCACAGAAATGACCGATGCAGGGTATTCGGGTGATGAGTTCAGGATCAAAGGCTCCTGGTCGGTGAAGAACTTGCAGTTAAACCACCCTAAGATCGCTTCTAACGACATTGTGGTACCCTTCGCAAGCATCAACGCACAAATGGCCGTAGGCTCCAACTACGTCGCTTTGGACAGTGCCTCTACGGTGATGCTCAAAAATGTAGCTTTTCATCCGTTCTTAAAGTACACGCTATCCCCCAATAAAATCTACGAAGTCAAGATCCACACCGATCTGCAGGACGCCCAGACTTTCCTGGATGCCTTTCCTCAGGGCCTGTTTGAGTCGTTGGAGGGCTTAAAAGTTTCCGGCAAGGTGAAGTACGACCTGAACTTCCGTCTGGATACCGCCACGCCCGACAGCCTGAAATTCAGCTCCACCCTTACCCCCTCGAACTTCAAGATCCTGAAATGGGGTGTTACGGACCTGCAAAAGATCAACAACACCTTTGTTTATACGCCTTACGAGTATGGGAAGCCAATGCGCGACATTACCATTGGGCCCTCCAATCCAAACTTTACGCCCCTTTCACAGATATCGAACAACTTTAAGAATGCATTGCTGACCTCAGAAGATCCATCTTTCTTTAGCCATAAGGGCTTCGTAGAAGAATCCATACGGAAGTCTTTCATCGTCAACTTCAAAGAGAAACGTTTTGTAAGGGGCGGAAGCACCATTTCCATGCAGCTCGTAAAGAACGTGTTCCTCAGCCGCCAGAAGACACTTGCCCGCAAGGCTGAAGAGATCTTAATCGTCTGGCTGATTGAAAACAATCGCTTAATATCAAAAGAACGCATGCTTGAGGTGTACTTCAACATCATAGAGATGGGTAGAAATATATATGGTATCGGAGAAGCTTCGCGGTTTTACTTTGGAAAAAGGCCTTCGGAACTCAATATCGGTGAGGGGATCTTTCTCGCCAACATTGTTCCGCGTCCAAAGATCGCCCTGGTGAAGTTCAATGGAGACGGTACCTTAAAGCCCTATATGCGCCCATACTTCCGGTTTATCGGGAACATCATGGCACGCCGCGGTCTTACCCCGCGGGATACCAGTGGTTACGGCTATTATGATGTCCGCCTGAGAGAAGGCTTGCGCCAGTATTTACTGCCGGATACCACCCAGATAGATACCACCGACGTTGATCTTGACGATGCGCTTCCAGTAATCAATACACAAGATGAATCGAAGAGCCTCTTCGACCGGATCTTCGGGGGTAGCAGGAACAACACCAGGAAAGACACCACCACCACCAACAGGCAGTCTATGCAGCCAGACACCATAAAAACCAGAAAACAACTCCGGGAAGAACGACGTGAGCGCCGCAGACTGGAACGGGAACGGGAAAAGGCAGCAGAAAACAGTCAACGTTAAAAAAACAGCATGAACAAGATACAGATCGCAGATAAGGAGTTTGAAATCCTGCTGGAGAATGAAAACATCAACAAGCGGACGCGCCTGATCGGCATACAACTGAACGTGGATTACCAGGACAAGTGCCCGGTTATTATTGGTGTGCTCAATGGGAGTTTCCTGTTTATGGCCGACCTGATCAAAGAGCTGACCATCTCCTGTGAGGTGGCTTTCATTAAGGTTTCTTCTTACAAAGGAACAGAAAGCAGTGGTGAAGTAAAGGAGTTATTTGGGCTGCCGGCCGATTTACACAACCGGGATGTTATCCTCATCGAAGACATCGTTGATACCGGCTTAACCTTAAAGCACATTCTGGAGAAAGTAAACCTGCAGCAGCCCGCTTCAGTCCGGGTTTGCTCCCTGCTCTTTAAGCCCGCAGCACTCCAGTTTCCCATCAAGGAACTGGAATATGTCGGGTTTGAGATCCCAAATGAGTTTGTCGTAGGCTACGGACTGGATTATAATGGGCTGGGCCGCAACTTAATTGATGTCTACCGCGCCGTCGCAACCACGCCCTTGCCTGTATCTTAAATATTTTTCTCACTTTTGCAGAAATTAAGACGATAAAATCCCGAAATTAATAAGTTACATTACATGACCATACATAAAGAAGGATACACATCTCTGGCACTTACAGTGCTTGTTATTTTTGTGTTAAACGCTTTTATCGATTACAGATATGCCGACATTACTTGGCTGCGTTACCTGGCTTACGGGGTATCCTTTGTCCTTTTCATAACTGTTCTTCAGTTCTTCAGAAACCCGCGGCGGCCTTTTGCATCGGATGATAAAATGATCATCTGCCCGGCAGACGGGAAAGTCGTGGTGATTGAGGAGACCGTAGAATCGGAATACTTCAAAGACAAAAGGCTGCAGGTATCCATTTTCATGTCACCCGTAAACGTTCACATCAACAGAAATCCGATATCCGGAGTGGTAAAATACTTTAAATACCATCCTGGAAAATACCTTGCCGCATGGAATCCCAAATCCTCTACAGAGAACGAACGTACAACCATTGTAGTAGAACATGCCTCCGGTACGCCTGTTTTGTTTAGACAGATCGCTGGAGCGCTTGCACGCCGTATTGTGTGGTACGTGAAAGAAGGTGATGTGGTGGAACAAAGCAAGGAGTTCGGATTTATTAAATTCGGATCCAGAGTAGACCTTTTCCTCCCCTTAGGCACCAAAGTGAACCTGGAGCTTAATCAGGTTGTTAAAGGCGGAATTACTGTACTGGGTGAACTCAGCTAAGCGTTAGATCAGCCGAAGAATACCGGACTCAATCCCCAGTATCTACCTTCCAAATTAAGCCTAAACTTAGGTTCAAAATCAAAACATATTCCCTTATTAAGAACAACAATCAACTAGATAAAACAAAGGCGTAAACGGATTCCTCCATCTACGCCTTTCTTGTTTACGCCTGATTCAGACATCAGCACACACAAAAAAACCTCCCCGATACCATCGGGAAGGCTATAATATTATTAAGCGGAATATTAAACTCTTTTAGATTTAATACGGGCAGCTTTACCAGTCAGTTCACGTAGGTAGAACAATTTAGATCTACGCACTTTACCGTGGCTGTTAACTTCTACCTTTTCAATGTTTGGAGAGTTAACCGGGAATATACGCTCTACACCAACGCCGTTAGACATTTTACGTACAGTAAAGGTTTCGTTAGCACCTACGCTGTTACGTTGTAATACTACGCCTTGGTAAATTTGAATACGTTCTTTATTACCTTCGCGAATTTTATAGTGAACACTCACTGTATCTCCTGATTTGAATGCAGGAAACTCATTTTTTGCGATTACCTGCTCTTCAACAAATTTTACTAAATCCATGATTTTAAGCTATTAAGCCGATTTTTTGTTGTTTAAAATCGGACTGCAATATTAGGAATTATTTTTTAATAATAAAAGTGATTTCTGTTTTTTTCCACAATGTTTCCAATTTCCACATTGGGGGAATGACCTGAACTGAATATCAGCTACACAAGCTCGGAAAGCTGTTCCACGGTTTCCCGTTCTTCCTGGATAATTTCTTTCAGGCTCTTCATTTCAATTTCATAGTTGGCAAGCTCTCCATGTTGCATTCCGAAGAGCTGTTCCAGCATTTTGGCCTTCTGTGCCGGGATATCCTCCCGGTCAGACATCTTGATGTCCCGCCAGTTGTAAATCGTATTGGCAGACACATTCAGCAGTTTTGGAATAAGCTTAATACCAGCCTTGTACTCTCTAACTGTAAGGCTCTCCAGGTATTCGTTAATTTTGTACTTTCTTAAGTCTTTAGACATGTTGAAAAACCGCTAATATTTATACTAATTTCAAAATTAACACAAATATATAGGTTGTAATTAATTATTGATATAAACTCTTTATAAAAACTTAAAACTACACAATTAAGTTAACTCAATTGCAAAATTAATGGGCAAATCACCGGATCGATGAAGCAAGCCCTCCAAAGCAATAGGATACCTTTAATCCGACAACAGATCCGGGCGTCGCTTCTGTGTCCGCAGCAGCGCCTGTTCATGGCGCCATTCATTGATCCGGGCCTCGTGGCCACTCAACAGAATTTCCGGCACCTTATGCCCGTTCCAGTCCGCCGGGCGGGTATAAATCGGTGCATCCAGCAGCTCGCCCTGAAAGCTATCCGACAAAGCTGAGGTCTCATCATTGAGCACCCCTGGTATCAGACGCACCACAGCGTCTACAAGGACCGCAGCGGGTAGTTCTCCTCCGGACAGTACATAATCCCCGATCGAGATCTCCCGGGTCACATAGATCTCCCGGATGCGCTGGTCGATTCCTTTATAATGCCCGCAAAGAATGATAATGTTCTTCAGGCCCGACAATTCATTGGCCATGGTCTGGTTCAGCGTCGGCCCATCCGGGGTCATAAAAATAACCTCATCGTAGTCGCGCTCGGCCTTTAATGCCTCAATGCAGGCTGCAAACGGTGCAATGGACATCACCATGCCACTTCCGCCGCCATAGGGATAGTCGTCTACGCTTTTTTGCTTATTGGTCGCATAGTCCCTTAAATTGTGAACCACAATCTCGGCAATGCCCTTCTTTTGTGCGCGCTGCAGAATGGAGTGTGCAAATGGGCTTTCCAGCAAACCAGGCAAAACGGTGAGGATGTCAAAACGCATAGCTAACTGTTTAAATATATATCAAGTAAGCCTTCCGGAAGATCAACCAGAATGGTATTGTTGTCTTCATCAATCTCCACGATCATGTCTTCATTTAAAGGAAAAAGTACTTCTTTTTCTTTAAAAGCTACGGTGGCTACAAACTGTTGGGGATACTCATTGATCTCTAAAATCTCACCAAGCTCCCCGAAGGTTTCATCAGAAACGATAAAACCTTTAAGATCGTTGTAATGAAAATCCTCGTCAGAGCGATCAGGCATCTTGTCCATGGGAAGATAAATCTTCTTTCGTACCAAGGTTTGCGCCTTATCAATGTGATCGATGTCGTCGAAATAGAAATTACCCGTCTGGTTGGTTTGAAGTTTGTATGAGGACACGAAATACGGAACCATCTTCTTGTTGATCTCCGCATACACTACGTCAAGATCGAGCAGCTCTGGGGCGTCATACTCAAAGAAAAGCTGCAGCTCCCCTTTCAGCCCTTTGGTCTTGGTGATGTATCCGATGTAAAATGCTTCTTCTAGATTCATTATGTCTTTAAATAAAAATAGCGAAGAATTCTGAATCCAGAACCTTCGCTATTTGCCGGAATAACAAAAATTATGCGTTGTCTTCCGCTGTTCCTTCTGATGCAGCTTCTGCAGCAGGTGCATCTGTTGCTTCTTCAGCAGCAGGCTCTTCTACCACTTCTTCTTCAACTGGTGCATTTTTAATTGCCAATGCAGCAGCACGATCAGCGTTTTTCTTACTTTCAGCAGCTAAAGCAAGTTTTCTAGCTTCTTCTTTAGAAGAAGTCAAGCTTTCTTTCTTACCTTCAATTTTGCCACCTTTAGCATCTAACCATTCTGCAAATTTAGCGTCAGCCTGTTCTGCGGTTAAAGCACCTTTTTTAACACCACCGTCTAAGTGTTTTCTGTAAAGAACACCTTTGTAAGACAAGATAGCACGACAAGTATCTGTAGGTTCAGCACCTTTAGTAACCCAGTCTAATGTTTTTTCGAAATTGATTTCGATGGTTGCAGGGTTGGTGTTTGGGTTGTAAGAACCTAAACGCTCAATGAATTTACCGTCTCTTGGAGAACGTGAATCCGCTACTACCACGTGGAAAAAAGGTTTTCCTTTTTTACCGAATCTTTGCAATCTGATTTTAGTTGCCATTTTGTTATAAGTTTATGTATTCAACATAGTTCCCGGAGCTTTATGCTTGCGGGGTTGCAAAAGTAAGTAAAATACTAATGATTAGCAACATAAGAAAGGGGCTATTTAACATGAATCCCGCCGAAGCTTTGTAACCTGGTATACGAGACTCCTGTAAATCCCTGAAAAGAGAACAAAGCAAATTGGAAACTTGGTCGTATCTTTGTATTTCAGTGCCCTTTAACGTTCACCTCATTTTCTATACTAAAGGTTGCCCAGAACAGAATAACTTAACCTATGTCTTTAGATTCCAGGGTAGATGATATACCCGTCCGGCGCGCTCAATACTTGAAAAATAACTACCGCACCATTGCCATCACTTGTGCACTGATGCTAATTTTTTACTTCAGTACCCGTCAGAGTTACCTGCTCTTTCACACCCTTGTTGAACTTACCTCTATTGTTGTGGCCTTCTCGGTGTTCCTGGTGACCTGGAACTCCCGGAAAATGCTGGACAACAACTATCTGTATGTAGTCGGTTTAGCATACCTTTTTATTGGAGCACTCGATTTGATGCACACGCTTACGTTTACCGGCATGAACATCATACCCGACCGCGCCTACTTTGCCAATCAAATCTGGGTCGCTACCCGTTTCATGGAAGCAGTCACCTTTGTACTCGGCTTTTACTTTCTGAACCGGCGCAAACGGCCAAACGCCGACACGATCATTCTGATCTATTTCGGTACAACGCTCCTCATCGGACTTTCCATACTGGTATGGCGCATATTTCCGATCTGCTTCATCGAGGGTGTCGGACAAACTCCATTTAAAGTTTATGCCGAATATACGATTATTGCGGTCCTGCTTATCGCGGTTTACCTGCTGCTGAAGCACCGGAAACACTTCAGTCCTTTTGTTTACCGCCTGCTGCTGGGCTCTGTGATATTTACGATACTCAGCGAGTTTTGCTTTACCTTATACGTCTCCAATTACAGCACAGCAAACGAACTGGGCCATTATGCCAAACTGATCTCCTTCATCCTGATCTACAAGACCAACGTGGAGACGGGCTTTACAAAGCCCACTGCATCGATTTTCAAAAACCTGAAAGATAACGAGAAGAAATACAAAACACTCGCAGAGAACCTGCCTGGCTTGATCCTCCGGTATGACGTCAGCTTTAAACGCATTTATGCCAATAGCCGGGCCATACAGCTTAGCCAGGCGCAGGATGCACAAAACCGCGGACTTCCGGCGACACTTCAGGACACCCTGAAACTAACATTTGAAAAGGCCAGGGAAACCGGGGAGGTTCAGGAAACGAGCACAAGCTTCGAACATGAAGGCATTAAACACTTCTATGCCGTACAAATTATTCCAGAGCAGGGTGTAAACAGAGAAAAGGCAACCTACCTGGCCATTTGCCAGGACATCACCCGCCTGAAACTCACGGAACAGGAACTGCAGGGCCTGAACGCAACAAAGGATAAACTGTTCTCGATTATTGCCCACGACCTTAAAAATCCATTTACGTCTATCCTTTCGTTCAGTGCACTGATCTATAAAAACGCCGATAAACTTACGACGCAGAAAGTTGCCCACATGGCGCTTCGTATGAATGAATCATCCAAACAAGCGTATGTGCTGCTGGAAAATTTGCTCAGCTGGTCAAGGCTGCAAACCGGGGCACTGAGACCCAGTTTTCAGCCCATTGATGTACACCAACTTGTTACGGATACAATGAAGCTGTCCAGCCTGGTTGCGGAGTCTAAACACATATCCATCAGCACTGTTGGTCTTGAAGGAAAAGTCATCTTTGCAGACCGGCAAATGGTTGCTGCAATCTTCAGGAACCTGTTGTCAAACGCCATTAAGTTCAGCTACCCGGATAGCACAATTGTAATCAAGGCCGAAGACCAGCTCAATAACGTACTGTTTTCCGTAACCGATACGGGTACAGGGATACAGGAAGAACACCAGTCGCGCCTGCTTAAAAAAGACAGCAACCTCTCGACCTCAGGCACCGGCGCTGAAGAAGGAACCGGCCTCGGTCTGGTGCTTTGCAAAGAGTTTGCAGAGATCAATGGCGGCCACATCTGGATAGAAAGTGAATACGGCAGCGGAACCACTTTTTATTTCACCCTGCCAAGCCATGCACAGGACGTTTAAAGCACAGGATGTCGATTAGGCCTTTATAGGGCCTTGCTAGGGCCTCTCCAGGGCCTTGCCTCGGCTACAGCCCAATCAATCCCTTATCAACCCCCTATTTAGGACTGACCAAAGGTTGCCCTAACTAAAAATTCACCATATTTGGCCAACAAGCTAATGATATGAGAATTGCAATAGACATGGATGAGGTAATTGCCGATCCGATAAGTAAATTCATCAAAATGTATAACAGAGACTTCGGCGTGCCGCTGGATCTGGTGCTGGAACCCGGAAAAGAAGTTTTCCAGCATGTTCCGCAGGATGTGAACAGACGATGGTATGAATACATCAATGAAAAAGGATTCTTTCGGGATCTGCCGGTAATTCCGGGAAGCATAGCCGCGATTCAGAAACTGCAGGAAGACCATGACGTTTATATCGCCTCTGCGGCGATGGAATTCCGTAATTCACTGGAAGATAAATTAGACTGGCTGGCGGATCACTTCCCCTTTATCCCCTGGACAAACATCATTTTCTGCGGAAATAAGGTGCTTGATGTCGATGTGCTGATCGACGACCGGATTAAGAACTTCGTTAATTTTAAAGGACGCCCCTTGCTCTTTTCTTCACCACACAACTTGCTGATCACGGATTATGAACGGGTAAACACCTGGGACGAGGTTCTCGAAAAATTAGGTTAGTACAGAATCTATCAAAATCAAAACAGCCGGTCACGTTAAACGCAACCGGCTGTTTTGATCAGAGGATATTAACCCTCCGGATATGAGGTCTTAATACGATAAGATTTCCACGAGCTTTAACCAGGCCGGTGTTACCTCTTCCGCATCGATGTGTTTGATGGCACGCTCAAAAGGTGTAAATACGATCTGGCCGTTAACCTGACCCACCATTTGTCCGGACCGGCCGTGTAAGAGCCCTTCTACCGCTGAAACGGCCAGGCGGCTGGCCAGAACCCTGTCCATACAGCTTGGCTTGCCACCACGCTGGATATGGCCTAAAACCGAAACCCGGATGTCGTACGCCGGAAACTTGGTCTTCAGCGATTCGCAAACATTGAATGCACCACCCATCTCATCACCTTCGGCAATGATGATGATCTTGGATGACTTATCCTGCCTTCCGCTCTCCAGACGGGAGATTAAGCCCTGAATTTCCATTTTCGCTTCCGGAATCAGAATGGCTTCTGCGCCAACACCAATTCCACTTCTTAATGCAATCAGTCCCGAATCGCGCCCCATAACCTCTACAATGAACAAGCGGTTGTGTGACTCTGCAGTATCCCTGATCTTGTCTACGGCATCCACAACGGTATTGATCGCGGTGTCATAGCCAATGGTAAAGTCGGTTCCAACAAGGTCATTGTCAATTGTACCCGGCAGACCGATTACGGGAAAGTTAAACTCCTTAGAAAACAAATTCGCTCCGGTAAAAGTGCCGTCTCCGCCGATGACGATCAGCGCATCGATATTGTTGCGTACCAATTGCTGATGTGCTTCTTTACGTCCGTCGACGGTTCTGAAATTGTCACACCGCGCAGTTTTTAAGATGGTACCTCCACGCTGGATGATGTTAGAGACAGATTTCCGGTCCATTTGTATGAAATCTCCGTGGACCAGGCCCTCATATCCCCTTAAAATTCCTGTTACTTCCAAATTGTAATAAATACCAGCCCGTACAACTGCCCTAATGGCAGCGTTCATGCCTGGTGCATCACCTCCTGATGTTAATACACCTATTTTTTTAATTTCACTCATTTACTTCTGTGCTGCTTTATATGTATCCAGACCACTTTGCAAATAGGCCGCATATTCCTTTGCTTCGAATAATGCACCCTGTGGTTCTACTAACGGCTTTAAATCCTGTCCCGCAAGGACATAGAATGGTTGGGAGTTCGATCCGTAGGTACTGGCCTGAAAATCTCCATTCCATTTCCCAAGATCATCCGTGTTCCGGCGTAATATTTTCGAATAATGCACCTTGTTTTCGGGCATCTTCACACTGCGTTCATCTACGTACAATTGTATCAGAACATATTCTTCTTTAATCAGGCGGCCCACTTCGGGGTCCACCCAGACTTTGTCTTCCATTTTCCGGCAGTTCACGCAGGCATGGCCGGTGAAATCGATCAATACCGGTTTATTTACTTTTTTAGCGTAGGCAAGTCCCTCATCCAGGTCAAAAAAGGCGTTGAAGCCATGCGGAGGATGCAGTACATCGCTGTATTTCACGTTTTGCGGGAACCCATTATCCGAGGAAGCGGAGGATGTATTGCCCCCGAGAATAAAGTCCTGGGTATTCAGCGGCGGCGCGATACCACTCAGGATATTTACCGGAGCGCCCCACAGGCCCGGAACCATATAAACCGCGAAGGATAAGGAACACACGGCGAAAAACAACCGTGGAACGGAGACGTAGGCCAGATCGCTGTCATGCGAAAACTTCAGTTTCCCCAACAGATATACGCCCATCAACAAGAATAAAACGATCCATAAAGAAAGGAAAATTTCGCGGTCGAACCATTCCCAGTGCCAGACCAGGTCTGCTGCCGATAAGAACTTAAGTGCCAGGGCAAGCTCCAGGAAACCCAGGCATACCTTTACACTATTGAGCCAGCCACCAGACTTCGGCATGCTGTTTAAGAATCCCGGGAAGATTGCGGAAAGGGTAAATGGAAGCGCAAGTGCCAGTGCAAATCCGGACATCCCGATTGCCGGTGCCAGAATCTCTCCTTTGGAGCTTGCCTGAACAAGCAACGTACCTATAATAGGTCCCGTGCAGGAAAAGGAAACCAGCGCCAGTGAAGCTGCCATGAAAAATATTCCACCCAGCCCCTTGCCATTATCGGCCTTCTGATCAATTTTATTGACGAAGGAACTGGGCAGGGTGATCTCAAAGGTTCCGAAAAAGGATATGGCGAATACGACCAGTAACAGGAAGAAAGCAAAGTTAAACCATCCACTGCTGCTAAGTTCATTGAGTTTGGCAGAGCCAAATAGCACCGTAATCAACAACCCAAGGGATACATAAATAACGATGATGGAGGCACCGTATATGAGTGCCTGCGCAATTCCACCTTTCCTGCTGCCTGCCCGCTTGGTAAAATAGCTCACGGTTAATGGTACCATCGGGAAGATACACGGCATGATGAAGGCTATGAAACCGCCTATTAAACCTTCAATGAAGGTTTGCCACAAAGTCTGTGAAGCGGCAGCCGGACTAATCGTGGGGGTTACTGAGGTCGGCGCTGGAACGGCATTGGCCTTTAAGGTATCTTTCTGACTTGCTGAATCCAACAGAACTGCATTGGCGGCACTGTCTTCTGCCGAGCCGATCTCTGTAAATTGGATATCATCAGCAATTGAGGTGGTATCCTGGTTCAGAGGTATTGCAAATGTCTGCCCGGAAATGGATGCTAGGAAAGCAAGCATTATACTGAGCATTAACATGTATTTTCTCATTAGCACTGATTAAGGGCGTGAAATTACTTAAATTTTTCTATTTCGGGTTCCTGCTGTCCGCCTTTGGCCGGGTTAACTGCAATTCATGAACCGTTTTTTATAAAAAAAGAGCGCTTCGAAATTCGTGCGCCCTTTTGTATGTTCCTTTTCAGTTATTTAACCTGAACGCTGAAACTGACTTCATCGGGCGGCAAACACTTGCGATCATTACAAACCATAAATTCCACTTTACCTTTTACAACGGCTGAACCTTTGGCGAGCTTTACTTTCTGTTGAAAGATCACTGTGTTTTCGAAATAACTTACGTTCATGTCAAACACCTTTTCGAACTTAGAAATGGGTTTTGGCTCTATGGTAGGGCCCACTTTGGTAAATTCTTTTGATGGGCTGAAGCTGATTGTGGTTTTTACCGGGCCTCCAGGCTTTACATGCTGTGAATAGATGTGCCAGCCATCTTCCATCGTTGCTTTTAAGTAAATGATGGCTTCTGTATTGTTTATCTTTTTTGCCGCATACGACCAGGTAACGGGATTTTCAATCTGGGCAAAGGCGCCCATTGCGGTCGTAAAAAGGAGGGCAAATATCAGGGTTATTTTCTTCATCTCTGTTAATTTATCTTTGTGTAAGCTCCCATTCCGCGCAACGAAGGATATTGAGCTGCGCTTTCATGATTCTACTTGCTCTGTATATATTGTATTTCTTTAAAGTTGTATTTCGTTACATTGTCGTTTTGCTGTACCAGCAGCAGACCTTCATCAGTTACGTCAATAATCCTGCCTTCAAATTGCACGCCCTGATGTTTATAGACCGCAGGGATATTGAAGTTGTAGAGGTTTGCCAGGTACCGGGATTTCAGATCCGGATAGTTCCCCCTGCGCAGCTTCAAGTATCCATGTTCTATATGACTGCAAATTTCCGCTAATAGTTGAACTAAATTGACATCTGCCTGTAATATTTGTTGAATGGAAATGGCCCTGGATTGGATCTCAGGACTGAAAACCTGCTGATTCACATTGAGGCCGATGCCAATAATGGCCGATTTATATACCGGCCCCATCAGGTTGTTCTCTATAAGGATCCCCCCAAGTTTCTGGTGCCCGAAATAGATGTCGTTAGGCCATTTAATGGTGATTGCGGAACTTACATACGTATTCAGCGCTTCCTTTATGGCGAGACAAACGAGCATATTCAATAAGAACTGCTCATTTATTTTCAAGAAAGATGGTTTAAGGAATACGCTAAAGGTTAAATTTTCGTTTGGTGCTGAAAACCAGGTCATTTCCTGTTGCCCCCTGCCTGCGTACTGTTCATCTGCCATAATTACAGTCCCTTCGGCTAATGGCTCGGAATTTGACACCAACATCTTCAGATAATTATTGGTAGAATCAACCCTTGATAATTTGATAAGATTTTGACCAACAAATAATGTTGAAAAAGTGTTATTTTGCAATTGTTGATTTTATATTGTTGTTCCCAAACATAAAACATTTAATGATAAAAAAGAAAATCGTAAATATCTCTACATACCTATCAGAAATCGCCGTACACGGCATACAGGAAAAAAAAGGAAGTGATATTGTACGTCTGGACCTGAGAAACCTAAACAGCTCGGTATCAGACTACTTTGTCGTATGTAATGCAGACTCCTCCACACAAGTTAAGGCGATTGCAGATAACGTAGAGGAAGAAATATTTAAGACTACACAGACCCATCCCTGGAGAAAAGAGGGCCTGGAAAATGCAGAATGGATCATTTTGGACTATTTTGATATTGTAGTGCATATCTTTAAGACGGAGAAGCGGGATTTCTATGGCATAGAAGACCTATGGGGCGATGCCCAGGCGACATCCTACCAGAGCGCCTAATTATAAAATACACACATTTGGAACCAGAGATGAAAGAAAAAGAGAATAATAATACTAAACCCAAATTGATGAAACGGATACCAAATATCCCTAAAAAACCCCAAAAGGGTTCTAAATTCAATATTTTCTGGGTTTACGCTGCCATTATCATCGGTTTGATTTTAATGCAGTTTCTATTTAACACGGATACCAGCAAACCTATACCTTACCGTACGTTCGAAACCGAGATGCTTAAGCCTGGTGATGTAGAGAAAATTATCGCTTACAAGTATGAGGACCTGGTGAGGGCGGAGGTTTACATTAAGAAAGACCGGTTAAACCAGCCTAAGTACGCGCCATACAGAACCAAGAGTAACTTTGGCGCCGCTGAGGGCCCAACAGTGTACTTCAATTCGGGGTCTATGGACGGTCTTGATGCGCAATTGAAGGAGTCTCAAAAGGACATTCCTGAAAATGAGCGTGTTGCGGCGATAAAAGAAACCAGACAAAGTACATTCAATTCGTGGTTCTTTACCATCATTGTACCGGTACTTCTGTTTGTTGGATTCTGGATCTTTATCATGCGCCGTATGGGCGGTGGTGCCGGCGGTGGCGGCGGACAGATTTTCAACATTGGAAAATCTAAGGCAACGTTATTTGACAAAGAAAGTCAGGTAAACGTGACCTTTAACGATGTTGCAGGCCTTGAAGAAGCGAAACAGGAGGTGATGGAAATTGTAGATTTCCTGAAAAACCCTAAGAAATATACCAACCTGGGTGGTAAGATCCCTAAAGGTGCATTGCTTGTTGGCTCTCCGGGAACAGGTAAAACATTATTAGCCAAGGCCGTAGCCGGTGAAGCCCAGGTGCCATTCTTCTCCCTTTCAGGTTCTGATTTCGTGGAGATGTTTGTTGGTGTGGGTGCATCCAGAGTGCGTGATTTGTTCAAGCAGGCCAAAGATAAAGCACCATGTATCATATTTATTGATGAGGTGGACGCGATTGGGCGTGCACGTGGTAAAAACAGCATGATGGGCGGTAATGATGAGCGTGAAAATACGTTGAATCAATTGCTTGTGGAAATGGACGGTTTCGGAACAGACTCCGGAATTATCATCCTGGCGGCAACGAACAGACCGGACGTTCTGGACTCTGCATTATTGAGACCCGGACGTTTTGACAGACAAATTTCCATTGATAAGCCAGATTTGGTTGGTCGTGAGCAAATCTTTAAGGTTCATTTGAAACCGATCAAGACTGCTGAAGTCGTAGATGCGAAGAAGCTCTCCGCACAGACACCAGGATTTGCAGGTGCCGAGATTGCAAACGTTTGTAACGAGGCAGCCTTAATCGCAGCGAGACGCAATAAGGAAAATGTGGACATGCAGGATTTTCAGGATGCGATAGACCGTGTCATTGGCGGACTGGAAAAGAAAAACAAGATCATATCTCCAGAAGAGAAACGGATTGTTGCTTACCATGAAGCGGGTCACGCAATTGCGGGCTGGTTCCTGGAGCACGCAGATCCATTGGTAAAGGTATCTATCGTACCGCGTGGTGTAGCCGCATTGGGCTATGCACAGTATTTGCCTAAGGAGCAGTTCCTTTATACCACAGAGCAGCTTACAGATGGTATGTGTATGACCCTGGGTGGCCGTGTGGCGGAAGATATCGTCTTCGGTAAAATATCTACAGGTGCACAGAATGACCTGGAAAGAATCACCAAATTGTCTTATGCCATGGTGACTATCTACGGTATGAACTCTACGATTGGTAATGTTTCTTTCCATGATCCGCAGAATGAGTACAACTTCAATAAACCATACTCAGAGAAAACCTCTGAAATGATTGACCTGGAAGTACGGAAGATCATCTCTGATGCATACGATGCGACCAAACGACTGCTTCTTGAGAAGAGAGATGGTTTGGAAAAACTGGCGCAGAAGCTATTGGAAAAAGAGATCTTGTTCCAGGCTGACCTGGAAGAAATTTTGGGTAAACGCCCGTTTGACAACCGCACCACTTACGATGAATTCGTAAACGGTACTAGTGACCAGACGCCTGCAGCAGAAGGATTGGTGCATGAAGGTGTAGGAGAAACAACTGATCCAACCGCAATTATCAATCCGGCAGAGTCGAAATCGTAGATTTCGATGCGCCAGTATATCGTTAGATAAGTGGAAAAATCCATTTAATATATGCAGGAAAATATCTCTTCAAAAGAGTTAATGTTAAAAAAGATAAGGAAGGCCCTTCTGGAAAAGAGGGACATTCCTTATCTTAATTTAGAAGAGTCTCCGGTTTACAAGAAAAACGAGGAACTCCTGGAAGTGATGTTTGCCGAGGAACTGACCCTGGTATCCGGTAATTTCATTTTCTGTGAAAACGGAATCGACTTCGTGGAGAACATCCTGGAACTTGCCGATAAGTTTAAATGGAGAAAAATCTATTGCTGGGAGCCTGAATTGCAGGAACTTCTTGGTGAGTACGGATTTCCCTTTTACGAGACCGACAAGGACTTTGAAATGGCGGAGGTCGGCATAACCCTCTGTGAGGCCTTAGTTGCCCGTAATGGCTCGGTAATGGTCTCTAATAAGAATGCTGCAGGCCGTCGTCTGAGCATTTTCCCCCATCATCACATTGTAATTGCCCGGACAGGTCAGCTTGTCCTTGATTTGAAAGATGCTTTTCAGCTGATCAAGACCAAGTATGGCAATGAAATCCCAACAATGATCAGCACCATCACGGGTCCGAGCAGGACAGCTGATATTGAAAAAACGTTAGTCCTTGGTGCTCATGGCCCTAAGGAATTGTTCGTTTTTTTAGTAGATGATTTCTCTTAATTTGTATTTTAAATAAAATAACCTTAATTTTAAACGTTATACCAAAACAGTATACGGTTCAAAATGGTCGATAAAACCCCTTTATACTCCACTATTATAGGTACTGGAAGTTATATACCAGACAATGTAATACATGGAAACTCCTTTCTTGAGTCCGCTTTTTACGAAAACGGCTTAAAACTGGACAAGGATATTCAAGAGATAATAAGCAAGTTTTCAGAGATAACAGAAATCACCGAACGGCGCTACATTGACGACAACCTGGTCAGCAGTGATATGGCGGCTGTGGCGGCTCAAAGAGCAATAGAGGATGCGGGTATAGACCAGGAATCCTTGGATTGCATTATCTTCTGTCACAATTTCGGGGATGTCCTTCTTGGAAGCAACCGGATGGATATATTGCCTTCTCTAGCGGCCAAAGTAAAACAGCGCCTCGGCATTTTGAATCCCGATTGTGTTGCGTATGACCTAATTTTCGGCTGCCCGGGATGGGTACAGGGCTGCATTCAGGCGAACTACCTCCTTCAGAGCGGTGATGCCAAACGGGTGATGGTTATCGGCTCAGAGACGCTTTCACGCATCATTGATCCGCATGATCGCGACAGCATGATCTTTTCTGATGGTGCGGGAGCCGTAATTATGGAAGCAAAAGCGTCAGAAGAACCAGTAGGCATGCTCGCACACAAAACCCAGTCTTACGCTGTCAACTATGGCAACCTGCTGATCATGGGTAAGAGCAATAATCCGGAGCACAACAGCGAAAATGCATATTTAAAGATGAACGGCCGTAAACTATACGAGTTTGCTGTAATTAACGTTCCACAAATCGTAAAGAAGGCTATTGATAAGGCCGGACTGCATATCACAGACATCAAGATGGTGTTTATACACCAGGCAAACGGAAAGATGGACCACGCCATCATGAAGCGCTTATTCAAGTTGTATGATCTAGACACTATTCCGGAGAACCTGGTCCCGATGACCATTTCCTGGCTGGGAAACAGCTCAGTAGCTACCATTCCAACGCTGCTGGATCTGGTACGTAAGGAGCGTGTAGATGGGTTTAAGATAAACAAAGGAGAATATGCCGTTTTCGCCTCTGTAGGTGCGGGAATGCACATCAATGCCTTTGTATACCGGTTTTAACTTTTTATCGCGTTACAGCGCATAAAAAAAAGCGATTAGAAATATCTAATCGCTTTTTTTTATGCGTATTATTTTGATTATACCGTTGCCATTTCGTGTGTCAGCGCTTCGTCTACCAGGATTCTTCCGCAGTGTTCACAAACGATGATTTTCTTGCGTTGACGGATATCCAATTGCCGCTGAGGAGGGATTTGGTTGAAACATCCGGAGCAGGAATCGCGATCAATAGTTACAACAGCCAGGCCGTTGTTTGCATTTCTTCTCAGGCGTCTATAAGCGGTTAAGAGTCTTTCCTCAATGGAGGTTTCTGCTTTTTCTGCTTTTTTGGTCAATGCCTGCTCGTCTTTTTCCGTTTCCGCCGTAATGGTTTGCAGTTCGTTACGTTTAATCTCCAGGTCATTCTTTCTGGATTCAAGATCCGCTAACGCTTTCTCATAAACTTCTGTTTTAGAAGCGATGTCGAAGCCATATTCCCTTATCTTTTTCTCACAAACCTGAATCTCTAAAGATTGAATCTCCACTTCTTTGGTTAAAGCATCGTATTCACGATTGTTTTTGACGTCTTTAAGTTGGGTCTCGTATTTCTTGATCAGGTTCTGAGCCTCTTTAATCATATTTTTACGGTTAACAATATCGTCTTCCGTATCGTCCAGTTCACTTTTAATTTTTTGTATACGGGTCTCTAATCCAGCAACCTCATCTTCTAAATCAGCCACTTCCATTGGTAATTCACCACGGATCTGACGGATCTTATCGATTTTTGTATGAAGGGTTTGTAATTCGTATAAAGCTTTTAGCTTTTGCTCTACAGTTTGTTCCATTAAAAATAGTAATTTATGGGGTTCGTATTATGCTCCGTTAAACGGATTGCAAAGTTAGGAAATTTTTCTCTAATAATATCCATCAACAAATGAGATGTAAACTGTTCACTTTCAAAGTGTCCAATGTCTGTGATCATCAAATTTTGTTCCGAATCAAAGAATTCATGATATTTAAAATCTGCCGTCACGAAGGCGTCTGCGCCTGCAGCAATGGCATTCTTTAGGAGAAAACTTCCAGACCCACCACAAACGGCTACTTTTTTGATTTTCTTAGGCAGGATGGCGGTATGCCGGATCACGGAAGCATTCATCTGCCGCTTCACCATGGCCAGAAAATCCGGACCTTCCATTTCCTCGGTCAGCCAACCCACCATTCCGGAGCCTACACTCCCCAGTTTATTGTCGAGGGGATAGACGTCATACGCCACTTCTTCATAGGGATGGTTTTCAAACAAAGCCAGCAGAATCTTCCTTTCTTCCTGCGCTTTAAATATCGTCTCTATCCTGATTTCCGATTCCTCATGCCTTGAACCTTTCTCACCCACAAAAGGATTGCTGTCTGCACCGGCTTTGAAGGTACCCTGGCCCTGAACATTGAAGCTACAGTCGCTGTAATTGGATATATTACCTGCACCGGCGAAAAACAAGGCATCTTTAACCTTTTCTGCATGCGCAACCGGGCAGAAGGTGACGAGCTTCTTGAGAATTCCGGATTTGGGATTTAAAATGATGGGGTTCTGGATACTCAGGCGGTCACATATGACCTTGTTCACGCCATTATCGACGCTGTCCAGATTCGTATGAATGGCATATAAAGCAATGCCGTGACGGATCGCCTTCAGGATCACGCGTTCTACATAGGTCTTTCCATTCAGCTTTTTCAGCCCTTTAAAGACAATGGGGTGGTGGGTGATGATGAGGTTGCAATGCTGCACAATGGCTTCATCCACGATCGCCTCTGTACAATCCAGCGCCACCAGCGCAGCCGTTACCTCCTGGTTTTCATCACCAACGATTAAACCGGCGTTGTCATAGTCTTCCTGGTAATTCAGCGGTGCAAGTTGCTCCAGGTGTTTTGTCAATGCAGCTAGTTTCATGCACAAATCTACAAAGTTCCCATCCGTACCATCTGTAAACTTTCAAAAACCATCCGCTGGTTGTACTCATAAGCGAGGCTTTTATAGTTGATGAGGTCGATGATTGTCCCGATAAAGCACAAGCCCAGGGTAAAGAAGTACAGTACCCCCATGCCGATCTGGTTAACCAGAAATCTGCCCAGTCCGGGAACAAAGAACCCGAGTATACAGTACAGCAGCATATCGTCTGGATTTCTTCTTTTTCCACCATAGATCATCAGAAATCCCCGCAGTTGTTGATCACTGAATCCCGTAGTTGCGGCCTGCAAGTATGAAAATTCCTGGGGTGTGATACCCGGCAGGGTCATAAACGGTGAATCAAACATAATTTTTCTCCTTCTCTTTAATTCTTTTCCTCAATTCCAGTTTTATCAAAGTATATACCCGAAAACAAATAATCAGCAGTCCCGGCAGGCCAAACCAATGGTAGTTCCAGCTCTCCGTTACGTGTCCGTGCAACAGATGAGCGATCGAACGGCCAATTCCGCAGCCCGGGCACCAGGTAAAACCCCAGGTGGCCAGGGGGCAAAGCGTAAAATGATCTGCGGCCGCTTCCCGCCCGGGATCCGCCCCTGCGAGCAAGAGCAGTGCAAAGATCCAAAAAAGCAACTCATACGGTATACGATTCTGGAATTTCATATTTGGTTTTTGTTTTAGAGCTATTAATGCGTTTTTTGTTACATAACAGAAGATCTTAAATCTTACATTTGTGTGTGAACATCCGCGAAATTCTCAATAAATATAAGACTGATGAGCGTGTAGTCGAGCTGGCAAAAGCCCTGAATATGGGAAAAGGAACCAAAATACAGCTTAAAGGCCTGGTTGGTTCCGCTGATGCCACCATTGCGATCGCTACCTATTTTTTACTTCATAAACCCCAGCTTTTCATTCTCCCGGACCGCGAAGAAGCCGCGTATTTTGTTGGCGATTTGGAGAGCCTCCTGGACAGTCAGGTCATGCTTTTTCCATCCTCATACCGGAAGGGTTTTGATTTTACCCAGATCGACACGGCGAACGTTCTGGGCAGGGCAGAGGTGCTAAATACATTAAACCACGACTCCGAGTATGGTAAAATTGTGGTCACCTACCCGGAAGCACTTTCCGAAAAGGTGATTGATCGCTCGGTGCTGGAAAAAAACACATTGGAGATCGCTGTTAATGCCAAGTTGAGCATTGATTTTATCAACGAGTTCCTGATTGAATATGAATTTAAACGTACGGAGTTCGTCTATGAACCGGGTCAGTTTTCCATCCGGGGGGGAATTGTAGACATTTTCTCGTTCTCAAATGATCATCCCTACCGGGTAGAGTTTTTTGGCGACGTGATTGAAAGCATACGCACCTTTGAGATTGAAAGTCAGCTTTCCATTGACGATGTGAAATCATTGACGATCATCCCGAATGTTCAATCTAAATACCTGAACGAAAGCAACATCAGCCTGCTGGATTATATCGACAAGGATACCCAACTCTGGTTCAAGGACGTCGAATTCACGCTCGACATCGTGAAGGCCGGATATAAAAAAGCAGTGGAACTGTGGAAAGCACTGCCGTTAAAAGAAAAACATGAGAATTCCGATTGGATAGACCCAAAGTTTGGGTTCTCAGATGAGAAAATGATTGCCGACATCGTCCAGGATTTTCCCCTGGTCGAGTTTGGTAAGCAGTTTTTCTACAAAACCGAACATGTGATATCCTTTGACACGAAACCGCAGCCTTCTTTCAACAAGGATTTTAATCTCCTGATCCACAACATCAAGGAAAATGAAAAACAAGGGATCCACAACTTCATCTTTTCTTCCTCCGCAAAGCAGACCGAGCGCCTTTATGCTATTCTGGATGATCTGGATAAAAGCGCAAAGTTTACACCGGTGAACATCTCCCTGCGGGAGGGTTTTATTGACCCGCAGCAACATCTGGCATGTTATACCGACCATCAGATCTTCGACCGTTTCTACAAATACAAGCTGAAAAGAGGCTATCAGCGCAGCCAGGCAATTACGCTCAAAGAGCTGAGAGACCTCAAACCCGGTGACTTTGTAACCCACATTGATCATGGGATCGGGAAATATGCCGGCCTGGAGAAGGTTGAAGTGAATGGAAAGACCCAGGAAATGATCCGTCTGGTGTATGCAGACAATGATCTATTGTACGTCAACATCAACTCGCTAAACCGTATCGCCAAGTACAGCGGCAAGGAAGGCACCGCACCCAAGATGAATAAGCTGGGTACAGAGGCCTGGGACAAGCTAAAAAAAACCACTAAAAAAAAAGTTAAAGATATCGCCCGCGACCTGATCAAACTTTATGCTTTAAGGAAAGCGCAGGTGGGTACCGCAATGAACCCCGACGGCTACCTGGAGACCGAACTCGAGGCATCCTTCATTTACGAGGACACCCCTGACCAGGAAAAAGCAACTCAGGACGTCAAAAAGGATATGGAAGCCCCTTATCCAATGGATCGACTGGTCTGCGGGGACGTCGGTTTCGGTAAGACAGAGATCGCGGTCCGTGCAGCTTTTAAAGCGGTGGCCAATGGAAAACAGGCCGCCGTGTTGGTGCCGACAACCATCCTCGCCCTGCAGCATTACAAGACATTTTCAAGCCGTTTAAAGGACTTTCCCTGTACGATCGACTACATCAACCGTTTTAAGACCAATAAACAGGTAAAAGAGACGCTGGCACGTTTGGCGGAAGGAAAGGTGGATATCATTATCGGTACCCACCGTTTGCTCAGCAAGGACGTGAAGTTTAAGGACCTGGGCATCATGATCATTGATGAGGAACAAAAGTTCGGGGTAAGCTCCAAAGAGAAGTTAAAGGCATTACGGGTAAATGTAGATACGCTTACCCTAACCGCTACGCCGATCCCGAGAACCCTGCATTTCTCGTTAATGGGGGCCAGGGATCTCTCTATTATGAGCACCCCGCCACCAAACCGGCAGGCCGTGAACACCGAGCTGCACGTGTTTAACGACAAGCTGATACAAGAAGCGGTACAATTTGAATTGGACAGGGGCGGGCAGGTGTTTTTCATCCACAACCGTGTGCATGACCTTCCGCAACTCGGCGGACTCATCCAAACCCTCGTCCCGAAGGCAAGGATTGGTATCGCCCACGGGCAGCTCGACGGGGATCAACTGGAGGATGTCATGCTGGACTTCATTAACGGCGATAAAGATGTGCTGGTGGCCACCACCATCATTGAGGCCGGATTGGACATACCCAACGCAAATACGATCATCATCAACCATGCACACATGTTCGGGTTGAGCGATTTGCACCAGATGCGCGGAAGGGTAGGGCGCTCCAACAAGAAAGCGTTCTGCTACCTGCTGAGCCCGCCGTTATCTACTTTAACCAACGAAGCGCGCAAACGACTGAGCGCCATAGAGGAGTTTTCAGACCTCGGCAGTGGCTTCAACATCGCCATGCGGGATCTGGATATCCGCGGCAGCGGAAACCTCCTTGGAGCGGAGCAAAGTGGCTTTATCGCCGAAATTGGCTTTGAAATGTACCACAAGATTCTCGATGAGGCCATCCAGGAACTGAAAGGGGACGAGTTTAAAGACCTGTTTAAGGATGAACCCCCACGTCCATTCGTAACGTTCACCCAGATTGATACCGACCTGGAGCTGTTCATACCGGACGACTACGTCACCAACATCACGGAAAGATACAACCTGTACACAGAGTTGTCGAAAATAGAGGATGAGACCCAATTGGCCGCCTTCGAGAAGTCGCTAAGGGATCGTTTCGGCCCCATTCCAAAGCCGGTGAATACGATGCTCAAGGTACTCCGGCTGCAGTGGGTAGCCAAGAAGCTTGCCTTTGAGAAAGTAAGCTACAAAAAGGGCGTTCTAAGAGGTTATTTCATTGCCGACAAGCAATCGGCCTTCTTCGACTCTGTTATGTTTAATAAGGTGCTTCATTTTGCCCAGATCCATCCAAGGTTATGCAACCTCAAAGAGGTCAAAGACAGTCTGCGAATTGCTTTTGAGAACCTCAAAACAATTGATGAGGCTATAGAAATGCTAGAAATGGTTATCCGTTAACACCGCAATATGAATCCCGAACAATTGAAAGACCTGGTGACCATCAAAATGCCTTTTGGGAAATATAAGGGGTGGATCCTGTGTGATCTGCCCGAGCCATACCTGGTGTGGTACCATTCAAAAGGTTTTCCAGCCGGCAAGCTTGGCGAAATGCTCGGTACGCTTTATGAAATCAAATTAAATGGCCTGGAATATCTGTTAAAGCCCTTAAGAGATCAGTCTTACCGCGGAATGCGGTAAGAATAAACCTGCTTCTCACATCAATACTATAAATCTATTTTACCAGCAGAAAGAGGTAGACATAAACCATCGGGGCTGCGATCAGCAACCCGTCAAACCGGTCCAGCAGCCCTCCATGACCTGGAAGCAAGGTACCGGAGTCCTTAACGTCAAGGCTTCTTTTCAGCATGGATTCCACCAGGTCGCCCAGTGTTCCAAAGCTGACGATCAGCACCGCCATTCCAGCCCATACCGGTAGTGAAATCTCCGTAAAAAGAAAAGATACAATTACCGCAACCAGTACGCTCATCAGGATTCCACCGCCAAAACCTTCCCAGGTCTTCTTGGGCGAATGCCGCTCAAACAGCTTGGTTTTTCCAAGCTTTCTGCCAAACAGGTAGGCGCCCGTATCACTTGCCCACAGCATCAGCATAAAGGCCAGCGGCAGGTGAAAATTGTAGGTCGCATCCAGCAAAAATCCCAAAGCATAGAAAAAAGCAAAGGGAATTATGACGAATATGATTCCTAAAAAGGTATATCCAATGTTGCTGAATGGACTTTTTTCTTTGCGATACAGCTCAGAAATGAAGATTAATAACCCAATGGGCACACCCAGTAGCAAGTATCGGGTATCAAATGGAAAGAAAGGAAATGCGGCAATATAGCCAAACAGAAAAAATCCAGTGATCAGTCCCAAATACCTATTGGGGCGTATGCCGGCCGTTTTCACCAGCACATAGAACTCATTCAGGGCAGCCAGGCTCAACAGCAGATAAAAGATGGTAAATACATCTCCACCTAAGAAAAACGACCCAAGCATCACCAGGGTAAAGAAAAATGCAGTTATTGCCCTAGTTTTCATTCAAATTGTTTTGTACAATGTATTCGATAGCCATTTCGAAATCCTCCTGATGAACCATTACGGTCAGCAAACCAAAGCTCTTGTAGGAAGAATCCTGCTTATTCAGTACCACTGCCGGAATTCCGTTTTCGATCAGCGCCTGCTTCATAATTTCGGCGGTATACAAGTTCTCTGTGGTGTATACTTTAGTCCAGTTGTTTTCCATTTAGCGGCTTCATTTGTTTAAAATAGTAGACCATCAAGGCCGTAAAGATAAAGCTAAGTGCATATCCATACCAATGAAAGTTCATGCTATTTTCGGTAGAATCCAATGGGATGTTGTGTTTCTGAAAATACAGGGCCATGCATACAGCATACCCGTTGTTCAGGAAATGGGCGAACATGGTATACCACAAGCTTTTGGTCCAGAAGTAGATGTATCCAAAAAGGGCACCCAATAACAGGCGCGGGAAGAACCCGAAAAATTGAAAATGGATGGCACTGAATATGAAAGCGGTGATCCAAATCGCCACGTGGTGATTGTTAAACATTTTCATAAAAGAGCGCTGAATACCGCCCCGGAACATCAATTCCTCGGCAATTGCAGGGATCAAAGCAATCATAATCAGGTTAACTATAAAATCGGCCGGACTCCTGACGGTTAAAAACAAGACCGTCATCCGGGCCGCCTCATCTTCCTTCCGCCGCATCCAGTTTTCAACGGGTTTCATCCATTCCGGAAGGGACATTTTCTGATTCAAAACCGCGATATACTCCATCATGGGCATAGAAAACAGCATGATCAGAAATACCAGCAGCAGTGTCAACAGCACTGGCTTGCTGAAGGCGTAAAATTCACCAACTTTCCGGCGCTCCGTCCAGGCAAGAAATAGCGGAGGAAGCAGAAAAAGGCCGATAGACGTAATGATCTGCACGATTTTGATCCCGTTTAAATAGCGGAGATCCTCCCCGACCAGGTTTCCCGGCTGGGTCAAAACCTGCATTCCATACATCCCAATCAGGATAATCAGGCCCAACAGGGTACAAACGAGGGTTCCGGCAAGTGCATACCCCGTAAGGATAAGTAGTTGTACATAAGCACTATTTTCTTCTTTGTGGCGTTGAATAAAATCCATTATTTGTATTATTTGTACCTTTGCACTTTAATCTAATTTGAAGATAGAAAAATGTCCGTAAAGATAGGAAATATTGATCTGGGAGATTTCCCGCTGCTGCTGGCTCCAATGGAAGACGTTAGTGATCCGCCATTCCGCTTTGTCTGTAAACAAAGTGGGGTTGATATGATGTATACCGAGTTTATCTCTTCCGAGGGATTGATCCGCGATGCAGCAAAGAGCCGTCAGAAGCTCGACATCTTCGAATATGAGCGCCCGATCGGCATTCAGATTTTTGGCAGTGAGATCGACCACATGCGGGAAGCAACGGAAATTGCATCGCTGGCAAATCCGGATCTGATCGACATTAATTATGGCTGCCCGGTGAAAAATGTGGCCTGCAGAGGAGCAGGAGCAAGCCTGCTTCAGGACATCGATAAGATGGTTAAAATGACGGCGGCCGTGGTTAACGCAACACACCTGCCGGTAACCGTTAAAACACGCTTGGGCTGGGATGACAACACCAAAAACGTTTATGAAGTGGCAGAACGGCTGCAGGATGTCGGCATTCAGGCTCTCACCATTCATGGCCGCACACGGGCACAATTGTATAAAGGCGTTGCCGACTGGCACCTGATCCGCGAGATTAAACGTAACCCGAGGATTAAGATTCCTATTTTCGGTAACGGAGACGTGGACAGCCCGCAGAAAGCGGCCAACTGGCGCATGGAATATGAAGTTGATGGGATCATGATTGGCAGGGCTGCCATCGGTTACCCCTGGATCTTCAGGGAAATCAGACACTTCTTCAATACCGGGGAACTGCTCGCAGGCCCAACGGTAGAAGAACGGGTAAATGTCTGCCGTACCCACTTTGAGAAGTCATTGGCCTGGAAAGGTGACCGTGTGGGTATATTTGAAATGCGCCGCCATTATGCAAACTATTTTAAAGGCTTGCCCGACTTTAAACCTTACCGCATGCTCCTAGTAAAAGAGGAAAATATCACGACCATTCACAGTATTTTAGACGAAGTGGCAGATAAATATCATAATATTGAGCCAGTTTCTGAAATGGCTTAATTTTTGAAAACCTATACTTTAAACAGTCCACAATGATTACAGCCATCACGCAAGGTATTAAAATCTCGGTCGAAACGATCTATCAGGACGAGTATTCTAATCCGTCGAGCGATCAGTATATGTTCGCGTACCGTATTGAAATAGAGAACCTTTCTGACTACACCATACAACTTTTACGCAGACAGTGGTTTATTTTTGACTCTGCCGGTACACAGAAGGAAGTGGAAGGAGAAGGGGTAATCGGTGTTCAGCCTATTCTGGAGGCTGGTGAAAGTCATTCATACGTTTCCGGCTGTCAGATCACCACAGATATTGGCAGCATGCGCGGGAACTATTCTATGGTACGCCTGGCTGATGATACCCATTTTATGGTCGACATTCCTGAGTTTCAGCTGATCGTTCCCTACCGTTTAAACTAATTCTCACGTTCATTTAGCTCTTCCTTTACCAAATAACATCCCTGCATAATAAATGAGGTTGCCCATTGCACCTATGGCCGCGATAAAATAGGTCATTGCAGCCCACCACAAGGCATCTTTTGCCTGCTGGTGTTCCGTATCTGCTGGCATCACATCGGGATTGTTCCTGAGCCAGGTCAGTGCTCTTTTACTCGCATCAAGCTCCACAGGCAGCGTAATCATGCTAAAAAGCGTCACCAGTGCAAGGCCATAAATGCCAATTCCCAAAACAACCGGATTCCCCGTAAAACTGATCAGCAGGATTCCTATAATCATAATCCATTGGAGCAGGTTTGAACTGAGGCTCACTACAGGCACCATGTCCGACCGCAGTTGCAGCCAATGGTATCTACGGGTATCTTGGATCGCATGCCCGCATTCATGTGCCGCTACGGCTGCTGCAGCGACACTTCTTCCATGGAAGACATCTGTACTCAGGTTTACGGTTTTATTTGCGGGATTGTAATGATCGGAAAGTTGTCCTTCGGTACTCATGACCCGCACATCGAAGATGTCATGATCATACAGCATCTTTTCCGCGACCTCTTTTCCGGAGTATCCCGAGCTAAGCTGCATCTCTGCATATCTGGCAAATTTAGCTCTGAATCTCCACTGCACAATCATACTGATAACCAGCACAGGAATGATAAATATAAAATAGGATTCCATTTCAGGTAGTATGTTTTTCAGTAGACACTATGCAAAAAGCGTTCCCTAAATAATTGGATCCCAATTATTAAGCTCAAAATGAACATTCCTGATGATAAAAGCAGTAATCATACATACTGAAAACATCAACTTTTACTAATATATTTGTGAATAAAAAATAAAAGTACATCCAATTAATAAAAATATTAGTAATGGAATACCTGATCATTCTGCTCCTTATCTTCATAATATGTATACTGTGGATCTGGAAACTTAAGAAGCCACAACATCTAGAAAACGGTCTGATGGAACTTAAAGAAAAAGAACATCAGAAGGCCGTAGACTGGCACCGGGAGGAGAAACAGCGCCTGGAAGATGAATTGAAGGACCTCAGAGCAGGCTTCATGGCGGAGCGTAGCCGTGCGATCAAAGCAGAAGAAATGCTAAGCATGCAGCGCGAGAAGCAGCAGGAGCAGGAACAGCATCTCGCCGAACTCCAGCATAAATTTAAGCTTGAATTTGAACACCTCGCCGCCAAAATACTGGACGAGAAAACAGCTAAGTTCACCGAAAGCAACAAAACCAACCTGGATGCCATCCTGAATCCCCTCAAAGAGAACCTTAAGGCCTTTGAACAGAAGGTAGAGAAGGTGTATAAAGATGAATCTGATGAAAGAAACATGCTTAAAGGGGTGATCTCACAGCTTATGGTGCAAAGCAAACAGATTCAGGAAGAAGCCGGCAACCTGACCAAAGCTTTAAAAGGCGACAATAAAAAGCAGGGTAACTGGGGGGAGATCATCCTGGAACGGGTACTGGAACGTTCCGGGCTCATCCGGGATCGGGAGTACCGCATACAAGCTTCGCTAAGCCACGTAGAAGGCTCCAGAATGCAGCCGGACGTGTTGATAGACCTTCCAGATGATAAACACATTGTAATTGATTCTAAAGTCTCTTTAACGGCTTACGAACGCCTGGTCTGTGCGGAGAGAGAGGAAGACCGCCTGATACACCTGAAGCAGCACATCCTATCCATCAAAGGGCATATTCAAAACTTATCGGGCAAGAACTACCAGGATCTGTATCAGATCAACTCCCCTGATTTCGTGTTGTTGTTCATCCCGATTGAATCCTCTTTCGGCATTGCCGTACAGGAGGATGCAGAGTTGTTCAACTATGCCTGGGACCGGAAGGTCGTGATTGTAAGCCCATCAACGTTGCTGGCCACGCTGCGAACCATTGCGAGCGTTTGGAAGCAGGAACGTCAGAACAGAAACGTACTGGAAATTGCCAGGCTGAGCGGCAGTATGTATGATAAATTCGTCGGTTTTTTAACGGATATGGAGAGTATTGGAAAGAACATCCGGCAAAGCCAGGACAGCTATGAAAAAGCATTAAACAAACTTTCTACAGGCGCAGGAAACCTGAGCAGCACCTCCGAAAAGATTAAAAAACTGGGTGCAAAAACCAGCAAACAAATTGACAGCAAGTTTTTGGACCCAGCAATAACAACGGAGATCTAGAATTTAAAGGCATTCCAGCCCTGAGCTTTCAGCTCATGGACAACATTCGACTTCGATATCATCTTACAACCGGAGGCTTTATCAGTCATGTGCCCGATGACACTGATGTCTACATCATGCTTCAGCTTGGTATAGTCGGATTGTTTAATCGTAAACAACAACTCATAATCCTCACCGCCATTCAATGCACAAACAGAGGGATCGAGTCCCAGCTCCCGTGCCGTTTCATAGGTAAGGGGATCTATCGGGATTTTTTCCTCATACAAGGTACATCCTTTCTCAGATTGCTGGCAGATGTGCAGGATTTCAGAGGCCAGGCCATCTGAAACGTCGATCATAGACGTCGGTACAATGTCCATTTGCGCAAGCAGATCCACAATATCCCGCCGTCCTTCCGGCTTCAGCTGACGCTCAATGATGTAATCTTTACCTTCCAGATCCGGTTGAATGTTCGGGTTCTCCAAAAACACCTGTTTCTCGCGTTCCAGGATCTGCAGCCCCACATAGGCGCCGCCCAGATCACCCGAAACACACAATAGATCGCCTTCTCCGGCACCATTGCGGTAACAGACGTCTTTTTTTTCGGCGTAGCCGATGCTCGTTACGCTGATGACCAATCCCTGTTTACTCGTAGAGGTATCTCCACCAATCAAGTCAATGTTAAATTTGTTGCAGGCAAGTTCAATGCCCTTGTAGATCTCTTCAACCGCCTCCAATGGAAATTTGCTCGATAGTCCAATGGACACGGTGATCTGTGTCGCAATGCCATTCATCGCATAAATGTCGCTGAGATTAACCTGAACAGCCTTGTAACCCAAGTGCATGAGGGGTACATAGGCCAGATCAAAATGAATTCCTTCCAACAGTAAATCCGTGGAAATCAAAACCTCCTTATCGCCAAAGTTCAATACCGCTGCATCGTCACCAATGCCTTTGGTACTGCTTTCATGGCGAATTTTGAAATTGTCGGTCAGGTGTTTGATCAAACCAAATTCTCCAAGCAGTGCAATATCTGTACGTTCCTTATTTTCAAACATAATTTTCTTCTTTACAGCAATATTTCACTTTCTAAGTGCTGTTATAATCCCATACTGGCCGATATTTCCAGCATTCTTTCTATCGGTTTACGTGCTTTCACAATAATGTCCGCCGGAACAGTCACTTCAGGTGTTCCATTCTTCAAACACAAATACAGCTTTTCAAGCGTATTTCGTTTCATATACGGACAGTCGTTGCAGGCACAGTTGTTATTCGGTGGTGCCGGTATAAACGTTTTTCCCGGATTCGCTTTTTCCATCTGGTGGATAATGCCACTCTCCGTAGCGACGATAAATTCCTGCGCATCGCTGTTGATCGTGTACTTCAATAAACCCGTGGTCGAGCCGATATAATCTGCCAGTTCGAGAACCGCATCTTCACATTCCGGGTGCGCAATAAACTTCGCTCCGGGATGACGCTCCTTCAGTCTGGTTACCTTCTCCCTGGAGAAGATCTCATGCACCATACAGGCACCATTCCAAAGCACCAGGTCGCGTCCCGTCTTCTTTGCCACCCAGGCACCCAGGTTCTTGTCCGGACCAAAAATAATTTTGGTGTCCTTAGGCAGGCTTTCTACAATCTGTACCGCATTGGTAGAGGTACAAACAATATCACTCAGCGCCTTCAATTCCGCTGTACAGTTCACATAGGTAATCACCACGTGATCCGGATGCTTATCTTTAAAGATCTTAAACAGATGCGGCGGACAACTATCTGCTAATGAGCAACCTGCCTTCAGATCCGGCAGTAAAACCGTTTTTTCCGGTGACAAGATCTTCGCGGTTTCAGCCATAAAATGAACCCCTGCAAACACGATCACGTCCGCTTCTGTCTTCGCCGCTTCCTGTGATAAACCCAGACTGTCGCCAATATAATCCGCAACGTCCTGAATGTCTGGCTCCTGGTAGTAGTGCGCCAGAATGATTGCGTTTTTCTGTTTTTTTAACCGGTCAATTTCCTGAAACAGATCTATCGTCGGATCTATCTTTTCGTCTACAAATCCTTTTCTATTTAGTTCTTCAAAAGTATCCATTTTCAACAGTTCAATAAATTATAATTATTTAATATAAATAGATTTCTATTGTTTATTAGTGTGTTGGTAATGTGTATAACTACCAAAATAAAATTCGTGAAATTGAGTTATCACATAGTTATTAACATTAAAAATCATTCTTTTTTTAAGATATCCGCTGATCTTTAGTGAGATATTAAATGAGATGAAAACTTATCAATACCCATATGTTTATTCTTCGTTGTGGTGAAAAACGTTAATAACCTATGCAAAGTTGCGTATAAATACTTTAAAAGATTGTGTTGAATTATCATTTTACGCTAGCTTTAAACATTCAAGTTTATTTGTTCTATTTGTTTATACATAATGTTAACATTATTATTAACGTTGTTAACAACACTCCAGAATTAGTCAGTTTTTAATGAGAAAAGTAGATTTCCTAGTCATAGGATCAGGTATAGCCGGTTTGAGCTTTGCTTTGAAGGCAGCACAGCACGGAAAGGTTCTGATCATCACCAAGTCCAACGAGGACGAATCCAACACCAAATATGCGCAGGGTGGCGTAGCCGTTGTCGTTAAGAAAGACGACTCGTTTACCAAGCATATAGAGGATACGCTGATTGCTGGAGATGGGCTTTGCGACCGAAAAATCGTCGAAATAGTAGTCACAGAGGGCCCTCAGCGCATTCAGGAGATCATTGATTACGGCACACAGTTCGATAAGGATACCACCGGTGTGTACGATCTGGCCAAAGAGGGCGGGCATTCTGAGCACCGTGTTCTACACTATAAAGACGTTACCGGATACGAAATTGAGCGCGTGCTGCTGAGCCAGATTCATGAGAATCCGAACATAGAGATATTAACACATTACTTCTGCCTGGAGCTTATTACCCAACATCACCTCGGTGAGTTTGTGGATAAGCGCTCAGAAGTTATTAACTGTTTTGGTGTATATGCCTTTAACACAGAGCTTAACGATGTGGAAAAGATCTTAGCAAGGGTAACGGTGATGGCTTCTGGTGGTGCAGGTCATGTTTATTCGAGCACGACCAATCCTGTGATCGCTACAGGCGATGGCATGGCGATGGTTTACCGTGCAAAAGGTAAACTCCGGAATATGGAGTTCATTCAGTTTCACCCAACGGCGTTATACCACCCTGGTGAATACCCTGCATTCTTAATTTCTGAGGCGGTTCGGGGGTTTGGTGGCGTACTTCGCCGGACCAACGGGCAGGAGTTTATGCACGAATATGACGATCGAGGTTCGCTCGCTTCGCGGGATATTGTTGCCCGTGCCATCGATGCAGAGATGAAAAAGTCCGGCGACGACTTCGTCTATCTCGATATTACACACCGCAAAAAGGATGAAATTTTTTCCCATTTTCCAAATATATATGCAAAATGTTTGTCCATCGGGATAGACATGAGTAAGGATTATATTCCCGTTACGCCTGCAGCACACTATATGTGCGGCGGTATATATGTAGATGAATATGGCCGTTCATCGATTAAGAATCTATATGCCTGCGGTGAAACGTCCTCTACCGGGCTCCATGGTGCAAACCGTTTGGCCTCGAACAGCCTCCTGGAAGCGCCTGTATTTGCACACCGCATCTATCTTGATGCCGTAAAGACCTTTCAGGATAATGTCATTCCGGACAATATTCCGGACTGGAACGAGCAGGGCGTTACGCAGTCGAATGAGGACATCCTGGTCACCCACAATCTTCGGGAAACACAAAAACTGATGAGTGATTATGTCGGTATTGTCCGTTCTGACTTCCGCCTGGACCGTGCCATGCGGCGCTTGTTTTTGCTGTATGAAGAAACTGAGGAGTTCTATAAAGCCAATAAAGTTTCCGTAAAGCTATGTGAATTGCGCAACGTCATTCAGGTTGCATTTACCATTATTAAGTCTGCTAAAGCGCGTAAGGAGAGTAGGGGTTTACACTACACTACCGACTATCCGCAACATGCCGAAGAGATTAAAGACACCATATTTTAAGTCACTATGCCTGTAATACTACCTGTAAAAGATAAATCCCCGGTGTGGGGCGACAACTGCTTTATCGCACCCAACGCGACCATTGTCGGTGATGTACAAATGGGGAACAACTGTTCCGTATGGTTCAATGCGGTGGTGCGTGGAGATGTCAATTACATTACCATTGGAAACGACAGCAATATTCAGGATGGGGCAGTCATCCACGCAACCTACCAGAAAGCCGCAACAATCATTGGAAACCGTGTTAATGTTGGCCACAATGCCATTGTGCATGGCTGTACGCTCGAAGATAATGTCCTGGTGGGTATGGGTTCGATTGTGATGGATAATGCCGTGGTAGAGCCGTATTGCATTATTGCAGCAGGTGCTGTCGTACTGGAGAATACGCGGTGCGAAACCGGCTTTTTGTACGCCGGTATCCCCGCTAAAAAGATAAAGCCCATTACGGAGGAGCAACGGGCTTTACTGGATAAATTGCCGGACAATTACATTATGTATTCGGATTGGTTTCGGTAGGTTGCGTTGGCGGTTGACCGGAAGGCTGACCAGCGGGTGCATTACCCGGGGTGCCCGTAGGATTTACTGGAGCCTGAACGGCCGGAATCGAATTTTCGTTCGGTATGACAATGGCCTCCTTACGTTCCCAGTTGGCGCGTATAGATAGCTCCTTAGGTTCATTATACATCCGCTCCGGCTGCAAACCTTTTGCCACGATGCCGGTGTCCCAAAGGCCGTTTTTATTGGTATCATAGACCACCCGCAGAAAGTATTTTCCCGCTTTATAGTTACGGAAAGTTAAGGTTGTATCCCGCCCGACGGACTGCTGGTTGATGACCGCATTTTGTTCGTTCGTCACCTGCACCACATAGTTTTTACCGGGTTCCGGAACGGTTACGTTAACCTGTAGTGTGCCATAGTCATCTGCGCTGGCCAGCTCAAATGTTTTCCTGAATTCTTTGTTTTTGGAATTAAACTGCCCGGTAATGGCGCCCGGAGCAAATCGGATTTCGTAGACGCGTTTTGGTACCCAGCGGTATCTTACCTGATAATTCAGGAAATCAGCGCTGTCGGGTACGAATTGGAAATTGGTAATTTTAACTGAGTCTTCCAAAAGCTCAATTTTCGTTGGGTCTGTAGCCGTGACAGGGGAGGGGAAGGTGAACCGTAAAACATCATTCGGGTTCAACAGGTTTCCCTCCAGATTCGCTGTGGCTATCAGGTTCCGTTGGTACGTATCCTTTTTTCCCCGCGTGATTCTGGCGGTTTGCAGCACTTTGTTGGAATCTGTGATACCGACCTTAACCGAATCGAATGAGAGGTCTGAAAGCCATACCCGCACCGAGTCGTTCGTTTTACTAAACTTATACAGCTTCCCGGTATTTAAGTTTGCAGGCTCTGACACCACAATATCCGGCTGCCGGAGCTTTTGGTTCCACGTGATCAGGATGCTTCCATCCGGGTTGATCTTCCGGTCATTCAGCCGGAATACAATCGGATCCTCTTTAAAGACGCGCAGGTTTATATCGGTAACATTGCCCGTAAGCACCAGAGAATCCTTTATAAATCCAATCTGGTCGGTATTCTGCTGGTAGATCTTATCTCCGCCTTCTTCCTTAAGCGCATATACTTTGTAGGTATCGGCTCTTAGATTCTTTAGCGAATACCGGCCACTGCTGTCTGTTGTAGTGTAAATTGATGGCTTCTGCTTGCCCAGGATGGTATCTCTGGTAATTGGTACGATGTAGGCTATTGCATCCAGTACCGGAAGGCCGGTAATGGCATCTGTCACTTGACCGCTCAGCGAAAGCGAATCGAGCTTAGGCCCGGTGGAGAAGACGTAGGTGAAGTTCTTAATTACATTGCTCTCATTGATGTCGGCGATCATCTTCCCGAAATTTAGCGTATAAGTTGTATTCTTTTCCAGGGTGTCCTGAAAAGAAATTTCCAGGCTTCGTTTGTTGACCTTGAGCTGTGGCTGCCGCTCGACGTCCGGAGAGATGTTAAATTCCTTAAACTGATCCTGCAACTTAAAAAACTCATCGAACTGAATCACGATCCGCTCCGCTTTGAAATTTGTTGTTAAATCTTCAGGTACCATCCGGAGCACCTTCGGCGGGGTGGTATCCCGGGGTCCGCCTTCCACTGATTTCGGACTTGCGCAGCCTGAAAACAAGCCAATGTGGTAAATTCCCAGTACAAAAATCAAGAGGAGATTCCAGCTTCTGTTTTTCATCATTTTTAAGATGTATAATGAACTTTTAGGTCGTATAATGTAATATGATTAAAAATTTTAAAAACTGTCTTAAATCGCTTAAAAATAGCACATGTTTAAGGCGCCTTAAAAATTTACTTAATTGATTGTAAATCAGTTATTTGAGTATTATTTACTAATATGTACCATCAAAACGGAGATGTCAGAGGGGGAAACACCGGAAATTCTGGAAGCCTGACCAAGTGTCCTTGGCTTAATCTTCAGTAATTTCTCCCTCGCTTCTTTGGAAAGTGAGTTTAGCTGCGAATAATCGAAGTTTGGATTGATGTCTCTATCTTCCATCTTCTGCATTTTACTCACGATCTCCTGTTCCTTCTCAAAGTAGCTTTCGTACTTAATCTTAATCTCTGCCTGCTCGATGGTCTCACGGTTGAAGCCACTTAACATTTCTGCAAGCGGCGTACTTACGGCAGTCACGTCATTCATGGAAACCTGTGGTCTGCTCAGCAAGCTGAATATTTTTACATTCTGATTGATCGCTGTTGTTCCAAGTCCTTCGAGCATGTCGTTGGCCTGAGACATCTCGATGCCCTGCTTCCTCGTGAAAGCTACTATGGCGTCCGATTTCTCAATCTTCTGTTTGACCAGGTCGAGGCGTTCGTCGCTGATCAGACCCAGCGCGTGTCCGATAGGGGATAGTCGGATGTCAGCATTATCTTGTCTAAGCAGCAGTCGGTGTTCGGCACGTGACGTAAACATACGGTACGGTTCCTCTGTCCCTTTGGTCACCAGATCATCTATTAATACACCAATATACGACTCGGAACGCTTCATGATCAGTTCGTGTTCGTCGTTAACCTTCTGATGTGCATTGATACCCGCAATAAAACCTTGACTTGCAGCCTCTTCGTAGCCGGTTGTACCATTAATTTGCCCTGCAAAGAACAAATTGGCTACTTTTTTGGTCTCCAGCGTCAATCCGAGCTGGGTAGGCGGGAAGTAGTCGTACTCAATCGCATATCCCGGGCGGAACATCTTCGCATTTTCGAACCCTGGGATCTGAATTAGCGCGCGGTACTGAACATCTTCCGGAAGGGAAGTGGAGAATCCGTTCACGTAGATTTCGCAGGTATTCCATCCTTCAGGCTCCACGAAGATCTGGTGTCTGTCGCGTTCCGCAAATCTGTTTATTTTATCTTCGATGGATGGACAGTACCTCGGACCGAGTCCTTTGATTCTTCCGGTAAACATCGGCGATTTTTCGAAACCTTCTTTCAGTGTTTCGTGAACATTGCTGTTCGTATAGGTAATCCAGCAGCAGCGTTGTTCTTTTGGACGCTCGACACCGGTATAAGAAAAACGTCCCGGATTTTCATCTCCCCATTGTTCTTCCATCAGGGCATAATTCAAGGAACGTCCGTCAACGCGTGGGGGCGTACCGGTCTTCATTCTGCCGGCTTCAAATCCCAGTTCGGTGAGCTGTTCGGTCAATCCGGTTGCCGCACGTTCTCCTGTACGGCCGCCGCCGAATTTCTTTTCACCGATATGGATGAGTCCGTTTAGGAAGGTTCCGTTTGTTAGCACAACTGACTTCGCGCGGATCTCTACACCAATCGATGTTTTGACGCCACATACGACATTGTTTTTGATGATCAAACTGCTCACCATATCCTGCCAAAAATCGACATTGGGTGTCCGCTCCAGTGCAAGGCGCCATTCCTCAGCGAAACGCTTGCGATCGTTTTGTGCACGTGGACTCCACATCGCCGGACCTTTGGAAAGATTCAGCATACGAAACTGCAAAGTTGTCTTGTCTGCAATAATTCCGGAGTATCCGCCCATGGCGTCAATCTCCCGGACGATCTGACCTTTGGCTACGCCACCCATTGCCGGGTTGCAGCTCATCTGCGCGATCGTCTCCATATTCATCGTAATTAAGAGCACTGAAGACCCTAAATTTCCTGCGGCAGCCGCGGCCTCGCACCCGGCGTGTCCAGCCCCTACAACGATGACATCATACTCTTTAAACATGATATTTTTGGGTTATGTTTCACGTGAAACGTAGCTGAATTTGTCTGCGTTCCACGTGGAAGATTCTTGTTTTTATATTTCAAATTAGCAGCCAAATGGCGGATTGCCGAATGCTTCTCGGTACCATTAAATGCATAAAGGCTATCCCTCTGGCAGCAATACATCGCAAATACGCCGCTGCTAAGTTTAGTTCAGCAGACCAGGGCACATCCATTTTCCTGGTCGTAGCCAATTGAAGCAGGAGAGCGGGGAGCAGTATAGCTAAACTTATTGTCGCTAGTGGATCAGCACTCATCATCTTTAATCGTTACGTTCCGACAATTCCAACCACCGTTTCATAGTTGAGTCCAGGGAAGCATTGAGTTCTTCAATTTTTCTCGTTACACTTTGTATTTCCTGATAATTGGCACTATCGATGTCCAGTAAGGAATTGCTCAGTTCTGCAATTTTATCCTCCAGTCGGGAAACTTCCAGCTCACTATCTTCGAGCTCCTTTTGTTCTTTATACGTGAGTTTTTTTGCCGCTTTCACTTGCGTTTCCGCCACTACAGCTTTCTTCTCTGTCTTTTCTTTTTGGATCTCCAGGCTGGTGCGGTACTCAGAATAATTTCCGTTGTAAATATTTACTTCTCCGGTTCCTTCCATGATAAACAATTGCTCACTCATTTTATCGAGCAGGTACCGGTCGTGGGAGACCAGGATCAGCACGCCCGGGAAATTCTCCAGGAACTCTTCCAGCACATTCAGTGTATCAATGTCCAGGTCGTTTGTCGGCTCATCCAGAATTAAAAAGTTCGGGTTTTGCATCAGCACTTTCATCAGGTGCAGACGCTTCTTTTCACCACCACTTAGCTTCTCCACCATACCGTGTTGTTTCTTCGGCGGAAACAAAAACAGGGTGAGCAACTGCGATGCGGAGATCGTCTGCCCATCTGCCATTTTGATGTATTCTGCGTCGGACTTCACAATATCGATTACCCGTTCCTTTTCATTGAAGGCCAGGCCACCTTGCTTGTAGTAACCGTATACGGTTGTTTCTCCAACGTTTACTTTGCCTTTTTCAGGCTGCAGGTAACCTGTGATAATATTCAGTAATGTCGATTTACCCGTACCATTTTTACCAGCCAAACCGATGCGGTCTGCTCGCTTGAAGGTATAGGAAAAATCATTGATGATCTGTTTCTCATCAAAGCTTTGGCCGATGTGTTCCAGCTCCAGAATTTTATTTCCCTGGCGTGACATCTTCACGTTGAGTGTAATACCCTGATTATCAGAATTTTGCTTTGTTTTTTCCTCCAGATCGTAATAAGCATTGATCCTCGACTGTGATTTTGTTCCACGTGCCTGCGGCATCCGCCGCATCCACTCCAATTCTTTCTTCAGCAGGTTTTTATTCTTCTGAAAAGTACTCTCATCTGAGGCCTCCCTCTCTGATTTCTTCTCCAAGAAATAAGCATAGTTGCCGTTGTAGGTATATGTTTTTCCTCTGTCAAGTTCAACAATCGTATTGCATACATTGTCCAGGAAGTACCTGTCGTGTGTAACGAGCAGGATGGTCTTGTTTCCGGAGGTCAGCAACTTTTCCAGCCATTCGATCGTATCAATATCCAGGTGATTCGTAGGCTCATCCAGGATGTATATTTCCGGATCTTCAATCAGCAGCTTGGCCAGAGCCAGACGCTTTTTTTGTCCGCCGGAAAGTGTAGAGATTTGTTGCTGCAGGTGGGTGATGCCCATGCGGCTGAGGATCGTCTTAATCTCATGCTCATATTCCCATGCGTTGTGTTCGCTCAGCTCTCCATAAAGATGGTTCAGCTTTTCCTCGTCCGGGTTTGGATCTTCAATCAGTTCCTCATATTCTTTGATGAGCTGCTGTTGCTTGTTCTCCAGGGAAAAGATGAAGTCACTGATGGAATAACCTTCAGGAAAGGTAGGCTCCTGATCGAGGAATCCGATCTTAACGGATTTATTCTTGACGATTTTTCCTTCCAGTGGATTAAACCGTTCGGCAAGGAGTTTAAGAAGCGTACTCTTTCCTGCTCCATTAATTCCGACCAGCGCAACGCGTTGTCCGGCCTGAATTCCTAAAGTTAATTTTTTAAATAACCACTCGTCGTGGTAAGCATGACCTAAGCCTTCGGCTGCAATTAATGTACTCAATGTGTGTTCTTAACGATAATTATATGAGAAATTTATACAAAAGTAAGCAATAATATTTTGCCATGTCCCGGCGGCATTTAAGCGCATTGTAATTTTAATCCGGCAGGTGGGATCAGCGGGCCTTATACAAGCTCCATTTCTCTCATAAGTTCGCCTTCGCCTACAGGCAGCGTAAAGGTCCTGACGTGGTAAATACACAGGCCGTAAACGCCAGGTAAAATGCGTGCAGAACAGACTGAAACGCTTCGTTATTGCGCTACCTTTTCCCTAGCTTTTCCTTACCTCTGCCTTACCTTTCCTTTACCTCCGGGCTAAGGGAAAGCTAGGGAAAAGGCAGGGCGGATGCACTGCATTTACGAAGCCGTTTCGAAGGCACAAGAACTCATCCTGGGATTGGGGTAGGTGTAAAGACAGGTCGTATGATTGAAATAATGCTAACCAGGCAAAAACACAGCCGTGCTGTAAGGCCATGAGGGGAACGTGCTCACCCTTGAAACAAAGGATTTAACTTTATAAGCGGATGCGTTAAAAGGAAAGCCGCGCCAGGTAGTAATCTTCTTTCTCCGTCATCTGCAATTTGGCTGCTTTGGTCTTGTCTTTATAGCCAAGCAAGTGTAAAGTACCATGGATCATGACCCGGCAGATTTCGTCGCGGAAATCAAGCTTAAACTGCGTCGCGTTTTCACGAATACGATCGACACTAATAAAAATATCTCCTACAATCGTTTTAAGCACTTCTGAGTTGTCAAAAGTGATCACGTCAGTATAGGTGTCATGATTTAAGAATTGTTGGTTTATACCCAATAAATATTCGTCAGAACAAAAGATGAAGTTTAACTCCTCCAGCAGATAGCCTTCAGCAGCGATCGCTTCCCGGAGCCAGTTCTTGATGATGGTTTTATGCTTTAGCGTAAAGCGGATGTCTTCTGTAAAATAATGGATGACGGATCTGGGCATGCGTTGTGATTTGGCGCTGCAAATTTATGGATTTTAATTGTAGTGGGCGCGTAGAATTCCAAATTGGAGCGGTGCCTGCGTCAGGAACAAAAACAGCGCCTTGCGGCTATAAAATGGGCGGGCATAAAAACCCTGAAAAACGAAAAAGCTTCCCGACATCGTCGGGAAGCTTGTACGAATATTGTTTATAATAATCTAGATTACTTTAACATTGATCGCATTCAAACCTTTTTTACCGCTTTCAACATCGTATTCTACTTTGTCATTTTCACGGATTTCATCGATAAGGCCTGTTGAATGTACAAAAATTTCGCTATCGCCATTAGCTGGTACGATGAATCCGAATCCTTTTGTTACATTGAAAAATTTTACTGTTCCTTCTTGCATTGTATTATGTATTAAAAAATTAAGTGTGCAAGGTAGCATTTATTTTCTAATTAAATGCAAATGCTTCATTTTTTGGGAAATATAAAATTTATATGACTATTATTTACTTGGTCCTGCCCACCACATTGATGGTGATCTGACTCGAATGCGGTATGCCCAATGTTGTTCCGGGTGTTACCTGAAGCAGGTTCTGCAGGTAAACCGAGATAATTCCTTCCAATACTTTCTTTCGTTGCTCATGATACTCCGGCATGTCATCCCGGAACTTATCCAGGTAAATTTTCCCATGCTGATCCACTACGCAGGTAAAGGAATAGGCGAAGTCCTGATACGCTTTCTGAATAACGACCTTATATTCCGGATACAGGTAATCGTAAGACTCCATCTTTCCGGAAAGTTTATCCACGGAACTCAGCTTTTCTACGCTGATGGCTTTACTGCGGGGCTTGAACTGCACTGGCTTTGTTGCGCCGAAGGCGCTGTCTACCAGGGTTGGGTTCCGGTTGGAGCGTGCGGAAAGCATCCGGATGTACGCGGTATCGGCGGGTGAAGGGCGCTTAAGAAGCTCGGGAGTGGTGTGTAATACGTTGCGGATGTACTCCTCCGAGTAGAACTTCATACGGACATCCGAACGGATGTCGTTGGCAATGACTTGCTTCTGGAGCGACAAACGCTGCATCAGCAGGCTGTCTTTATGAAGGCCCTTGATCCGGAACCATTCTCCGGCGAAGTTGTATACATCGCCATGATCATACATCACGTGGAAACCTTGCATGATCTGCCGTTGCGGGCTGTACACCCGCACGGAGTCGTCGGAAACAAACTGCATGATCCAGCTGGGTTCCTGCTGAAATCCCATATCATTGAAAGCAAGGCCGGTGCTAAAACGCCGGTTTACTTCATAATATTTGATGTCCGCTATCTTTGCAAAAGACAACCGGACCGGATCTTCATTTTTCGCTTTCCTGGCTTTCTGCGGTTTTTCCTGGCATCCCGTAAGGAGCAATCCAATACCGAGTACTGCAGTGAGGCAGTTTAATCTAATCATATTCATCAGTGGGGTAAAAGTAATGAAATTAAGGCTTTTTGCTGATCAGCACCACGTTGGCAACTTTTCTTTCACCTTCATGATCCCATTTTTTGTTGTCCGTAGGGTAGTTTACAATCCCGTGTTTCCGCGTCCAAAGTGCCGTAGAGCCGCCGCCATCCAGGTTGATCGAGGTGCTGCAGCCCAGCCAGCGCATCGTTTCCCGAAGTTCCTTCAGGCTCATGCCGGCCGACTGTGCATTCCGTCCATCTACGGTCAGCAGGATGACTTTTCCGTCCGGCTTAATGCCGATCGCTGTACGCGGATGCCTTGCGGTGCTGAAACTTGCAGAATCCAGCTCCTCATTTTGCCCATTGTAGGTCAGCAGTGGCCCGCTGATCATAACATTATCTTCTGCCATCCGGTTTTCCCAATCGGCTGTGCCGTCCCATTTTACAATGTTCAGCTTACCGTCCGCAATAACGATTGCTGATTTCTGATGCCGGGCCCGTTGCTCGCCGGCCTCCAGGCGCGTGGTGCCAAGCACCTGTCCCTCTACTTTCACGTAGTCTACTGAGCCGCCGTTTTTCACATCGAAGAAAGTGCCATTGATGGCTGCTTCTGCCTGGTGTTCTGTTGCAAAAGCACTCGTGGTTTTCAGTTCCGTGCGTTCCGCAGCAAGTTTGAATACCCTGGTGGAACGTTTGTTTTTAACCTCCAGGTAGCTGATGTTTTCATTGGAGCCGAAGAGATTTCCCGTGTTGAAGTGGTGGACTTTCAGCCGTACCTTCGGCATGATTCTTTTGGATGTCCAGTTTGCTTTAACAACGGTTAAAGAGTCTGAAGTTTGTGCAAGGGAGAGCAGGGAGGTATTTACAACAAGTAAAGTGAAGACAATTCGCTTAAACATGAAACTGGATTAAAGGTACAAGTGCTTAAATTCTTTTTTTTAAAGTTAGAACTTTAAAAACAGATTTCTGCTCCCTGGCCAGCTCAATGATGATTGTATTGCCGTCACCGGCCATCAGCATATTGGCAACTTCCTCCAGCTGCATCGACCGGACGGGAATAAAATCGACGCTCAGTATCTCGTCGCCGGGAACGAAGCCCGCAGCGATGCCTGGAGATTCCGGTTCAATGCGTTCCACATAGAAACGGTTTGACTTTCCCTCTTCGATGTAAACCTCCAGGCCGGACATGTCATGCTCAAAAGGGGCTTTGAAATGGTTGTTTGGTTTGAGGTACATCTTCAGATTGCGGTAGTCGAACGTCACGTCGAAATGACGGAGCAGGTCTGCACCCATGCTTCCATTCCGTCCGGTCTCCAGTGCCTTTGCGGCCACTTCGCTGAAGTCCGGGTATCCGGCAATAACATCCTTAAGTTCATACGGCCCGATCCCGATCGATGTCACCCGTCCAATGGTACCACTGATCAGTCCACTGAATCCCATACCCAGATTGGCCGGGATACGCTGGGCTGACTGTGGGAAGGCTTTGCCTTTATAGCTCTCCAGGGACAAGCTGTTGCTCGCGCCGCTGTCGATCAGCAGCCGTGCGTTTATGGTGCCAATGGCAGGTGTGCTGAGGCTGACCTGGATATATGGCTTGTTCAGGTGCATGGAGATGTCGACGGGCTCGCCTTTGATTTTCAGGGGTGCGCCGGGTTTGTAGAGGATTATTTTTCTTGCGGAATACTTGACCTTGACCACAAAGCTATTGAATACATAATACCCAATCAGCCCATGGATATGGACCCCCACGAAGTTGGAGAGATTAAATATATCCTCTTTTAAAACTGCTGCCGGGATGTGTTCCATGGAGGCTTTACCCACGTCGACCTTTAATGCATTTGTTACATAAGCCTCGACTTCCTGGCCCTTGCCCAGTCCGCTTAATTTGATCGTCCGGGCGTCTTTCATATCGACGGAACTCAGAATTTTGGGATCCGTAACGACCAGCGGGCCGACGCCCGTATCCAGAATGAAATTAAAAGGCCCCTTATCGTTGATGTAAATGGGGATGATGATCAGATTTTTGACCAGCTTAAACCCTATAGCATCTTTTTTACGATTGGTTTTTAACTCAAATTCCTGCCCCCAGACGGTCATAGGAAGGCATATCAGGATCGTCAAGGCCATAAGAAGCCATTTGTTCATCCAATATGCCAACCCATACCTCGATTTCATTAAGTAATTTAATAAATTCGGCAGGAATATCCGTCAGAATAAATAAACATATGAACATAAACATTAAGCTTATCCGAGTTTGTTTTGCCTTGTTAATCACCGCATTGTTTCTGTCTGCCTGTTCGGTAAACCAGCGGATCGCTAAAAAGGTGAACCGGGAATTTGAGCGGTCAACGGTCGTGAACCAGTACCACGTTGGATTTGCACTCTACGATCCGGAAAGCCGTAAAATGATTTACGGGAAGAATGAAGACCTCTATTTTACGCCTGCTTCGAACACCAAGCTCTTCACGTTCTACGCAGGTTTGAAAATGATCCCGGACTCCATTCCTTCTTTGCGGTATGTGGTTAGGGGAGATTCGCTGATCTTCTGGGGAACCGGCGATCCATCCTTCCTGCAGTCGGAATTGAAAGGTCAAAAGGCGCTGGACTTTTTAAGGAACAGCAATAAAAAGCTGTATTTCTCTGCCGGCCGATATACCGGTGGTTTTTACGGGAATGGCTGGTCATGGGACGACTACAACGACTATTACCAGGCAGAGATCAGCGAATTGCCATTGATGGATAACATGCTTTCTGTGCGCTATGAACAGAACAAGCGCACTGTTGTGCCTGCGGAACTGAACAATTGCCTGGTGATGGACACTGCAGACCGCAGCTCCAGATTCCGGGTGGTACGGGCATTTAACGAGAATGTTTTCCGCTATCCGAATACCACAGTTCCCTCCGGCTACCAACAGCATATTCCCTACAAAACAAGTACGGTGCTGACTCTAAACCTCCTTACTGACACGCTGAACAAGCCCGTTGGCCTGGTTCACCTGCCCATGCCGGCAGATGCGCGGACGATATACAACATGAAAAGCGATTCGGTATTTAAAGCCATGATGCTGCCCAGTGATAACTTCATTGCCGAGCAGCTGCTCCTGGTGTATTCCGACCGGCTTTCGGCTGAGCTGAGTTCTTCCAAAGCCATTGAATATGTACGGAAGAATTTCCTGGGCAATTTACCCGGAAATGCAAGCTGGGTAGATGGCTCCGGCCTTTCCAGGGGGAATCTTTTTTCTCCAAGGGACATGATTTCCATCCTCGATTCGATCTATGTAACCGTGCCCGACAACAAAAGGCTTTTTAGTATGCTTCCTGCCGGTGGGCAGTCCGGGACGCTGAAAAATGCCTATCCAAGAACCACCGAGCCCTTTGTATATGGGAAAACGGGCAGCTTAGGGAACGTGCACAACCAAAGTGGCTATGTGCTGACCAAAAAGGGAAAAGTCTATTTCTATTCCTTTCTGAATAACAATTTTGTTTTACCTACTTCCACGGTACGCGGGGAAATGGCGCGGATCGTAACGTATATCCATGAGCAGTTTTAACAAATTAGCCGCTTTACCAGGGCCCTTTCGTGCGGAGATGGCGGTGGATGGACGCTCCTTTTTGTATTTCGGTGGTACAGCATACCTGGGCATGCCATCGAACCCGGAGTTTCTGGAGCACTATATACAGGGCCTCGGGATGTTTGGGGTAAACAATGGTACCAGCCGGAACAACAATGTGCAGCTGGGCATTTACGGGGAAGCAGAAGAATATGCCGCCCGCACGTATGGTGCAGAAAGTGCGTTGATTCTATCTTCGGGATACCTTGCCGCCCAGCTGTGCGTGCAGCATCTTTCTCGCCTTGGAAAGGTTGTTTATGCACCCGGCTGCCATCCTGCACTGTTGCTTAATGATACAGAGGTGCTTTTTAGCGGAAGCTTTAACAGCTGGAAGGATGCTATTGTGGCGGAAATTAATGGGAGTGACATTAAAAAGTGGGTGCTCGTAAGCAATTCCATGAATAACCTAATCCCGGAAATCTATGATTTTTCTTTTTTGAAAGCGCTCAATCCGGCCAAAGAGGTGATGCTGCTCGTTGATGATTCACATGGGATAGGCGTTATCAATGACGGAGCAGGCGCTTTCGAAACCCTGAAGTCGCTGTTTGCTGAACTCCCACATATTGAAGTGGTTGTGGTCGCTTCTATGGCCAAAGCGCTTGGCGTTGATGCCGGACTGGTGTTGGGTACCCGGCAGACGATAGCCGGGCTGAAGGAGACGCCGGTATTTGCAGGTGCATCCCCGCCGACAGCCGCCGCACTATATGCCTTTATGCAAAGCAAGGCGCTTTATGAAAGTGCCTTTTGGAAGCTGCGGGAACTGCAAAATTATACGATTTGCCGCTTGAAGGACCCCGGGGCGTTTCATTTTCTGCCTGATTTTCCCGTGCTGCAAAGCAGGAGGGCCGACATGGCAGAAGTACTGTTGGCCAGGGATATTCTGATCTCCTCATTTCCCTATCCGGACCGTAACGGGCCCGCATTGAACCGGATCATTCTGTGCAGCTGGCATACGGAAGCGCAGGTCGACCGGCTTCTTGAGATTTTGAATGCGCTATAGACTTTCGAAAGGGATGTCCATGAGTTCATACTTCTGGAAGCCTGTGAAGTCGAAATGCCACCATTCATTGTAGATCACCTTAAAGCCATGCGCGTGCATGGTCTTAATGAGGAAATCACGGTTCTTGATGACGTTTGCGGGAAGCTTGTTGTAACGCGGTGCCGCCGCCGGGCTGAAGCTGTCGTATGGGGTAGGCATTGGGATCTCCTTGCCTGTTTTAAGGTCGATAAGCGTGAGGTCCACGGCACAGCCACGGTTGTGCTTGGAGCCCCTGGCGGGATTGGCAACGAAGTTCTTATCGGAAGCCTTTCTATAGAACTCCACCGTTACGGCATAAGGGCGATAGGCATCATAGATCTTCAATCCATACCCTTTTGGTTTTAACTCCGCCTGGATACGCTTCAGTTGCTCTACAACAGGCCTGCGTGCAAATGCCCGTGGCTGTTTGTACATGACCTGCTTCATGAAATTATTAGGGGTCGCATACCTGATGTCGAGATTTATTCCGGGTACTGCTTTCTTGATTTCGACGAGCTCTTTATTCTTGTTCTTCTTAACCGATTCCAGATACTCCTTTTGGGTGCCCACGATTTTCAGCCCATACTGGTTCTGTTTGTCGCCCGGGGCACAGGCCATCCATATTCCGGTAAGCAGCAGCAAAAGGATCGTTTTCTTCATCCGCGTTACAGGTTGGAGACCACCAGCAGTTCGATATCTTTAAAAGGCAGGTTAAACCGGGTAGCCAGATCTTTATTGGTCAGGTGTCCCTGGTAGATGTACAGTGCTTCGCGGATGCCGGGACGGTTCCAGGCCAGGTTCATCAGTCCGCCAGTCTCTGCAATATCCAGCAGGATGGGCGTAAAGATGTTGGTCAGGGCATAAGAAGCCGTCCGGGGAACCCTGGAGGCAATGTTAGGCACACAATAATGAATGACATCATATTTCCGGAATACAGGCTCTTTGTGATTGGTTACCTCAGAAGTTTCAAAGCAGCCACCCTGATCGATGCTCACATCGATAAGTACGGAGTTTGCTTTCATCCGGCTCACGGTCTCTTCGGATACAATACATGGGCTGCGGCCATTTGAGGAGCGCACGGCACCAATAACCACATCGCAGGTGGTGATGGCTTTAGCCATGACGATGGGCTGCATCACCGAAGTGTATACCATGCTGCGGAGGTTATTCTGCAGTCGCCGCAGGCGGTAAATGGAGCTGTCAAAGACTTTAACTTCCGCGCCCAGCGAGAGGGCGGTACGGGCGGCGTATTCACCTACGGTCCCTGCGCCCAGGATCACGATCTCTGTCGGGGGTACGCCGGTGATGCCGCCAAGCATCAAACCCTTGCCACCAGTCACGTTGCTCAGGTACTCTGCAGCGATCAGCATGCTGGTTGCACCCACAATTTCACTCATAGCGCGGACAACACTCAGAATATTGCCTTCATCGCGCAGGTTCTCAAAGCACATGGCATTGATCTTTTTGTCGAGTAGGGCTTTTAAGTATTCCAGCTTGATGGAACCCATCTGCAGGGCGGAGATCAATGTTTGCCCCTTATGCATCATGCCAATTTCCTCGAAGGTGGGTGGGGCGATCTTCATCAGGACATCGGCATCGAAGACTTCTTTCTTGTTGAAGCAAATCTTTGCACCTTGTTCACTGTAATCCTGATCGGAGAAATTGGCACCCATACCGGCACCCGTCTCAATGACGACCTGATGGCCATTATTGACCAGGAGTGCTACGGAAAGTGGGGTCAGGGCAATTCTGTTCTCCTGAAAGGAGATCTCTTTCGGGATGCCGATGTATAAACTGTTGTGCTTACTTTTTACTTCAGACATCGTCTCCTGGGGTTGAATCAATCCCTTTTGAGCAATGGAGGCCATTTCTTCTCTTAAACCGGTAGCCATTCTTAATTAATTATGTTTGAACATGAACTCATCTATGATTTACTAAATATAAGCAATAGGGACTAAACTTTAGTGAAGGACAGCAACCGGGTATCGGGTGCAGTTGCGGTAATGCTGACCTGCACGTAGGCTGTAGGAAGAAGGTCCCGGATTCGTTCCGGCCATTCCACCAGGCATACATCGCCGGAATAGAAGTACTCCTCGTAGCCCAGATCATAAGCCTCCTGTGGATCTTCGATCCGGTAAAAATCGAAATGGAAGATTCTGCGCCCGTGTTTACCCTGGTATTCATTTACGATGGAAAAAGTAGGGCTGGAAACCACGTCTTCGACAGCCAGGGCTCCGCAGATCGCTTTGATAAAGGTGGTCTTACCGGCGCCCATTTCTCCTTCAAACAGGAAAATCGTTTCCTCTTTTGCAAACTCAAGAAGCCGGATGGCCGCTTCCTGAAGGTCGGCCAGCTTTGTTACTTCAAATTCCATGGTTTTTTATCTTGAACTGTAGGTCGCAACAGGGATAATCATTTCTTCAAGAGAGACGCCGCCATGCTGGAACGTTTCATTGTAATAATTAACGAACTGGTTGTAGTTGTTCTGATAAACAAAATACCGGTCCTCTTTGGCAAAGATGTAGTTGGAGCTGATGTTGATCTTCGGAAGCTGCGCTTCATGCGGATTTTTAATCAGAAACACTTCTTTCGGATTGTAGTTCAGGTTTCTTCCCTGTTTGTACCGTAAATTGGTGTTCGTGTTGCGGTCGCCGATAACCTTGCTCGGATGCTTTACGCGGATGGTACCATGGTCTGTGGTGATCACCAGCTTTACGTTCTTCTGGGAGATCTTTTTAAGAAGGTCCAACAGTGGAGAGTGCTCAAACCAGGAAAGGGTCAGGGAGCGGTAGGCGGCATCATCATTGGCGAGTTCACGGATCATCTGCATATCGGTACGGGCATGTGAAAGCATGTCGACAAAGTTGTATACGATGGCATTGAACTCATTTTGCATCAGGTTATTTACCTGTTCCGTCAGCGCTTTACCATCATCGTAGGTGAGAATCTTGTTGTAGCTGAACTTGCAGTCCTTGCGCACACTCCGTTTGATCTGGTCCTCAAGGAAAGCAGCTTCGTGCATGTTTTTTCCGCCCTCGTCATCGTCGTTCTGCCAGAGGGATGGGAATCTTTTCTCCATTTCCAGCGGCATCAGGCCCGAGAAGATCGAGTTCCTGGCATACTGTGTTGCTGTAGGCAGGATGCTGGAGTAGGTATCTTCTTCTTCCAGGCGGAAGTATTCTGTGATCAGCGGGTTGATGATCTTCCACTGATCGTAACGCAGGTTATCGATCAGGATGAAGAATACCGGTGAAGTAGAGTTGATTAAGGGGAATGCTTTTTTCTTGAGCAGCTGGTTGGATAGCAGCGGCGACTTCTCCTTGCCATTTACCCAGCCAAGGTAGTTGTCTTCAATGAACTTACAAAATTGGGAGTTCGCTTCCGACTTCTGCATCGTGAGAATTTCGTGCATCTGCGGGTCATCAAGCTTCTCCAGCTCAAGCTCCCAGAAGACCAGTTTCTTATATACATCCACCCATTCTTCGTAGTTGAGTTTATCATTCAGGGTCATACCGAGGCGCCTAAAATCCTGCTGGTAGGCCATGGAGGTTTTTTCACTGATCAGGCGCTTGTTGTCGATGATTTTTTTAATGGTCAACAAGACCTGTTTCGGGTTGACCGGCTTGATCAGATAGTCATCTATTTTGGAGCCGATGGCATCCTCCATTAAGTTTTCTTCTTCGCTTTTAGTGATCAGCACCACAGGCACGTCACTCTTTATATTTTTGATGGCCGTTAAGGTTTCTAAACCACTCAGGCCGGGCATGTTCTCATCTAAGAAAACGAGATCGAAATGCTGTTGTTCAAAGGCTTCAAGTGCATCGTTACCGTTGGTAAAAGTGGTAACATGGTAGCCTTTTTCGTTTAATAATAGTATATGTGGTTTTAATAAGTTGATCTCATCATCAGCCCATAAAATTTTGGTTTCCTGCATTATTCATTAAATTAAATCTTTAAAAAAAACGTTCTCTTTCTAAAGTATCGATAAAAATAGCAATTTTTGTACCGTATAATTTATATGAATAAGATTGAACAAGAAGAAAATAATAAATGATCCCGTTTACGGCTTTATAAATATACCCTCTGCGCTCATATTTGATCTGATTGCTCACCCTTACTTCCAAAGGCTCAGGTACATCAAACAGCTGGGCATGACACACCTTGTTTATCCCGGCGCTTTACATACCCGTTTTCATCACGCCCTGGGTGCCATGCACCTGATGAGTCTTGCCCTTAAAGTACTGAGGGACAAGGGTCACGAGGTTAGCTCCGAAGAAGAGGAAGCTGCTACCATAGCTATTTTATTGCATGACATCGGGCATGGCCCATTTTCCCACGCGCTGGAACATACATTGGTGAACGGGATTAAACATGAGGACATTTCCATGGCCATGATGCAGGCGCTTAACGATCAGTTCGGTGGCAAGCTCAGCATGGCAATCAACATATTTACCGGCAACCACCCGAAGAAATTTCTGCATCAGCTGATATCCAGTCAGCTTGACCTGGACCGTATGGATTACCTGAACCGGGACAGTTTTTTTACCGGCGTAAGTGAGGGCGTGATCAGCTTTGACCGGATCATCAAGATGTTTAACGTCTTTAACGGAGAACTTGTAGTTGAAGAGAAGGGGATTTATTCGATAGAGAATTTTTTGATTTCCAGGCGCCTGATGTACTGGCAGGTCTACTTGCATAAAACGGTCATTTCCGGAGAGCAGCTGCTGGTGAAGATCCTGGACCGCGCAAGAGAATTATCGCTTAGCAGCACAAGACTTTTTGCATCTCCTGCATTGCAGCATTTCCTGCAGCATCAGATTTCTGAAAGGGATTTCTTCTCCGTGCCGGATCACCTGCGGGAGTTTAGTAAACTTGACGATCAGGACATCTTTACTTCTATAAAAGTATGGGCAGACCACCCGGATAAGATCTTGTCTAAGCTGTGTAACATGCTGACGGAACGGAATCTATACCGCATCGAGATCAGCAATGAGGCACCTGACGCAGCGAGAATTGACTTACTGAAGGAAAATACGGCTGCGGTGCTGAATATAAGTGTAGCGGAAACGGATTATTTTGTGTTTACTGCTGTAATTAGGAACAGGGCCTACAATGCCGGGAACAGCAATATTAATGTGTTATTGAAAAACAATACGACCATTGATATCGCCAAAGCGTCGGATTTATCGAATTTGGAATCCTTGGATAAGACGGTCAAGAAGCACATTCTCTGCTATCCACGGATTATTTAGCATTATTTAACAAAAGAATAAAGTATTAATCCCGTTTTTAGTCAGAATTACAATTCCTAAGTGACAACAAATTCCAGGAGCGGTAATTTGTTCATATCAATTTAACACATAACTTTGTAGAATGCAATTTACTGCCCGGCAGATAAGCGAACTTTTAAACGGCACTGTTGAAGGTGACGAAAACGTTCAAGTAAGAGAACTTTCAAAAATTGAGGATGGAAAAGCCGGTTCATTGTGTTTTTTATCCAACCCGAAATACGAAAACTTTCTGTATGGCTCAGATGCGTCTGTGGTGATCGTTAAGGACGATTTTACACCAGCTGAACCCATTAAGAGTACGTTAATTAAAGTAAAAGATCCATACAGTGCTTTTTCCATATTGTTGGAGAAGTACAATGAAGTGATGAACCAGCTCAATGAGCAGTCGGGCATTGAGCAGCCTTGTTTCATCCATCCCTCCGCAAAAATTGGTAAGAATGTTTTCGTCGGCGCGTTCTCCTACATCGCGGAAAATGCGGTTATCGGAGATTTTGCTAAGATCCATACCCAGGTTTACATTGGTGCAGATGTTGTTGTTGGCGAAAGTACGGTCCTGAATCCCGGAGTGAAGGTGTACAACCGCTCCGTGATCGGCAACCGCGTGATCGTCCACTCGAACACAGTTATTGGCAGTGATGGTTTTGGCTTTGCGCCGCAGGCGGATGGCTCTTATTCAAAGATCGCCCAGATTGGAAACGTGGTTATTGAGGATGATGTAGAAATCGGATCGAACACGAGCATCGACCGGGCTACGATGGGCTCTACATTTATCAGAAAAGGGGTGAAACTGGACAACCTGATCCAGATTGCGCACAATGTGGATGTGGGACCGAATACAGTGGTTGCGGCTCAGGCCGGTATATCGGGCAGCAGCAAGCTTGGTGGCAACTCCGTGATTGGCGGGCAGGTTGGCATTGCAGGACACCTGACGCTTGCCAAAGGCACCCAGATCGGGGCGCAGGCTGGAATAAATTTTAATACGGTAGAGGAAAATAAACAATGGCACGGGAGTCCGGCGCAGCCGCTGAGAGATTGGATGCGTGCTTCGGTAATTTTTAAACAGTTGCCCGCAGTAGAAAAAAGGATTCAGAAGCTGGAGGCGACGATCGCTGAACTGTCCGCCTTGATTAATCAAAATCATACAACACCGAATACATAATGAACGTTAAACAAAAGACCATAAAAACAGAGGTTTCTTTAAAGGGAGTCGGTTTACACACAGGCGCAAATGTTACTTTAACTTTTTGCCCTGCGCCGGACAATCATGGATTTAAGTTCCAGCGGATCGATCTGCCGGAACAGCCTATTATTGATGCGGATTGCGATAACGTTACGGATACTGCGCGCGGTACAACCCTGACTCAGAATGGAGCCAGTGTAAGCACGGTGGAACACGTCATGGCTTCTTTGGTTGGTATGGACCTGGATAACGTTCTGATAAAAGTGGATGGGCCGGAAACGCCAATCCTGGATGGAAGTGCGATATTATTCTTAGAGGCACTGGAATCTGCAGGCCTGGAAACGCAAGAGAAAGACCGGGAATATTTTACCATCCCCCACAACATCACCTACACAGAGCCTGACCGCCAGGTGGAAATTGTAGCCATGCCGCTGGATGACTACAGGTTTACCTGTATGATCGATTACAACTCGCCGGTATTGGGAAGTCAGCATGCCGGGATCAACAGCATTGGTGAGTTTAAGAAAGAAATTGCGTCCTGCCGGACGTTCTGTTTCTTACATGAGCTGGAGTATCAGCTGAAAAACAACCTGATTAAAGGTGGTGATCTGAACAACGCCATCGTTATTGTAGATAAGGAAGTTACCCGAGAAGAGCTGGATCACCTGGCCAAGCTGTTTAACCGTGCGGAGATAGAAGTGGCACCTCAGGGCATCCTGAACAACATGAAATTAAGGTATCAGAATGAACCTGCAAGACATAAGTTGCTGGATATGATCGGTGATCTGGCGCTGGTTGGGGTCCATCTGAAAGGACATATTATGGCTGCCCGTCCGGGACATGCAGCCAACGTTGCTTTTGCACGTAAGATCAAAGCAGCGATTAAGAAAGAAAAGAATAAAAAAGTTCAGCATGTGTATGATCCGTCGGTAAAGCCGCTTTATGACGTGGTTCAGATCATGAATATTTTGCCGCACAGACAACCGTTCCTATTCATAGATAAAATTCTGGAACTCTCTAAAACACATGTGGTAGGCGTTAAGAACGTAACCATGAATGAGGAGTTCTTTAAAGGGCATTTCCCTGGTGCCCCGGTATTGCCGGGTGTGATCCAGATTGAAGCCATGGCGCAAACCGGAGGCGTTCTGGTATTGAGTACAGTTCCGGATCCGCAAAATTACCTGACCTACTTCCTGAAGATTGACAACGTGCGGTTTAGGGCGCAGGTGCTTCCTGGTGATACGATCGTGTTCAGGTGCGACCTGATGGTGCCAATCAGACGTGGTATTGCGCAGATGAAAGGTGTAGGCATGGTGGGTGAGAAGGTCGTTGTGGAAGCAGAGATGATGGCCCAGATTTCAAGAGTTAAAGACAACGACAGCGTATGATACAGCCTCTAGCATATATACATCCACAGGCTAAAATAGCGGACAATGTGGTTATAGAACCGTTCGCGGTGATCCATAAGGATGTGGAGATCGGTGAAGGCACCTGGATCGGCTCAAACGTTGTCATCATGGATGGTGCCCGCATTGGAAAGAATTGCCGGGTGTTCCCTGGCTCTGTGATCTCCGGAATTCCCCAAGATCTGAAGTTTGCGGGCGAAGTGACCACTGCCGAGATTGGTGATAACACCACGATCAGGGAATGTGTAACCATTAACCGTGGTACGAAAGATAAATGGAAGACGGTGATTGGAAGCAATTGCCTGATTCAGGCCTATTCACACATTGCGCACGACTGTGAGGTCGGAAATTACTGTATCTTTTCAAACAGCACAACGTTGGCCGGTCACATCACCATTGGCGACTATGTTGTACTGGCCGGGCTTGTTGCCATCAACCAGTTTGTGAAGGTTGGTGCCCATGCGTTTGTTACCGGTGGATCTCTGGTGCGGAAAGACGTTCCGCCGTATGTTAAAGCCGCGAGAGAGCCGCTATCCTATGCAGGGATCAACTCTGTGGGCTTACGCAGAAGAGGGTTCTCTCCGGAGAAAATCAACGAAATTCAGGAAATCTACCGGGTACTTTTTGTGAAGCACAACAACGTAACTAAAGCTTTGGATCTGATAGAAGCTGAATTCAAGCCAACTGAAATCCGTGATGAGATCGTGGACTTCATACGGAACTCCAACCGTGGGGTAATGAAAGGTTATGGATCTGGCAGCTAAACCCGCTTTCAAGGATGCGGATTGAACTGAAAAATGCCGGCCGGCGGTTTAACCAGGAGTGGATCTTCAGAAATTTAAGCTATACGTTTGATGCTCCAGGTAAATATGCCATTCTAGGGCCAAATGGGTCCGGAAAGTCGACATTGATCAGCATGCTTCTCGGTACGCTGTCGCCGTCTGAAGGGGATTTGTCGTATTTCGATGCGCAGGAACAGCAACTTCCCGTAGAGCAGATCTACAAAAGGCTGAGCCTGGCTGCGCCATATCTGGACTTGATTGAAGAGTTTACCCTTCAGGAAACGATAGACTTTCATTTCAAGTTCAATGCTGTCCATCCCGCGATCCCGGGAAAAGACATTCTAGACCTTCTTGGGCTGAAGAAATCTCAAGACAAACCCCTTAAATACTTCTCTTCTGGTATGAAACAGCGGACCAAGCTTGTGCTTGCGTGTTGTTCCGATACCGACATACTCTTTTTAGATGAGCCCACCTCCAATCTGGACGTGCAGGGAATTGCCTGGTATCATGAGCTCATCGGACGGTTTACAGCCGGCCGGCTCGTTATTATTGGGTCCAATCAGGAGAATGAATATTCCTTTTGTAACCATTATATCGACATTACCAATTTTAAATAAACATTATTATATTTGATTAGGAAAATGTGAGAACAATTGGGGATTCACACTTCTGTAAAAAGTTTTAAAAGCACTATTGTTTAATTATTAAAAAGTCTCTACCTTTGCGGCACGAAATAGGGCCATTACTAGGGCTTTATTTGTTTACAAAATGGCAAAAGCATCAGAAGTAAAAAGTGGTAACATTCTTCGTTTCAATGGTGAGTTGGTACAGGTAGAAGAATTTCTTCACCGTACGCCGGGAAACTTAAGAGCTTTTTACCAGGCCAGGATGAGAAATATCAAGTCTGGAAAACTGGTTGAATACCGGTTCCGTACAGATGAAGAGGTAACCATTTGTCGCGTGGAGACAAGCGACTACCAGTACCTGTATGAAGATGGTGACTTCTTGGTTGTGATGGATAATACGTCTTTTGAGCAGTTTAACATTCAAAAGAGTCTTTTCGGAGATTCCATTAAGTTCTTAAAAGAGGGAATGAATGTGATTATAGCATTTGAAAGTGATGAGCCCATTATGGCACAGACGCCTTCACATGTGGAGTTAGAAGTTACATACACTGAGCCTGCAGTTAAAGGCGATACCTCTACAAATGCATTGAAATATGCGACGGTAGAAACGGGTGTAGAGATAAAAGTGCCAATGTTCATCAATCAAGGCGATAAAGTTAAGGTTGATACCCGCACTGGTGATTATATAGAAAGAGTAAAATAAGAATTTTCATAGTTTAGTTTTAGGTTTAGGTTGATTGTGGCTTCGGAGTGGTTCCCGAAGCCAT
>JAZQRI010000033.1:0-27953 GCA_045629455.1 Pedobacter sp. | reverse complement strand
CATAATTCCGCTCAATCAAAGGAATATACGCATCGAAATTGTCCAGCACGTCCGACAGCTGTGCGGATGCATTTTCCATATCAATTTCTACAATCGGCAAGTAAGAAAAGAGTTCCTGCATGTCCTCGGGCATCACGCCGATAATCAGCACCTTTGAAGCCATGGCCTGCAAATAGCGCAAAGTCATGGTCGAAATATATTCGGCCCGCTCGGGATGTGTAATGTTGGAGGGAACGCAGATGACGATCTTCGAACGGGCAAGTCCGTTCACAAAGGATTGCTTGTCCGGAAAAAGCAAGGCTTCTCCTGTTTTTCTATACACATGATTCTTTCCCCTCGCTTGCAGCATTTCACGAATGCGTGCATGATAAGTCTCATATATGCGCCCAAACTCCAGCACATCAATGTCCTTATCGACATAAGGTTCATAATGATATTCATCGGCCTTTATGCCTTCCGGAAGCCACATGCTCTGGCATTTGCGTTCCGGGTATTTCTGCACGTGATCCAGAAACACCTGCTTCGCAGAAAAGAAAACAAAATTTATATTAAAGAAATCCAGCATCGGAAAGATCCAGACATGAAATCGTGGCCAGACATCATACATATAAATGAAATTCCGACGGGATAGAAATGCATAGGGCAGAAACAACTTAAAGTCACCACTGATCATCGATGCAAAATTGATGTGCCCATTGTCCCCCCCACCAAACTTTAAGCGGTTCAAAAACGGAACTTTACTCAAAAGACGAATGACCAGATTCTTCTGCCTGCTGTATTTAACCACTTCCCTTTCCACCTTAAAGGATGTATCCTGCTCAATGGTGGAATACAGTTCATCCACGCAATCCAGGAAATATTCTTTGTCCTGCTGCTCCAGTAACCGGATGCTTCTATAGTTCATACCCATACGCTTCTATATGTTTCCTCCAGAATTCCAGATCATACTTCCACCAGGCATGGCAGCCAAAAGGGAGCTTTCTTCCGTTCTTTTCAAACAGCACGTCCGGGTTAACTTCAAAGCTAAAGCCCACTGCCTGCAAAGGATCAGGGACCTTAAATGCCGGGAATGCCTTCGGCACCACCTCTGCCCAGAACAGATCTTCATTGATGATCGGCTGGAAGGGATATCCGGAAAAGTTGAACAACAATCTGTGTTTAACAAAGCGGTACCAACGCACGTAAAATTGCGCCACTGGCCCTTCAAAGGTACGTTTATAATTGAGCCAGCGATATTGCGAAACAACGTCATAGCAGGCCCTTACCTTGCGCAGGCAAAAACCACCATTTCCCTGCCCCACAATCATGCTCCCCTTCTCCGCAAAATCGTGACCCTCAAAAAGAGGTGCGCCGATCGTCCCGAAATTAAGGTTACACCATTGTTCCAGTTCATCGCTGAATACAAAAGCATCCAGCTGATGGATCAGCAAAAACTCATAGTCCAGAAAAGCGCCATAAAAAGCCGGCGATTTCATCAACCGGTTGTAAGCTGGGATATCCGTAAAAAATGTATCCTTGAATGTCTTGTACTTTAAGCGCTCATCACGGAAGTACATGCTGCTCTTAAACGTATTTTCTAACCCTTCCGGCAGTACAACGTATATGTCGTAAGCACCAAGCACCTTAATGCATTGCGAGAGCGATATACGCTCATAAGCACTGAGTTCAGTTTTATACACCGGAATAACGACACAGGCTTTCTTCATCCCTTTACAATTTACCAGCTTTTAAGAAACTAAAAAGGCGGAAGCCTGAAAGAAGTTCAAGAATATGTTTGTTCTTCCACAGAAAAACCTGACAAAGCAGGTAGGCAGAAGCGGAAAAACATACCGTGAGCAGCACCACGACAGCTGCGTTTTGCGTCAATTGCAACACGAGGTATTTTATTGCGAAAAACAAGGCACAGGTCAGCACACTTTGCATCAGCTGCATCATGGGAAAAGAAACACGGATCGCTTTACGGGCAAAAAAGAACAAAATAACCGTTACCACTCCTTCTGTAGCCACGGAACTGATTGCCGCGCCAACATGCCTGAACAGCGGTATCAACGTAAAATTTAATCCCAGGCTAACCACCACACCTACAATGGATGCATATAGAATTTTCTTCTCCATGTGCAAAGGAAGCAGGATCTGATGACTGAATACCTGCGCAATGCCCACGAGCACAACGATAAAACACAAAGCCTGTAAAGACGCTACGGCAGGAAGATATTGCCCACCCGCAAAGAGCAGGATAATTTCCTTAGAGAGACATAAGGTTCCAAGTGCAATGGGTACACTTAGGAAAACAACAAAATTCATAGACTTGTTCAGCAGCATGCCCGCTTCATCAAAGTCATTGTTCTGGAAAGCCATGGTGAGCCGGGGGAGCAAGACTGCAGATAGTGCGCCAATGATCGCCAAAGAAAGCTTACTGATCCGCATGGATGCAGAATAATATCCCACATACTGGTCACTGGTCATAAACCCCAGAATGATCGTATCAAACACCATGTAAATGGTTGTTACTACGCTATTGGAAAAGATGATGAACAGCGGCCACATGTGCCTTTTAAAAGAAAGTCCTTTGAATGTCAAACGGGCCATTTTCCGGATTGCGTACATGTTTGCCGCTGCAGCAATAATTACGGTAATCAGGTTTAAACCATAAAATATTTCCTTGTCTGCCGGCGTATGGACAAACAGAAAAAGCAACGCGATGGTAAACACGCGGATGGCAACAGAACGGATGGCGATGTATTTAAACTGCTCTGTGCCTTGAAAGAACCACTCCGCGATGAAGACACTTCCGAGCACCACACTCATACCGATCTGATACAAGGCAAGATCACTGCGCAGCCTGCCGATGGAATGGCTCAGACCAAACAAAATAAGTACCGCCACCAGAGAGGTAGCCAGGTGAATAAATAACAGTTCTGAAAAAACCTTCGATAGTTTTTCCGGATCATCCTTAACCTTTGCAATCTCCCGCACGCCGTACAGGGGAATACCGAGGGCCGCAACCATCAAAAAATAAGTCGTAAAGTTATCGGCAAAGTTTACCGCACCCATCCCTTGCGGGCCGAGTATTCTGGATGAATATGGAAAAGTAATTAAGGGAAACAATACTTGAGAAACAGACAGCAGCGTGTTGTAAAATATGTTCCTTTTAAAAACCGACATCCCGTACTAGCCAATGATGGTTTTGAATCCTCTTCTCGCCAGCAAACCGATGGCGGTCAGCAATACGAGAAGAAATCCACCAAGAATCATTGACGGCACTTTCCCGGGCGCAATCTTTTTCAAAGGAAACATCGGCACATCAACCACCTGTATCAAAGGCGTTTCTTTCATCAGTGAAATTTTGGAAAGCTCCAGATTCTTCACCAACTCGACGAGTATGGCTTTATTCGCTTCCGCATCAATTTGCCGTTTTTGGGAAGGAACACGCAATATCTGACGGGATGGGTTCGGATTAGGATTCGCATCGACTGCAGAAGCCATTCCCGCAATAGCCCCGTTAAGCATCCGTCGCACTGAATCTGCCTGGTGTTGTAGTACAGAAACGTTTCGTGAAGATTTCCTGGTTTTTGTCTGTATATAGAAGTCGCTTACATTCTTAATGATCTTGTCTGTGAAAGATTTCGAGAACCATTCATCTTTGGACTTAAATTCAACTTTTATAATCGTCGACTTCTTATCTGGTTTTGAAACGGCAAGATTCTCCCGGTTGATGCGGCTCGCGACCTCGCCAAGCACACTATCCTGCACGCGGGACAGAACGTGATCCGTACGCTTCCGGAAGTCCAGCCGCTCGATTCCCTTTTCTTTCTTAAGTTCTTCATTTACGCCATTGAAGTCCAGGTACCTGTCCACAAGAAGGATCTTTTTACCCTCAAACACCTCTTCAGAAAGTAGTGTCTGCTGAATCATAGCCCTGCTTTTATACAATTCAATGATGTTATCACCCTGGAAAATCCCGCTTCCACCACTTCCACCGATATCAAGACCGATCATCGAGGCCAGCCCCCCCAATTGTCCCATCGCGCCGGACGGACCTGAATCCTCCAGTGCAAATGTGGCTATTGCTTCATAGCGGGGTTTCTTCAGAAGCGCATACGTATACCCGAGTGCAATTCCAATAAGTCCGGCAACTGCGAGAATAAGCCATTTGGACTTTAAATATATATACCATTCGTATAATTTCCGTACAAGATCATTCAAGGTGATCTCCTGAACAGTTTGGTCGTTCATATGCTACCTGAACAAAGTTAAAATGATTGCTGCCAATGATGCCACCGCAGTGGATGCCCCAATAAGTCCGGTTGCCGATAAGCGCTCCCGTTCCGCACGTTTGGGCACAAAGATTTCAGCACCCGATTTTATCTTTGGATAGTTGTTGAAGAACAGGAATTTCCGCGCAGCCTCGACTGATCCATTTGGATAAACAACATATACGCCCTTTCTATAGGCATTGTAGCTGTATCCTCCGGCGCCATTGATATAGTCCATGAACGACTTTCCGTTACTAAATACGATGCTATTTGGCTGTAATACCTCTCCGGTAATCCTTACCGTCTGCAGCTGCTTGGGTATCCGGATCACGTCACCATCCGCTACAATCAGATCCTCACGACCTAAAGGTTTGTTTAAAATACGCTGCAAATTAATTCCCACCAGGTCACTTCTTAACACATTTAGATCTTTGTCAATGCTTGTTGTATCTTTTGCGCCCGCTTCTTTCAAACGTTGCAGATTTAAGATCTTCGCGCGTTCCTCTTTATTGCGTTCCAGGCTATCCGCTACTTTAGCCGAATTACTTTCCGTCCGCTTCAGGGATGCGCCCTCAACATAAGCCAGCGGACTTAATCCACCAGCCCGCGCAATCACTTCAGAGATGCGCTCATCCCTTCTTGAAATGGTGTACGTGCCCGGATACAGCACCTCCCCTTCCAGGCGAACATGTTTCTGTACCTGATATCCTTCAGAACTGCGGATGGACACAATATCGAAGGGCTGCAATACGAAGCCATTGTCTTGAACACTCAGGTCCGGATTAACATTTACTGTGAAAACTTCTGCGGTTTTGGCTGAAGCAGAGGTCACATCACTGTTCTTAACCCGTCTGGAAACTTCAATCCGTTGTGGTGAGGCACCTTCCCGAAAACCGCCGGCCATTTGTATCAATGCCTCCAGACTCATATTGTCGGCGAATGCAAATGTACCTGGCTGCCTTACATCACCCTGGATGCTTACTTTATACTCCTCTCTCAAGTCAAATATCGAATTGATCGTTACTTTATCTTCCCGCTGCAGGTTGATGTCCGGAGCGGAACCTTTCAATAGCTTATCCACATCAAAGGAAACCAGCGCCAGGCTGTTGTCGGGGTTTAGCCTGGAGATGTATCCCCTGCTTAAAAACGCATCCTCTCTTAAGCCGTCCGCTTTATTGATCAGGCCTTTTACCGTTAATCCCTTTTCCAATTCGTATGAACCCGGCCTGAACACGGCACCGTTGATCTCTATCCGGTTTTCGAAACGATCCAATATCGGTTCCACGATGTACTTATCTCCATTAAGCGGCCCGTAGGTAGAGAACTGCTCCGCCTGTACATCGGTAATACGGCGCTCCTTATTTGTATTCTGCAGCACTTTGATTTTCGCAGTGTAGGCCAGGTTGCTGAAACCACCTGCAAAACGGAGTACATCATCAAGCGACTCCCTGGAAAGCACCTCAAAGAATGCAGGCCGTTTCACTTCACCGGTAACTTCTACGCGGCTTTGATACACCGGCACATTGATCACATCCTGATCCTGCAGCCTGATGTTATTCGTCTGTATACCCCTCAGCAAAAAATCATAAACATCGATGGTTGAAACTACCCGGTTGTTGCGAATGACCTGGATCTTACGGAAGGACCCATTTGGATTTGGTCCTCCGGAAGCATACAAAGCATTGAATACCGTCACCAATGAGGGTAAGGTATATGAGCCCGGCTTTACGACTTCACCAAGTACAGTAACCTTAATGCTTCTGATGTTGCCCAGGTTGATGGCAACAGTTGTCCGGCCGCTGCGTAAGGCAGGGTATGTTCTAGACATTGCAGAACGAATCTTGGATTCGGCCTGTTCTATGGATAATCCGCCAACTGCGATCCGTCCTACGTATTGCAGGTTAATCGTGCCTTCCGTACTTACCTTCAATTTGTATGTCGCTTCATTGTCGCCGGTCAGATCGATCAGCAACTCGTCATCAGGACCGATGACGTATGTTTTTGGGGTGGCCATCCGGAGATTCGGCTCAAAGCTCAGATTTCCGTTCTTAAAAAGATCTTCCCCGAAGATTTTAGGTTTTACGTTGTTGAAAACACTTTCATTGTCGGCCATCCGCCTTTGTTCTTCGGTCAGCGAACTTGCCGCATTCCGGGAAGCTGTATCTGTGACAGCGGGTTTACGCACTACCGACTGTGTTTGTATTGTTCCCGGCGTTGCTTTACTGGCTACGGAAGTGGCTGATGTCTTCCCCTGGCTCCGGAGCTTATCTACCCGTAGCTTCAGCTTCTCGATCTCTTCCGGCTTCATGCCTTGTGCAAGGGCCATCTGGGCGAGCTGCTCATCATCATATCCAATGGATTCGGCACGGTCCATCAGCTGACGGATCTGTGTGTCTGATAAATCGTCTACACGGATATCCGAGTAGTTTGTTTGTGAAAATGCGCGTTGAGACAAAATGCCCAGGCATAAAAGCAGCAGACATATGAAGACATTTTTGAAGTTCATACCAGAAGTGCAAAGCGTGTTATTCAAAATAGTTTAGCGTTTTAAAACCCCCATTTTTCAGGTGTTCATCCTTTTTCATTAAATCGAGGTCCGAAGCAACCATTTCTTTTACCAACGCAGGCAGGTCGTACTTAGGTTCCCAACCAAGCTGGGTTTTTGATTTTGTGGGATCTCCAAGTAATAAATCCACCTCCGTAGGCCTGAAATATTTAGCATCCACGCGGACCACCTCTTGCCCCAGATATAAGTTGGAAGCGTTCAATCCCAACTCCGTTATGTATTCCAGATCTATATGACTAATCACACCTCTTTCATTTTCATCCTTGCCGCTAAATTCAACTTCGATACCCAACTCTGCAAAACTCATTTTCACAAACTCGCGAACAGTAGTTGTAATACCGGTTGCGATTACGAAATCCTGGGCTTTTTCCTGTTGCAGAATCAGCCACATGGCTTCAATGTAATCCTTGGCATGGCCCCAGTCGCGTTGTGCAGACAAGTTGCCCAGGTAAAGGCAGTTCTGCAGGCCAAGGGCAATCTTTGCCGCTGCGCGGGTAATCTTGCGCGTCACAAAAGTTTCCCCCCTCAATGGGCTTTCATGGTTAAACAAGATGCCGTTACACGCAAACATCCCGTAAGCTTCCCTATAGTTTACTGTGATCCAGTAGCCATATATCTTTGCAACCGCATAAGGCGATCGCGGGTAGAAAGGTGTGGTTTCGCTTTGCGGAACAGCCTGTACCAATCCATATAACTCTGAAGTGGATGCCTGATAGATCCTGGTCTTCTTTTCAAGTCCAAGGATCCGGATGGCTTCGAGTAACCTTAGCGTCCCGATACCATCTGCATTTGCTGTATATTCCGGCATTTCAAAACTTACCTGAACATGGCTCATTGCTGCGAGGTTGTAGATCTCATCCGGCTGCGTCTCCTGAATGATCCGAATTAAGTTTGTTGAATCGGTAAGGTCTCCAAAATGAAGCTTGAAATTTACGCCTTGCTCATGCTGGTCCTGATACAAGTGGTCAATACGGTCGGTATTGAATAAAGACGACCGCCTTTTAAGCCCATGTACAAAGTATCCTTTTTTCAAAAGAAACTCAGCGAGGTACGCGCCGTCCTGACCAGTTACTCCTGTTATTAGTGCAATCTTCATTGATAAATTTAAGTTATGTTGCAACCTGCCCTATAGTTACTCCTTGCCAGATTATAAAAGACAAATATAATGATAAATAGACCGCACTTAACATCTTAACCGGGCAATATATTTAAAGGAAGGCAAAAGCTAGTCTTACATTTAGGCTGATCTCGGCGTCATGAATCATTCGGACGTTAGTCTGAAGTTCTAATAAATAACTATTTTCGCGCTAACCCAAAGCAACAAAGCCCGCAGCACAAAAACTTTTGTACAACCCTTTTCACTTTCTAAAAACTACACCGTTCAATGAACAACAGATTAAAATGGATAGATGCCTCAAAGGGTATCGGGACAATACTTGTGGTATATGGACATGTAATGCGAGGTTTAAATAGCTCGTCGATTGATATGGATCGAAACTTATTTCAGCTGGCTGACCGCGCAGTTTACAGTTTCCATATGCCGCTTTTCTTTTTCTTATCTGGTTTGTTTTTTTCGTCAAGTCTGAGTAAAAGAGGGCTAAATAGCTTTATTAAGGAAAAAATCAGCACCCTCGCATACCCTTACCTAATATGGTCGTTGATTCAGGTTTCGGTAGAGGTCATCTTATCTAAATATACCAATGGGCATGCAAACCCATCTGATCTGCTGTGGTGTCTGGTGCTTCCTAAAGCACAATTTTGGTTCCTATACGCGTTGTTGTTTATATGTATCCTTAATGCATTTATTTTCCACCTCTGTAAAAAGATCGCGATTCACATCTCATTTTGCCTGAGCTTAATATTATTTACATTAAAAATTACCGAGACACCTTACGTATATATAGCTGATTTCTGGATATACTTCAATATCGGGATTATTGTAGCAAATGTGACAGCAGGCGACATTGATAAGCTACATGTACTTGCAAGAACTCGGTATATCATTCCAATAGGAGTTGCTTTTTTGGTAACCGAGATATTGTATCTTTTCTATCTCCAGGATATTATGCTTAAAACATTGCTGCCCCAAATTCTAGGCAGCGTCCTTACGATACAACTATCAATGCTTGTTTCAGACCGAAAGTTTATTTTTGGAAGAATGCTTGAAAAAATTGGAACATTCTCGTTCGAAATTTATTTAGTGCACATCCTGGTAGCTTCTGGAATTAGGATCATCCTTTTGCAAGGAGCCCACATGTCCAATTTTATGGTACACCTAGTACTAGGGATCGTTTTTGGAATATGCCTGCCAATCTGGTTCGCGCGCCTCGCAAATAAAAACCCCTATACGAGTTGGTTGTTCCATCTACCAAAATGATAGCGACAGCTCACCTTTAAGCGCATCGAATTCAATATTCAATCTCTAATGCAGCGGAATGAAATCTTCGGACTAAATTCTATTTAATACAACTTCAGGCTTGAAGTCCACTTTAGGTCTACGCAGACTTCGCTCTGCAATGACCTCACTTTTGTACTTATCTTTCACAAACTGTTGAATCTTGCGAACAAATATCTTTTCATCAAAGTTTTCAGCATGTGCCCTTATAAACTCAGAGTCAAATGACAAAGATTCAAACTTTTCAATAGCCTCAATTAAAGATGCAGGAGATTGTTCATAAAAGAACAACGCTGTAGACTTACTGGCATCCATCGTGAAAGGTATCATTGTTTCTTTAATTCCTCCAAACCCAAAAGCGATAACCGGTCTTCCCGAAGCATTAGCCTCTAATGGCGTGATACCATAGTCTTCATGTTGGGGAAAAATTAAGGCCTTACACTCCGCGTATATTTTTGCCAAGCCAGGTGTATCTAAACCACTCAGAAAGGTGATGTTCTTGCCAGCATTACTCCGTAGTTCATGTTCCATTGAACCCTGGCCAACCACAATTAACTTCTTTTCAGGCATTAGGTTAAATGCGTCTATTACTAAATCTACTCTTTTATAAGATTCAAAACGGCTAACAACTAAGTAGTAATCCAAGATGTTTTCAGAACGATAAAAATTCTTGCATTTTACCGCAGGATTAATGACCGTTATTGGTCGTTTAGGTGCATATGCGGACTCAATCCTGGGCACAACCTCCTTCGAATTGGTTAAGAACCAATCTGTTCTCAAGGCACTGTTTTTGTCCTTTCTCCTGAGCAGCCGGATGACAAACGAATAGATCATCTTCATGACCGGATTCGAATCAACGATTTTCTCATATGACCCTGGCCTCCATGCTAATCTAAATGGCGTGTGACAATAAGTGAGTACCAACGCATTTTCATTAACCTTTACATACTTAGCACAATGGGTAGTTGACATTAACACAACGTCATATTCTTTAACATCCAGGCTCTTCATTGCCCAAACGGCAAAAGGGAAGAAGACTCTTTTTAAACTCACTTCATCTTTAAATAGCTTACCCAACCATGATGTCTTAATATTCGAGTTTTTAAACTCAGGATATGTTTTTTCAGAATTGTAACTTAACGTGTAAATTGGAGCATCCGGGAATGCTGCCTGAAAACTTAGAACAACTTGTTCAGCACCACCTTTCCGTACCAATTCGTCTTGAATAAGCGCTATTTTCATTGAAATCTAGTATATCGGTTTTTCAATCATGAAACAATTTACAAAAATAGACTTTTAAATTAACATAAGTATACCTTTCTTCACTTACTCGAACATGTTACACTCTTAGTAGAAATACCTGAGCACAGAAATAAGTAATTTCGCTAAACAACTTGTTCAAGTAAATTTTTAAGACGTACACAAGATGCTTGCCAAGAAAATGCCTTCTCTCTATCGTAACCGCGAAGTGTTAATGATTCCCTCTTTAAATCATCGGATATTAGATCACTCAGGACATTTTTCAAGGCCGTAGTATCATTCGGATCTACATAGATGCTGGCATTTCCACAAACCTCGGGTATGCTCGACGTATCAGCGACGATTGTCGGACAGCCACAGGCCATTGCCTCAAGAGGTGGTAAACCAAACCCCTCGTATAAGGATGGGTAGACGAAACACCGGGCAAACTTGTACAAGGAAACTAATTCTTCATCAAGTAGATAGCCTGTGAAGATAATATTGCTTCGACCCGAGGTTAGCGAGTCCAAATCACTGCTTGCAAACGCATGACCTTTTGAACCGACAATGATCAGGGGAAATTCTCCGTTCAGCTTTAGATATGCCGCAATTAGCACCTTGAAGTTCTTCCTTGGATCTAAGGATGAAACGCCAAGAATGAAGCTGTTCTTTCTGACACCTAGCCGTTTCAATATCTCGTCACCCATTGAAGAACCCCGGGCCGTCGCAAGAAATTTTTGAGATACCGCACAATAGATAACTTCAACTTTAGCAGCAGGTACATTGATGTATCTTAAAATATCCTTTTTGGAGTGCTCGCTTACCGTAATAATCTTTAAGGAGTTCCGCGCAATGATTGGAAGAACAAGCTTATAATAGGATGCGAATGATCGCTTGAACCATTTCGGATTCACAAAAGTTGTCATATCCATAATAGTCACTATCTGATTCTTGTATACACAAGGTGCCGTATTAACGAGATTAATCAACAGTGGACTTCCATGCGTATACAAGAAGATGGGCAGATCTACCTGCTCCCATATCGTGCCCTTTAACCGTCCTACATATTTAATGGGCCAGTCTTGAACTTCGTAAGCTGATTCGATAGTAGCTAGAGGCACTAAAACGCAATAGTTCTTTGATGGGCTTCGTAAAAGCTGAGTCAGGATTTCGTATGCAAACCTTTGGCTTCCCGTAAGCCTTTGCGTTAGAAATCTTCCGTTAATATAGATCATAAGTTTCGGATAAATAGCTCCATTTCTTATCGTTTGAACTTAGATGCTTGCAGTGCCTTTCCGAGCGGCTTAGCCATCCACTTTGATTGCCCAGTTTTATTGGCTCCGTTTAAAGCAGCATTGCGAATTCTCTTATCCTTAGAAAACAACCCGAAAGTACGCTCTGTTAAACTCGTGGTTTTAAGATCCGGCTGATCCAACAGCTCATAAAAAAATAAAGCGTCAATGCCATCGGCACTTGAACACTCTTTTACAAAATTCATAACCCAATCTTTTCGCTTTTTCTCATATTCTGCACCAGATGTCTCCTTGTCTACGTAATTGAGCTCTGTAAACCAAACTGGCATTTGCAAACGTTTCGGTAACACCTTCAATATATCCACATTTACTTTCTTGGAATAATCATCCATGTTAGAATACCAATGGTAGCCAGCAATGTCAAAGTGCACACCATGCTTTTTCAACAGCTCCAAATACACAAAATGAAACCAACCTGCACAGTTCACAATCGTTTTCGCACCAGGATCCATCCTTTTCAAGCCCTGATTTAATCCTTCCATAAACGAGGCCAGAACATCGATCTGCGGGCTTAAATAGTCCGCATAGTCGCTACCACTATTTATGCCAAGTCCCTTTTGAACATCCATTTCATTACCAAGCTCATAGTAGTCAACATATTTTCCATATTTCTCACCAAAACCAAGGCCCAATTTTGAACCCATAGCATAAGCATCGTCTTTTGATAACGAGAACTTGAAACCCGTCAGATAAAGCATCGGTACAATGTGTATTTTCTGCATTCTAGCTTGTTGAGCTAGTTCGACAAACCGAGCTTCATTTTGGATAGTACCATCTGCATGAGTTGGCACATCAATTCTGTAGTACTTACTATTAACAGACTTCACAAGCATCAATTGTTCATTAATCGTTGCATCTAAATATGCTTTTTGATTCAAAGGATGTCCGTTAACCCCGAAGGCAAGTTTAGTGCGGCTATTGGTCTGGGCATTTACCCCACAAAACTGCACCTGAAGAACCATAAATACTATAAACCAGCTATTTTTCATATCTCATCATTTGCTTTTACCAGACATAAAAGGAGTGAAAATATTTCTGTTTTGTTGAATAAAGTTGCCAATCTTCGAAGAGAGAATTGACTTTTTGGTAATCCCCAGATAATAGTAGAACCAGGCAAATGGATAATTGTTATAGGTTCGTACAGACCGGTAAAACTCACGGTAACTCCCTTTGTAATTTACACCACTTGTACCGCCAAGACGGAAATTGGTCAATGTACGCGCCACATAGTAATAGTTGATACCACGATGTAGGCACCGGTGGACAAACTCCACGTCCATTGCGTACTTATAGTCCTCTGAAAATCCGCCTACCTTCTCATAAACCGACTTACTGACGAACACTGCGGGATGGAATATGGACATAAACTTCCAAATTGATTTTATATCAGGGGTCAACTCATAGTTTAACTTTTCATTAAAGTAACATATATCACCATAATAGACCCCCTCAGCGTTGTCCTTAGATATATATGTATTAACAACAGACTCTAATGCATCAGGCCTATAAGAATCATCCGCATTTAAGATGCCAACAAGCTTTCCAGTTGCAAGATTGATTCCTTTGTTAAAGGCATCGCTGATGCCTCTGTCTTTCTCAGATATCATCTTGGAGATGAGGTCTGCATTTTCTTTACAAATCTCCAAAGAACCATCTGTGGATCCCCCATCAATTATAATATATTCAATATTTTTATAGGTCTGGGCTCTGACGCTTTGTATACATTCATTTAGATATTCTGCACCGTTGTATACTATGGTGACAATAGAGACGAGCGGAAGATTACTTTTTTCGTTACTGTTTGTATCCATCATGTTATTGTTGCGAGTTTGTTTCCTGGCTTAACAGCAATTTTGCGTTGAAATGGTTTGATATTAACAAAGTTTTTAGCCCCGTATATTACGATTAAAGAGGACAGTATGTAGAAGCTGTAAGCCTCTCCATTGATCATCACGCCTATAAACATACAGGATATGATCAAACCCAATTTGGAGAACAATACCCTGAATAAAACCAGATATAATCCCAGATAGAGAAATCCAAGTTGGTAAACGATCTCCGCCAATCCGGAAGTTATAAAAAGTTGATTTTCGTCCGTAGCCTTACCAATGCCAAAAAATGGGTTTTCAACAGCAATATCGTAGGCCTGCCGCGTCGTCTCTACACGCTGTTCAAACGAATTAGAACTGGAATTCTGGGTAAACTTTTCAAATACCTGCTCATAAATAAGCTCAGAAACATCGATATCTGTAGTTGTACTAATGTATACAGCCCCACAAACCAACAACACTGCTGAGCCGCTTACAAACCAAATAATTTTTTTTCTGATCTGACTGGAGTCTATTACAAAGAAAGCAGCAAACAGCAACATCACCCCCAAAAACAATCCCGTTGTTGATAAGGTAAGCAGTAAACTTAAAATCAGATATGGCAGCTTCCGATAGTCTTGTTTGATGAAAATAAACCAATAGAACGCGAAAATCTCATTGAACGCCCATGCGCCGGGCTCCCAGAAAATACTTTGAGTTCTCAGGTCGTTTACAACACGGTCTGTGTATAAGATCAGATTATAGTATCCGTTAGTATTACTGCTCCCAAATAAATCGTTGATCGACACCGGCAACACAGAGAGAACCGAATAATCCACCAGAGTCACTATTCCTAATGGAATTGAAATCAGCATCAGTACGTAAACGAAATGTGCATACTTATTCAGAATAGACGTCAAAGTCTTATTGGTAAAGCAGGCTAGAAGAACATAACAACTGGAGACGTATATAACGCTGAATAAATTGATCTCTCGATGCAAGTTCGATATTAAGGATGCAAACGGGAACAAAGCCAGCAGCATTACCCACATATTTGGCAGCTCAAACTCCCGATACCAGGATTTTCTGATCATTAAATATGCAAGAATGCTGAAGATCATCAGTATTCGCATGGGCCAATTGGCCTCAAAGATCAACCACGAACCATTGCAATAAACCAATATGATCGCAAGGATATATTCAATTACGTTAGTTACTTTATCTTTATGTACTCTATTTAACATATCGTATTCGCGATCCTAATCCGGAGCATTTAGTTTCCTAACAAACCGGCAGGGATTACCGGCCCATATTTCATTTTCAGGAATGCTCCTACTCACCACAGACCCTGCACCAACTACAGAATTCCTTCCAATTACTACACCCTTCAAAACAATTGTATGTGCTCCTATAAAAACATTGTCCTCAATGATCACTGGCTTCGATCGAACCCGGTCTAGTCGCTCGGGTACTTCCCTTCTATCTAAATAACTGAGCGAGTGGAAATCCGTATCGTATATAACAACTCCGCCGCCGATCTTTACATCATCGCCAATCTTAATGCTGTTTTTACATACTATTGCCGTCGAACTTATGCCAACGCCTCTCCCAATTTCCAGCACAGCATCCTTACCTACTACGAAATAGCACCTTTGCTGTCGTCCAATCATATTGAAGTATTGTCCGCTGTGGAATACAAAACCACCACCAATGATCACCTTGCCTTTTAAGTCAACATGCACCAATGGTATTCCCTTTGCGCTGAAGTCACCAGAAAATTGAACACCATTCAGTTTGAACTTCATGAAAGTAACCAGCCATGAAAAAACGAAGTATATCCGGTTACTTAAGGCAATTACAACTTTATTGATGAATCTCAAATACATTACTTTCCGTTTAAAACGTTATAAACTGCAGTATTCTGTGCTACGATCCGCTCCTTACTATGACGTTCCATTGCAGTCGTCCGTGCCTGCGCACCAAGCGCTTTTGCTAACAACTCGTCTGAAACGATCCTTTTTATGGCAGCGGCAAGAGAGAACGGGTCATTCGCAGGCACCAATATCCCATCTACTCCATCATTGATCAGACTGCTCAGACCGCCTACATTGGTGGAGACTACCGGAACCCCGATCATCTGGGCTTCACAGACACTATTCGGACTATTATCAATGTATGATGGATGCACAAATACATCTGCACTATGCATGGCATTCACCAGATCTTCAGCAGTCGAAACGCCCATTAGTGACACACATACGCTGCTGGAAGTAATGTTCATTTTTCGTTCCCAGTAATCAAAATGATCAATGCCAAAAACCTTCCACTCAAATTCCAGCTCAGTAAAGCTATTAAGCAAATTTGCAGTCTTCAACACTACATCGAAACCTTTATAACTTACTTCGGAGATCGTTGATATAATCTGGACTTTTTGATTCCTGCGCTTCAGCCAGGGGGAAGCTTTGTAAAACGGTTCTCTTAATATCTCTCCACAATACGTGTAACTGGCATTGGGTGAGTACAAGGCTAAAACATTCTTGTCCCAGGCCGTTCTACCCAGGAAATGCTTTCCGCTCATCATAATGGTCCGCTCCCTTGCTGCGCTATGCTTGAAGGTGAAATGGCTCTTCAGGACCCTTAAGGCTTTAAAAAAGCTCAGGAACCTGAAATGATCACCCAAGGTGCTATTTGGGGGGAAAAACGAGTTTAAGTAGGGATTCAGCAGCCCCTGCATGTGAATCACGATCGGGATGTCAACATGGCTATTCAGCAACCCGAAACTTTGTTCCGTACCGAAAATATGAATGATGTCCGGTTTATAGTCAGCTATTACCTTTAAGTAGGCATCCAGCTCAAAACGCTCTGCCCTGTTGGGAAAGAAAATACGTTTGATGCGATTCGACGTCTTGTTGTAAACCGGGATCGGATAATAAGTTGTTTTATCTCGTGTAACCTTAAAGTCGGTGTCATTGTGGAAGAATGAGATACCCAGTTGAATATCTTCAAAGGATCCAATAGAAGCCTCCAGCGATTCGATCCAGCCACCACCATGATAACCAAGCAGGTCCTTTTTGTAAAGTGATGGTGTGTTGGTGAACCAAAGTACTTTCATATCTTATTTAATATAGATCCATAGCACGTTAATACCATTAACGTTTAATCTTCTTCCACAACTTTTCAAAGAAGCTCAGTTCCTGGGTTTGCCCGTACGTTCCATAGCCATAACCAAAGCCATAGCTTTTATCTACCACATCGTTTACCACAATACCGAGATTTTTCATTTTCCCGGACGCGTAGAGTTGATCAACTATTGAAAGCTGGCCCTTTTGGGTCACACGTTGTCTAACCAGGTAGAGAGTTACCTGTGCATAGTCAGCAAGTGCCTGAGCATCGGCAATAACTCCAATTGGCGGCGCATCCATGATGATGTAATCAAACTGCGCTTTAACTTCCTTCATCAACTGGGCCGCGCGGTCACTCATTAAGAGTTCGATCGGATTTGGAGGTAAAAGGCCAGAGGTTATGATGAATAGATTTTCACTCATCGCCAACGGCTTGATGATATCTGCGGTTTGGATGCTTTCATTAATCACGTAATTACTGAATCCAAGATTATTGGCTACATTTAATTTGTTTGACAAGCCTGGCTTACGGAGATCCAATTCCATCAGCAGTACTTTTTTACCCAAAAGTGCCAGCACATTTGCCAGATTTATAGCCGTAAAAGATTTCCCCTCACCAGACATACTTGAAGTAAGTAGTAATACATTTTGCTCATTATTCTTCAGATAGAAGGAGAGGTTTGAGCGTAAGGCGCGGAATTGCTCGGCGATTGCTGACCGGCCATTATTAGAAACAATCAAGTTGTCATGGGTCAGGCTGTGACTAATTTCTCCAACAATTGGCACACGCGTGGCATTGGTAATATCATCCTTCGTAGTCACGGAAGTATTAAAGAAATCTTTCGTGAAAATTGTCATCAACGGAATGGTAAAGCCCATAATCAAGCCGAGCAGGTACACAATCCTCTTTTTTGGACTCACCGGAAAGACTTCTGCTTTTGGCTTTGCGATAACTTTAGCGATGGAGATGTTGGAGGTCTTCGAAATGGCCGTTTCCTCCGCTTTCTGCATCAGAAAAATATAGAGTTCTTCTTTGATCTTCTGATTTCTGGCTAGTTTCAGGTAGTTCTTTTCTATACCGGGTACGCCTGAGATTTTGCCCTGTGCTTCATTTAACTGTTTCTGCAGGTTGTTTCTGCTAACAAGGTAAGTGTTCTTCGTATTTTGGATGTTTACTAAAATTCCTTTCCGTAGTTCCTCAATTTGCTTGTTCAGGTTCTGAACAAAAGGGGTAGCCTCCGTAACGCTCATTAGCGTTCTGTCCCTTTCAGCCAATAGGGAGTTGTATTGGTTCATCAAATTAGAGAACACCAGATCAGAAGGCATTAAAGAAGTTGGAAATACCCGCTTGTTTCTGGTCTCATCTTTCAAATAGCTTTCCAGATCCCTTAAAATAGACACCTGAGTTTCTGCCTGTGCAAGTGCATCGCTGATGGCAGATGTACTCTGAACAAGGAGTCTTCCTTGCTCCGACATGTCCGACAAGTTATTCCGGCGTTTAAAGGTTTCCACCTTGTTTTCGACATCCCCCAACTCAGAGGCAATAACATTAAGACGTTGCTCTATGAAGGTATAGGTACTGTCCGCAATGGCATTTTTTTCATCTAGATTAGACTGTTTATATTTGCTGATCAGTGCACTTAGTATCTCCTCACCCTTCTTTTCGACAGGATAGTTTAACGTCATGTCTACAATTGACACCTGTTTGTTGGAGACCTTCACAGTCAATTGATCCATCATATTTGTCACCTGCTCGTCAACTGAACTCACCGTAACGAAATAATCCCCGGAGGTCATTGGGAGACCTGGCTCAGCAAGCAGCTTCAATTCGCCCACACCTTCAATATGGAATGACTGATTCCAGGACAACACCCGGTCGAAGTTGCCCGAAACCACGCGGACCTTATTTCCAGCAACCTTGTTGATGTCCAACCGCGTGATCTGAATGGTATCAACCGGTTTGATAATTCGCAGTTTAAAAGGGGCTTGATACAGCTCCCGCCTGAACAGGTTTGCATTTTGGCTATACACGATGTTTAACTCCATCTGACGCACAACCTCTTCAATTAAATCGGGGGTCTTTAAAACTTCTGCCTCGTTGTCTACGCTACTTTGAGCGCCCATTAAGCCGCCAAGATCCATTAAGGCGCCGGCCTGTTTGCCCAATGCACCTCCTTTTTGCTGGTCATTAACCAGAACCCTTGCATTTATTCTATATAAAGGAGGCGTATAGCGGGTGTAAATAAAGGCTGCTAAAAGACATAGGAAGATACTTAACAAAAACCAGGGCCAACTATCAAGTACTCGTGAAATCAATTTACTAAGATCTACCGTATTCTCGCCTTCCTTTAGTCGTCTTTCTTGAATCTCTTCAGGTTTATACATTTTCTTTAAATATTATTATCTAATTACGGAAACTGCCAGAATTAAAACGGAAAGTACAGAGGTAATGATACCAATAGTTTGTACTCTTGCAGCATTGTTCGCTGCATTCTTGGCTTTATTTGGCTCTACATACACCAAATCATTCTGTTTTAGATAATAGAATGGGCTATTAAAAATATCTGAAGAATTCAAATCCAAATGCGCGTATTGCTTCTTTCCATTATTATCCCGTACAACCAATACATTATCTCTCCGGCCATAAATCGTCAGGTCGCCAGCCAAACTCAGTGCATCCATTATGGAAACCTTTTCATTTGGCATGTTATACGTTGAGGGGGTTTTTACTTCTCCAAGAACACTCACCTTGAAATTTGCAAACCGCAACTGCACGCTTGGTTCATTATAATACTTAACTACCCTTTCCCTTACACGTTCACGTGCCTCGTAAGTGGTTAATCCTGCAACGTGGATTTTTCCCGCGAGTGCCAGTTCAACGTCACCATTCTTATCTACGACAAAGCCAGTGACCTGCTGGGCCACAGCAGTATTTGCATTTCCGCCTAAAATGGGCGTCGAGGCAGCCTGGTTAATGATGGTACCGGTTTGCTGGTTTAAGGTAAAGATGTTTATACTCAAATTATCATCTGGCTGAATTACAGGTTCTATAAACTTAGCTGCGTTTTCAAGCTCTGCAGCTTTGGTATTCTGGATATCCTGGAAATAAATGATCTTCTTATCCGTGGCGCATGAAGAAGCCAGGAGGACAATTAAAAGGGGAAACAAATATCTGAGTTGATGATTATGCGAGAACTTTAGGATCATATTTGATTGTTGTTATAAACACTTCTGTGATCTTCCGGCAAGGCAGACCTATATAAAATCATGCAAAAGTATGATTTTATTTGATAGTTCCTGCCCCTCCTATAAAGTTTGAACGAACAGGAAACTGGTGATTTTTTACATTCCATTGCTTATTCCGGCCCGGGCTGTCAATTCTGCAACCTTAACGGCAGCTCCCGAAAGTTAATCAATCAGCAATGATACAAACAACTGGCACGTTTGGAGCATACGCACAATAAGATTTATGAAGTGCACAAGGCCAAAAAGATACACTTGAATTCTTACACTAAAAATTATTATTAACTTCACGCAATTTTTAGCCTCTATATACGAATATATGAAATTCATATTCTTTAGTCTTTCTTTGATACTTCTTTGCATTACCAATCTACTTCAGGCACAGACAATTCCTGTCGGGCTACTGGAAAACGTTGAGGATGCTTACCGCCGTCAGCAACTGCTGGGTATAGACAAGTCCAACAGCTCATACATGATCAGGCCGATCCATATTTCAGAGCAAAACGAGTTTTCGCTGGACCCGGAAAATAGTTCATATAGCATCACAAATTTCAGAAAATCAGTATTTACCGATAAAAAATATAAAACCGAAGTATACGTACTGCCGGTTGTCGTGGAGCAGCAATACAACACCCATCACCCCTACGGGATCAATGATGGATCCATGGTACAAGCAAGAGGATACCAGACCCAGCTTTCCGTAGGTGTTTATGCTAAAGTCGGTCCGCTAAGCGTCCAGTTCAGACCCGAATATGTCTTTGCAGACAACAGGGAGTTTCAGAAATTAAGCGATGCACCTAATGGTGCCTTTTTCAACACTCCTGTAGCACGATATTACAATTCAATCGACCTGCCTGATCGTTTCGGCGACGGGAATTACAGTAAGCTACGTTGGGGTCAAAGCAGCATTCGTTTAAATGCCGGCCCGGTATCAGCCGGGCTATCAACGGAGAACTTGTGGTGGGGCCCCGGGATAAGGAGCTCGCTATTGATGAGCAACAACGCTGCAGGCTTTGAACACTACACCTTAAATACGACACGTCCGATTAAAACCTACATTGGATCGTTTGAAGCACAGATCATTGCAGGAAGATTAAACCAGTCCGGCGTTCCTGCTCCTACAGGACCTGAATTCAGGCAAAAACCGAAGGATTGGAGATACATCAATGCCGTAGCCCTTACGTATCAACCAAAATGGATCCCAAATTTCTTTATCGGATTTGACCGCTCCTTTGTTGTTGACCATCGTAAAATTGGAAAGGGCTTCAAGAATTATTTCCCGATCTTCGGTGCCGTGGAAAAAAAGGCGTATGTAGCGGGCGATGGAACAAATACGGATGATGAAGCCGCAAGGGACCAATATATATCCTTCTTCACCAGATATGTCCTACCTGAAAGCAAAGCGGAAATCTACTTTCAATTTGGTAGAAACGACCACTCCTATGACACCCGGGATGCCATTGTTGAACCGGAACATACCCGCGCATACGTTGTGGGATTCAGAAAGCTTGTACCACTGAACCGGTCAGATGAATACATTCAAATGGGTGTCGAATTGACACAGCTTGAAAAAAGTAAGACCCGCGACCTAAGGGCCAGTGGAAGCTGGTACACCCATTACCAGGTACTGGACGGTTACACGAATGAAGGTCAGGTGATTGGCGCTGGAATTGGACCAGGAAGTAATCTGCAGTCGGTGGACGTAAGCTGGGTAAAGGGACTTAAAAGAATCGGGTTGCAGTTCGAGCGGATGGTTAATAACAATGATCTTTTCTTTGATTTTGCCTATGCCTCTCTGGACAAGAACCAATACATCAACCGTCATTGGGTAGATCTTTCGGTTGCCGGAAAGTTCTCCTGGAACTTCAAGCAATTTGTTCTGAATTCCCAGATTACGTACATCAGATCACTGAACTACCAGTATCAATGGAAAACCGGCCCGAGTGATTACTGGGATTGGGATAAACAAGATGTAAACAACATGCAATTTAGAGTTGGTGTCCTCTACAACTGGTAAGTACGCCTGAAAGAATTCAAATATTTTCAAAATGCGGTACATATAGGGGCTCTGCCGATATGCGTACCGCATTTTTATTTAGAGATGGACTAGTGGACTCACATCACTATTGCTGTTCATCTGTTTTCAGGTAATGATTCATAGCGATCAGGTTGACAATAAAGTAAAGGAAATTGTAGATCGCGAACGACAACTGTATGCCCTGAACGCCATACATGGGAATAAAGATGATAGCCAAAAGAACATAGACCAGACAGAAGACAATTTCAAATGTGAGATACAGGTTGGTTTTGCCTTTTGCCAGCAACAAATTCATGGGCACCATCTTACACATCCAGAAAAACGACCCAACCATCTGCAGCCCCAGGTAATCGCCGACCTTCAGGAATTCTGCGGTATAGAGCAAGCGGATGACCAGATCCCGAAACAGATACAATGTGCCGAAGCCTAGGAGTGTAACTGGAATAATAATCTTGAATACATCCTTGACTTCTCTTTTAAGAACGCCCGGATCTTTAATCTCTGCCAGGCGCGGCAGCAGGTACACAGCAAAAGATCCCACGGCAAGGTTAACGATGTACACGTTCAACTTTGTTGTCGCTTCCCAGAACCCGGCTTCCTGAACGGATATATACTTGATCACATAGGTCCGGATCACGATGCCGACGATTGGCCATAAAATAGAACTGAAAATTGTAATCGAAGTAAATTTCAACAACAACTTCAAATTGTCTTTGGAAAAATATTTAAAAGAGAAGGCGGCAATCCATTTATCCTTTTTCACCATCCAATAGGTAATCAGGCAGACTACGGACTGTGAAAGAACAATGGCAAGCAGTGCACCGTAAACGTTGAATAGGAGCACCAATCCGACGGACATCACCATACTCACAATGGTGGTCGTGATGTTGATTTTAAAGAAGCGCTTGTAGAACTGAAAGCCGTTGATAATGGCTATAAGCAGATTATTTAAATTATAAAAAAACAGGGTCAATGCAAAAACCACGATAACAGAAAAGTACTTGCGGTCTCCAAATATGGTTGTAGAAATGTAGGTGGACAAGATTGCGGTCACAATACCTGTCACAACGGAGAGAAAAAGGGTTGCAAAGAAAGCCGTTCCAATAAACTTGTTTAGGGATTCTTCATCCTCCTTTTCCTGGGAAATGTATTTCGTCAGGCCTTGATTGAAACCACCGCTCGAGATCAGCATGATAATGGTCATGACATTTTGCAGTTGGCCGACAATACCAATTCCGGCAGCACCAATCACCAAAGCGATAATCTTGTTCGAAAACAGCGACACGCCGGTCTTCAATAAGGTAATGACACCATTCGTTCCCGAGACCCGGACGAATTTATTCTGGAACAGCTCCAGGACTTTTTTCTTAATCATTCTGCGTACTAAGCCTTATTTGACTTCGATTTTTAAGGCATGTGTTCTTCTTTCTGCTACTTTCGGCAACTCCATATAGTCGGACCCGAAATGGCCGCTTAAGCAATTATCTACATCATGAGGTGCCAGATAATTCTTTCCCTCAAACATGATTTTACCGGGTGGAAGGAAATGTTTCATGTTGTAATTGGTATAGGTGGGAATTCCATAAGAATAAGTATTTAACTTACTTCCTGTCCTGCGGTATATTTTCCTGGTAACATATACGATCAGTTGAGCGAGTGGCAAAAACATCATCCGAACAAACTGAACTGCTTTTTTGAATGCGGACTTAGATTGTGCAAAATACATCGGACTCATGATGTACTTGTCAATTTCTTTCTTAAACCATAGTGGCGGCAGGGGCTCGAATGGAAAGACATCGATAAAGATACCCTTATACGTGTATCCTTCGGATGCTTCTTCGTGATATACGGAATGAAGATCGCGGATCTTGGCCCAAAACAACGGATAGTTCGGGTCCGTTTCGCGGGTCTGGAGTTTTAGGTTCTCCGGAAGCTCCTGCTCCAGTATGCGGAGTAGCTTTTTATAATCCCGCTGCATCACCAGGACATCAAGATCATCATCCCAGGGTATAAATCCGCCATGTCGCCTGGCGCCTAACAAAGTGCCGCTGCTTAGCCAATAATCAATGCCGTGTTTTGTGCAAATTCCATGGAAAACATCTAAAATTTCCTGCATTCTCATCTGCGCGCGCCGCAGATCTGAACCTTCCGGATTGTAACTTGATAAGTTATCTGTTATCATAAGAGAATTGAGCCATAAACTTTACAACCATTCAATGACCTTGAAAGGCTGATTCCTTGTACATGGCACAAAGTTAATGATATGAATCACTTATTTACCCATTCCTGGTAGTATTCTGTCTTAGCCGAGCTGAACAACATGTTGTTATTGGCTGCTGGCGTTCCGTTGGTTGTTGAAACGCGCTTGTAAGTGTACGTCTTCTTGCCATCAGGGAACAATGAGTTCTCCAGTTGGATAACAATAATATAATTCCCTGGAGGGAAGAAATAAGCAAATCGATTTGCAGCTAGCCTGGCATTTGCAGATCCATGCGGGAGAGATTTGAAATAGCTATCAACGGTCGTTTCATCCTTAACAACACTGGAGTCCAACGCGCTTATTACAGCAAAATTGGCGGACACCTCAACGGAATCAAGGTAGGCCCTTGAGCTAATCATCTGATTGTTCTCATCAATTTTTTCGCAGGCAGAAAACATCGTTAGGGCTACAAGAGCCAGGAGTAAGCACTTTTTCATCGGTCCCAAATATTCCTCTAATATAGAACAAATACGATTAAGCAGCTATTGGTACCATCTAAATACCTGGCCGTTTAACGTGTTCTTGAGTTATCGCTGGTAACGCTTACAATTTCGAGTGCCCGGATACAAGCAACCAGGCTATCCCTCCAATACGGAATTTCTATATTGAATGCCTTTTTTATCTTACCCTTATTCATGACGGAAAATGCAGGGCGGACGGCTCTGGTTAGATATTCAGATGTAGGCACGGGTTGTACGCGGACATTTATATCCGCTATTTCGAAGATCGCTTTCGCAAAATCGTACCAGGAAGCAAGACCTTCATTGCTGTAATGGTAAACACCATAGTCAACGCTTTGATAATCAATGATGTGAAAAATCGCGCGGGCTAAATCTATGCCATAGGTTGGGGTGCCTACCTGATCCACGATAACCTTCAGTTCGTCACGTTCCTTCCCAAACTTCAACATGGTTTTTACAAAGTTATTTCCAAACTCCGAGTATAGCCAGCTGGTGCGTAAAATAAAGAATTCACTTAAATGATCAGCGATAGCCTGTTCACCTTCCAGCTTGGTAAGACCATAAACACCAATTGGTGCTGCCAGATCATCCTCAGACAGTAGCTTTGGCACACTACCATCAAAGACAAAGTCTGTAGACACATGAATAAGCTTTGCGCCATACTTGTTGCAAAGAATAGCCAGGTTCTCTACACCATCGCGGTTTATGCTGGTAGCGGATTCTGTATCATCTTCAGCTTTGTCGACAGCGGTATACGCAGCACAATTGATCACGAAAGCGGGCGGGTCACTTGAAATCAAGGTCTCAAGGTGTTCAAAGTCCAGAATATCACCGGTGTTCGAATCTAAAAAAACAAGGTCTTTTACGTTATCTTCTTGTGCAACCGCCTTAATGCACATGCCAAGCTGTCCGGCAGCGCCGAAAACCAGTATTCTACTCATATATCTACCTAATTTCTTTTATTTCTCAATTAACCCTGTGAACGTATGGCAGCACCAGGGGACAATGACTTTCTGCTAAACGGAGTCATACTACGTGTTATCTTACCTTTTATTGCTTCAAAGTGAGCGGCATACTGATCCACAATTCGGTCCCAAGTATAGACATCCGTAATCTTCTGCTGGTTGGCACTTACAAAATGGCGTAATTGACGCTTAGTGTTTTCCGTGTTCACCAAAATCTCGCATACTTCCTCATGGGTATTAAAATACAAGGCATCGTTTCCCAGAATGTATTTGTTGAAAGGATTGTTGTTGGCACAGATCAACGTATTTGAGGCCATTGCCTCCAATAAAGAAGGGTTTGTCCCACCAACAGTATGGCCATGGAAATAGATGTTTGAATAATATCTGATGTTATTAAGCTTGGTCATGTTGTAGATGCCGCCAATAAATCGAATCGACTTAAATGCGGCAAACTTATCCTTTAAGTACGTTCCATACTTCGTTTCATGTTTACCAATCACGAGGAACGGCCTGTTTGTATTTGCCTGAGCAACTCCATCCAGAATAATTTCTATGCTGTTTTCCGGTTCCAGCCTGGCAATAAGCAGATCATAGCCGAATTCCTCCAGATCATAGTCTTTCAGCACCTTAGAATCCGGCTCATTAAAAACATCTGCGCCATAGGGGATAAATTCAGAATTCACATCATATTTCGATTGTAAATAATTCTGAATGCCTATCGAATCTGAGATTAGATGATCGCTGTATTTTACACCCATACTTTCTGCCCAATACAAGAACTTTCTAACTTTATCCGAGTACTTTGTACGTTTCCATTCCAGCCCATCCATATTTGTCGTCACCACAGTCTTCTTAGGCAGCAGCCAGCCCCAAGCGGAGCTGCTCGTATACCCCAGTTGGAGAATGACATCAACATCGTGGCTTCTTACATTTAGAATACAATTTAGATCATAGATGAACTGACCGGCAGTACCAATCTGAGTTTCCGGATCGTAACAGTGTACAAGTTTTACCCCGTTCCACTCCGACTTTTGATATGGATGATTGTGAGAATTGTAAACGATGACTTCATGTCTCCGTTTAACTAAGCCTAAGGCTAAATATTCTGCACATTGTTCAAAGCCGCCGTAGTGATTGGGAATTCCTCTAGTACCTAAAATTGCGATTTTCATCCGTATATATTATTATTAGACGTTATACTAGCCTAAGCTTAGGACCGTTCCTCTTTCAAGCTGTAAGCCTATCAGGGTCTAGTTGTTACATCCAGAACTCTCAATTCAATGATCAATTATCTGCACTTTAATTCACATGTATGCTCATTATACACTAGGTTGACTATTGATGAGCCTAAACCACCTACGGAAAGACACATTATACTGATCTTAATAGGACAAATATAAGAAATGCAAAGTTATATACCTATAGGCCCGGGTTAAATACGTATAAACCCATTTCATAACGGTCAACCTCAGATTTTCTCAATGTTGGACAATTTCCGCACATACGAGCCTCGCATACGTCTACAACTTAAACCTTCTTTATTTTTGATAAGCAATTAGCCGGTCAGCAGTTTTATCCTTTCGAATAATATAGATGCATTTATTTATTCAGATGAACCCCGAAAAAAACAGAACAAAAACCTATGAAGCCTTGAAACAACCCTTTCCAGCGCTTTTACGGGATTTTATCATAGTAGCTATTCTAGCTGTAACTACGATCGTCATCTCTGCTGTTTTCTATTTTCAGGCAACAGTAATCGCTGTAGTAGCACTTCTCCTTGCCAGGAAGTTTCTTATAACCCGAGACAAACTGACATTTATAAAAGACGAATATGACCTGGATATTTATGTAGAAGAAAAACTGAAGAAGGGAGAATTTGATAAGACCTAAACACTTCTATTTAACTTGTACAGAGCGAGGTAAACTCTCGTTATACTGCATAAATTAACATCGCCCAAATATAAATCTGAAGGAAATGAATGTTTACTTAACAGATGAAAAGAATAATGAATCAAACGATGGCTTAGAAGATGACTATCCTGAGCTTTACCTCGTTTACCTCTGTATTTTCTGCCTTTCCATCATGGCAATTATATCTATACTCGTGAGTATATTTCCGATACAATGCGCACTTGCATTTACAATCTGCATATTCCGGGGAAAGTTTACCACCGTTCCGGGATGAAAAGTTACCACTTATTCCGGACGAAACCTTACCAGTTGCTACTGGTCTAGAACACTTGAGGTGTGTGTATTATAATCAATAATAGGATTTATTTTCTTTTTC
>JAZQRI010000032.1:0-120607 GCA_045629455.1 Pedobacter sp. | reverse complement strand
TTGGAGAAACTATTCCGTAATTTTGTATTCGAAAAACATGCATGCAGCACATTGTGTGCAAATTGCGTGAAAGGGAAATTAAGACTCCCTGCATTTCATTAACTATCAACAACTTAAATCAATATCATATGTCATCAGTAGAGACAACTTACATTCCTTACAAGGTTAAGGATATTTCACTGGCAGAATGGGGCCGCAAGGAGATTGGACTGGCAGAAGCAGAAATGCCGGGATTAATGTCATTGCGTGAAGAATTCGGTCCTTCACAACCCCTAAAAGGCGCGCGCATCGCTGGATGTCTTCACATGACCATCCAAACTGCAGTGCTTATTGAAACATTGGTGGCCCTTGGTGCAGAAGTTACCTGGTCATCTTGTAATATATTTTCAACTCAGGATCATGCTGCTGCTGCGATTGCTGCTGCCGGAATTCAGGTGTATGCATGGAAAGGCTTAAACGAAGCTGATTTCGATTGGTGCATTGAGCAAACCCTGCACTTTGGCCCGGAGCAACAACCCTTGAACATGATCCTTGATGATGGTGGTGATTTAACCAACATGGTTTTCGATAGATTTCCAGAGCTTATCGCCGGCATCAAAGGTTTATCCGAAGAGACGACTACAGGCGTACACCGCTTATATGAGCGCATGAAAAATGGCACCTTACATTTACCAGCCATTAACGTTAATGATTCCGTAACCAAATCTAAGTTTGACAACAAATATGGCTGCCGGGAATCACTGGTAGATGCAATACGCCGTGCTACCGACGTAATGATGGCAGGTAAAGTTGCTGTTGTTGCCGGATACGGAGATGTTGGTAAAGGATCTGCAGAATCATTAAGCTCTCAGGGTGTTCGTGTAATCGTTACCGAGATTGACCCGATCTGTGCACTTCAGGCTGCTATGGAAGGATATGAAGTCAAGAAATTCGCTACCGCAGTAAAAGAAGCGGATATCATTGTAACCACTACCGGTAACTGTGACATCGTTCGTGCAGAGCATTTCAAGGTAATGAAAGACAAAGCGATCGTTTGTAACATCGGTCACTTTGACAATGAAATTGATGTTGCCTGGTTGAACACCAATTACGGACATACCAAGGTTGAAATTAAGCCACAGGTGGACAAGTATACCATCGATGGTAAAGACATCATCCTTTTGGCTGAAGGCCGTCTGGTAAACCTGGGCTGTGCAACAGGACACCCTAGTTTTGTAATGTCTAACTCTTTCACGAACCAGACATTGGCACAATTGGAACTGTGGACAAACACAGACCAGTATGAAAACAAAGTGTACACACTTCCTAAACATTTAGATGAGAAGGTTGCGCGTTTACACCTTGCAAAAATCGGCGTTGAACTGGATGTACTGGATCAGCATCAGGCGGATTATATCGGTGTACCGGTAGAAGGTCCATTTAAACCAGAAGCGTACAGATACTAATCGATTTCAGATCGTATAGGAAAGGGCCTCCATTCTGGAGGCCCTTTTTTGGTATCTGGCTGAGCGAGTTTAATGCACCTGAGGAGTTCATAAATAGCAACTGGTACTTGCTGCACATGGTATTTTGCCTTATATTCGGCCATGGCAAAGTTATCTGTTAACGTTAACAAAATCGCTACCCTCCGCAACAGCCGCGGTGGCAATAATCCGGACCTGCTGAAAGTCGCGCTGGACTGTGAACGCTTTGGTGCACAGGGGATCACCGTTCATCCAAGACCAGACGAACGTCATATCCGCTATGCCGATGTGTTCGATTTGAAGGCTGCGATATCAACGGAACTAAATATTGAAGGGAACTGCAGCGAGCAAAAGTTCGTTGAACTGGTGCTGGCAAACAAACCCGCACAGGTTACTTTAGTGCCGGATGCATTGGGACAGATCACCTCCAACCATGGCTGGGACACGATCAAGCACCAGGACTACCTTAAAGGAATGGTCGCCCGGTTTAAAGATGCAGGCATCCGGGTATCGATCTTCGTAGATCCGGTGGTGGAAATGATCGAAGCCGCAGCAACAACAGGTACCGACCGGATTGAGTTGTACACGGAAGCTTATGCCCATAATTTCTACGCCAATAAGGAAAAAGCGATACTTCCCTACGTTGCAGCGGCGAAACATGCCAATGAACATGGGCTGGGCATAAATGCCGGGCATGATCTGGACCTGCATAACCTAGCCTATTTTGCTGAAAGTATACCCGGATTGCTCGAGGTTAGCATAGGGCACGCGCTAATCTCCGATGCCTTGTATTTTGGGTTGGAAAACACCATCCAGATGTATCTAAGGCAATTGTCAAACTAAAAAGCGATAAACTTTATTCCATTGCTAATCGGCTGGAAAATCTCTACCTTTGCGGCAACTTATTATTGCCACCCATGAGTTTAGATCTTAACTATCAAGAGGCCTTCCAAGACCGTCATATTGCACCAAATTCAACCGATACAGATGCCATGTTATCGGCCCTTGGCGTGCTTACCGTTGATGAATTAATTGAACAGACTGTTCCGGAGAAAATCAGGCTAAAGCAGCCGCTGAATTTGCCGGCAGCAAAGTCTGAAAAAGAATACCTGGAGAGTCTGAAGATTACGGCTTCGAAAAATAAGGTATTTAAATCTTACATCGGCCAGGGTTATTACGATACCATCACTCCGAATGTTATCCTGCGTAACGTTTTTGAAAATCCAGGATGGTACACCCAATACACACCGTATCAGGCAGAGATTGCCCAGGGGCGCTTACAGGCACTGTTGAATTTTCAAACCATGGTTATTGATTTAACGGGGATGGAAATTGCAAATGCCTCGTTACTGGATGAGGGAACAGCTGCTGCAGAAGCAATGTTTATGCAATATAGCCTGCGTAAGAATCAGCAGGCAACCAAGTTCTTTGTATCTGAACTTGTCTTCCCACAAACGATAGATATTCTAAAGACACGCGCCAACCCGTTTGGGATAGAGCTCGTGATTGGAAATCATGAAAATATAACGCTGGACTCAGAATACTTCGGTGCAGTCATTCAATATCCGGCCGGAAACGGAGCCGTGATTGATTACACAGGTTTCGCACAAAATGCACATGAAAAGAATGTGAAAGTTACTGTGATTGCTGATCTGTTAAGCCTTACTTTATTGACGCCTCCAGGAGAATGGGGAGCGGATATCGTGGTCGGTACAAGTCAGCGTTTTGGTGTTCCGATGGGATTTGGAGGTCCGCATGCTGCGTACTTTGCAACCAAGGAGGAATACAAGCGTTCCATTCCGGGAAGAATCATCGGTGTAACGATCGACAGCAACAACAACTATGCACTGCGCATGGCCCTGCAAACGCGGGAGCAGCATATCCGCAGGGACAAAGCCACGTCGAACATCTGTACAGCACAAGCTTTACTGGCGATCATGGCTGGCTTTTACGCTGTGTATCATGGACCGAAAGGCCTTAAATTGATTGCAGAGCGTACCCACGGGCTCGCTGTTTCTTTGGCATCTTCACTGGAAAACATTGGCTACAAACAGCTCAACAGCGCGTACTTTGACACTTTACAGGTGGATCTAGGCGACTTGAAAGATTCCATTCACAGGGAGTGTGTAGACAATGAAATTAATTTGTATTATACCGGGAATGTGGTGACAATCGCTTTGGATGAAACTACATCCCTGGCGGACATTAAATTACTGACTAAAATATTTTCTAAAGTAAAAGGGATTGCGGCGGACAGCGTGGAGGTGATCGAGGAGAACATCAATACGACTATTCCTGCAGCTTTACGAAGAACATCAGCATACCTTACCCATCCGGTATTTAACAGCCATCATTCTGAACATGAGATGTTGCGCTACATCAAAGCGTTGGAAAGTAAAGATCTTTCGCTTTGCCACTCGATGATTGCGCTGGGATCATGCACCATGAAATTGAATGCAACAACCGAGATGGTTCCCGTGACCTGGCCGGAGTTTAGCAAGTTGCATCCTTTTGCTCCTGCAGATCAGGTTGGCGGATACTATGCGGTTTTCAATGAATTGAACAAGTGGCTTAGTGAAATTACCGGATTTGCAGCCATGAGCTTACAGCCAAATGCGGGCGCTCAAGGCGAATATGCTGGTTTAATGGTCATCCGGGCCTATCATCAGGACCGTGGCGAACATCACCGCAACGTCGCTCTGATTCCGTCTTCAGCACACGGCACAAATCCTGCCTCAGCTGCAATGGCCGGCATGAAGATCGTGGTTGTAAAATCACTTGAGAACGGAAATATCGATGTGGAGGACCTAAAAGCGAAAGCAGAAGCCAACAAAGAAGTGCTGTCCTGCCTGATGGTTACTTACCCGTCTACCCACGGCGTGTTCGAAGAAAGCATCATTGACATTTGTGAAATCATTCACAGCAATGGCGGACAGGTTTATATGGATGGGGCGAATATGAATGCACAGGTTGGCCTTACCAGTCCGGCAAATATAGGTGCAGATGTTTGTCACCTTAACCTGCATAAAACATTTTGCATTCCACATGGCGGCGGCGGCCCGGGTATGGGTCCGATCGGCGTGGCCAAACACCTGGTGAAATACCTGCCGGGTCATGCGGTTGTAGACATCAACAACGAAAAATCAATTCATGCGGTGTCTTCAGCACCTTGGGGATCAGCTTCAATTCTGATTATCTCACATGCATACATTGCAATGATGGGTAGCCAGGGACTGACTGACGCAACCAAATATGCCATTTTGAATGCAAACTACATGAAAGCACGTCTGGAAGCGCACTTCCCTGTACTCTACTCGGGCAGTAAGGGCCGCTGTGCACATGAGATGATTCTGGATTGCAGAGCATTTAAGAGCTATGGAATTGAAGTTGTAGACATTGCAAAACGCCTGATGGACTACGGTTTTCATGCGCCTACCGTATCTTTCCCGGTGGCCGGAACACTTATGGTAGAGCCTACAGAAAGTGAGCCTAAACATGAACTGGACCGCTTCTGCGACGCTTTGATTGCCATCAGAAAAGAGATCAGTGATGTAGAAAACGGCACTTTCGACAGAGCTGACAATCCGCTCAAAAATGCACCACATACCGCAGTGGTTGTGACCGGCGATGACTGGAATCACAGCTACAGCAGGAAGACTGCTGCGTTCCCGCTGCCATATGTATCTGAATACAAGTTCTGGCCATCTGTGGGCAGAGTGAACGATTCGTTTGGAGACAGGTCATTAATCTGTGCTTGTCCGCCAATAGAAAGTTACGCGGAAGAAGTCGTTTAATAATAATAAAGGCCGTTTGTTAATAGCGGCCTTTATTTTAACATTATTTAACATATTCCCATCCTACTTTATATCTTTAAGCTTAAATTCATATATTGACACCTGTTTCTTTAAAATCAACAATGACTCCCAAGATCGATTTACTCGTTATTGATGATGATGATATTAACATATTCATCATCAAAAAAATTGTAGAAAAGACCGGCTACAATATTAACATGGTGGCGAAAACCAATGGGCAGCTGGCTATAGATCATCTTACTGAAATTTTTGAAAATAACGAAACGTTCCCTCAGCTTATTCTGATTGACATTAACATGCCTGTACTGAACGGATGGGAGTTTCTGGAGGCCTATGACCAACTGCCTGTCACCCAGCGGGTGGATATGTATATGCTTTCCAGTTCTGTATACGAAAACGATATTGAGAAAGCCAAAACGTATAAAAAAGTAAAGGGATTTATTTCTAAACCCCTGTCCATTAACCGTCTGGTTGAATTATTTGAAAGCCTTTCTACCGAAGAAGCTTAAGTTATTTTAAACTGCCCGTCGCTATACTCCACAAAACCCGTCGCTTTATTTTTTCCATGGTAAAATAAACAGCTCCAGTTTTCCTCAGCAGCTTTAATGCCGTATTCCGTCCTCAGTTCCATAGATTTTCGTCCGTCGAAGTCGTATTTGGCTATAAACTTTCTAAGCAATTCTTCCGGCTCCGGCAACACATCCCCACCGAAAAACACCTTCTCAGACTCTTCGCTGATCAGAAATGTCTGATGGAAAGGCGTATGGCCGCCGGTTAATTCGAAAGCGATGTTCTCCGTTAGGTTTCCTGAGTTTTCTACGATGTTCAAGTGGGCATTACGTTGTAAAAACTCGAATATCTCTGGCTTGTAAGAGGAAGAACTGTTCGTGAAGGCGCCCTCCCACTCGCCGCGCTGAATAACATAGGTGGCATTAGGAAAGCTTAGCTCGCTGGTATGCTCCGTTTTATGAATCATGCCCCCGGCATGATCAAAATGCAGGTGAGACATGAGCACAAATTCAACGTCAGAGGGGTTAAATCCGGCACGGATGATGTTCTTGTGCAGGATCAGCTCTCCCTCCGCATCGCTATAACCCAGACCGGTATCCAGTAACAAAAGTGAATCTTTAAGCTGGATAAGAAATGGCTGTACATGTATAAATAAAGATGCGGGACGGTCCTTCACGTGGTCCGATTCCGGGTTGAATGGGAGAAACTTTTTCGATGCATCTACAGAGTAAGAGCCTTCATATAAGGTGAATACTTTCAATGGTAGTGGATATTTAGTAAGAAGAATAATAAATGATATCTTTACAGATCATTGCAAAGATAAGGAAACCTGTCGTGCCGAACGACCATCAATTCTTATTACGACCATAAGTTATCGATGAAACATAAAAGCTTGGAACGGTGAACAGCGATTGAGCTTATGATTACTCATAACCTATAAAGACAAACGAATGCCAATAGAAAAAAGATGGGTGCAAGCCCCGGCGGCTGATAAGGAAGTTACAGATTTGCTTGCACAACAGCTCAATATAGATTATAAGTTAGCGGAGATTCTGGTACAACGGGGAATTTCAAATTTCGCAGAAGCAAAGGGATTTTTCAGACCATCGATGGAGCACTTGTACGACCCCTTTCTCATGCGGGATATGGACAAGGCCATTCAGAGAATTGATCTGGCACTCCTTGAGGGAGAAAGAATATTAATTTACGGCGACTACGATGTGGATGGTACAACATCTGTGGCTTTGACGTATAGCTTCTTCAGTCAGTTTACCGACCAGATCGAGTACTACATTCCAGACCGTCATAAAGAAGGATACGGCATATCTACGATCGGAATAGACTATGCCGCGGAACATCAGTTTTCACTGATCATTGCTTTAGATTGCGGCATCAAGTCGGTAGACAAAATTGATTATGCCAACACACTGGGAATAGATTTCATTATCTGTGACCACCATTTGCCAGGCGATCATTTGCCTGCAGCGGTTGCGGTGCTCGACCCGAAGCGAAATGACTGCTCCTACCCCTTTAAGGAACTTGCGGGATGTGGAATTGGTTTTAAACTGGCGCAGGCCTATGCGCTTACCCATCAGCTGCCTAAAGAATCTTATGAGAAATACGTTGACCTGGTCATGGTCAGTATTGCCGCCGACATTGTACCGGTGGTGGATGAAAACAGAATTTTAGCGTATCACGGATTGATTAAGCTTAATGCGGATCCGTGTATTGGCCTGAAGGCCCTGCTGGAAAGCACGGGCAGGATGAAACAATTTACCCTCACAGATGTGGTGTTTACCATCGCCCCAAGGATTAATGCTGCAGGGCGGATGGATCACGCCAGGGAAGCCGTTAAGATGCTGCTCTGTTCGGAGGAAGGAACTGCGGAAATTCAGAGTCTGCTGATCAATATGCAGAATACGGAGCGAAAGACGTCCGATCAAAATATTACGGCAGAAGCCCTTGATATTATAAAAAGCTGCGAGATCCTGACCAATAGAAAAACAACGGTCGTGTACAACGAGGTATGGAACAAAGGCGTGATTGGAATTGTGGCGTCCCGCCTGACAGAAACATACTACCGGCCGACCATCGTGCTCACACATAGCAATGGCATGCTGACCGGATCTGCACGTTCCGTTCCCGGCTATGATCTTTACGAAGCATTATTAAGTTGCTCAGACTTGCTGGTACAATTTGGCGGACACAAGTTCGCTGCAGGGTTGACGATGGTACCTGAAAATTTCGACCTTTTTTCAGCGCGTTTCGAGCAGACCGTAGCATCTACGATTACTGCCGACCAGCTTTGCCCCGAAGTGAATATAGACACGGAGATAAACTTCAGTCAGATTGACGGCAAGTTTCAACGTATTGTTGCACAAATGGCACCCTTCGGGCCACTGAACCAGGCTCCGGTATTTGTAACGCACAATGTGACCTATACGGGAAGACCATTTATAGTTGGGGATAAACACTTGAAGTTAGCTGTGAAACAACAAAATTCAGCTATTTTTGAAAGCATTGGCTTTGGCTTTGCCGAGTACGAGCATGTATTGGAACCAAACAAGCCGTTCTCTATTTGTTACACCATTGAGGAGAATGTTTGGAAAGAACAGAAAAGGCTTCAATTGAACATAAAGGCGATCAGGACTGAACAAGGATAGATGATATTAAGAGCGGATAATTTAATCAAGAAATATAAGCAAAGAACAGTCGTAAACGACGTTTCCTTCAATGTTAGTCAGGGTGAAATAGTCGGCCTTCTGGGGCCGAACGGCGCAGGCAAGACGACGTCTTTTTATATGATTGTGGGCCTCATTAAGCCAAATGAAGGAAAAATCTTTCTGGATGATGAAGACATTACCAAAGATGCCATGTACCGCAGGGCGCAAAAGGGTATTGGCTATCTGGCCCAGGAAGCCTCTGTATTCAGAAAACTGTCTGTTGAAGACAACATTATGGCCATTCTGGAGATGACCAGCATGGGCAAGGAGGAGCGGCATGAGAAACTCGAAGAGCTGATCGATGAGTTTAGCTTGCATAAGGTTCGGAAAAACCGTGGTGATCTACTTTCCGGAGGAGAGCGGCGGCGGACTGAGATTGCGCGGGCGCTGGCTGCAAGTCCCAATTTCATTTTACTGGATGAGCCCTTTGCGGGCGTTGACCCGATTGCAGTAGAAGAAATTCAGACGATCGTTGCGCGGTTGAAAAATAAGAACATAGGTATATTAATCACAGATCATAACGTGCAGGAAACGTTATCTATCACAGACAGGGCTTACCTCCTATTTGAAGGAAAAATCCTGGAGTCCGGAACTCCGGAAGTCCTTGCTGCGAATGAGATGGTAAAAAAGGTTTATCTCGGATCAAACTTCGTATTGCGCAAAAAAAACCTATAACATAGTATTACTAACCAAATATGGCATTTGTAAATTCAATTTTTACCTGGTATATGAAAAAGCGCGTTCACCAGATTGAGCTTTTCATGAAGTATCCACTGGATGTCCAGGAAGAATGGTTTCATACTTTAGTTTCGACTGCAGAAGATACCGAGTGGGGGAAATTATACGATTACAGCTCAATAGAGCGGGCAGAGCAATTTAAAGAGCGGGTGCCCATCCAAACCTACGATACACTAAAGCCTTACATCGAGCGGATGTTAAAAGGTGAACAAAACATACTATGGCCATCTGAGATTAAATGGTTTGCAAAGTCATCTGGAACCACCGCAGACCGGAGTAAATTCATTCCTGTATCGGAGGAATCTCTGCAGGAATGCCACTACAAAGGCGGAAAAGATATGCTCTCCATCTTCTGCAACAACCGTCCGGGGAACCAGATCCTCACCGGCAAGGGTCTTGTGCTGGGTGGAAGCCACCAGATCAACCAGCTGAATGAGAATTCATTTTATGGAGATTTGTCGGCGGTATTGATTAAGAACCTACCCATGTGGGCGGAATACTACCGGACGCCAGACATCTCCATTGCCTTAATGGACAACTACGAGGAAAAAATGGACCGGATGGCTGAGGCCACGATTCAGGAAAATGTCACTAACATATCCGGCGTGCCGACCTGGACGATTGTCCTGGCCAAGAAAGTACTGGAGATCACCGGAAAGCGCAACTTGCTGGAAGTCTGGCCGAACTTAGAATTGTATTTCCATGGGGCGGTGAATTTTAAGCCGTATAAGGAGCAATTTAAAACGCTGATTCCGAGTGACAATATGTATTATCTGGAGACCTACAATGCCTCTGAAGGTTTTTTTGGGATCCAGGATCAGATTAATTCAGACGAGTTGCTGTTAATGCTTGATTATGGGATTTATTACGAATTCCTTCCGCTTGAGTTGCTCGGGCACGATCATCCACGTACTTTGTCCCTTGAAGATGTTGAACTGAATAAGAATTACGCTATAATTATATCCACCAATGGGGGATTGTGGCGCTACATGATTGGAGACACCATTCAGTTTACGTCCTTAAACCCCTTCCGCATCCGCATAACAGGCAGGACCAAGCATTTTATAAATGCTTTCGGAGAAGAGGTGATTATTGACAATGCGGAACAAGCGATCATCAGTGCCTGCAAGGCTACGGGTGCAGTTTTCAAAGATTATACAGCATGTCCGATTTACTTTAGCGGAGCGGATGTCGGTGGACATGAATGGATCATAGAATTTGACAAACAACCAGATAATTTCGAACGGTTTATAGATGTTCTTGACCAAACGCTTCGTGAAGTGAATTCCGACTATGATGCCAAGCGCTTCAAGGATATGGCCTTAAGGAGGCCAATGGTTCACAATGCACCTTTAAACACGTTTTACAAGTGGCTTAAAACGAAAAACAAGCTGGGCGGACAACATAAAGTCCCCCGGCTGGCAAATGACCGGATCTATGTTGAAGAGATACTGAAAGTGATGCATTGCGGCTAAGATTGAGCTCATGCACGTATTTATTTCGAAAAAGTAGAATACGCAAATTTATTTACGTATTTATAACACAAACTATTTAAAGAAATGTTGAAATTCAGAAAATAGTAGTTAACTTTGTTGTGTTATTAAATCTGTTGCTTAGCAACTTACAGACAAAATAGCACCCTAGGTACCTGTAATGACATATGTACCCGGAAGAGAGATAAATACGGAAATAATGGTTATCGAAAAGCTACACTACCCTGCTGAGGGTGTTACAATCAACGGAAAGTCGTACAAACTTAACGTAAGAGAAATTGAAGTGTTTTTACAACATTGCGCATCATTTATGCCGGCTGAGCACGGCGACTTCGAAACGATGACCCAAATCATTTCCGATCAGTTGGTAGACAATGCCAATGCAAACACCTCCGTCGAGGAATTAAGAACCCAACTTAAATTTTTAAGAGAAGTTTCCTTTTTACTGAAAAGCATCGTAAGTCCTGCAGACAACTACTAGGACTTACTTTCAATACAGAGTAAAAGCAGTTGATTGTACTTCTCAAGTAGATCAATGTACTTGTCTTTCCAATAACTTTGATTCAGGTCGGGTGTATTTGTCTGATTTTTAAGCAGCACATATTTGTTCTGCTTGTTGAGTTCTTCATTTGGAAATAAGCCAGGAAATTCAGCTGAAAAGTCATAGTTAACTACAGTTCCAATTCTAAATATGATCTCAGGTTTTAATTGCTTTTGATTGAACCAATTGTAAACAGATCTTCTATTTACTTTTGTAAGACGCGCCAGCTCACTGATGCTGTAACCTTTACGTCTTATTATACGTTCAACTATCTGTCCATAATGCAGCTCCATACATTCGTGTAATCCCTTTTACTGGAAGGTGAAAAATTAATTGATAAGTTTCTAAACGTGCTTCTCAAAACCGGTTTGCTATCCATCTGTTCTTTAGCTATGTAATCATCTTTCAAGTTTAAAATCAGCCAACATCATATTGATTGTTAATCTTGAAATTTGTAAATAATTTTCGCATAACTTTAATCCGCTTCGATTGATTGTAACGAAATTAACAGTATAGGACTTGCTTTTACACATAACTAAGACTATGTATACCACATCGTAAAATAGTGTGAAAAACAGTTATACAGCCTCGAAAGCGGCCTGTGACACCTCAACTATCCTCAAATCAAGCTACTGATTCCGTTGATAAAGCACCTTAGACGGGCTTTTGAGATAGGAATAATCACATATACCCAATTCTACACATTTCCATACACATCCCCCCAAATTGGTTCATTATTAAATGGTAAGCCTCTAATTTTATAGTAAGCACTTGCATATAACTCAATTGCCCGTGAATTAGTATCATATTTCGAAATTTTGACAATTATAGATGAGGAGAAACGCCAGAAACTCCTGATCGAACAATTTGCCAAGTGGAGTTGGGGATCAAGTCAGTCTGGTAAGAAATTGAAGCTATGCAAAATCGTTATTTCTATATATTCAGCCTCACCATGGCGATCTTTGACTTCGCAATTGTAAATGTCGCAATTTACATGGCAATGGAAGTCGCAGCACCACTTGCCCTGAGCAATCATACAGACTTCATCATTATCACTTGCCTCCTTTGGCTTTTTGGTTCCCGGCTTGTTGAGTTATACGATAACAAAACGATACAGCGGAAGCTCTTTATTATCACAACAATTAAGGCTTTTTGTCTTCACCTGATCTTTTTCCTGCTATACAACAGCTTAAGAGGATTTTACTTGTCGGGGGCCTTTATGACTGCGTTTTATGTTGGCTTGGGAGTGTTATTGCTCTCCAGCAGGTACTTCATGATTATTGCCTCACCGGTACTCAAGAAGATTTTCAACATGACAACACCAATTGCTGTACTTGGCGTAAATCCAACCAGCTTATTACTTGCAGACTTCTTCGAAAAAAATGAGAAGCTCTATAACTTTGCAGGATTTCTGAATACAAATGCACTACTGCCGGACCTAAATGATGCGCCCTCGGATGTTATTCTTACCGAGCAGTTGAAACTCGCCGCTGACACCGGAATTAATGAGATCTACGTTTGTCTGGCTCCAGACCGGATTTCTAAGATCAGCGGACTGATCCAAGAGGCGAATAAACAGTGTATCCGACTAAAGTTTGTCCCCGACTATAGTGAGATCATGAAAAAGCCGCTCAGCATTAATCAACTGAGTGACCTGCAGGTGATCAGTCTTACCGGTTCCGGGGCACATGACAACATGGATGACCGGGTAGCGAAACGCCTTTTCGATGTAATATTTAGCTTGCTGGTTATTGTTTTCATATTTAGCTGGTTGTATCCCATCCTTGCGATCCTGATCAAGCTTGAAAGTCGTGGTCCTGTGCTATTCAAACAGGGAAGAAGTGGCCGGAATAATGTGAACTTCTGGTGTTACAAATTCAGAAGTATGCGGATAAATCCGGACAGCAACACGAAACAGGCAAGCAGAGATGATTCCAGAATTACGAGGATGGGCCGCATTTTACGAAGGACGAGCCTTGATGAGCTTCCACAGTTCTTCAATGTGCTACTTGGAAATATGAGTATTGTAGGACCAAGACCGCACATGCTTAAGCACACAGAACACTACAGAGACATTGTAGACAAATACATGGTTAGACATTACATGAAGCCGGGAATAACCGGCTGGGCTCAGGTAAATGGCTATAGAGGCGAAACACAGGAGCTCCACCTCATGCAAAAACGAATTGAGCATGATTTATGGTACCTCGAGAACTGGTCCGCTTTTCTCGACATTAAAATTCTGTATCTAACCGTTGTCCATGTTTTGAAAGGCGACAAGAACGCGTTTTAGACTCATTTGACATCGCTTCACGCATAAAAATACCTTTCAATTGTTGTTTTGAAAGGTTTATATCCAGTAGGATTACTCAGGTTAGCTGGTCACCATATCGCTTAAGGCACCCATCAGACCTTCGTCACTCTTCATCTGCTCCGTTTGCGCAAATCCTTCCGGTGCAGGTCCGTTCAAGACTGGCTTACCACCAAGTGGAGCGGCCTTTTCGACCTTAAATTCACCTTTTCCGTCAACAGATGGTCCTTCAGTGAAGCGACTTCCGGCGTAGGTAAGCGGATCAGTACCAATATTGGTAGACACAAATGAATAATTAAAATCCTGATTTTCTTCAGTCTGAGGGAAACTATTTGGTATTGGATGTGCCCCCTTCAGGCCACCCAATTCTTCGATAACCGCAAGCCATTGGTTCTGGTGCATCGTGTCCCTGGCGATCAGGAAGGATAACATGTCCTTCATCCCTGGGTCATCAGTAGATTTCCAGAGCCTGGTGGCCAATACCCTTCCAGTGGATTCAGCCATCACGTTCGCATACATATCCGCAGCAATGTTGCCACTGGCAACGATCCAGGAGCCATTGAAAGGAACACCGTTGGCATCCGTGGCCATGGCTGCCAATCCAGCTGAGAGGTAATGCCTTGGATCCATACCGCCCATGATCTCTCCTACAACAGGATTTTCTTTCACCAACTTTTCAACAAAGTTCCCGGATGCTCCCTCTAGATTTAATGCTACCGCAGTTGACAACATCTCAATGTGCCCGATTTCCTCGGTCCCCGTTTCCAAAAGCATGTCCCGGTATTTTTCCGGACCTCTGTTACCCCAGGCCTGGAATAAGTATTGTAAACACACCCGCATTTCTCCTTCAATGCCACCGATGGCTTGCTGCAACATTCTCGCAAACTGAGGATTTGGTTTGTCGACCCGTACTGTGTACTGAAGTCTCTTGTCGTGATAAAACATACTTTCAAGATTAAGTTGAAAAATCTGATTAACTGAGGTATTCAACAATTGTCTGTAAATCAGGTTTCTAGAACACTAAAATCAGGTATTAATAAATTCTGACAACCGTAAATTCCGAGAATATGCGGGTATATTTGCGAAGAGCCAACGGAAAAATTGAAAAATTATGCCGGTTCTTTCAACACGATATGTTTGATGTTTTTACGATTGTAGGTATAGGTGATGTGAATGCGTCCATCTTTCGTTTGGATGATTGCAGGATAACTGTACTCCTCTTTATTACCATCTTCCAACACCAGGATGTCATTCCATGTCCTGCCGTCCAGTGAGCAGGCCACCCGAAGCTTTCCACGTCCGTTGAACCAGTCCTTGCCGGGGAGATCCGGGTTGTAGACGATCAACTGTTTACCACTTTTAAGTGTTGTTGCATCAGTTCCTGAATTGGGGTTGAGTAACGTAGTTCTCGAAAGCGGGCCCCATGTTTTTCCGCTATCGTCAGACCATGCCTGTATTACATTCCCCTGCTTGCTGCGGCACAACAACTGTAGTCGCCCCTTGGGGTACTTGAGTATGCTAGGTTGTATGACGTCGAATGCTGCAGCGGTATCGATTGGTGTGGCTTTCCAGGTATTACCTTGGTTGGAGGAGATTTCCAGGTGAACCTTCCAGCGGCCGGAGTTTTCCTCTGTACTTGAGGGCGACACTATCGTCCCGTCTTGCAGCTGAACAGGTTTATTTTTGATCGGACCGAGGATACCATCCGGTAGTCTTCGCGCCTCTGACCAACTCAAACCATTGTCATCTGAAGTTTTCACCATTCCCCACCAGTCTCTTGGGTTTGGCCCGACCTTATAGAACAAGAACAACTTACCTGTATGCGCCTTGAAGAGCACGGGATTCCAGCAGGGGAACCGGAGGGAATCGCTGACAATACCGTCGGCCACAATCCTGGGCTTGGTATTGTTCTGATCGTTTAGCGTACAAAGCCAGATGGAAACGTCACTTTTGCCTTCTTGCGTTCCTCCAAACCAGGAGAGCAAAAGCTTTCCCTTTTGAGTTTCTACAATGGTGGAGGCATGACAAGCATTAAAAGGTGCATTTTGAAATACAAGTTCTTCTTTAATCTTTTTCCAAGAGGTTTGTGCGGCTGCGGACTTAATGAACATAAGCGCCAGGCAGGAAAACATCAATTCTTTTATGGTCATTTTTTGTCTATCTCTTATTATAAATTCTATACACCCCCGGCTCTGCCGATGGCTTGCACTGGCGCTAAATATATTGAAATTTAATAAGTGTTGGCCTGAATATTAGCGCTTCGATGAGACGGCAACTTCGCTGTTGTGGGCATTGCTGTGAATATGTAGTTGTTGAAGGCGAAATTCGCTTCGCCGCCGTTGAATGGAAATCAGACATAAAAAATAAGGGCAAGCGACCGTTCTACCGTGCTTGCCCTCTGGCTCCCGAAGCTGGGCTCGAACCAGCGACCCTCTGATTAACAGTCAGATGCTCTAACCAGCTGAGCTATTCGGGAAGCTGATTCTCCTTTCAACGTTTTAGACATCTTTTTGAAGTGTGATATCTCGTTCGTTTTGGGAATGCAATATTAGGGCTTTTAAATTATTTATGCAATATTTGCAGAGAAAAAAATTAAAAAAAATTTAAGCTAATTTCTATGAGCCTGATAATCATTGGTACTGTAGCTTTCGATGCAATCGAAACTCCTTTCGGAAAAACAGATAAAATAGTAGGTGGAGCTGCAACTTACGCGAGTTTGGCCGCTTCCTACTTCTATAATAAGGTCAAAATAGTGGGTGTGGTAGGTGACGATTTCCACCAGGAAGACATAAACAAGTTCACAGAACATGGAATTGACACCGAAGGGCTGCAGATTAAGTCTGGTGAGAAATCCTTTTTTTGGTCTGGAAAATACCACAATGACATGAACAGTCGGGATACATTGGCAACAGAGCTGAATGTTCTTGCAGATTTCGACCCGATCATCCCCGAGAGCTATCAGGACTGCGAATACCTTATGCTGGGCAACCTGACTCCACAAATTCAGCAGACGGTGATCAAACGCCTGAAAAACCGCCCCAAGCTCATAGTGCTTGACACCATGAACTTCTGGATGGACGTTGCTATGGATGACTTACTGGAAACGATTAAACTTATTGACGTTTTAACGATCAATGATGCAGAAGCACGCCAGCTTTCCGGAGAATATTCCTTGGTTAAAGCGGCTAAAAAAATACTGAAAATGGGTCCAGAATATCTGATCATTAAAAAGGGAGAGCACGGCGCCTTGCTTTTCCATGACAACCAGGTGTTCTCTACTCCTGCCCTTCCGCTCGCTGAGGTTTTCGACCCTACAGGAGCTGGAGATACGTTTGCAGGTGCTTTTATCGGCTACCTCGCTAAAGTGGGCACAATCAACTTCAACAACATGAAGAACGCCATCATCTTTGGTTCTGCATTGGCATCATTCTGTGTAGAGAAATTCGGTACAGAAAAAATTTTAAAGCTTACAGAACAAGAAATTGCAAGCCGCATTGGGGAGTTTGTAAGCCTGAGTGCTTTTACAATCGAAAACTAAGGATTCATTTACAATAAAAATAAAGCTGCCCGCGTGGCAGCTTTATTTTTGGAGCTGCCCGACGATTTTAAACTTCAGAAACACACCTTCCGTGTGCGGCGCATCCTTTAACTCGTCTGTTAAATCCTGACCGGCCCAATGCTCATAGTGTTTGCCATTGCGCCACAATCTACTTTCCGTTACATCATAGATCCAGCCGTTTAGTGCGACCCAGATTTCAGGCTTATCCTGGCCGTTCCTAAGTGCCAGCTGCTGTTTTGAATACGTATGCACTATGCTTTCCGCTGAAATAGCTCGAAAAGAAGAATACTTGTTAAGCCCAGTTCAAGAAAGCCGAAGTAACTTTCGAATGGGATAAACGCGATATTAAGCTCTATGGTCTGTGCCACATCGTATCTAACCATTTCAAAGGCATTTAAAGGTATATAAAGTAGGAGAAACAATGCCAGTGCAACGAGAAACGTACGGTAGAACTGGAGCATGAACCTGATTTTATTGATGTATTCTACATAGAATAGCAGCAAGAGCAGGATTGAGAATGTAATCAGCGCATACCACTTACTATATGCAAAAAATATCATGGCAATAGACAAGCCCATGATCACATTACTTATCGACAACGAATACTTATCAGTCAGCCCCGTTGGACGGGTAGTGTTCAAATACAAATAAATCAGAATGAAGCTATATGGGAGAACGAAGCAAAGGAGCAGTGATTCTAAAGGCATTCCAGCCACATACATACCCGCGAACTGATCCCGCGAATAAATTAGAACACCTGTAGCGTCATAGAAGACATTCACCAGGGCAAATATAAGCCCTGCAAGACCGGTGGCAGGCAGTACGGATTTGAAGTCTTTCAAGAGCTTGAAGTGCGAAGCAAGAAGCGACGAAAGCACAAGAATAATGAGAAGAACCAGTAGAAAAAGAAAATTCATTTAAGAGATAGGTTTGACTTTCAAAAGTAGGATTTTAAATTGTCATACCACTTTAAAGCCCTCCGATTAATCTTCAATCCTGCGGTCAGATCATGTACTAAGGGGAACCATCCGCAACAACTTGCGCACAAAAAAAGGGCTAGTAATTTTAAATGACTAACCCTTTTTAGCGAGGATATGGCTCAAATTAAACGATATCTGCGCCTAATATATCTTTCGAATATGTCTTAAGGTATTTTTTCAAAATCTGACGCGCAACATGAATTCTTGTTTTTACTGTTCCAATTGGAATATCCAGGATCTCCGCGATCTCATGATATTTATACCCCTCAAAATATTTGATGAAGGGCACATAATACTCCGGTTGTAAAGTGGCTAATGCTTTATTGATGTCACCGATGATAAACTTACTGTCACTGGCATTTTTGGTCGCACTATAATGCAGGTTTGAAGAAGAGATCTCATCAGACTGCGTGATTAGCGAGTTTGTTTTGACCAAGCGACGGTAGTTGTTGATAAAGGTGTTCTTCATTATTGTAAATAGCCATCCTTTTAGATTCGTTCCTTCCTTAAACTTACTGTAGTACGTTACTGCCTTTAACATTGTATCCTGAACTAAGTCGTTGGCATCCTCAATGTCCTTTGTAAAATTTAAAGCGAATGACTGCAGGGAACCTGAATGATTGTGTAACTGAAGGTTGAATTCATCTTTTGTCATAATGTTTAAGTTTTAAGGGTTAAAACAACACAAACCGGGATTTTTAAATTGTGGCTCCCCTGATTTGTTTAAAGTTATCTACCTCAACCTTATACAACATATGTACCAAAATCGGGATTGATGTTTATTCAAGTACTAATACAAATATCAAATGAAATAAACACCCGATTTAAAGTATATTCACCTCTCTTTCAAGCGTAATCCCGAATTTAGTGAAAACCGCATTTATAATGCGTTCTGAAAAACTGAACACTTCCATCCCGGTGGCACCACCATGATTTACAAGCACCAATGCCTGATTTTTCCATGTTCCGGTGTGCCCGTCCACTATCCCCTTGAAGCCACATTGTTCAATTAGCCAACCTGCAGCGAGTTTGTACACATCCGGCCCTGCCGGGAAGCTAACGAGCTCGGGATAACGCATCTTCAGCTCACTAAACTGAATCGCCGGCACAATCGGGTTTTTGAAGAAACTTCCTGCGTTTCCTATAGTAGATGGATCCGGCAACTTGCTTACACGAATATCCGCGACTACGCTGGAAATATCCGCAATGGTTGGTTGACTGATGTGTCTCCTATCCAGTTCGGCCTGTATAGCTCCATATTGAACATTAAGATTTGGCACCTTGTTTAAGCGGAAACGCACAGATGTGATAATGTATCGACCTTTGAATTTGCGCTTAAAAACACTGTCCCGGTACCGAAAGTTGCAATCTGCATGACTAAACTCAGCGATTGCACCAGTGGAGATTTCCACAGCGGTACAGGAATCGAATACATCTTTCAGTTCAACACCGTAGGCGCCTATATTCTGTATCGGAGATGCCCCCACAGTACCTGGAATTAACGTCAGATTTTCCAGTCCGGCATAACCGTGCTGCACACAATAAAGAACTAGATCATTCCATACCATTCCTGCTCCTGCCGTCACATAGATCTGATCACCCCGGACAGACACATCAAGCCCCTGGATATCCATCTTTATAACCAGTCCTTCATAGTCCTTTGTAAACAGCATATTGCTTCCCCCTCCGACGATCAATAATGGATTGCTTTTTGCTTCTCTCAACTGCAGCACATCCTGCAACGCTTTCGCAGAAGCGACCGCCGTAAACATCCTGGCTTTCACGTCGATACCGAATGTATTGTAGTTTTTTAGGGCAACATTTTCTTGGATGGAAGGGCTCATGTGTCTATATAGTATTCTTCAGCAAAGATAATTTATAAGTATACCAATAAAATATGTTTAAGCTAATAATCAGAATTTTCATATTTTACACCCAGATTACACAAAAATAATGAGTGGCTTTATGCCGGAACAGAAATGGAAAACCAGGATAAAAAAAGACAATTGATTATAAACGCTGCACTCAGCAGATTTGCGCATTATGGCCTATCCAAAACAACCATGACGGATATTGCCCGCGACATCTCCTTTTCGAAGGCATTATTGTACTATTACTTTCCAGATAAATTAAGTTTGTATGTCAGCGTAATCGAGCATCTGATGCACACCATCAGCAAGGATATTCTGAAGTCGATTGAAAAAACAGAGACCGCCGCAGAGGGAATCCTTCTGCTTCTGCAGAAACGCCAGGGTTATATACAAAAATACTATACCCTGATGGAGTACACCAAGCTCGTGGGACCGGACTTGCCGCAAGATCTGGCGGAAAAGTTCACCAGAGCCAGAGCATTTGAGCTTCGGATCATCGGCGCACTATTTAGAAGAGGAATCGCCCATGGAGAGTTTACCATTGACGACGTCGAAAGCACTACAGAGATATTTATCGAAGCCCTTCTTGGAATTCACTTGAACATACTAAACAAAGACAAAAACATTTGTCCGAGTAAAGACCAGTTCAAAATCATCTTTTTCAAAGAGCGGAAGTTTGCAGAAATCTTTCTGGCTGGATTACGGCCGGTCACCGCAGTAACAAACACGATACAGTAAAGTCCAAGGTAATATTTGTCAACTCGGTATGATATCTGGCCGTATATTTGACCAGAAATATAAAATAGTCAGAAGGTAAAAAGGTAGAATGGTAGAGACAGATAAAAAAAGAGATTTAATAATTGAAGGCGCGATCAAACGCTTTATACATTTTGGAATAAACAAGACTACAATGAACGAAATAGCGGATGACTTGTCGGTTTCTAAGCCGTCATTGTACTATTATTTCCCAGATAAAACCAGCTTGATATTGGGTGTAATTGAAAAGGTTTTCAACGATTATTTTGAACTTGCGATAAAAGAAAAGGCAGAAAACCGCAGTATTGAGAAAACCTTGGTAAACTTAATTGAGATAGGACATCGTTTTTTTCAGAAGTACTATATGCTTCATTTAAGTGGAGGTACAGACTCCTCGCTCAACTCGGTTGAGGTTCGGAACTTTGTATGCGAGATGAGGAACAAAAACCTTAAGCTCCATGCTGGTATCTTCCAGGCAGCTGCAGATCGTGGCGAGATTGAAACAGAGGATATAGCAAAAACGGCAGAATTGTATCTATCCAGTCAGGCTGGCATGACATCACTTTGCATTATGCAAGGCAATAAGGATTTGTTTCCGGGCAAGAAAGAACTGAAATGTACGCTGGAAAGACAGATTGAGCTATGCAAGATATTTATAAAGGGGATAAGAAATAACCAACCAAAAACAACTAAGAATGAAGATTAATGTCGGAAAATATATCCCGGTAATGCTCCTGGGATGGCTTTTAACCAACAATGCCCAGGCTCAGCAGCGGCTTACGCTGAAAGAAGCAGTGAACTATGCGGTTCAGAATAGTGCTGAGGTGCGTAAGGCAAAACTGGACATCGCCGGAGGCAGATACAAAACGGAAGAGATCAGAGCTCAGGCACTGCCTCAGATAGAAGGAAGTGGTAACCTAACATACAACCCAATTATCGGACAGCTGGTCGTTGGTGATCTCAGCTTCCAGCTCGGAAGGAAATGGAATGCCAGTGGTGGTGTACAATTAAGCCAGCAGCTGTTCAATCAGACTGTTTTTACCGGCTTAAAGGCGGCTAAAACCAGCGAGGCTTATTACAGCCTGGTGGCAGGTCTGAGCGAAGAACAGATCATTGAGCAGGTCGCAAACAGTTATTTCCAGGTGCTGGTAAACCGGCAGCAACTTAATGTGATTGACACCAACATTAAGAATGTGCGCGTCATCGGTAAAATTATATCCAACCAGTTCGAAAACGGGCTGGCAAAAAAGATAGACGTTGACAGGATCAAGGTGAACTTAACCAATCTGGAAAACCAGCGTGAACAAACCCTCAATGCGGTGACGCAGCTGGAAAATCAGCTGAAGTTTCTGATGGGCATGCCTGTAGAAACTGGCATTATCCTGCCGGCAACAGAACTCAGCGATATCAAATCACTTCCGGTATTGGCTGATACCGTTGATCTGAATGGACGTACCGAAATCCGCTTATTGGATATTCAGCGCGAGTTGTACAGCCTTCAGCGCAAAGCATATCTGGCCGAATACTACCCAACACTATCTTTAACGGGAAACATCTCGTACACGGGTCAGAGTGATAAGTTTGATCTTTTCAAAAGTAGCAACAGCAGCGCTTTCTGGTATGATGCTTCAGCGATTGGTGTTACATTACGGATCCCGATATTTAACGGTTTTGCAACACGTGCACGGGTAAGACAAGCCGGCGTGGACATCATGAAATCAGATGAAGATCGTAAACAGACCACGAACTCCCTGAACCTTGCCTATGAGAATGCTAAGATCCAGCTTCGGAACAGCCTGAATACCATTAACTCACAAAGGGAGAATGTCACGCTGGCAGAGGAGATTTACAGAAGTACTCAGAACAACTACAACAATGGGCTTGCAGCTTTGACAGATCTTCTGGATACTGAAAGTGCACTCACAGAGGCGCAAAGCAGTTATACTCAGGCTTTGCTGAATTACAGAATTGCTGAAATACAATTAATCAAATCAAACGGAAATATAAAATCACTATTAAAATGAAAAGAGGAATAATTATAGCACTTGTAATTGTAGTTGCATTAGTAGCTATAGCCTTTGTTTTAACGAACAACAAGAAGAATAACGATGCTAAGACGGCTATTGTTGCACAAGGCGGTGGTGCCGTAAGTGTACGGGTAGCAACCGTTACGCGGCAGCCGGTTGATTTGGATTTCAGTGCAAATGGAACGTTCGTCCCCATCACGGAACTTAACTTTCTTTCTGAAAACGCAGGTCGGGTATCGAAAATCTATGTAGACGAAGGCGACCGTGTAAGTAAAGGTCAGGTTCTGGCTCGTATTGATGCGGAAATTTTAAACACAGACCGCGAAACAGCAGAGGCCACTCTACAAAATGCCATACGCGATGAAGCCAGGTACAGCAGCTCTTTCCAGACCGGAGGTGTAACACAACAGCAGCTGGACCAGGCCAGATTGGCGGTACAGAATGCTAGATTGAGACTACAAAGTTCACAGCGTCGTGTGAGTGATGCATCGATTAAGTCGCCAATTAATGGTATTGTAAATAAAAGGTATATCGAAGTGGGTGCATTCGTTACTGCACAGGGCACACAACTTTTCGAACTCGTGGATGTATCCAGGCTGAAACTAAGGGTTAATGTAAATGAAAGCCAGGTTGCCAACTTAAAGGTGGGCGACAAAGTGCAGATTAAATCCAATGTTTTCCCGGCAGACAACTTTGAAGGCAAAATTACATTCATTGCTGCTAAGGCGGATAATACGCTGAACTTTCCTATAGAGATCCAGGTCGAAAACAACAAAACGAACAAAATTAAAGCTGGTATGTACGGAACAGCGATCTTTAAATTCCCTGCACAGGAGCCAACAATCACAGTTCCCCGCGGTGCTTTTGTGGGTAGTGTAAGCAGCAACCAGATCTTTGTTCTGGAGAACGGAAAAACGGCAAGGATCAGAAAAGTCGTTGCCGGACGAATCCTCGGAGAGAATGTGGAAATCCTGGATGGCTTAAAAGAAGGTGAAACTGTAATAACCAGTGGCCAGATCAACCTGATCGACGGCAGTTTGGTTGCACCGGTTAAATAAATTAATATATAGATCACTAATGAATGCGTTATGAACAAGTTCTCAAGAACAGCAGTGAATATTGCTCGTAGAAGCTTCATCACCTCTAAAACACAATAACAACCGATGAAAATAACAGAAATATCAATTAAGAGGCCTTCATTGGTAATCGTCGTTTTTACTGTATTAACCTTACTCGGACTACTCAGTTACTTTTCATTAAGTTATGAGTTGTTGCCGAAGTTCAGCAATAATGTAGTATCCATATCAACGATATACCCGGGTGCATCACCCAATGAGGTCGAAAATACAGTAACAAAGAAAATTGAAGACGCAATCTCCTCTTTGGAGAACATCAAGAAACTGAATGCTGTTTCTTACGAAAGCTTGTCGGTTGTAACCATTACGCTGACCGATAAAGCCGATGTGGATCTCTCCCTGAACGATGCCCAAAGGAAGGTAAACTCCATCCTGGCGGATCTTCCGGTGGATGTTAAAGCCCCTTCACTAAATAAGTTTTCGCTTGACGATTTACCGGTGATCACCATGACCGCCTCTGCAAACATGGACGATGCAACGTTCTATGATTTGATCGACAAACGGATTGCGCCAATTGTGTCCCGTGTAAATGGGGTTGCGCAAGTGAACCTTGTTGGTGGCCAGGAACGTGAGATCCAGGTTGGATTAATTGCCGACATGCTTCAGGGGTATAACCTATCCATTCCACAGGTTCAGCAGGCGATTTTATCATCCAACCTTGACTTCCCTACTGGAAGCGTGAAAACCCACGATCAGGATATTCTGATCCGATTGTCCGGTAAATACCAAAGTGTTGAAGAGCTACGGAACCTGGTGGTAAGCACCGGTGCAGACGGCGCTCAGATCAGGCTGCAGGATGTTGCAGATGTACAAGACAGGCAGAAAGAGGTGGACAAACTTGCGCGTGTAGACCGCAAGGGAGCAATCGCAATTCAAATTATCAAACAATCTGATGCGAATGCGGTGGAGGTAAGCGAGGGTGTGCATAAAACCATCACGACCTTGATGAACGACTACAAGGCGAACAACCTGAACATCAGCGTGGTTAATGACAGCTCTATATTCACATTGGAGTCTGCGGACGCGGTAATACACGATTTAATACTCGCGATTATTCTCGTTGCATTCGTGATGCTGTTCTTCTTGCACAGTTTACGGAATGCGTTGATTGTAATGGTATCCATTCCTGCATCTCTGATTGCCACTTTTATAGGAATTGAAATGTTTGGCTTTACGCTAAACCTTATGTCTCTTCTGGGGCTATCACTCGTGGTTGGTATCCTGGTGGATGATGCCATTGTGGTACTCGAGAACATATACAGGCACATGGAAATGGGCAAAAACCGGGTTAGAGCGGCTTATGATGCAACTGCCGAGATCGGGTTTACGGTCGTATCCATCACCCTTGTAATTGTAGTAGTGTTCTTCCCAATTGCGATCACTACCGGGTTGGTTTCGAACATATTGAGACAGTTCTGTGTGGTCGTTATCATGGCGACCTTATTGTCACTCGTCGCTTCCTTTACCATTGTACCTCTACTCTCCTCCCGTTTCGGGAAGTTGGAACGTATTGAAGGAAAAAACATCTTCGGCCGCTTTATCTTGTGGTTCGAAAGACAACTGCATAAGTTCACCAATTGGATCACGGGTATTTTGACCTGGTCTCTGGCGAACAAAGGCAAGACGATCCTGATCGTACTGGTGATGTTCTTTGGATCATGCGGGTTGATTCCTGCAGGATACATTGGTACAGAGTTCTTTCCGAAAAGTGATAAAGGGGAATTCCTGGTACAACTGGAGCTTCCAAAAGATGCATCGATCGAGCAGACCAACCTGGCTACTCAGAAAGCAGAGGCTTTCTTAACTAAAAAGCCGGAAATCACGCAAATGATCACCACTGTAGGACAGGCCAGCGGTAACTTCGGGGCAACACAGGCTACTGCTTACAAATCGGAGATTAACGTTCGTCTCGTGGACCGGAAGGACCGTGCTGATGACGCAAGTATCTACGCAACGAAAGTCAGCCGGGAACTCGCGAAATATCTGGTTGGCGTAAAAGTAAAGACCGTGCCGATCAGTATTCTGGGTATCGCAGAAAATGCTCCTATAGAGCTGGTAGTAATGGGATCTGACCTGGATAGTGCCATGAAATACGCAAATGCAGCAAAAGATGTGCTTGCCGGAATTAAAGGTTCTGCCGAGATCAAGTTATCTGTGGAAACGGGTAGTCCGGAGATTAATGTTCAGGTAGACCGCGATAAGATGGCCGCACTGGGGCTGACGCTTCAAACGGTCGGTGTTACAATGCAGACTGCGTTTAGTGGTAACACGGATGGTAAATTCCGGAAGGGTGAATACGAATACGACATTAACATACAATATCAGGCATTTAACCGCCAGAATATCGATGACGTAAGAAACCTGGTTTTTATCAATAATACCGGGCAGCAAATAAAGTTGTTGCAGTTTGCAGACATCCGTCAGGGATCCGGACCAAGTCAGCTGGAACGCCGTGATAAGAGTACTTCGGTATCTGTGCAGGCACAGTCCATTGGACGCCCTACTGGTACCATCGTTGCGGAATTCCAGGAAGCGCTGGAAAAAAAGGAGGCTGACGGCACCTTGAAGAAACCAATCGGCGTAAGTTATGTCTGGGGTGGAGATGCGGAAAATCAGGGAGAAGGATTCGGTACTTTAGGGATTGCTCTACTATCGTCAATTTTACTGGTTTACCTGATCATGGTAACTCTATATGATAGTTTTGTTTATCCATTCGTGGTAATGTTTTCAATCCCGCTATCCGTTATCGGAGCCCTGCTTGCCTTAGCGCTAACGAATAATGCCTTGAACATATTCACCATTCTAGGATTGATCATGCTGATTGGATTGGTGGCAAAGAATGCGATTATCCTGGTGGATTTTACAAACCAGATGAAAGCAGAAGGTAAGGACACGGTAGAGGCGTTAATTTTAGCAAACCACGCACGTTTGCGCCCAATCCTGATGACGACCATTGCGATGGTTATTGGTATGCTACCAATTGCGCTGGCCAGTGGTGCTGGTGCAGAATGGAAAAATGGGCTTGCCTGGGTAATTATTGGGGGGCTATTAAGCTCGTTGTTTCTTACCCTGATTATTGTTCCGGTAATGTACCTGATATTCGACAGACTACTGGATCGTATGGGTTACAATAAAAAAGGAATCACCATAGAAGAGCTGATGGTTGAACCTTACGAACACAAAGAAGTGAAAGAATATGAGTTGGATCACCAACATTAACATTCGCAAATGCATAAAAAAACCCGGTAGTAATACCGGGTTTTTTATTTTAATGGGCTATCGGTTAAATGTGTATGGCCCTATTTTCTGTTGCTGCCATAGCAGCTTCTCTGAATGCTTCTGTATAGGTTGGATGTGCATGACAAATCCGCGCAATGTCCTCTGCTGAAGCACGGAATTCCATTGCGACAACTGCTTCTGCGATCATATCTGCCGCACGGGGTCCGATCATATGAACGCCCAGGATCTCATCCGTTGTGGCGTCAGAAAGCACTTTCACAAAACCATCTGTATCCATACTGGCTTTTGCACGGCCGCTCGCTTTAAAAGGAAATGATCCCGTCTTGTACTTCGCTCCTTTTACTTTTAGCTGTTCTTCTGTAAAGCCAACAGAAGCAACCTCCGGCCAAGTATATACGACGCCTGGGATCAGGTTGTAATTGATGTGCGGCTTTTGGCCTACAATACGCTCTGCAACATAGGTACCTTCATCTTCTGCCTTGTGTGCCAGCATTGCGCCTGTAATCACATCCCCTATGGCATATACTCCGGGTACCGATGTTTCCAGGTGCTCGTTAACCGGAATTTTATTTCCTCTTTCAGTCTGAATTCCGATGTTCTCCAATCCCAGTCCTTCTGTATAGGCGGTACGGCCTACCGCAACAATGCAATAGTCTGCATCAAAATTAACCTGCTCTCCTTTTGCATTCTCTGCAGTAACGGTTACGGTTTCTCCTGCTACACTGGCACCTGTAACTTTATGATTCATATAGAACTCCATACCCAAGGATTTCTTAAGTACGCGCTGCAATTCTTTCCCGAGACCGGCATCCATGGTTGCAATGATGGAAGGAAGGAATTCAATTACGGATACTTTAGCACCCAAACGTGCGTATACAGAACCGAGCTCCAGACCGATCACACCGCCTCCGATCACAACCAGGTGTTTAGGAACTTCGTTGATCTCCAATGCCTCAGTTGAGGTAATAATGCGCTTTTTATCAATCGGAAGAAACGGCAATGAAGTTGGTTTCGAGCCGGAAGCAATAATCACATTTTTTGCAGTGATGGTCTCTGAAGTACCGTCTTCCTTTGTGATCTTGATGGTATTCTTATCAACAAATGATCCAACCCCCTGAAAGCTGTCAATTTTATTTTTCTTAAACAAGTACGTAATACCAGCTGTATTCTGTGCTACAACATCATTCTTCCTGGCGATCATCTGAGGCATGTTTACCTTAAGATCACTCAGGTCTATACCGTGCTCGGTAAAAGAATGAGCCGCATTGTGGTAATGCTCGGAAGAGTCCAACAATGCTTTTGAAGGGATACAACCTACGTTTAAGCAGGTACCACCAAAGGTTTTGTACTTTTCTATAACTGCTGTTTTTAAGCCTAATTGAGCGCATCTGATTGCGCCAACATAACCACCAGGACCAGAACCTATAACAACTACATCGTATTGCATAATTTAGTTTTTTGTTGAACAAAGTTAATAAACCTCAAAACAAATATAGCATGTGGATATCTGTTTCTTCCGGGCCTGCTCATTTTACCAGTACCAGTTCCGAAGACTGAACAACTTCCTGGCGGGTAGCACTGTTGAGGAATTTCTTATTGACCAATGTGATCCGGAAACGCTCAAAGGTTCTTATGGCCTGCACTTGCAGGCCATTTTTTTTAAGCTGCTCAATTGCCTCCGTATCCCCAAACAGCAGGTATGGGCCCTTTGGCAGCGGCTTCTCTTCGCCCAGGACATAGGACGCGGCTGTTTGGTTTAGGTAGAAATCCAATGCATAGGAGGTTCCATTTTCAATTTGCACTACCGGAAGGCCGGCTTTGTTGTGCGTGTTGATGTAAAAAGCCGCCATGCTGTCGGCCTGGTACTGAACCAGTTTCGGGTAATATACCAGATTGAAGTACAGGTTGACGAAGAATGCGGCCACGCAGGCCAGATACAGCGTCTGGTATCTCCCAGAAATTCGGCAGCATACCACAACAGCCAGAACTGCCGATGCCAGCAATATGGCAATCGTTAAAATGGCTGTGTTTTCGGGACGAAAGAAGTAATGCAGTAGACCGATAATCAGTACCATTACGCTGATGACGAACAGTTGGATGAATTTTATTATTCGCGCTGATTTCCGGTCAAGTCCGTAGAAATATTGAGCAGTTAATATGGCGAAAAAAGGAAAGATGATGGTGATGTAATGCGGCAGCTGGAACTTCGATAAGGAAAAGATGAGGAAGGTCAATCCCGCTCCACAAATTGAATACCATTCCTTTTGTTTCACCTGCAGTCCTTTATTTCGCAAAAACTGAACGATGCCGACATACAGCATGACCGACCAGGGCAGGAAAGCCCAAAGGGTGGTATGGAGAAAAAACGACGGGTCTCCATTTGCTTTCTTAATCGGCCCGTCATTGAAGAACCGCCCGAACTGGCTGTCCCAGAAGAAAAACTTCAGGCCGGAAACGTTTGTTCGCCCAAAAACTACCTTCTCGGGATGGATGTCAAACTGCATATACAGACACCACAACTCCGGCAGGATGAAAATACATCCCGCAATGATCGCCAGAAGCCAACGAACATGGAATATCAATTTCCATTGTTTAGTGATGATCAGATGCCCAAAGATGGCTCCAACGACTGGAATTACGGCAAAGATCCCCTTGGTCATAACGGCACATGCGGCGAACAAAGCGCCAAGGATAATGTTCCAGAACCAGCGCTCCCCTTGTGCTTTATAGAAGTAAAACACACTGGCAATGATCAGACCGGTAAGGTAAGGCTCCGCTCTGACGTCATTGTTCGAGATGATCAGGTGCTCTGAAGTCAGTAGAATGAGTACGGACCACAGCGCGATCTGCTTGTTGTAAACCTCGAGCGCAAATTTGTAGGTGTACCAAGCGCCCAGCATGACGAAAAGCACGCCGGGAAGCTTGTATGCCCAGGTGCTAATCCCAAAAATCTTGAAAGAGAATGCAGCCGCCCAGAATGGAAAATGCGGTTTATCCAGCCACTCCTGTCCATTTACAAATAGATCCGCATAGTTGTTCTTCCATACCATCGTTTTGGCAATGGACGCATACAAAGCACCATCAGGCCCGATGATGGTCACAAACAACCCTGAAAAGTTGACGACGACGGCAAGCGCGATAAATATATAAAGCCACTGGTTACTGTTACTGGACCTTTGTTCCATGAATGTGATTGTTTTTAGAATTGATCAGGTTTCTTAAGCTTGAAGACGAAGAAGTAATTGGCCGTAAAGTTCCAAAAGAAAACAAGTAAAACCGCGATCGCCTTGCTAACATAAAAGTTTAAAAAGAATAGCTCATTTAGGATGTAAACGAAGCAGGAGTTTAGGAGGAGCCCGACCAGGGAAACAACCGCAAATGAGGCAAGTTGTCGGCCGACTTTAACTTTGTCCCTTTCACTGAATGTCCAGAAGCGGTTTATGAAATAATTGCTGATCACTGCGGCCGTAAATCCAATGGCGTTGGCCACAAACTTGTTCAGGTGAAGCTCATCTTTAAAGAGCCAGGTGAGGGAGAAATCGATCACCAACCCAGAAAATCCTGTTATCCCAAATTTGACGAGCGATATAAACCGGAAAGGCAATAGTGAAAGCAGATACGTAAAACTGAAGTTTTTTCTACCCATATATACAAAGCGTATGGGCCAAAGTTACGATCATTTTTAATTTTAAGGACGAATGTGGCACAATCGTAAGACAATTGTGCTTTTGTTGCTATTTTTTGTAGGTTTATGGGTCAAAAAACTAGCTCATGAAGCGCATACAATTGCTCACTATTCTATTGGTTCTTTTCTGTGCAAGCCATTCCATTGCACAACAAACAGATTCTGCTTACGTACAGGAACATTACACGAAAATAGAACGCAGCATCCCCATGCGGGATGGGGTCAAACTGTTTACCTCAATTTACATCCCTAAAGAAGGCGGCCGGTTTCCGTTCCTAATTAATCGAACGCCTTATACGGTATCTCCATATGGAGCAGATAAATTCAAAACGACATTGGGCCCCTCTCCCCTGTTGTTACGAGCGGGATTTATATTTGTCTATCAGGATGTCCGCGGAAAGTGGATGAGCGAGGGCGAGTTTGTGGACGTGCGTCCACACAACAACAAAAAGAAAATAAAAAAAGATATAGACGAGAGCTCCGATACTTACGATACAATAGACTGGTTGATTAAAAACATTCCCAACAACAATGGTAGGGCGGGAATTTACGGCATTTCCTATCCAGGATTTTACTCGACAGCAGCACTTCCTGGTGCCCACCCTGCATTAAAGGCCGTTTCACCACAGGCGCCAGTTACAGATTGGTTCCGGGGAGACGACTTTCATCACAACGGTGCATTATTCCTGATTGATGCATTCAAATTCTATTCAACATTCGGGGTGCCCAGGCCAAAACCAATTACTCCGGACAAGGGTCCAAAACCCTTTGATTTCCCTGTAAAAGACAACTACCGCTTCTATCTGGAGCTTGGAGCGTTGAAAAACGTAAAAACAAAGTACTTCGGGGATAGCATCCGGTTCTGGAATGATCTAATGGCACATGGAACTTATGATTCATTCTGGCAAGCGAAAGAAATTCTGCCACATGTAACAAAGGTGAAGCCCGCAGTATTGGTCGTCGGCGGCTTCTTCGATGCGGAGGATGCTTTCGGTACCTTTGCCACCTATCAGGCCATCGAAAAACAAAATCCGACTGCAAACAACAACTTGGTGATGGGGCCATGGTTCCATGGTGGCTGGGCGAGAAGCACTGGAGAAAACTTTGGAGACATCAACTTCCATCAGCCGACAAGTACATGGTACCAGAAGAACGTCGAATATCCCTTTTTCATGCACTACTTAAAGGATGGGCCCAGTATAGATCTGGCGGAAGCAACCATTTTCCTGACCGGAAGCAACGAATGGAAGAAATTTTCCAGCTGGCCACCGAAAGATACCGAACAGAAAACGCTATTCTTTCAGGCGGATGGTAAACTCAGTTTTACGGCACCAGCAGCAACAGCAGATTTTGACGAATATATAAGCGATCCAAACAACCCTGTTCCGCATCAGGCTGGCATACAAACCAGCCGAACTCGGGAATACATGATCGATGATCAGCGTTTTGCCGCCCGCAGGCCTGATGTAATGGTGTACCAGACAGATCCTCTGACGGAAGATGTTACACTTGCCGGGCCCCTGTTCGCCAACCTAAAGGTTTCCACAACAGGTACGGACGCAGATTACGTAGTCAAACTGATTGACGTATATCCGGAAGATACCAAAGAAGTTAGTCCACAGAACCCGGACGCTATTATGGGCGGATATGAGATGCTGGTACGGGGCGAAATCATGCGTGGGAAGTTCCGCAACAGTTTCTCTAAGCCGGAGCCATTTATTCCCGGAAAGATAACCGAAGTAAAATACACCCTGCCGGACGTCGGCCACACATTTAAAAAAGGCCACAAAATCATGGTCCAGGTTCAGAATTCCTGGTTTCCGCTGGCAGACCGCAATCCACAAAAGTTTATGGATATCTATAGTGCAGACGAGACGGATTTCCAAAAAGCAACACACAGAATCTATCATGACGCACAGAATCCTTCATCGGTCTCGGTGACCGTGTTGAATCCATAATTATGTTCAATAAAACCAATATGTTCAATAAACTACTCTACCGGGTGCTGATACTGTCACTCGTTTCCTTTTCGGCCAAAGCACAACTGCTGAAACCAGAAACCCAACATTCAAGAGCAGATAGCTTAAGGGGTATGTTAACGCCACTACGCACCTGTTATGACATCAACTACTACCATTTAGACATCAAGATCGATATCGATCAGCAATCAATTAGTGGAAGCAATGAATTCCAGTTCACAGCGAAAGATGACTTTACTAAACTTCAGTTCGATCTCTTTTCCAATTTAAAGGTAGACCGGGTTGTATATGAAGGCAAGGAACTGCCTTATACCAGGAAATTCAACGCCGTGTTTGTTACTTTTCCAAAGCAGATTAAAAAAGCAGCGAAAGAGAAATTCACAGTTTTTTATTCCGGAAGTCCGGTTGTAGCGAAAACACCACCCTGGGACGGAGGTTTTATATACAGTAAAGACAAAGACGGGGACCCATGGGTTTCTGTAGCCTGCCAGGGTCTTGGGGCAAGCAGTTGGTGGCCAAATAAAGATCATCAAAGTGATGAAGTGGACAGCATGCTGATCAGCATATCTGCCCCTAAAAACTTGCAGGAAGTTTCCAATGGCAGATTGAGAAGTATTGTTCCGAAAGCAGATGGCTACACCCAACACAATTGGTTTGTGAGCAATCCGATCAACAATTATGATGTTTCATTTTATATCGGCAAGTATTCACACTGGACAGACCAGATGCAGGGTGAAGACGGACTGTTAACGATCGATTACTGGTCGTTAAAACAGGATAGTGCCCAAGCCCGGGCCCACTGGGATGCGGATGTAAAACCCATGTTAAAGTGCTTTGAGGACTGGTTTGGACCATATCCTTTTTATAAAGATGGGTACAAACTGGTACAGGCGCCTCATTTGGGTATGGAACACCAGAGTGCGGTCGCTTATGGAAATGGCTTCAAAAGAGGCTACATGGGTAAGGATTTGTCCCATACAGGACACGGATTGAAATTTGACTTCATCGTTATCCATGAGAGTGGCCATGAATGGTTTGGCAACAACATAACTTCCAAGGATATTGCAGATATGTGGGTACATGAAAGCTTCACAAACTATTCGGAGTCGTTATTTACCCAATGCCAGTCCGGCAAAGAAGCTGGCGCCGAATACGTGAGGGGAATACGTGCAAACATTAAAAATGACCGTCCAATCATTGGACCTTACAACGTAAACAAAGAAGGTTCAGGCGATATGTATTACAAAGGGGCAAATATGATCCACACCATCAGGCAGCTGATCAATAACGATGATAAGTTTAAATCCATTCTGAGAGGTCTGAATAAGACTTTTTACCATAAGACGGTTAATACATCAGAGATAGAAGCATATATTAGTAACCAAAGTGGCATCAAATTGGACAAGGTCTTCGACCAGTATCTGCGCAACGCAAAAATACCGACCCTGGAGTATAACATAAAGAACAATACGTTATCCTACAGGTGGGTTGCAGACGTCAAAGACTTCGATATGCCGGTTAGGGTTTCTACACAAGGAAAAGGTTATTCTCTAATATATCCAGGCACCAGGTGGAAGCAAGTTAAAGTTGACAAGCAGATCACTGCGGAGAATTTTAAAGCCGATCCTGATTTCTATATCAACATCAAAAAAGGCGATAGCTAAAATCTATATTCTTCAGGTCTAATATAGAGACGCAAAGAAGCGGCCGGTTATTCACATAACCGGCCGCTCTTATATTGCTCTGCCCACATTCATTTTAAAGGGGCATCACACGCATTCGTTTCTATATGCCCAACAACAAACGTGCAGGGTCTTCCAATAGTTGTTTAACACGAACAAGGAAGCCTACAGATTCCCTACCGTCAATAATCCGGTGATCGTATGACAAAGCCAGATACATCATTGGACGAATAACTACCTGACCGTTCTCTGCAATCGGTCTTTGAATGATATTGTGCATACCTAAAATCGCAGACTGAGGGGCATTGATGATTGGTGTAGACATCATGGATCCAAATACACCACCATTTGTGATTGTAAATGTTCCACCAGTCATCTCTTCAATAGATAACTTGTTATCACGCGCTTTTGTAGCCAGTTCAATCACTGATTTTTCAATCTGTGCAAGCGTCAAGCTTTCTGCATTCCTGATCACAGGTACAACCAAGCCCTTAGGTGCAGACACAGCGATAGAAACATCTACAAAATCATTGTATACAATCTCTTCATTATCTATACGTGCGTTAACTGCAGGAAAATCTTTCATCGCTTCACAAACTGCTTTGGTGAAGAAACTCATGAAACCTAACCCCACACCGTGCTTCTCTTTAAACTGCTCTTTGTATTTCCCACGGAGGTCCATGATCGGCTTCATGTCAACTTCATTGAAAGTCGTTAACATTGCAGTCTCATTCTTCACAGCAACAAGGCGTTTCGCGACTGTTTTGCGCAAAGGAGTCATTTTCTGCCTGCGTTCACCTCTTGAACCCACAACTGGTGCTTCAGCAGCAGCCTGTGGTTTGCTTGCAGGTGCAGCAGCTTTGGCAGCAGGTTTTTCTGCTTTCAACGCATCTTCCTTCGTAATTCTGCCATCTACACCAGAACCTTTGAGAGAACCAGCATCTACACCTTTCTCAGCTAATATTTTGCCTGCACTTGGAGAAGGTGTACCAGTGGCATAAGACTCACCTTGCTTTTCCGCTACCGGAGAAACACTCGTTTCTGACGCAACAGCTGCCTTTTGCTCGCCAGCGGCTTCAGGTGCCTTTGGTGCAGCTGTACCACCTTCTTCAATTCTACAAACGACAGCACCAATTTCAAGGGTATCCCCTTCATTTGCTACTGTTCTTAAAGTTCCAGCCTGCTCTGCAGTCAATTCGAAAGTTGCTTTATCAGATTCCAGCTCTGCTATAACTTCATCCATCTCTACTACATCACCATCGTTTTTCAACCATTGGGATAAAACAACTTCAGTAATCGATTCTCCTACTGGTGGAACTTTTATTTCTATACTCATATCTGCTGTGTTATATTTTTAATCTACGTTGAATTCTTGTTGCACTGACTTTTCCGCGATGTCTTTCGCTGATTCCGTTACCGGAACTTCAAAGGATTTTGCGAGGATATAGGCCTGCTGATCGGAATGCTGTTTTGCAAAACCTGAAGCTGTACTGCTGCTTTCCTTTCTGGAGATCACCTCCAAATTGTGGAAAACTGTTTTTCTTAGCTTACGCATCATATATGGCCATGCACCCATGTTTTCAGGCTCTTCCTGAACCCAAACCGCATCGGTGGCATTCTCAAAACTGTTGTAAGTAGCTTCCATTTGCGCAAGAGGCGTCGGATACAACTGCTCTACGCGAACAATAGCAACATTTTTAATTCCATCTGTTTGTTGCTTTTCGAGCAACTCGTAATAAATCTTACCTGAACAGAAGAGAACGCGGGTAACATCCGCCGGATTAACATTTACATCCGGAATAACTTCCTGGAACTTGTTCTCAGTAAAGTCTGCCAGTGGCGACACACATTTAGGGTGGCGCAACAAGCTCTTCGGCGTAAATACAACGAGTGGCTTACGGAAATCACGTTTAAACTGCCTGCGTAGTGCATGGAAGAAGTTTGCGGGCGTAGTGCAATTTAATACCTGCATATTATAGTCCGCACAAAGCTCCATAATTCGTTCAATACGCGCAGAGGAATGCTCCGGACCTTGTCCCTCGTAACCATGAGGCAACAACAGCACCAATCCGTTTTCCCTTTGCCATTTCGTCTCTGCACTTGCGATATATTGATCCAAAATAATCTGCGCACCATTAACAAAGTCTCCAAACTGCGCTTCCCAGATCGTCAATGCATTTGGATTGGCCATTGCATATCCATATTCGAATCCAAGAACGCCGTATTCAGAAAGGTGTGAATTGTAGATGTCAAATGCCGCCTGCTGATCGGAAATATTGGCCAACGGTATATACTCTTCCTCAGAATTCTCGAGCGTTAACACCGCATGACGGTGTGAAAACGTTCCACGTTCTACATCCTGCCCGCTCACACGAACACGTTTACCTTCAGAAAGCAAAGTTCCATAAGCCAGTTGCTCTCCCATCGCCCAATCAAAAACGTGGGTCGTTGTAGCCATCTTACTACGTTCCTCGAACAACTTTTCAATTTTCTTGAAAAACTTCTTGTCTGACGGCAGGGTACTGATCCTTTTTGCAACTTCCAGCAAGGTACTTTCCTTTACAGCCGTATTTGGCGAACTTTCGAAATCCTGACTGGTTGCAAGACGCATGTCTACCCAGGCACCACCAAACTTAACATCCTGATAAGTTGATGTCAACTCTTTCGCTTCGTTCAGACGCTCCTGCAAGGTGCCGCGGAACTCTTTTTCAAGCGCCTTAGCTTTGACTGCATCAAGGTGTCCTTCCTTGATCAACTGATCAATGTAAATATCTCTCGGGTTAGCGTGTTTCTCAATAATCTTATACAATAACGGCTGGGTGAACTTAGGTTCATCAGACTCGTTATGTCCAAATCTGCGGTAGCACAAGATGTCTATAAAAACATCGTTTCTATATTTCTGGCGATATTCCATGGCCAGATTGATCGCGTAAACCAACCCTTCAACATCATCTCCATTTACATGGAAGACCGGCGAAAGCGTAACTTTAGCGATGTCCGTACAGTAGGTACTAGTACGGGCATCTTTATAATTCGTGGTAAATCCGATTTGGTTGTTGATGACCAGGTGAATGGTACCACCGGTCTTGTAACCTTCCAAACCAGCCATTTGTATCACTTCATAAACAATACCCTGACCGGCAACGGAGGCATCGCCATGTATCAAAATTGGCGCAATTCTGGAATTATCGCCATCATACTTAAAATCAATCTTAGAGCGGGTCATGCCTTCAACCACACCGTTCACTGTTTCCAGATGCGAAGGGTTCGGGCATAAACTCAGATGGACATTGCTGCCCATGTTTGTGGTTACATCAGTAGAATAACCGAGGTGATATTTAACGTCCCCGCCAAATGGAGAACTTGCACTATACCCTTTACCTTCAAACTCTGCAAAAATGTCTTTGTAAGACTTTTGCATAATATTCGCAAGCACGTTCAAACGGCCACGGTGGGCCATCCCGATAACGAACTCCTCAATGCCCAGTGCCGAACCTTTCTCAATAACTGAGTCCAGTGCAGGAATTAACGCTTCCGCACCTTCCAATGAAAATCTCTTCTGACCAAGAAACTTAGTGCCAAGGAAATTTTCAAATCCAACGGCTTCGTTCAGCTTAACAAGGATTCTGTTCTTTTCATCTGCAGAAAATTTCGGCGTATTGCGCACGCTTTCCATTTTACGTTCAATCCATTGAACAACTTCCGGCGTACGTACATACTTGTATTCGGCACCTACAGAACCACAATAGGTTTGCGTTAAAAAGGCAACGATATCCGAAAGTTTGGCGGCACCTATACCAATTTCAACGCCTGAATTGAACACAGTGTCCAGGTCCGCATCACTTAACCCAAAATTCTCAAGATCTAGAGTAGGGAGATGTTTCCTGCGTTCGCGCACCGGATTTGTCTTGGTGAACAAATGTCCCCGCTGCCTGTATCCATTTATTAAATTTAAAACATTAATTTCTTTTAAAAAGTGTTCTGGGGCTTCTGCACTTACCGAGGCTCCGGAAGATTCTCTTCCAAAATCAAAGCCTTCGAAAAACTTCTGCCAGCCGAATTCTACCGACTGTGGGTCTTGTTTAAAAGACTGGTATTGGGAATCAATATATTCTGCGTTTTCTCCGCTGAGATAAGATAAATTATCCATTATGTTTCAATTGCTCTAAGTGTTGCAAAATTAGAATTTTACCAATAAGAATAGGCAAACTTCTTTATATTTCTTCAAGGAATTCCTCGATATCACATACATTCTTCAATGGTTTAAGCTGATCCTTCAGAAGTATGTCGAATTCAGAGATTAGACTACCGGCTACAATCAACGGCACGTCTAAATATTCCATCACTTTGGCGATGATCTTATTGATGTCTTTACCTAAGTTCAGGGAGGTGAGGACAATAAAAGCGAAGTCCGGTTTGTAACTTTTGATAACCTTTCTGATGTCCGAATATGGTATTTCCTGTCCGAGATACAAGGTGTCATGTCCGCATTTTTTCAATAGGTACCTCGCAAAAAGCAAGCCTGTTTCATGCATCTCGCCTTCCGGAAGAAATAAAAGGAAACGTTTCGGCGACTTATGCTCAGGCTTGTCGACACGATCAATCTCCACAATAATCTTCTCACGAATCAGGTTAGAAGCAAAGTGTTCATGTGATGGTTCGAGGGTACCGGTCTGCCACAGCATACCAATACGCTTCATAAACGGGAAAAGCACCTGATCCATTGTTTTCGTAAGTCCCATCTCGCGGATACAACTTTCCAGAATATCAGAAAATGCCACTTCATCGTAATTCAGTGTTGCTTTCGAGAGGTTCAGCATCTGCACCGCATCATTGCCCCAGTCGGTTTTAAGCTGAATAACCAGATCCAGAATCCTCTTTTTATTCATTTGCGCAATCCTGCTTATCTTGTAGCCGTTTTCGTTCAGCGCAACAATATTCAGCAGCATCTTAAGATCGTCCTCATCGTAAAAACGGATGTTTGTAGGCGTGCGCTTGGGCGGAACTAGATTGTACCGGACCTCCCAGGCTCTGATCGTGTGGGCTTTTATCCCGATTAGACCTTCTATATCGCTTATTGAATAATTCCTCACGATTTAACAACAACCGTTCAACAACTTTGTTTATAAACAAAGTCCCATAGTTTCTAAGAAATATTTTATGTAATCAGATTTTTTCTGAAGCATTTCGCTCAGACCAGCGCACTGCTTCTCAACAACTCCAGCTGTTTGTCGACATCGAAAGCGTGTTTGGATCTCGCCGATTTTCCACCTTCTGCGATGCTGGCCCAGTTCCCCCAATTACTTGCCGTTGTGTAGTCAATCAGCCGCTCTTCAAAGTAAACCGCACCTTTCATCCAGTTTACCTTAAGAACATGTATCAGGAACGTCGCGACAAGAATTCTGGAACTGTATGGAAGGAAACCAGTACAATTCAATTCCTTCATCAACCTGTCAATAAGTAAATGTCCGGTACGGGCATTCTTCCAACCTTCAAAAATGAGATCTTCCTCAGGCTCAGCAGCAAGTTCAGCTATTAGCGAAGACTCCTCTAAAAAGCGTGCACCATGTTTCTTAAACATGAAACGGAAGTAATCACGCCATAGCAGGCCAAGAATGAGATGGTTGAAGTTCGGGTTAATTCCAAAGCGTTCTTCAGCAGCTTTGACAGCCCAATAGACTTTACGTGGCGACAAGCAACCCAGGGATAACCAGGCAGAAAGGTTCGATGATCTCCCTGAACGATCTTTTGCTGAAGGCTTCAGATAGATGGTGGAATGTTCCGACAATAGTTCATTCAGCTGCGCTACACCTGCTTCCTCACCGCCTGTAATCCCGTGTCCGCGAGGCACTCCATCCAAAGGCTCATCCGGAAACAATTCCGTTAAGGACGGCAGCGCTCCCCAGTCATCACTTTCCACAAAATCCACGTGAACAGGGGTTTCAATGCAGGGCTTTACAATCGCATCACGTTCGGTTTTCTTCTTAAACTGGGTAAACACATCTGGAATATCCTTAATCGGAAACGGCAAATCTTCTTTGTTGTAAAGCGTATGCCCGATGAAATGCTTTAAGTTTACCTTTAACTTCCACAGCCGGTCTTCCACTTCTGCCGAAACATGGGTTTCTGCCGGAGCAACCTCCCGATGGTGGTATACTTCTGAAATCTCATATTGCTCCACCAGCCCTGGAATATGCTCCTCAGGCTTTCCCCGTACAATTAGGATGTCCCCATTTAACTTCTGAAATGCCCTGCGCAGCGCATCAACGCTCTCAATAAGAAACTGTGTACGCAGGAATCCCGACCTGTTCACCTGATCCGAATCGAAATGCCTTGGATCAAAGAAGTAAACGGGCAGAATAGCATCCGATTTAGCAATCGCCTCCACCAACATCTCGTTATCATGCAGGCGAAGGTCGTTTCTAAACCAAACTAATATTCTCTTGGATTTCATTTATATTGGAAGGCTGTTATTTGATTCTCACAAAAATATACGATTTTTCGTGGTACTTCTAATTGATAGCGTAATATTTACACAATCACAACAAATCCCGCCATATTTGACCATAATTGAATATAAAGGCGATCTTTAAAACCAATCCGCTAAAAAGAAGTTGTTAAACTGTAGTGAGTGTATTTCGTTACGAGGAGCATTACGGAAATCAAAAATGGCAAAACATGTTTTAATAACCGGTGCGACCGGAATGATCGGAAAGGCTTTAGTTCAGGCCTTACTTAAAAAAAATTATACAATTTCAATTCTCTCCACCCATCCCCGGTTCATCCCAAACGTTCAGGTATTCGAATGGGAGCCCCACAGTCAACTTATTGACAGTAGCTGTTTCAATGGGGTAAATGCCATTGTTCACCTCGCCGGCGAAAATGTATCAAAAGGCAAATGGACGGAATCCCGAAAGCGGGAGATCATAGATAGCCGGGTCCTGTCCACACAACTGCTTTACAACACACTTAAAAAAACGGCACATACCGTACAGCGGATCGTCTCCGCCTCAGCAACTGGCTTTTATGGCGACCGTGGTGACGAGATCTTAACAGAAACCAGCGGAAATGGAAATGGGTTTCTTGCAGATTGCTGCCTGAAATGGGAATCTGCGTTGGATCATGGCGAAGAGCTCGGACTGAGCATTGTCAAGTTCCGCACCGGCGTAATCCTGGCCGAAAATGAAGGGGCGCTGCCCGCTATGGCAAAGCCTGTAAAGTGGCTTGCAGGAGCACCACTTGGATCCGGCAAACAATGGGTTCCATGGATTCACCTCCATGATATGGTCAACATGTATATCTTTGCACTGGAAAACACCTTTACGGGTACATTCAATGCCTGTGCACCTTACCCGGTAACCAACAAAACGCTAACCAGATCAATCGCAGATACACTTAGAAGACCCATTTGGCCGTTCTCTGTTCCAGCTGAACTCATCAAACTTATTCTTGGCGAAATGGCCGTTATTGCCTTGATGAGTACCAATACTTCTGCCCAAAAGATCCTTGATGCCGGATTTACCTTTCAATTTACACAGCTTCCCGAGGCGCTGTCGGACATCTACGCCAGCTGACATCAGATATATACCTCATGAAACAACCCATTTCGATCTGCTGGCTCCGCCGGGATTTAAGAATTAACGACAACGCCGCGCTATATCACGCGTTAAAATCCAGTCATCCGGTGTTGCTGCTTTTTATATTTGATACAGATATCCTCAACCAGTTGCCCAACAAACAGGATCCAAGGGTAACATTCATCCATGAAACCTTAACCGCACTTCACCTGCAGCTCAGCAGCCTCGGCACCTCCATTCTGATCAAATATGGCATCCCTGCAGAAATCTGGGAGAACGAAATCCTCAAGGATTATGCCGTGGAAAGTGTTTTTACAAATCAGGACTACGAGCCTTATGCGCGAAAAAGGGATACGGAAATTGCAGATCTACTTAAAAGCAAAAACATCGCTTTCCGGAGCTTCAAAGACCAGGTGATGTTTGAGAGTGATGAGATTCTAAAATCAGATGGCCGCCCCTATACAGTTTACAGCCCCTATTTTAAGCAATGGATGGCCAAGCTAAACACCTTTTACATCAGCAGCTATCCGACGCCGAAACATTTCAAAAACCTCATGCAAATACCGCCGCTTCCTTTACCTACCCTTAATGAAATCGGTTTTATACCATCCGGACAAATATTTCCAGAAAAGAACTTTGAAGCCAAATTGGCTGAATATGAACAAAGACGGGATTACCCTTTTGATGACGCAACAACCCGCATCGGGCTGCACCTCAGATTTGGCACCATCAGCATCCGGCAGGCCGCTCAGGCGGCCTGGGCGGCGAAAGCGTACAAGTGGCTTTCTGAACTGGCCTGGCGGGATTTCTACATGATGATCCTCTGGCATTTTCCGCATACCAGAAACCAATCGTTTAAGGCCGCATACGACAATATTCGCTGGAGAAATAACGAAGCCGAATTTAAAGCCTGGTGCAATGGAAAAACCGGCTACCCGATCGTAGATGCCGGCATGAACCAGCTCAACCAGACCGGGTATATGCACAACCGCGTACGCATGATCGTAGCTAGTTTTCTCACCAAACATCTTTTAATTGACTGGAGGTGGGGTGAAGCCTACTTTGCGGAGAAGCTGCTGGATTACGATATGGCCAGCAATGTCGGAGGCTGGCAATGGGCATGCGGGTCTGGCAATGATGCTTCTCCATACTTCCGTGTCTTCAATCCGGAACTTCAGGCGAAGAAGTTCGACCCAAAAAACGAGTACATCTATCGCTGGGCCCCGGAGTATAAACAAGAAAAGCATGTTCAACCGATTGTTGAACATGCTTTTGCCAGAGAAAGGGTATTAAATGTGTTTAAAGAAGCCTTAAATACTCACCATTAATTTTTTACACCTACGACTTCTACATCAAAGTCAAGCACGGAATTTGGAGGAATAGTTCCCGATGCCGATGAACCATAAGCCAATCCCGATGGGACAAACATTCTTCCTTTACCACCGGCTCTCATTTTAGGTAATACCTTGTGCCAGCCTTGTATGAAGTTATTTAACACAGTTGTACTGGTTGTGTCGCCAGAGGAGTCGAACTCGGTTCCGTTTAACAAACGGCCCTTATACTTTACTGTTATCGTAGACGATTTATTAATGATGTCCGTACCAATTCCAACCACAGCAATGTTGTAGTACACTCCAGAGGAGTCTTTATCTGCAGTCAGATTATTTTTAACAAGAAACTCCTGAATTAAGCGGTTATCCAATGCAGCCTGAGACCGTTCCGGATACGTAAGAATGGTCAATTCAATCGGCTCGTTAGAAGGGACATTGATATTGCTCAAACCGTTTTTGCCAAAAGCAAGGTAGGACGGCAACAATACTTTAGCTGTTCCACCTGGTTTCATTGCAAGTATTGCCGTACGAATTGCCGGTATGTCTTTTGATACCAACACACCCGAATAGCCGACAAGCGTAGCAAGGTTCGCTGAATAAGTCGCCGTGTTGTAATACTCGGTACCACCACCAAGCGACTTTACCGTAATGTTATACAATACAGAATCCTTGTCCGTGAAATTGTTTCCAACACCGGCAGTGTCCACCAGGTAGTAAAATCCAGATGAGTCTTTCTCAAACTGCAGATTACTGGTCTTTAGATATTGCTGAAGTCGTGTTTCGTCAATGTTCTCAATAGATTCATATTCCTTTTCGCAGGAACTAAGGAGCATAATTGCCCCCAAGAAGGCCAGCGTGTACAAGGATAACTTTTTAAGCATGTGTTTGTTATTTTTTAATTTCTGTTTTGGTTATTGTTGTGTCTATGTTAAGGAGCTCAATCGTATAGTCCAGATTGGAGTTCGGCGGGATAATGCCCACCTGCACGTCCGTATACGCCATTGTTGAAGGAATGATCAACCGTATGCTTCCACCCTCCTGTATCTTTTTCAAACCATTCTGCCAGCCTTCCAGCAAACCGGAATACAGGAGCCTCACCGGCAAGGAAGGCTTATCAAAAACAGCTCCGTTCAGCAAACGTCCGGTATACAGTACCGTCACGGAGTCTACCTTCGCCCAACCCTTCTGCTGGCTGCCCGGTTTAAAAACCTGGGTATACAAACCGGTTCCATCATTGGTAGCACCTATTCTATTGCTGGATACAAACTTTTCTATAGCTTCAACATCAAGCTTCAACTGTGCCGCACGATCGTAAGTATCCTCGTCTTTTGCACAGGATATCAACACCATAGCAGCGAACAAGAGGCAAAAAAAACCTGCGTTTTTTAACATATCGCACAAAAATAGTCTTTTAAAAGGGTTACAACAATTTTTAACTAATTTTAACAATAGGCACAAAAAAACCGCCTGATGAATTCCTCAGGCGGTACAATCTGAAAGCATATCTTCGCTTAAAAGCAATATTTATTGGCAGCAATCAACTGTTGCGCCACTTTTTGTCTGGTCTCTTTAACGTTAAAAGGATCCATCTTTGTAAATCTGCGTAGGCCCACCAGCATCATGCGTTGCTCATCGCCTTCAGCAAATGCCCAAAGTGCTTCTTTACCCGCTTTGTTCACCGCGTCAACAGCTTCAACAAAATAGATGCGCATCAGGTTAATCTGACCTTCACAGGCTGCTTCACCTTTTAAACTCACCAGCTTCTCTGTCCGCAGCATGGCCGATTCCGCAACATAAATATAACCAGCCATATCAGCGATGTTCATCAGGATCTCCTGCTCTTTAGACAGGCTCATCATCAGCTTCTGAACCGCAGCACCTGCAACCATCAAAGTAGCCTTTTTCAGGTTCTGTATAATTTTCTTTTCTGAAGCAAACAAGGTATCATCGGGTTCAGCAAAATCCGGAATAGACATCAGCTCACCCGCCACAGCCGTCGCAGGTGTCATCAAGTCGAGCTCACCCTTCATTGCACGTTTTAACATCATATCCACGGTCAGCAAGCGGTTGATCTCGTTCGTACCTTCAAATATCCGGTTGATGCGGGCATCGCGGTAAGCACGGTCCATAGGCGCCTCCGCAGAGAAACCCATACCACCGTAAATCTGCACACCCTCGTCCACTACATAATCCAGCGCCTCAGAGCCAAAAACCTTCAATATGGCACATTCTACGGCAAACTGTTCTGTTGATTTTAATTTCGCCTTGCTCGCATCCATCCCAGAGGCAACCAATGTTTCGAAAGCGTCATCAATGTTCTGCCCTGCACGGTAATTTGCAGATTCAACAGCGTACACCTTAGCGGCCATTTCAGCAAGTTTATACCGGATCGCGCCGTACTTCGAAATCGGACGCTCAAACTGGATACGCTCATTGGAGTAATTCACAGCTCTGTCAATCACCGCCTTAGAAGCACCAACGGCAGCCGCAGCCAGCTTAATCCGGCCGATGTTCAGAATATTAACCGCAATCTTGAATCCATTCTGACGTTCAGAAAGCATATTCTCCACCGGCACATGGCAATCGTTGAAAAACACCTGCCGCGTTGACGATCCTTTGATGCCCATCTTGTGTTCTTCCGGGTTCATAGTTATCCCGCCAAACTCGCGCTCCACAATAAAGGCCGTCAGATTTTTATCATCGTCGATCTTTGCAAATACAATGAAAACGTCCGCAAACCCACCATTGGTAATCCACATTTTCTGTCCGTTGATCACATAATGTTTTCCATCTGCAGAAAGCTTCGCATTGGTCCTTGCCGCATTGGCATCAGATCCGGAGTTCGGCTCTGTCAGGCAGTATGCCGCCTTCCATTCACCAGTGCCCAGCTTGGGTATATACTTTGATTTCTGCTCCTCATTCCCATAATACAGGATTGGCAAAGTACCAATACCGGTATGAGCCGAAAGTGCCACTGCAAAGGAATGCCCTGCACCGATCACATCGGCAACAAGCATCGAAGTATTGAAGTTCTTTCCAAAACCACCATAGGCTTCCGGAATCGATACGCCCAATATTCCAAGTTCACCTGCCTTAGTCAGTAAAGAAACCATCAAACCTTCCTCCTGGGCATCTATACGGTCCAGGTTCGGGAACACCTCCGTCGAAAGAAAGTCCCGGCAGGTCTGTGCAATCATGTTTTGTTCTTCATCAAACTCTTCAGGAATAAAAACATCCTGATATTGTGTTTCCTTGATCAGAAATTCACCGCCTTTTATAGATTTTTTATCTGTCGTTTCCATACGCTAATATTTAGTTGAGCCAGGCTCGTTAATAGTCTATTTATGTTAAAGCATTTCAAATATACCCGCTGCCCCTTGTCCTGTTCCAACGCACATCGTTACCATGCCATACTTCTGGTCTCTTCTTTTCAGCTCATTGAACAGTTGCACCGATAGCTTCGCACCAGTACAACCCAGTGGATGCCCCAAAGCGATTCCACCTCCATTTACGTTCAGCTTATCAACATCCAGTCCGAGGGTACGTACAATGGCAAGCGACTGCGAAGCAAACGCTTCGTTCAGTTCCACCAGATCGATTTGATCCAAAGTCATCCCAGCCATTTCCAGTGCTTTCGGAATGGCTGCAATCGGGCCAATTCCCATGATCCTTGGCGGAACGCCGGCAACACTGTAACTCACCAGTCTTGCAATTGGCTCTACACCAAGCTCCTTCATCTTCTTCTCGGAAACCACCAGCACGAAAGCCGCGCCATCGGAGGTTTGTGAGGAGTTCCCTGCAGTGACCGATCCATCAGCTGCAAACACAGGCTTCAGGTTGGCAAGTTTCTCTATGGAAGTGTCCGCACGTGGCCCCTCATCGGTATCCACCACGTAACTGCGCGTTTGCTTCTTCATGTTCTCGTCCAGGTATGTCTCGTTCACCGTAATCGGCAACACACCGGCTTGAAGACGGCCGTTCTTGATCGCTTCTACGGCTTTCATGTTGGACTGGTAAGCGAATTCATCCTGGTCTTCCCGGCTTACTTTATATTCGGTTGCGACGGCCTCGGCAGTTAGCCCCATACCCCAGTACCAGTCCGGATTCTTGCGGGCAACCTCCGGATTCGGAACGAGCTTCCACCCACCGAATGGCATGCCCGACATTACTTCTACCCCACCCGCAATGATACAATCTGCCATACCGCTGCGAATCTTAGCCACTGCCGTGGCAATGGTTTCCAGTCCGGAGGCACAGTACCGGTTTACCGTTACGCCCGGTACCTTCTCCGTATCCAGGCCCATCAGCGATATCATCCGACCGATATTCAGGCCTTGTTCCGCTTCAGGTGTAGCATTACCCACAATAACGTCATCAATTTGTTCTTTGTCCAGATTCGGAACAGCGGCCACGAGTTCCCTGATCACTTCCGCGGCAAGATCATCTGCTCTTGTGAAACGAAATACGCCGCGAGGGGCTTTCCCCACCGCTGTACGATATCCTGCTATAATATATGCTTCCATAATGTTCTTCAATTTAAATCTTCGGTCTCCCGATGCTTAGTTTCTTAAAGGTTTTCCCTTGGTTACAATGCTCTGGATCCGCTCCAAAGTTTTCCGCTCCCCGCATAAGGACAGAAACGCTTCTCTTTCCAGATCCAGCAGGTACTGCTCGGTAACTTCGGTTGGTGTGGACAGGTCCCCGCCACACAATACCCAGCCCAGCTTCTCGGAGATCTTCTTATCGTGTTCTGAAATAAAATGACCGGCGTACATCGAGTTTGCACCTGCGTAAACAATCCCCAGACCTTGCTTTCCAAGAACTTTAATGTCCTTGCGCCGGACCGGCTGTGTATATCCGGCTTCGGCAAGCTCAATGGCTTTTGCTTTCGCATCGGCAATCAGGCGGCTCCGGTTCATCGAAATGGAGAACTTATCTGCTTCCAGATAACCGAGTTCAAATGCTTCAATGGCAGAGGTAGATACCTTCGCCATTCCAATGGTCAGGAAACGCTCCTTTAAAGCATTCTGCGCAATCTGATCATCTTTGTAGGCATCCGATGCGCGCAACGCAAATTCTTTGGTTCCGCCACCACCGGGTATTACACCAACGCCGAATTCCACTAACCCCATATAGGTTTCTGCATTCAGCTGCACATGATCGGCATGCAGGCTGAATTCACAGCCACCACCCAAAGTCAGATTATGCGGCGCTACAACCACCGGAATAGAAGAATACCGGATCCGCATGGACGTATTCTGAAACAGTTTGACCGCCATATTCAACTCATCCCACTCCTGCTCGACGGCCATCATGAAGATCATACCTACATTCGCACCAGCGGAGAAGTTGGCTCCATCATTTCCGATGACCAGTCCGCGGTATTCCTTTTCCGCAAGATCAATGGCTTTGTTGATCGCCTGAAGCGTATCGCCACCTATTGTATTCATCTTAGAATGAAACTCCACATTCAGTATTCCGTCGCCCAGGTCAATGATTGAAGCACCTGAATTCTTCCAAATGGTTTTATTCGCCCGAATGTTGTCTAAAACAATATATGCTTCAGACCCCGGCAACGCCTTATAGGTTTTCGTTGGAATGTCGTAGTATTTTTTTATGCCTTCTTCAACTTTATAAAAGGCGGTATGCCCGGCATCAAGCATTTCACGCACCCAGGCCGCAGGCTGATTACCATAAGCCTCCATTCCAACCAGGGATTCCTGCAGACCCACGGCATCCCAAAGCTCAAACGGACCAAGGTCCCAGCCGAAGCCTGCACGCATCGCATCGTCTATGCGGTAAAGCTCATCCGAGATTTCCGGTATCCGGTCTGAAACGTACTCGAACAAGCCAAATGACGAAGCCCGGAACAGTTCAGCAGCTTTATCTTTTCCGGAAGCAAACACCTTCATCCGGTCTCTTACATTTTCAATGGGCTTGGTCAGCTCCAGTGTAGGCGACTTAACTTTCTCCTGCGGACGATAGGTTAATGTTTTCAGGTCGAGCGCCAAAATCTCCGTTTTTCCCTCGGCAGTTTTGGTTTTCTTGTAGAAGCCCTGCTTGGTTTTATCACCCAGCCAATTGTTGGCCTCCATCGTTTCTACATAGGCCGGAAGCTTGAAAAGTTCGTGTGCCTTATCCTCCGGACAGTTGTCATATAGCCCCTTTGCAACTTTAATCATCGTATCCAGACCAACCACATCGGTGGTGCGGAAGGTGGCCGACTTCGGCCGTCCCAACGCAGGGCCGGTAAACTTATCTACCTCCTCCACGGTAAGGTCCATTTTCTCCACCAGATGCAATAAAGCCATAATCGAGTATACACCCACCCGGTTCGCGATAAATGCCGGTGTATCTTTACACAATACAGTCGTTTTTCCCAAAAACTTGCCACCATAGTGCATTAGGAATTCCACGAGTTCTGGGTTTGTAAAGGGTGTCGGAATGATTTCCAGCAGCCTCAGATAACGCGGCGGGTTGAAAAAGTGAGTACCACAAAAATTGGCTTTAAAGTCCTCGGACCTTCCTTCGGCCATAAGATGTATTGGTATCCCGGAAGTATTCGAGGTCACCAGCGTACCCGCTTTGCGGAACTGCTCTACCTGGTCAAAAACTTTCTTCTTAATGTCTAAATTCTCTACAACAACCTCAATGATCCAGTCGCAATTGGCAATCCGGGCCATGTCATCCTCAAAATTTCCTGTCGTGATCTTCTTAACAACTTTCTTCGAGTACACCGGCGAGGGATTACTCTTAATCGCGTTTTGTAAAGCTGCATCAACGATGCTGTTCCGCGAACCTTCCTTTGGTGAAATGTCCAGCAACAATACTTCTACGCCAATATTCGCAAAATGACAGGCGATCCTCGACCCCATTATACCGGAGCCCAACACTGCAACCCTATTTATTCTTTTGTTCATCATTTTCTATCGTGCTTGTATATGCTAATGTGAGTTTGTTCAATTTTTGCAAAGTGGCAACCAGATTATTCTTTTCCTGCACCGTCAGATTTTCATTCAGGTATTCATTAAAAGAAACCACGACGTCCCTTGCAACCTGCCGTTTCTCTTTTCCGAACTCCGTAAGGAACACCTTTACAGAACGCCGGTCTCCGGAAGATGCCTCCCGGTAGATCAGTCCAAGCTCCTCCATGTTATTCAGCATCCTGGAAAGACTCGTCGCTTTTACGGCAAGCAGGGCCGCAAGCTGAGAAACAGCAGTACCCTCCTTATCAATGTTAATCAACACGTAACCAATAGACTGCGTAATGCCAAAGCCCGATGCAATCTGGTTGTACACGTTGGACACATTCTGCCAAACCACTTTCAAAAAATAATCTATTGTTTCCTGCTGCTTCATTAAATACTATGCTTGCATAACAAAGCTAATTAATTATAGGTATTAAAACAAGACGAAAATTCAGTAAAAAAAGGAAGAAGAGGGATGGGCTAAAAAAGACTGTTCTCTCGCAAACAAAGACACCTTAACACCTAATTGTTAAGCATTTGCAACTTTTCCTTAAACAAGAAAGCCAGTTCCTCAGCCTTCTGATATCCACACCCCTTCGCAAAGAGATCCAGTTCGTCGAGAGATTACAGGCGTTGGTCTAAAGGCCGCTCATGATCGTATATTATCGCCTTTTTGCCTGCAACGTTTTTCGTGGGAAGGCGTCTTAATAACAAAAAACAACAAAAACCTTAAAATCATAAAGCCATGAAAATTCTAGCCAAAACATTATTCGCAGCAGCCATAGCAGCCGCAGTATTAACATCTTCAGCAGCAACAACTTTCGCTGCTGAGCCGGTTACCACAACAGTAACACCTTCTTCAATGAAAAGCGTAAACCGGATATGGGTAAGCGGAAACGTGAAGATCATATTGAAAAAAGGAGATACACAGAGCGTAGTGGGTACCGACAACTACGATGCGTCAAAAACATCGGTATTGAGCAATGAACAAACCCTCTACATCAACTCGCTGGAATCAAACCAGGTGACACTAAACATCACCGTTAAAGATCTGGAAAGAATTGAAGCATACGGAAAGTCGGTTGTCGTAGCGAGCAACAACTTCGATGTTAAGAATCTTCAGTTGTTCCTGAGCCACAGCGCCAACGTAAAAATTAAAACCACCGCCAAAAGTTTGTATACCGTCGTAAAGGATGACGCCATATTGAAACTTAATGGTACTGCAGATAAAAGCACGATGGTGGCCCGCAACATGAAAAACATTAAGTTAAATGATTTTGCAAGCCTTAAGCATGAATCGTTCGCCTCTGAAGCGATCATGAATGGTGATCAAACTGCAATGACGGCATCAAAATAGAAAATCAGTTTTAATCTATAAAGACATGAAAAACCTAGCCAGAACATTATTCGCAGCAGCAGTAGCAGCGGTAATACTAACCTCATCAGTGGCAACAACCTTCGCAGCGGAGCCTGTACCGTCCCAGGTTACACCTCGTCCCGCTCTCACCTTCAACAGAGTTTGGGTAAGTGGAAATGTGAAAATTGTATTAACGCAGGGTGACAAGCAGAACGTATTCGGTACAGAAAACTACAACCCCTCCAGGACATCTGTGGTGACAAACGGAAAAACACTTTACATCCACTCTGCAGAACCAGAACTGGTGACGCTAAACATCACAATGAAAGATTTGGAAAGAGTGGAAGCGTACGGGGGCTCAGTGGTCGTAACCAGCAACAAATTCGATGTTAAGTACCTTCAGTTGTTTCTAAGCCATACCGCATCCGCCAGGATCAAAACAACGGCAAAAAGTTTATATACCGTCGTAAAAGATGATGCAATATTGAAACTGGACGGAACTGCAGATCAAAGTACACTGGTGGCCAGCAACATGAAAAACCTGAAAACAGGTAACTTCTCCAGCTTGAAATCAGCATCATATGCTTCCGAGGAAATGATGAAAGCAGATCCAGCTGTAATGACCGCGTCGAACTAGCACACAATTTCACATAAAGATGCAGCTGCCCCTACAAGGCAGCTGTTCTTGTTTCAGATCCAATCAAATGAAAGCGGATCTGTATTGCACTGGCGACACCTGCGTTTTCAATTTGAAAAGCCTGCTGAAGGATTGCGGATGTTCAAAGCCCAATTCATATGCGACTTCGCTGATGGTCATGTTGGTGCCGGACAGCAGCTCCTTGGATTTTTCAATCAGCTTTAAATGGATGTGTTGTTGCGCATTAAGTCCGCTAAGCGACCGGAGCATATCACTTAGATAATTGGGCGTATAGTTCAAGCGGTCTGCCAGGTATTGTACCGTCGGTATGCCATGTGTCGCAGCCGCCTCCTCTTCAAAATAGCCATTCAGCAGATCTTCCAGTTGCTGAAGCAGATCACTGGCAACAGCCTGCCGGGTTAAGAACTGACGCTTGTAAAAACGCTTGGAATAACTCAGCAGCAACTCAATCTGGGAGACAATCACCTCCTGGCTAAAATCATCAAGCCGGCTGTTTAACTCTTCCCTTACAATGCTGAAGATCGCCAGCATAGTCGATCTTTCCTGTTCCGATAGGTGGAGTGCCTCATTGATCGCATAAGAGAAAAAACCGTAATTCTTAATCTTCCTCGCCAATGGATAGCCCTGCAGGAAATCCGGATGGAAGATCAGCGAATAACCTTCACTATCCCGGTAGCTTCCCACACCGCCTACAACCTGGTTTGGTGCCGTGAACAAAAGACTGCCCTCATTGAAATCATAAAAGGCCTGGCCATACTTGAACTTTCCGCCCAGTTTAGAAATAAAAGAGATTTTATAGAAACCGGAAACATAGCTCGCCGGAAGCCGGGACATGTCGATCTGCCCGTTCGTACGATCGATCAGCGTGATCAATGGATGAACAGGACCGGGAATCCCCAACATACGGTGCATTTCCGGTATGGACTCCAGTTTACTGATTTTCTGCATTTCACTTTTCATAGCTAAAGATAACAATTAACTACCAGGGAAGCGGGCCATCAGGACCGGTGAAAGTAGCCGTAGGGCCATTTGTTTCCAATGCCACACGGATCGGTTCACGGGAGCCCACCTCCAGCGAATCGGTGCCTTGAAAGTTGTTCAACGCCGTAGCCGTAAACCCGGGACTCACCGCATTAACCTTAATATTTTCCTTTTCCAGTTCTATGGCGAAGGCCATTGTGACGGCGTTTAGCGCGGTTTTCGAAGCGGCATAAACCACACCGAAATGTTCCCTGGCCCAGCAAGCCGGATCAGCTATCCAGGTGAGTGAGCCCAGGCCGCTGGAAACATTAACAATACGTGCTGCCGACGATTTTCTGAGCAAGGGCAGCATGGCCTGTGTAACTGCAATAACACCGAACACGTTGGTCTCCCAGACCGCCCGTACCTCATCCAGGGTTGCATGAACGGCGCGTCCATCTTCCATGATCTCTTCTAATGTGCGGCCTGGTTTACCCGCATGGGATATGCCTGCATTGTTCACGAGCAGGTCCAGACGACCTTGCTCCTTTTCTATGCGTGCGACTGCAGCATCAATGCTCGCCCGCTGCGTAACATCAAGTTGGATGGCATATGCATTTGTACCGATCTCGGCAGCTGCCTTTTCGCCGTTGCCCAGGTTACGGGACCCGATATATACCCGATAACCATTACCTGCAAGCGCTTTTGCAGTCTGAAATCCTACGCCTTGGTTGGCACCCGTTACAAGGGCAACAAGCGGCTGATTGGTTGATGATTCGATCTGACTTTCCATGATTTTTGATTTAGTAAATGAATAAACCAAATCTCAGAAACCGGGGCCGCTCCCCGATAACCAAATCAAGGACATCTGTAACCAAAATGAAAGGCAGTATTCTGCTTTTCTCACTTCATGAGCCTCCAAATATCAGGCATTGTTTGTGAATGTAAATCCACTAGTATACTTTAGCAAGCAGTTACCGGAAAGTATATTAACATAGGAATATAGCTTACTGTAAATCATCACACATAAGAATACACATTATGGAAATTTGCGGAACACATATCGACGACATACAGTTTATAATGAAAGTTTTAGGCGGAAAATGGAAACTTCACATTCTAACCAACTTATACTTTGGCAAAAAACGATTCAAAGAACTGGAAAGGGAAGTGCCAGGAATTTCACCTAAGATGCTGATCAAGGAGCTGAAAGATTTAGAAGCAATCGGCATACTGAAACGACAAACATTCAATACCGTTCCCATCACTGTTGAATACAGCTTGACCGAAGACGGGTTAACCCTGAAACCTGTTATTGATCAAATGAAACAATGGTCCGTCGAATTCAAGCAACGAACCATTAAAAAAGCCAGCTGATTATCCGTAAACCGGATTGATAAATTGCGGCATTGTTGTTGGCCTTCTTCCCAGAAAATCCGCCAGGGTGTTATCCTCTACGTCCATTGCACCCTCCTTTATCGCTTTCGCCCACATGGAAAACATCCCGATGTATAAGTCCGGGACTCCAGCGTTTTTCATTATAGACTCAAATTCGTCAACTGCGGGCGATTGGTATTTTATGTCCTTCCCAAACGTATCAGATAATGCATTTGCGATGTCAGCAAAGGATACCGACGCGGTGTTGGTCAGCTGATAAAGCCTATTTTCATGCCCCTCCGTTACCAATACATGTGCCGCAGCTTCAGCCAATTCTTCACGAAGCACGAAGCTTGCCTTACCCTCCGCAGCGGGAAAAAATATCATGCCTGTTTCCGCGACTTTCTGTCCAGTAAAGATCGGGATCATCTCCAGGTAAATGCCATTCTGAAGTATAGTGTAATTCATACCGCTGTTCTTTAAGGCGTCTTCCGTTTGTACATGTGAATGCTGAAATGCGGCTATTGCAGTATCTTCAGAATGTGGCTTCCGGACGAATGAGGTATAAATGGTATGCTTAACCTGAGCTTCCTTTGCCGCATTGATCACATTTATATGTTGTGCAGTTCTGTTTTCAACGGCCTGCTTATCATTGCTGGAAACCAGCAACAGCTTTTCTATGCCCTGGAACGCTTTCGCAAGCGAGGCTGGATTTGTATAATCGCCTACCCTCAACTCAACTCCCTTATCCTCCAGATCTTTGGCTTTCGAGACGTCTCTGACCAATGCTGCAATCTCAGAGGGACGAACACCCTTTTTTAATAAATGGTCGATGGTTTTCGATCCAAATTCACCTGTAGCGCCTGTAACTAAAATCATATATGTTTCTTTTATAGGATTCAAACCTACTGTTATTACTATATGAAGTATACTTTGTTATTCAGAATAAGCACTATACATTTGTATACCAACAAAAATGAAAACCAACCAACATGAGTGATTTCAAGCAGTTAATAGACCGGGATAAAGTACAGCAATGCCCACGACATTATGTTCTCGCCCTGACAGACACCCTGAATGTAATGAGCGGTAAATGGAAGCTGCCGATTATCGCTTCGCTGCTGCATGATAAGGTCAGGTTTAAGGACTTACTGGAAAATGTAGAAAAGATTACGCCCCGCATGTTGTCCAAAGAATTAAAAGAGTTGGAGATCAACGGCATCGTCATGCGGAAGGTATACCCTCAATCGCCCGTTCTGATCGAGTATAAATTAACGCCTTCCGGCAAAAGCATCGCTGATGTCATAGACTCCATGATTGATTGGGGAATGATGCACAGAGTGGAAGCCCTGAAAAGTATGCGTTAAGGAACGCGGAACTCCTTAACGGCTAAAGGAAGCTCTAAATTCAAGTGGCGACTGCTCCGTTTTCGCTTTAAACAGCCTACTAAAGGATTGAGGATGTTCAAAGCCCAGCTGATAGGCGACTTCAGCGACCGACAATTCGGAAGCGGATAGTATCTCCTTTGCTTTTTCAACCAGTTTGTGATGAATAAGCTGCTGTGCATTCTGACCGGTTAACGTACGCAACATATCACTCAGATAACTTGCAGACAGGTTCAACCGGTCCGCGAGGTATTGCACCGTAGGAACACCAGCTGTGATCGCTTTTTCCTCACGGAAATAATCATCCAAAATCTCTTCCAGCTTCTGCAATTGGCCGTTGTTAACTGCCTTACGGGTGATAAACTGCCGCTTGTAAAAGCGGTTGCTGTAGTTCAGCAGCAGCTCCAATTGCGAGACAATCACGTCCTGGCTAAAGTCATCTATCCGGCTGTTTAATTCCTCATCAATGATGCTGAATAGATTCATGATCGTTCCTCTTTCCTGATCTGACAAATGCAACGCTTCATTTGCAGCATACGAGAAAAAGCCATACTGTTTTATTTTTCTTGACAGTGGATAAGCAAGCAGAAGATCCGGATGAAACAATAGGATATTGCCGGCAACAGCAGACCTGTCCGGGCTTTCAAACACCTGACCGGTTGAGGTGAAAACAAGCCCCCCTTCACCAAAGTCATAATAGCTCTGCCCATATTTCGCTTTTCCACATGTATTGGTTTTGAAAGCCACCTTGTAGAAATCCAATGCCAGCAAGCGTGGAAGCGCTTCTGGTGCAAAGTGCATTTGGCTGATATCCATGAAGCTGATCAGGGGATGTTTAGGCTTTGGAAGTCCAAACATCCGGTGAAAGTCGGTTAAAGAATCAATTTTGTAAACTGAACTTCCTGATTTTTTCATTGCTTAAACTTACGTTATCGTGAATAATTTACCAAGTGGATAATAGACGGGTTCTTTATTGTCCTACTTCGTACCCTCATTATATACCTGCGCAAATTCCTTTACAAAGTCCTTAAACTTAGTTTTGCCAAATTCAGGTTTATGCTGGTAAAAATCTTCGTATAAAGCGCCACTGCTCTGGGCAGCCTGCATGGCTACGAAACCATTAGCAATCCATTCGTTCATACCTGCAGCCAACATCCCCTTAAGCATTTGCTCCTCAGGTATTACGTTCCATTTTAGATCCGGCATACCTATGGCTTCACCTAAAAGCTGAGCGATCTCGTTTGGAGATACTTCATCACTGGCTAAATAATGCACGGTACGGCCCTCGAACGGCATTTCCATTTCCTCAGCTATCGCTGCCGCGATGTCCACCGGGGATACCCAGGGTTCTTTTTTATCGCCACCATAGGTGGAAACGATGGCGTGTTGATTCCGGATAGGATCTAAATTCCGGAACAAATTTGTGTAGAAGCCTACTGGCCGCATGAATTTAATGGAAACGTCATCAGGCAGCTGCCGCAAAATAGTCTCCACTTTATTGTGCAGGTACAAGCTTCCGGTCCCCTGGTCTGTATGGGCGCCGATGCTGCTCAGATGAACCAGGCGCTTTACGCCGGCATGCTCAACGGCCGTTTTGTAGTTGTTACCGATCTGCTCAAACGCCGCAACAAAGTCGACATCTCTATCGAAAATGCTTCCGATTCCCTCCCAGGCCTCCATCAGGTAAACAATATCTGCCCCGGCGAAGCTTTGCTTTAAAAACTCCACGTCCAGAAAGGATCCGATCGCGGCTTTCGCGCCCAGCGCTTCAATATCAGGTTGTCTACTGTCTTTGCTGGTAATAACGGTTACGGTGTGTCCCTTTTGAACCAGGTCAATGGTTAGCGGCTTTCCAATGTTGCCGATAGATCCGGTGATAATTATATTCATTATTCTTTTTATTAGATCCCAAAGGTGGCCAACTCCCCGCAAGAGCATATAACCGAATTGAGGTTTCTCGTAGCTAAATTGAGTCAAGTGGATCGCAGCGTTGGTCGACAACGCTTATGGGATGAATCCGTTCGTCGAGAGATTACAGGCGTTGGTCTAAAGGCTCCTCGTGCTGGTATATTACCCCGGTTTTGAGTGAAACGTTTATGCTGTGATGGCGTCTTAATAACAAAAAACAACAATAATCTTAAAACCATAAAGCCATGAAAACTCTAGCCAAAACAGTATTCGCAGTAGCATTAGCAGCAGTAGTAACATCTTCAGTAGCAACAACCTTTGCCGCTGAGCCCGTAAAATCAGAAGTAACGCCTCGTTCTGCGTCAAGCATCAACAGGATCTGGGTAAGCGGAAATGTGAAGATCGTATTGACCCAGGGTGATCAGCAAAGTGTAGTGGGTGCAGACAACTACAATGCATTAAAAACATCAGTAACCAGCAACGGACAAACACTGTACATCAACTCACTGGAATCCGGACAGGTTACACTGAACATTACCTTGAAAGACTTACAAAGGGTGGAAGCTTACGGACAATCCGAGGTCGTTACGAGCAATAACTTCGATGTAGAAAATCTTCAGTTGTTCCTTGGCCAAACAGCCAATGTAAAAGTTAAAACAACCGCAAAAAGCCTGTATACAATAGTAAAGGATGATGCCGTTCTGAAACTTAACGGTACTGCAGAACAAAGCACCATGGTCGCGAGCAACCGTAAGAGCATAAAGTCCGCAGACTTTTCAAGTAGAAAATCAGAATCATATGCTTCTGAAGCAATCATGAATGCAGACCAAACTGCAATGACCTTAGCAAAATAGAAAGTTAGCCGCTGAATAGTAGATTAGCCGATCCATAAAGAAGCAGCTGCCCATCAAGGCAGCTGCTTTCGTTTTATGCGTTTTTGATAAGCGGCATGACTTGCGTACCGATCAATTCAATGGATTGCAACAATTGTTTATGACTTAGCCCGGCATTGTCCATCTGAAAAGTAAAGCGATCCACACCACCCAATGCTGCACTGTGTCTTAACAGTTTTTCAGCCACCTGCTCAGGCCCGCCGACAACCAGCACACCTTTAGGACCCAGAAGGTTGTTGAACTGCGTTCTGGTCACCGGCGGCCAACCCCGTTCCCTTCCCAACTTCGTCCACAGTTCCGCATAGCCCGGATAATAATCTTCCACGGCCTGCGCTGGAGTAGCAGCCACATAACCCGGTGAGTGCAATCCAACCTTTAGCTGATCCGGAGTGAAGCCGGACCGTGCACCCGCTTCCCGGTAAAGGTCAACCAAAGGACGAAAACGCTCCGTTTCACCACCGATAATCGCAACCATCAGAGGTAAGCCCAGCGATCCGGCGCGGACAAACGACTCCGGCGTACCGCCGACACCCAGCCAGACCGGCAATTTCTCCTGCATGGATCTTGGATAAACCGGCTGGTTTTGTAATGCTGGTCTGAATCGCCCCGACCAGGTAACAAACTCCTGATCGCGAATCTGCAGCAGCAGTTCCAGCTTCTCTTTGAACAGTGCGTCATAATCCTTCAGATCAAATCCAAACAGCGGATACGCGTCAATGGCTGATCCGCGTCCAACGACAAGCTCTGCGCGCCCTTTGGAAATCAGGTCTAAGGTGGCAAAATTCTGGTACACACGCACCGGGTCTGAGGTACTCAGCACCGTAACTGCACTCGTAAGCCGTATACGTTTGGTGCGGGCAGCGGCAGCAGACAGGATAACCGCCGGAGCAGAATCCAAAAACTCCTTTTTATGATGCTCGCCAATGCCGAATACATCCAGACCGGCTTCATCAGCCGATACGATCCTGTCCAGTAACTGCTCCATGGCATCAACGCTACTCAGGGCATTGCGGCCGTACATGGCCGATGCAAAACTATCTACTCCAATTTCCATACTATTTTTGTAAAGCTTTTAATTGATCGATTAAGACCCGGAACGGGAAAATTCTTTAAGGTTTATTGCTTAGGAGAGCGCCCCGGGAGGCGGCCCCCCTGCTGGCCGGGAATGATCCAGCGGCAGCGGAATAAATTCGGTATTGTCGGCGGGCGGCAGAATAATGCGGCCTTGCTTCCAGTCTTCCTTCGCCTGTTCTATCCGTTCTTTACGGCTGGACACAAAGTTCCACCAGATGTACCGGTTGCCCAGGTGTTCCCCACCCAGCATCATCAGCGTGCTGTTTTCCTTCCCGATAATCAGCGGGTCGACTCCGCTCGTGAACACGAGTAACTTTCCGGCGCTATAGATAATTCCGTTGACTTCCAGACTGCCCTTTACAATGTATACACCTCTTTCACTATAACCCCTGGGAAGACCAAACCGGGCACCCTCATCCAAAACAACGTGCAAATAAAATAAGGGGGAACTTACCTGAACATCGCTTTTCAAGCCGAAAGCATCACCTGCGATCAAACGCATCCAAACTCCGGTATCCGTAAATACAGGCAGTTGTTCTGCTTTATAGTTTTTAAACGATGGATCGACCTCCTCGTCTTTCTCGGGTAGCGCTACCCAGGTTTGAATCATTTCGAGTTCACCACCGGCAAGCATTGCCGGATCTTCGAACCGTTCACTATGCGCAATTCCCTTCCCGGCAGTCATCCAATTCACCTCCCCCGGCTTAATCAGATGCTCGACACCCAGACTGTCCCGATGGGTTACCTTACCGCTAAACAGGTAGCTTACGGTCGACAAACCGATATGCGGGTGTGGAAGAACATCGATGTTGCTCGCCGCAGCGACTGGCATACTGATCGGACCACCATGATCCATAAAGATAAAGGGCCCCACCATCCTCCGAAGTTGAAATGGGAGAATGCGTTTTACGGCGAAGCCCGGCATGATCTCCGCGCGTCGGGATTCTATTACGATATCGAGCATATCAAATCTTTTTAGTTAACCAAAGTTATACTTCCAGCCACCAGAAATTAATGATCTATGATAAGAAAGCTCGGGTCCCGCGCTTAAACTTACTGCTTCAGCAGCTCATCAATTTCCTTGTTGAACGTTTCGACGTACTCTGTATAATATTTACCCGTTGCCGGTCCGCTGTAGCCAGTATGGATCTTAGCCACTTCCCCTTTCTTATTGATGATAATCGTCGTCGGAAAGGATATGAAGTTCTTCAATGCCGGAAGCGAATTCGCGACCACATTTTTGTCTGTAGTTCCTGCGATGACCTGGTCATACTGGATGTCAAACCGCTCACGGAAGCGCCCCAGCACTTTCTTTACATATTCCGGATCTGTCTGCCGTTCATAGTGAATTCCAATAACCTCAACACCACGGTCCCGGTTTTCCTTATACCATGGTGCAATGAAGGTTGCTTCATCCATACAGTTCGGGCACCAGGTTCCGGTAATGGTCAATATAACTACCTTGTTCTTATACTTCTCGTCGCTTAGTGAGATCTTCTTCCCATTAACATCCGGAAATGAGAAATCCAAGGTCTTATAGCCATCCTTCAGAAAGGTTAATTTGTCCGCATCGGGCAGAGAAGCTTCTGCATTTAGCACCCCGCTGAAGGGTTGATTTCCTCTCAGACCAATCACATTCCCGGTGAGGGTGCCATCTTTGGAAAAGCTGCCACTGAAATAAGAGGGACTGGAACCAATAAAGCTGGAAAGGGAGAAATTATTACCATCAACAACACCTTCCAGATAACGGGAGTCACCCGTAACCCTCAGGAAGGTTCCGGTAATCTTGCTGCCTTCCTGTTTGAATACGCCCACGGCTTTTTCATCGTTCCCATTCTGGCCTTTAAATACGACATCATATTTACCGGAAAAATCCGCTTCCGGGGCTTTGCTGCCCGGCTGAAAGCGGTAGCTCTTTCCGGGCTCCGCAACAACAGATAATGGTTTGCCTGTTCCGTCCTGCTTTCTCAATACACCAGACAGGGAATCCTTATACACCTTAAAAGCAAACTCATTGTCAAATTGATCTAACTTCACGAAAAGTGAATCGCCTTTGCTGATCACACGCCCGCCTTCAAGGCGCTCTTCTGCGTTCAGAAACACGATATGTTGTTTATCCCGACTTTCTCCCGCGATTTCGAAGTTAAAAGGCACCTGGACTCCTGGTCTAAGTTTAAATACACCACGCCACTTTCCGGCTGAAGCAACAGCAGCGGTAGTGCTAGCAGGTGCTTGTTTCCGCTGGGCCTGGGCTCCTATACTGTGAAATACAACAACTGCGGTCAGTGCTAAAATATTTGTTATTCTCTTCATTGGATGATATGTCTGTAGATAATTCCCCAAAGATAGCCTTCAAATGGAATAAGATTGTCATTTGAATAAAAAAATCTACGAAGTCTATAGACTATTTAGTTTTTGCGCTATATTCGCAGAAAAATATACATCATCTTCCATGCCTCAGCGACAACAACCTGAAAAGCGGAACCTGAGTATATGTAAATTCGATTGTGATGGAAAAGGCTAGAAATTCAAATTTAAACCAGAAAGTATTCAAACAAGCTTACCTTACCGCACCCATGTGCATGCAGGCCTGCTGTTGTCATAACATGTAGGATTCTCAGGGGCTGTACAGCCCAAATCAACAAATGTATTTATATCTGACTGAAACCGCGCCGCTGGCGACATGGAATCGCTATGCCCCGTTGTCACGATGATTAATCACCTGATCATTTAAAAGAAAAACATTATGTCTAGAAAAATTAAGCTGCTTGCTACACTCGTATTGCTGCTGCTTTGCCAAATTCCTGTCCAGGCCCAAAACATTACGGTTTCCGGTACAGTGAAGGCGCCCGATGGGGAAACCCTGCCCGGTGTATCCATTCTTGTGAAGGACACCAAACAAGTGACAACAACCAATGGAGAGGGGGCGTTCTCCATCTCCTTAAATGCGAAGAGCACACTCGTGTTTTCCTATATTGGATTTGCAACGAAGGAGATTCCGGTAGATAAAAGCACAACAGGCCTGTCCGTCACCTTATCAGAACAGGACAATGCCTTAAATGAGGTTGTTGTAACGGCGTTGGGCATCTCCCGGCAGAAGAAATCCCTGGGGTATGCTGTTCAGGAACTTAAGGGTGAGAACCTTGCCGAAGCCAAAGAAGTAAACCTGGTGAACGCCCTTGCAGGGAAGGTCGCCGGGGTAAGGGTGACAAACAGCCAGGGTGATATGGGATCCTCGCGAATTGTCATTCGCGGAGAGACATCCATTTCCGGAAATAACCAGCCACTCTTCGTGGTAGACGGAATTCCGGTCGACAACTCCCAGCTTAATTCTGCTGGTGCCCGCGATTATGCAAATACCATATCCGACATCAACCCGAATGACATTGAATCGATCAGTGTCTTGAAGGGACCTAACGCAGCAGCATTATACGGCTCACGAGCTGCTGCCGGGGTGGTGATCATCAAAACGAAATCCGGAAAGTCTAAAAAGGGACTCGGTATTACATTCAATTCGAACGTAGCCATAGAAAGCCTCCTGACACTTCCCAACTACCAGAATGCTTTCGGACAGGGTTCTGAAGGTAAATTCAGCTATGTAGACGGGAAGGGTGCCGGCATTAACGACGGTGTGGACGAAAGCTGGGGGCCAAAGCTTGATGGCCGGCTGATTCCGCAATTTAATTCCAATGGCGTTCCTGTGCCTTTTATCGCACATCCGGACAATGTCCGTGATTTCTTCGAAACCGGCTATTCATTAACCAATGGTATCGCTATCGAAGATGCAAGTGAGAAACTGGACTACCGTTTATCTTACAACAACCTGAAGCAGGTTGGCGTAGTCCCGAATTCCGGACAAGGCAAAAATTCATTCGCCCTGAACACCACACTCCGCTTAACACCGAAACTAACGTTCACGGCCAATGCGAATTACAGCAAACTGGGATCCGACAATTTACCTGGAACCGGCGGCTCCCGATCCACCAGCACCATGCTCCAGTTTACCTGGTTTGGAAGACAGGTTGACGTGAGCCAGCTGAAAAATTACCTGAATGAAAACGGACAGCCTTTCAACTGGAACAACAGTTACTACAGCAATCCCTACTGGGTCGCATACGAAAATACGGTTGCACAAAACAGGAACCGTTTGATCGGTAACATTGGCTTAAACTACAAAATTGCCGAAGGCCTGGAATTCAACTTCCGCTCCGGAACGGACTACTACAACGATCGTCGTAAGATCAGGATTGCTTACGGCACCAACGGAACGCCTTTCGGTTCGTACACAGAAAGTGCTTTCACGGTGAACGAAACGAATACCGACGCGACGCTGAATTTTACCAGACAGCTGAATGATGATTTCAGCCTGGAAGCATTGGTCGGAAGCAACTTGCGTTCACGATACATTGAGCAGAACGATCAAAGTGCGCCAAGATTGGCTGTAGCCGGTCTATATACCCTGAACAATTCAAGGGATCCCCTAACCTCCTCAAATATTTACACCAAACTAAAATCTTACAGCGGATACGCCTCAGCACAACTTGGATTCAGAAATTACCTGTTCGCAAACGTTACGGCGCGGAACGACTGGACCTCCACCTTGCCCGCACAGAACAGATCTTATTTCTATCCTTCCTTTAATGGAAGTCTGGTGCTTACAGAAGCATTCAAGATCAAAAGCGCAGTACTTGATTTTGCCAAACTGCGTGGTGGCTGGTCTAAAGTAGGTAAAGATGCAGATCCCTACCAGCTTCAAAACACCTATGTTTTTTCAGCACCTTTCGGATCAAGCCCGCAGTTAAGCCCTTCGCCAACCGACCTGAACCCGGATCTTAAACCGGAGACAACCACTTCATCAGAGATTGGTGCAGAAGCCGTGTTGCTGAACAGGCGCGTTCGCTTCGATTTGAGTTTGTACAACACCAACAGTTACAACCAGATCCTGAAAGTGGACGTGAGTCAAAGTACCGGATTTCAGTCGAAGCTGCTGAACGCCGGCAAAATTAACAATAAAGGTATTGAGATCCAGCTGGGCGTTACCCCGATACGCAAACAGTTTACCTGGGACATTGACCTGAACTATGCGGCAAACAGAAGCAAGGTGATCGAGCTCGACAAAGAAGGTCTATTGAAAAATTATGTCGTAGCAACCAACTCTGCCCAGGTGATCGCTGCCGTAGGCCAGCCATATGGTGCACTGTACGGAAATGCCTTCCTCAGGGATGCTGCCGGAAACATTGTTGTGAATGCGACCGGATCACCGGCAACAGATCCCAATAAGAAAGTCCTTGGAAAATATACTCCAGACTGGATTGGCGGAATTTCAAATACGTTCAGTTATAAAGGCATCAGCCTTGGCGTTCTGATCGACGCAAGTTTCGGAGGATCGATTTACAACGGAACATATTCTACAGGTACCTATACCGGGGTGCTGGCATCAACCCTTCCGGGACGTGCAGCTGAATTTGGCGGAATCTCCTACTACTACCCGGGTAATGTAAAAACCAATAATGCGGTTCGGGTCGACAATGGTGCTGCAGCACCTGCAGGTGAAACGCTGTATGATGACGGGATGATCTTCAATGGTGTAACAGCCGACGGAAAGCCCAATCAGAAAGTTATCCCCGCGCAGCAGTACTACAAATCATTCCGTACAATTGATGAGGCGAACATCTTTGATGCCTCCTACGTGAAACTTCGTGAAGTAAAATTAAGCTACAATCTTCCGGCAAAATGGATTCAGCCGTTAAGCCTTCAAAACGTTTCCCTGTCGCTTGTCGGACGGAACCTTTGGATCATCCACCGCAACGTAGCCGATATAGATCCTGAAGTTGCCTTCAATACCGGCAATGGCCAGGGACTGGAGAGCTTGTCAAACCCGACCACCCGTTCTTATGGTTTTAACCTAAACATCAGATTTTAACATACCTCAAATGAAAACGAGCAAATTATATATCGTTGCAGTGTTGTTGCTTTCGTTAGCTTCCTGCAGCAAAGAGTTGGACGAAGTCAATGTCAACCCGAATGCAACAGAAAATGCCCAGCCAGATTACCTCCTCACGGGCGCAGTTAAAAGTACCGTCGATACGTATTGGGGAACAGCAAACAACATGAATTCCAGCCTGCTCTTTGCGCAGCAATGGGCAAAGGTTCAGTACACCGAAGAAGACCGCTTTATATATTCAAACAGCAACTTTACGTCACTTTGGTCTACCGGATATTCGGTTGGAATCAACAGCTTCAACAAAATAATCGAGCTGGAGAACTCAACCGGAAACAGCAACTACAGTGGCGTTGCCCTCACCCTGAGATCCTGGGTGTTCCTGTTACTTGCGGATGCCTACGGTGATATTCCTTATACTCAGGCAGGAAACCTGGCTGAATTTATTACGCCTGCGTACGACAAACAGAAGGATGTTTACTTTGGCTTGCTGGAGGACCTGAAAACTGCAAAGACTAAACTTGATCCCGCAGGAAAGGCCATCAGCGGCGACGTGATCTACGGCGGAAACATCGACCGCTGGAAAAAATTCGCCAACTCGCTCAGGCTTCGAATTGCTTTGCGCATTGCAGACCGGGAGCCTGCGAAAGCGAAGCAAGTACTGGATGAGATCGCCGCGGACGGCGATGCCTACCTGAGCGACAATGCCGATGTTGCTCAGTTGATCTATCAAAACTCACCGCAGCAAAATCCGGTAAGTGCCTTGTTCGAGACCAGGGATGATTACCGGATCAGCAAAACGATCGTCGACAAACTCTTCAGCTTAAACGATCCGAGGTTAAGCATCTATGCGAGCAAGACGCAGACAGCAACACCGGAGGTTTATGTAGGACTACCGAATGGCCTGACCAACTCTGAGGCAAGTAACCTTGGATTTGCAAAAACATCAAAGCCCGGCGCCTACTTTCTTGCACCACTATCGCCAGCAGTAATCTTCAGTTATGCGGAACTGCTGTTTGACCGGGCAGAGGCTGCGGCCCGTGGATTCACGTCAGAGAACCCAGCAGACCTGTACCGCCTGGCCATCCTGGCATCGCTAAAACAATATAACATTTCAGATGCAGATGCCTCCGCCTATGTGAGTCAGGCTGCAGTGCAATACGATCCGGCAAATTATAAAAAATCCATAGGCGAGCAAAAATGGCTAGCACTTTTCGGCCAGGGATTGGAAGCCTGGACGGAAGTACGCAGGCTCGATTATCCACAGCTTAAAGCTTCTCTAAACACCGTATTGAACGGACAAATACCCGTTCGCTTTATCTATCCGGGAACGGAGCAATCGTTGAACGGCCAAAGCTATACAAATGCAGTGTCCAGTCAGGGCCCGGATTTATTAACCACGAAATTGTGGTTTGATATGCAGTAAGGATATAAAAACAGGTTGTAATTACACCCCTTCACTAAAAGGTTGTCTCACGTAAATTTGGGCAACCTTTTTTTATGGAAGCAGTCTCATCTGGCCTTTATACCATAAAGGCTTAAATTAAATTTGATACCTTTATCCAAACTAAAATTCTAAGAATAACATGAAAAAAACCTACCTGATATTTGCGCTTTCGGTATTGATGCTAACCAGTTCATGTTATACGACAAGAACAGCTGGAAACAGCGGTAAAGTGCCTCCCGGACAAGCAAAGAAAAGATCCGGCACGAAGTCTGCCAAACCTTTCGCTCCAGGTCAAAGGAAGAGATAAGTTGTGTATTTTTCCCTGTTCGTAATTATACATCCATCTGATACAAGGCTTGGGGGAAATTGGTTTCTTTGCACCAAATTACACAAGCGATATTAATGGAGAAAAATTTACTCAAAGGAGCATTGTTGGTTGGCCTGGGTGCATCCAGCTACGGTGCGCTCGCAACAGTGGTCAAACTGGCTTATGCAAACGGATTTACCACTGCCGAAGTCACCACCTCTCAGTTCTCCATCGGATTTGTGGGCATACTGATCCTGCAAATATTCTTGAAAACGCCGCAGAAAGAACAAAAAGTAGCCGAGCGGTTTTCTATTTTAAAACTGATGATCGGCGGGACATCACTGGGGCTTACCAGTGTGTTCTACTACTTCGCTGTAAAGTACATCCCGGTATCCGTCGGCATTGTGCTCCTGATGCAATCGGGCTGGATGGGCTTGTTACTCGAAGCTGTGCTGGACAAGAAGTTGCCGTCCAGGAGAAAAATTGCAGCAACCTTCATCGTGCTGATTGGTACAGCATTGGCCACCAACATCTTTTCTTCTGCACTTGAGCTCAACTGGAAAGGCATTGCATGGGGCTTTGCAGCAGGACTATCCTATACCGTTTCCTTGTACGCCTCCAACAGCATTGCCACACACCTGCATTCCATTAAGAGAAGTCTCTGGCTTCTTGCCGGAGGTCTAACAATCATTGTACTTATTTTCTCCACGACATCATATGGCAACTTCAATTTCCATATTTTCTGGCCATGGGGCGTCTTTCTGGCCCTGTTTGGTACAATCCTGCCGCCATTGCTATTCACCAGTGGAATGCCACACACCGGTATCGGACTGGGAACGATCATTGCTTCGGTGGAGCTCCCTGTATCTGTGATGTTTGCCTACATCCTGTTGAAAGAACCTGTAAATCTTCTGCAGTGGATGGGCATATTACTCATCATTAGCGCCATTGTACTCATGAATGTGAAAAGCCTGAAAAGCAGCCCTGGCTAGCTTCGTATGCTCAGTCTAAGCCTGCTCATTTTCCATTGACACGACAGCAATTAAAGACCACGTTATAAGTCTCTGCTGCGTTGTAGACAAAAAACAGCTTTCAGAAATGTGGGAAATGCGGCGAGAAGAGGCGCCAATGTTCTTCGCTCGACTATTAACACCGTCAGCCTTATACAAAGTTGACTGAAAGGTGCTATTTTTATAGCATGTTGAACGACGCTACAGAACTAGGCATTCTACGGGAGAAGTTGAGCTCCGTGGGAGTGAAGCCGGAGGATTTTAACTTATCCCTGCCGTACTGGAAATTGAAGCGCTATGAAAAAGGCGAGCTTTATAATGAGTATAAAAATGTCTGTAAACATCTCGGATTCATCATTAAAGGCGTGTTTAGAATATACCGGGTACATAATGATTCAGGAGAAGAAAAGAACATGCTGTTTTTTACAGACCACCAGTTTGTATCATCGTACAAGAGCTTTTTAACCCAGACAGCCTGCGATTATTATACGGAAGCTATGGTCGACTCTCTGATTTTATATATCCATATCGATCACCTTAACGAACTATACGACAAATCGCATCAATGGGAGCGGTTCGGAAGAATAGTTGCGGAAACAGCTTTTCACGAAGTCATGGTCAATACAGAAGGATTTCTATTTAAATCCGCTGAAGACCGCTACCTGGAGATGTTAGCTAAACATCCAAATATTTTCAACACTGTCCCGCTTTACCACATCGCCTCCTACCTGGGTATTCAAGGGCCATCCCTTAGTCGCATACGGAAGAGAATCGTTCAACGATAACCAAAAAACCCGGGATTTTCGATTTTAACCTGGGTTAAAGTTATTGCAGCTTTAATGCACGAGGTTTGAGTTGTCCTAAACAATTAGGCATCAAACAACATGAAAACAGCAATAATGATTATGGTTATGAGCGTACTGGGTTTTAACACGCAAGCCCAAAAAAGAAATGGTAAAGATTCAAAAACGATCGTCTTGATCCATGGTGCATGGTCGGACGCATCGTCATGGAACAGCGTAATTCCGCTGCTAAGCAAACAGAATATAGAAGTAATTGCGGTTAATTTAGCAGGCCATGGACAGGACACTACATCAATTTCTGAAATCACTTTTAAAACTTATGTTGATCAGGTGAAAGCAGCAATCGGAACGCGCAGTAATGTGGTGCTGGTAGGCCATAGTTTTGCCGGATTGATTATTAGTCAGGTCGCTGAGGAAATTCCGGCACAGATTAAAGAACTCATCTATCTGGCAGCAGCACTGCCACATGACGGAGACAGCCTCCTGTCACTTGCCAAACAAGATCCGGGATCTCACATCGGCAGATCTCTGACCATTGATCAGGATCACGGTCAGGCAATAATAGCTAAGGAGGCTATAGCTGATATTTTTGCTGCTGATGCGCCAGACCAGGTTAAGGAATATCTGACTACACATATAAAGCCGGAGCCTCTTGCACCTCTTGCAACACCTGTTCACCTTACAGAAAAGAATTTTGGTAGCATCAGGAAGGTCTTCATTCATACCACGAATGACAATGCCATCAGCTACGGTGCGCAACAACACATGGTAGCAGCAAGTAAAGTTGATAAGGTATATACGCTTTCCAGCAGCCACACTCCTTTCATATCCATGCCTGATCAACTGGCTGCTATTATTACCGGCGAGCTTAAATAACTAGTGCCAATTACTTAAATGATGCCAGTGGCCTCTTTCAAAATTCGAAAGAGGCCATTTTTTTGCTTAGCTGTGTGCTCCAGGAATTCTTCTTCACATATCATCTAAACTGTACAACATTACGTCGGACAGCTTCTGATTTCAGGTTCTTTCTTATCCGGCTTAACGACTGAGGTTCAATCCCAAGATAGGATGCAAGGTATTTGTCAGCAAACATTTGCAACAAATGAGGCTCATGGCCTAACATGTGACTGTATCTGTCGCTTGCCGACTGCGTTAATAAATTGAAGATCCGTTCATAGGCTGCCAGAAAAGACTGTTCATGGAGTTTTTGCATGCACTTTTCAATCGTTGGATGAGCCCCAGCAAGGTCACTTGGGTGGCGTTGCCCTATCCGTACTGCAGCTAAATCTGTTATGGCTTCAATGTGCATGTCACCGGGTGCCTGAGGCATAAAACGCCGATAATCAACAATAAAACAGTTGTTTAAGGTGCTGTTGATTTCATTGAAATGGAATGACCATGTGATGATTTTTCCGGAACAGTTCGAATAGTATAATCTTGCTTTACCAGATACTATAAAATAAAGATATCTGGTTGGCTTACCATAATCTGTTATCTGATCTCCCTTAGCAATCGAAATTTCTTTACAGTTCGGCAATATGGCCTGAGTGGCTGCACGATCGAGAGGCACTACCTGTCTGATGTGTTGTAGTAACGTTACTGCAACTGCTGGATTTATGTAATTCATTGGTATTGTAGGTTGATTGATTAATTGAACAAAATACAGGGGCATTGAGCCGCGTATCAGCTTCTTATGTAAAATGCATGCCATCATACAACCACTTGTATAACAATCAATTACAGCAAAATAGCAAGATATTTACTCTTGACATGCCGTTGTTTACTGGCTAAGTATTGATATTCCACGGGTGAAATTTTTCGGGATGGGTTCCGCCATGCATATATCAGATGTTTAAAACACTTTAATCCATATGATGTATCAATTCTACTCGCCTTGTCCGATTTTAACATCGGTTAAAAGTTCGGCGGGTCGTTAAAGCGATGTTTGTAATGTCCTAAACAATTAGGCATTACAAAACATGAAAAAAATAATTGCTATCGTAATCTGTGTAGCCTCAGCTGCCTTTATTCTATCCTCTTGTTCAAAGAACAAGGGTGACTTACAACCAACAGCTAAAAATTATATCCTGGTCCATGGAGCTTGGGAGGCTTCCTACGTGTGGGATGCTGTTAAAGCGAACCTGATTAAAGACGGGAACAATGTGACCGTTGTTGAACTTCCTGGTCATGGTAACGATCAAACTGCTGTTTCTTCAATTACGTTAAGTCTTTACAAAGACAAGGTTACTGAAGCGATGGCGAAGATGAACGGTAAGGTCATTTTGGTTGGGCATAGCCTTGGTGGTATGATCATTTCCACTGTGGCTGAACAGACTCCGGCAAAGATCGAAAAACTTGTCTATCTGGCGGCTTACTTGCCGGTTTCCGGCGAGTCACTGTTTGGCATCGCGACTACCGATGCCGGATCCCACCTTACACCGGACATTCTAAAGTTTTCGGCTGATGGTTCAACAGTAGATATAGAACACACACACATTGTGGATGTATTTATACAAGATGGTTCAGCTAAAGAGCAAGACCTGTTGCTACAGCATTACCGCACGGAGCCAGCCAAACCATTGACTGAAGCGGTAACGCTAACCGCGGCCAACTTCGGATCTGTTGCCAAGGCCTACATCAAAACCTTAAAGGATCAAACCATATCACCTGCATTACAAAGCAAAATGATCAATGTAGCCAACGTAAAAGAGGTGTATGAGATCAATGCCGGCCATTCCGTTGCATTAACCCAGCCGGACGCTTTAGCTGATTTATTGAAAAAGACCGGGAAATAGCCCGCCCGGAAACAAGAGGAAAGACAGACGTTTCAACTGCAGAATCGTCTACTCAAATGCATCTGGATCGATGCCAGCAGCCTGATGATCCACCAGGCTGTGGCTGATGGGATGCGAAAATTCAATTACACTTTAATTTAAATCTAACAAATGGATACAAATCTCAACTTTCAGACGAAAGTATTTAGTCACGAGACTGCGCCTACTATCTATGTAGAAGTAAACAAAACAACCTATGCTTATCGTGTCCTTGGAAAAAAGGCGGGTGTTCCATTGGTGTTGCTGCAACATTTTACCGGAACGATGGACAATTGGGATCCCGCAGTTACCAATGCCTTAGCTAAGAACAGACGTGTTGTACTCTTTGATAACAAAGGGGTCGCCAGTTCAGGAGGACAAACGCCAGCCAGCGTATATGAAATGGCCCAGGATGCCATGGACTTTATTAGTGCATTGGGTTATGAAAAAGTTGATCTTTTGGGTTTTTCCTTAGGAGGCTTCATCGCCCAGGAGATTGCGGCAAGCAATCCCTCAATAGTCAGAAAAGTTATACTGGCTGGAACCGGTCCTAAAGGTTCTGACGGAATCACGAAATTAGAATCTGTTATCAATGAAGGGATGAAAGATGGTCCGGCAAATGCACTGATCAACTTGTTCTTTACCAAATCAACCGCAGGAATTGAAGCTGGCATAGCTTTTATGAACAGGCTTAAATGGAGAACCATCGAGAGAGATATTCCATGCAGTACCGTAACAATTGCTGCACAAGCACAGGCAATTATTTCATATGGCTACGAGCAAGATTTGGAACATGCGCAGCTCTCCGCAATCAGGCAACCCGTGCTTATTGTGAATGGAACGTACGATCTCATCGTGTCAACGATCAACTCCTTTACATTGTCGCAGCATATTCCAACATCGAAGCTTATCATCTGGAGTGATGCAGGCCATGGGGGTTTATTTCAATACCATGAAGACTTCACTAGAGAAGCAGAGCTCTTTCTGAATGGTGATTAGCGGATGTTAATGTACAAGCAGAATTTAATCATGCAGGTGCTCACCAAGCACCTGCATGATTATTTGCAAATAGAGCCAAAGGGTGTACAGATTACCATGAACGTCAGGATGATATAGAATGCGCCCGCTTAATTCCAAGCCGCTTAAGTTTTGAGTACAAGGTGCCTGGAGGTACGTCAAGTATTTGTGCCGCGCCCCCATGACCAGCCAGTTTGCCCCCGCAGAATTTCAGTATCCGGAGAATATGATCCCGTTCATTTTCATCAATCGTCTTGAGTACTGTTTCTTCGATGCCTGACGTTGGGGAAACCTGCTTACCCGATGGTAAGTGAATGATTTTTATAGTATCTCCGGAGGATAGTAGCACACAGCGTTCGATGATGTGCTCCAACTCCCTCACATTGCCTGGCCAGTTGTACTGGACCATGTGCTGCATGGCCGTGCTGCCGAATGTTGTAATCTGCCGGCCATTCTTTTTTGCAAACTGCCGTACAAAATATGCGGCTAAAAGCGGAATATCCTCTTTTCGATCCCTCAGAGGAGGCAACACGATGGGGAAGATATTCAGGCGGTAATACAGGTCACTTCTAAAACGACCCTCGGCCACATCTTTCTCCAGGTCACGGTTTGTCGCGGCAACAATCCGAACGTCAACCTTTATGGTTCTGGTTCCGCCTACACGTTCAATTTCCTTTTCCTGGAGTGCACGAAGAAGCTTCACTTGTAAATCTATGGGCATTTCTCCGATCTCATCCAAAAACAGCGTACTTTTATGGGCCAGCTCGAACTTCCCAAGTCGTTGTCCTGTAGCCCCGGTGAAACTTCCACGCTCATGTCCAAACAGTTCACTTTCAATAAGGTTGGGAGGAAGCGCAGCACAATTCACTTTCACCATCAATTTATTCTTCCTTGGTGAGTTGTTGTGTATCGCCCTGGCAATAAGCTCCTTTCCGGTACCCGTCTCACCCAATATCAACACTGTGCTGCCGGACATGGCCACCTGCGAAACCAACTTGAATGTTTCTTTGATGGCAGGACTATCCCCAATGATATCACCATAATTTTGAGTCGTTGTGATCTCTTCTGTAAGGTATATCTTCTCATCTTCCAGACGCTGCTTGTATTGATTGATTTCTGTCAATTGCCGGTTGACCTTCTCATTGGCTGATAGATTCGATACCGCAATGGCAATCTGAGAACAAATACTGGTTAACAAGCTAGACTGATCCGGAATGCTGTTAAATGATTCCGGAAGTTTTAGTATCAACACACCTAACACCTCCTTGCCCAGGCTCACTGGAACACTCGCGATATTCGTCAAACCCACTGCTTTCCAATATTGGACATACGGAGGCACCTGATCAGGTCGGTTGAATTCTTCCAGGCAATGCATCATCATCCCGCCGGCCTTAATCATCTCATCCATGATGCCATCTGCCACCGGATAGCGCTCCATTTTTATCTCCTTGAATTTTGGAAACTTCGTCCATTGCGCATCAATATCGTACAAATAAAGGGAATGACTCAGTTTGTCATCATTGATGATATGCATACAATACACTTCAGTGATCCCCCACGCACTGAGTTGCACACTTACAAATGAAGACATTTCGCTTATCGTTTTAACCGAAGCAAGGGCATTGCTAAAAGCAAGTAATCTCGTCTTTTCATCCTCTCTTTTTGAAATTTCTTCATTGGCGATAATATTCGATACGGCCACAGAAATCTGATGCGACAGCCCTTTGATCAGATCTTGTTTGGCACGGTCAAATATGATGTTGTGCTCAAAAAGGAGTATCCAAAATCCAAATGCCTGTTCGCTTTTAGAGAAACGAATTACAACTGCATTTTTCAACCCTGACTCATAATTGATCTTCAAGTAGAGTGGTAAATCCCCATTTGGTGAATTCATGAGCGCACCAAGATTGAACAGTATAGGGTCCGGCGTCAGTATGCATTTATCAAAAATATTATCCTGGATGGGAAACCTTGCCTGGATGGCTTCCGTGTATCCGGGATGATTGGTAGATCTGGAGTCAGGGTCCAGCAGAAACCTGCTCACCGTAGCATCTTCATTTATGATGGTCACGATGGTATGAGAAAAATTTAACAAGTATTTCAAACGGTGGCTGATCACTTTGAGTAGTTCACTGTGACTTCGAACGGCAGCAATGTCGATGCTTAGAGATAAAAGTAAGTCTCTCTCGTGCTCGCGCTTTTCGATATTTTCGTTTGCAAGGATATTTGCGACCGCCGTACACAGTTGATAAGAAACACCTTGTATAACTTCCAATTCACGAGCTGTATGTTCATCACTTCGTTCCAGATCGATATAAATGGCACCAAGGTTCTGCTGCTCTTCCCGCAGGGCTATTCCAATCCGCTTTCTGATGGATGAGTTATCTACAGTTTCAACATGCTCATGCCCATCCTTTTCGTCAGGTGTCTGTTTAATACTGAACACTACAGGGCCATTTGCATCGGCTATTTGCTTGAAATAGCCGTCATCATATCCAATGAAAAATGATTTTGTGCTGTGATGGAATGTATCAGCCAGCCTGAATGCCGGATCAGTCGACAGAAATAGAGTTGGACCGTCATCTTTCTCATTCCTAATCAGAATGCTAAGGCGCTGAAAGTTAAACATGTTCTTCAGATTAAGTTTAATCGCCCGAAGCAGGCCCTCTCTGTCCCTTGCAGAAGTAATATCGTAGCTCAACTTCAATAATAGTTCCTGTTCAATTCGGGTCGCCTGAATGGTTTCATTTGCAATGATATTACCGACTGCTATTGAAAACTGGTTTGCAATGTCTTTAACCAGATCGATGCAGTTATGGTCAACTTCATCATTCTCTCCGAGACAGATGGCCCAAACACCTATAAACCGGCCTGCAATTTCCAAACTTTGCATAACAACTTTCCGTATGCCACTTTCATAATTGATCTGGAGGTATTCCGGTATTGCATCTTTAACGATAAGTTGCTCCAGGTCGAACACCTGCGGACTCCCCGACAGTATCACCCGATTAAAGATCCGATCTGCAATCGTATACTTTGCATGAGTTACCTGTTTGTATTTTGGGTGGGTTTTGGTTTTCGATTCCGTATCCTGCATGAAGGTACTCATGGTAAGTCCGTCGTCGTTTACCGTTGCCACCCAATGATGTCTGAAATTGAACAGACTTTTAAGCTTAAAGTGGATGATTCTGAGTAAGTCCTTTTTCTCCCGGATGGTCGCAAAGTCGATATTCAAGGCCTGCAAAATCTCCCGCTCTCTTTTGTGTTTTGCAATTTCTTCCTGTGATCTGATGTTTAGAATTGACGCAGTCAGTAGACTTGCTATGGTCTTAATAAAATATCCCGGCATTTCCCGGCTTTCCTTGGATTTTGCAGTTAGAACAACCCACACACCAATTGCAGCAGTGCCCACAACCAGGTGGTGAATATAACCAGACCTACTTTCGCAAGAATGGCCAGTACCTAAGTAGACTCCGATACTGCCTTTATGCAGGAGGTCCTCCAGGTCATAAAAATTCTTTCTGGAGCCAACCCCTTCAGACTCGCGCTGGAATACGATCTTGTCGACAAACATAGGTTCCGGCCGCTGGTTACCGGGTTCACTTGCCTCTGCCAGGCAATGTACCAGTTCGTCGCCTTTTTCATTCAAGACATACAAACCAGAATGGCCGACGACCTTCTTCGAGTGACCATTTAGTAGCTTTTCCAGTTGGCCGCCGCTTTGTGCAGCTGCAATCTCGCTCCCGAGTGACAAGACAATGTCCTGATACTTACAAGGCTGTTCAAAATTCAACTGTGTCCTCATGGCTTAACGAACGCTTTAATTCCGGGTCATGCTGATGCTTATTTTTCCAGTACATACATCCGCTTACTTTCGTAATCCCAGACGGTTTTGTACTGCTCGAAGAATCTGTATCCAAAACATATATAGCTGTCCTCCAGGATCTGAATCCCCTTTCTAAATGGTGCCGTTTGTTCAAACGTCATTGGATAGATCCCTTTTAAATTTGTCTTAAACTTTCCATTGATTACAATATCGTTCACTTCCAGAATGGGATCATTACGGCCATCAATGCCCGCAGGAATTACAAACGACCGGTCTTGGAGTTCTTTCGCCGTTTTATCCGCCAACTGCATGAGGCCATACTGTCCGGTGTCAAATGAACCCAATAAATCACTTTTCCCGATCTTTACATGGACTAAAGGATGATTGGGCAGTCTTCTAATCTCAAAATTGAGGACCGCTAAGACCTTTTCTCCCTTCAGGAAATCTTTCGACAATTTCCGCTGTTCAGTGATCTTATAAAAAGTGAGTTTCCTTCTTAGATAATCCAGCTTGAAGAGATATCCGTCAAAAAACTGATGGCCGATATACCCGATACATTCCTGAGTAATATTGTTTTGCAGAAAATCGTAATTGGCACTAGGAACGTTCAGGAGATTGCGATAGGTCAGACCATTTTTAAATTTAACTTCCGCTATGGTGTCGTTTACATTTTGAATGAAGGATTGCCCGCTGCCAACCTGCCCCTTACTAAGGGGTTTCTTATTGGGTAAGTGGACAACGTTATCATTAATGTCTATGGCCGAGTTCAGTCCGGTATCAAACATAAATTTCCCTTTAATTCCATTTACCTCTACGGATACAAAAGGAAAAGCATCAACAAGCGTTAAGGGGAAAACAACACTGTCACCATGGAGAATAGGTGTATGTTCGAAAACCCGCTCGGCAGGCTGTTGTGCAAAAGTGCACAGTCCCCTGGCACATAGTATTATGATAATAATGCTTTTCATCATGATGTCCGTCTAAATATGTAGGTAAACATCGGCTATTGACCAAAGTAAATGTGTTAACGTAAGGTTAATGAAGCGTTAATGGGATGCTTACGACCTGAAATCTGGCGTCAAATTGATTAAGTTTGTTAATGCTACTAAATCAGCGACCTAAAACACTTGTAATCAGCTCCCTTCTTATTCTTTCTGGATTGACCGCTGTACAGCTATTTATGCTTCGCAACACGTACCGCCTCAACGTGTACAACTATCGTAATGAGGTAAAAGATGCTATTGTTAAGCTTCAAACGGATTCAACTTACAATAATCTTTTAAAAGACTTGCGTGAAAACCTGGCTGAATGTTCCAGGAAGCTCGTGACAGGCGAAATAGACCGGAATGAATTCATCACCCAACTAACAAAGAAGGAACAAAAGGTAGTAAGACAATTAGACAGTTCAATGTTCTACCATGCTAAAACATGCCCTTTATTAAAAGATGTTAACGAACTTCCTACTTTTACTTCGATCGTCATTACAAAAGGTACACAACGGCTTGTACCGGTAACCAGGTCAACACCGCTCCGGCTGGCTGAGCCTTCGCGTAACAAATACAAGGTGATCTTCAAAATGGGCGAAGGCGTCGGCAACATGGAACGTGGAAAGAATAACGAACTCCGCATTGATTTCACCTACTTACGGGAATTTGAAGTTCCGTTACTCCCACCTACCGTTAGTCAACAACTGATTTTGATCGGGACCTTATCTTTGGTGCTGCTATGTGCTGTGGTTGTCGCATTTTATTTCACCATACGTTCAGCTCAAAAACAAAGAAAGATCGCTGAACTAAAAACCGACTTGGTGAATAACATTTCTCATGAACTCAAAACACCATTAAGTTCTATGTCCGTGGCGCTAAAAACACTAGCCATCCCTTTGATCAGCTCTGATGCCGTGAAATCAAAAGAAATTTTAGCTGCCGTAGCACGGCAGCATAATAAACTAAATCAAACTGTTGAGCGCATCCTTGAAAGTGCTATGAGCAGAGATGTCGTCAACCAGGAAACTTTTAACATTACAGAGTTCCTAAACCAATATCAAAGTAACCTGCTAATTGACAGTCATTCGGTTTCTCTCGATGTGGAACCATCGTCGGTGGTAGTTATCGGAATAAAAGAGATCGTGGAAGCTTCATTGGATAATCTAATCGAGAATGCCAGAAAATATAGTGCCTTAGGTTCCCTGATACATATAAAAGGCCGTCAGGATGATAATCGTTACCGAATTGATGTTGTTGATGCCGGCTCTGGAATTTCAAAGAAGGACCAGAGCAGCTTGTTTGAGAAGTTCTATCGCGTACCTGGAAATAGCCATCATACGGTCAATGGCCTGGGATTGGGGCTGTTCTTAAGCCGCGAAGGTGTGAGGCGTTTGGGCGGTGAGGTTCAACTGACCTCTTCCGGTGCATCTGGAAGTATATTCACCATTTATCTACTGTTGGTATGATACAGACGATCTTACTTGTCGAGGACGATCAGGACCTTGGGACTTTACTGAAACAGTACCTGGAATTAAATGGATTTTCAGTGGTCTTAAGCACCGATGGAAGAGCCGCAAAGGACAGGCTCTCAGAAAACGTATTTGATCTTGTGCTCACGGATATTATGATGCCCTTAGAAGATGGATTTTCGCTCGCCGCCTATCTGGTACAGTTCCACCCGAAGCTGCCATTTCTATTTGTCACCGCACGTAAACTAAAGGAAGACGTGCTCAGGGGATTGCAACTGGGGGCTGATGATTACATCGTTAAGCCTTTTGACGCAGAAGAGCTCGTTCTACGGATTCGCAATATCCTCAAACGAACGGCTGCCGGGCTACAACATGGAGAAAGGCTAATGATCGGTCAGTATAGCTTCTTTCCAAAGAACCTGTTGCTGGAGGGACCTGGCACCCGCCAGGTCCTGACGGAACGTGAATCGGAGCTATTACAATTGCTTGCAGAAAACCAAAATCAATTGATTAGAAAACAAGAGATCTTGAATCGGCTTTGGAAGGAAAGCGACTTCTTCACGGGCCGCAGCATGGATGTTTTTGTCTCCCGGTTAAGAAAATATCTTTCCGGGGACCCTGGGATAGTTATTGAAAGTGTTCGAGGAACAGGCTTACGGCTCATCATTAAGTGACCGGATAGGCTTACTAAAGCGGCAAACTAAAACAGAATGTGCTGCCTTTTCCCGGCTCACTCTCCACCCATATCCTGCCGTTGTGACGTTGTACGATCTCAGAAGAAAGATAAAGACCGATGCCAAAGCCCGGCGTAATCGGTGTATGCTCTCTTTCCACCCGGAAGTAACGGTCAAATAGTTTTTCCTGATCTGCCGGATGAATGCCTTCGCCTTCATCCCTGATGCTTACCTGAACGCTCCGGGTTAATCCAATGCAGCTGACTTCTATACTCCGGTCCCTAGGGGAATATTTTACCGCATTGCGAAGTATGTTGTTAATGACCTGGCCGATTTTCTCCCGGTCCGCATTCACTGATAGTTTACTGCCGGGAAGAATCGTGATCGTATGATTGGACGTTGTGGATACTTCTTCCACAATCTCTTCGATCAGTGCATTAATTTCGAAGGTCTCTTTATTCAAATAAATTTTTCCGGCTTCAAGGCGTGAAACGTTTAAAAAGCCGTTGATCAGTGAGGTCATTCGCTTCACCTGATGCACAGCCTTTTCCAGAATGTTAGACGCAAAGGTATCCTGAGCCTGCTTTCCCCATGGCGCCAACAGCTGCAAATAGCCGTTTAAGGAGGTAAGCGGGGTTTTTAACTCATGACTAACAATGGCTATGAAATCGTTCTTACGCAGATCATCAAGTTTGTGATCTGTAATGTCCTGCATAATTCCCGTTAAGTATTCCGGGGATTCATCTTTGCTGTGCATAATGTTCCCTATTGCCCGGATCCACCGCACTTTGCCATATTCAGGTCCTTGCACCGAAAACTCCAATGCAAATTTTTCCCCCTTGCTCATTGCCACATTGATGGCGTTCAAAAATGTCCCCTGGTACTCCCTTTCAACCAGGGCGAGCAGATCACTAAATGTTATTTTCACATCTCCGGAAAACCCAAACATCTCCTTGAGGCGGGCGGAGCAGATGAGTTCCCTTGTATTTACATGAATGGACCAGGTCCCGATTTCAGCCGAATCGGTTGCCATAGTAAGCATCTTATTGGTTTTATCAAGTTCATTCTGGATCCTCTTTAGCTCCGAGATGTCATAGAAGGTTATGATGGCTCCATATACCTCGTTATTGCTTTTTCTGAGGTATGGGCTTGTCATCACCTGATACATCTTGCCATCACTGCTCTCCACTTCCTGTATGACGATGTTTCCCGTATCGATCACTTTTTTAATGTCCTGAATGAGCGTATCAAACTTGATGTTGGTCGTAATGTTACTCAAAGGCCGTCCAATATCGGTCTCCAGAATATTGATGTGTTTGATCGCTCCAGGCGAATACTTTTTTAAGAGGATATCTTTGTCTACAAACAACTGTCCGTTGATGTTACTCCGAAAGTAATTGTTCAGGTCATCATTTAACTTCGACAGATCATCGATGGTATATTTATGTTCTGAGTTTACCGTTTCCAGCTCCTCATTGATGGACTGAAGTTCTTCATTGGCACTTTGCATTTCCTCGTTGGCAGAAAGCAGCTCTTCATTGTAGATCTGCATGGCTTCTTCGGAGTGCCGCAGAAGCTCAGCGGAAGAAAAGACATCCTTTCTGGCCTGATATAGCTCTTCCTCCAACTGCATAATGTGCTGACGCGCATGTCTATCCAGCTGAAATGGCTCTCCATCCGGTCCTTGTTGATCCGCTGCCGTCGCGCCAGTTCCCTTAAACAACACCATCATACCATTGGTATGTGATTTGGCATCCCGGAAAGGACTGACAATTAAATCTACGCTGTTTTTTTCAGATCGTTCGGGATCAATAAACTCCACACTGTTAATCCGCACACGCTCGTTTGCATTCAGGGCCCGTAGAAATGCGGCACTAAATGCAATCTGTAAGGCATCGGGTAATAATTCCTTCAGATTAAAATTAAACCGTTCTGGCTTGAGGTATGGGCTTAGATCACCAAAGGCCTGCAGTACCTTCCCCTCCAGATCAATACTTACCCCACACAATCCGCTTTCCCTTAAAATCACCTCCGTCATTCCGGTTTGCAGTGGCGTATACAATAAAGAAGGTGATGGGGCAGGTGCTGTTATCTGCTGGAGTGGAAGTTCGGTCAAAGGTGCAGTAAGGGAACCATCCAGATTGATGCGCCGCCGTTTTTCCAAATTCTGGAATATTTTCCACTTGGCGTTGACGACACCATATTCGTCCTTAACAACCGAGAGGTTTTCACTGGATCCCAAAAATAAATATCCACCTTTTTTTAGCCCGAAACCAAGCTTTGTCAGGATCTGCGTTTGTACAGCGGGTTTAATGTAAATAAGCATGTTCCGGCAACTGATCAGATCAACATCACAGTACGGCGGATTTCTGGTCAGATCATGGCGCGCAAAAATGAGCATCTTACGGATTTTGGGTTTAATCTTGTAGCTGTCGTCGAGCTTGTCAAAGTATCGTTCCAAACGTTCTTCTGATAGCCCGTTAACACCTGAGGTGGCATATACACCTGCCGCCGCATGGCTCAAAGCGGTCCGGTTGATGTCCGTAGCAAAGATCTTCACCTCAACGTCGGTTTCGAGTTTATCCAGATGTTCCTGGATCAGTATGGCCAGGGAATACGCTTCTTCTCCGGTCGCACAGCAGGCTACCCAGATTTTAATGAAGTCGTGTTGAGCCCGCTGCCGGATGATTTGCGGGATCACCTCTGTCTTTAAAATTTGAAAAGCTTCGGGATCTCTGAAAAAGGAGGTCACCCCAATTAAGAAGTCGCTGATCAGCAGTTCCGTTTCTGCGGGATTTTGCTGCAGAAAATAGAGGAATTCAGACTCTTTTAAGATGTTGTTGTAAAGCATTCTCCGATTGATCCTTCGGACCAGGGTGGGCACTTTATAGTCGGTAAAATCGAAAGGATGTTGGTTTTTGATCAGGTTTACGACGTCATCAAGAAATTCCTGGCTAAACGGTACCGTAAGCGTATGGTCTTCGTTCCTGTCATCAACATACCGCTGAATGGCCATCGGTATTGTTTCTGCGGCAAGAATATGCCGCGTGTTACTAGAGGCAATTGCTGCATTTGGCATTCCGTCAAATTTCGCATTGGATGGTTCCTGAACCATCACCAGACCTCCAGCCTGTTCAATTGCGGCTACGCCCCTCGCTCCATCCGTCCCGGTGCCGGATAGAATGACCCCGATCGCCTTATCACCCCTTTCGCTCGCCAGGGAGGTGAAAAATGAATTGATTGTCATGTGTGGCTTCGGTGCGGTTTGCTTTTCCAGCATATATAACCTTCCGTCATTTATAGCCATGTATTTGGTATTGGGAATCAGATAGACCTTGTTGGGCTCCACCTGCATGCCCTCGCCTGCTTCAAGAACTTCCAACGAGCTGTACCGGGAAAGGATCTCTACCATCTGACTCCTGAAATCGGGAGTGAGATGGGGAATTACAACATAAGAGACGCTGTCTAGCGGGGTATGATTAAAAAAGGAAGTTAATGCTTCCAGTCCGCCTGCGGATGCACCCAGAGCCACTATAAAATGTTTTTCTGCCATTAGAAAGTTGTTGTATCAATTCAGATGATACGCCAGAATTCAAGCATTAACCGGAATTCTTCAGGGTTACAGGAGAATTGATTGGTAAGTTCGCGACTGTTTTTAGCTATAGTTGTCAAATTTCTAAGGTCAATTATACTGGGTTAGTGCAACCGTACAGAATTCAGGCACACATAGTAGTAGCAATAGAACGCAATTATAACAATTTTGTTTGTATGCAACCAGATCGCCACCCCCGGAAAAATTGATTCAGGTATTAACACCTGCCAGACTTACCTAAGACGTCACGCACACCTAACGCACACCAAGCGCACACAGCGTGTGTGTTTGGTGTGCGTAACTTCTTTGTTTGATCTGATAAACTGGACTGTTTTAATCCAATCATAGGCATTGGAGCATCCACTCCATTGGCGTTGCATTCTGCATAACAACAACATATTTACTGTTTTTGAATTCCCGCTAAAAACAGAAGCCGCCAGTTTCCTGACGGCTTCGCGATTAAGAAGTTTATCTAATAAGATTGTACTAAAACAAGGTAAACTCTACACGTCTGTTTTTCTGACGTCCAGCTTCCGTTTTATTCGAAGCAATCGGTTGGGTTTCTCCGTAACCTGTAGCTTCAATTCTTGATGCATTTACACCCTGAGAAACCAAGTATGTTTTGACCGCTTCTGCTCTGGCTTTAGAAAGACGCATGTTGTACGAATCTGATCCTTTATTATCCGTATGTCCCGCCAGTTTCAAGCTGAAGTTTTTAGATTTCAACAGGTCTGCAACACGGTTAAGGGTGGGAAATGATTTTGCACGGATCGTTGCTTTACCGAAATCGAATTCCAGGTTGCGGATTGCATCAGAGACAACTTTACGATCGGCTTCAGTAATGATCACTTTTTCACGTACTACCGGAACTGGAGCGACTAAAGGGCATCCGGCACCGTCAACAACAACACCTGAAGTTGTACCTGGACATTTATCGAATTTATCAGCAACACCATCACCATCTGCATCGTTAATCACACCAGAAAGTTCTGTTCTCAACTGTGCATTTTCCGCTTTTTGAGCATCCAGATCGCTTTTTAGTTGATCTGCAGTTGCTTTAGCCGCCAATACTTCATCATACGTTGCAGCTACTGGATTGTGCCAGGCCAATTGCTTGCCTTTCCCCAATGAAAACTCAAGGCCTGCGTAAGCGTAAGAATATTTATCGTTGTTGCCACTCAGATAAGCACCATCCAGGTTGTCTCCATCAACGAAATTAACCGTCCAGCCAAGATCGAAATTAATCTTTTCAGAAACTTTGAATTTCGCACCAAGACCAACAGGAATGATTAGTTCACTGATCGTTTTACCTGAAGCATATTCAGAAGTTGTACCGTTTGAAGTAATGGTTGGCTTGTAACCGGCCAGTCCGGCACCCGCTGAAACGAATAGCTGTACTGCATTTTCTTTTTGGAACATGTCGATGTTAAACATGTTTACCACTGCATTCAAACTTCCCGAATAAGATAGGTCTGTTTTAAATGCACTTACTGCTCCCGGGTTGGTTGTTCCACTGTCGTAAGGTTCAGAATTATCTGCCTTTAATTTACCTCTAACACCGTCTAAGCGTAAAGAGAAGTAATTTGTGAATTGTTTTTTAACGTAGATACCGTATCCAAAGCTTGACTGCCAGTGGGAAAAGTCGTTTTTTCCACCGAAAGGCGCTATTGGCGTAAGTACCCCAGCGTTAACACCGATAGACCAGGTGTTGAATGTCGCGGTAGGAGTTGTTGTTGCAGCCTCCTGAGCTTCGGTTGCGCCGGCTATAAAAATACCTGCAATAATTGCAGGTAAACTTTTTAATAACAATTGTTTCATAAATAACTATTTGTTGAAATCGAACTGATTTCCCACTATTATACAATCATTGTACCACAAATTAAATGTTTGCAATTAAAGAATTGGAATTAACTGATCCACAATGTTATGACAACAAATAGTTTAATGTTTTTGATTCTTCAGGCTGCTCTGGATTACCAGGCGAGCCACACATCATCACCCCTCGGATCGGCCCCTCCCTGGTAGTATCCCCATTTGGTTTTCAGGATGGCATCAACCCTTCCAATCGCCCCTCTCGGCACAAGGTTATAGCCCCTGGCTTTCAGTTTAAGCTGGGATACGCTATCTATTGCATTGGGCTCCATGCCCACCTCATCGGGCAGCCACTGGTGATGGAACTTCTTCGCATCAACCGCCGCTTGCATGTCTTTATCAAATTCAATTACATTCAGAATGGTCTGGAACACGGAAGTGATGATCGTTGATCCCCCAGGTGTGCCGACAACCATGAACAGTTCACCGTCCTTTTCGATGATGGTCGGCGTCATAGAACTTAACATACGCTTTCCGGGACCAACAGCGTTCGCTTCACCGCCTACCAAGCCATACATGTTTGGCGATCCGGGTTTAACCGAGAAGTCGTCCATTTCGTTGTTCAACAGGAAGCCAGCACCCTTTACCACCACGCAGGAACCGTATGATCCATTCAGCGTAGTCGTCACCGAAGCCGAATTCCCCTCCCGGTCAACAATAGAAAAGTGTGTCGTTTCTTCGTGCTCCGCAGGGATAACTTTTCCCGCTTGAATGGCCGAACTTGGCGTCGCTTTCGCCCAGGTAAAACTGCCCATGCGTTCTTTGATGTACTTATCAGACATTAACACATCACCGGGGACCTTATAGAAATCAGGGTCCCCAAGGTGCGTTGCGCGATCGGCATAAACCCTGCGCTCTGCTTCCACCATCACCTGTACGGTAGAGTCCGAATTGAAGCCCCAGCGTTTCAAAGGAAAAGGTTCAATGGATTTCAGGAGCTGAATTAACGCAATACCTCCGCTGGATGGTGGCGGCATGGTGATGATCTTATAGCCCTTGTAGTTGCCGACAATGGGGTTGCGCCATACGGCTTTGTAGTTGACCAGGTCGGCTTTAGAAATGATTCCGCCACTGCGTCTCATTTCGGCAACGATAGAATCGGCAACACTGCCCTCATAGAAGCCTTTTCTCCCCTGATCTCTGATCTTTTCAAGTGTGGTTGCGAGCTCCGGTTGAACCAGGAGGTCTCCAGGCGCCCACTGCCCATTTTTCAGCAGTGCTGTTCCAAGCGGATTCAATGTGGTAAACCGCTCGTGCAGGCCATTCAGTTCGCCAGCCTGGCGTTCGCTGATCTTAAATCCAGTTCTGGCTAGTGCAATGGCGGGTTTTATCAACTCCGCCCAGGGCAGCTTTCCGTATTTTTTGTGTGCTTCTTCCATTCCGGCGACACTTCCAGGAACGCCTGCAGCAAGGCCGCCGTAAAGGCTCTTGTCGACAACCGCGTTTCCAGCGGCGTCCAGGTACATGTCTCTGGAGGCCAGCCCAGGGCCCTTTTCCCGGAAGTCAAGCGTATTCGTTTCGCCACTGGCTGAACGGTACACCAGAAATCCACCACCACCAATATTACCGGCATTCGGATATACAACAGCCAGTGCAAACTGCACGGCAACAACCGCATCGATGGCGTTGCCACCCTTCTTTAATATATCCAGGCCGACTTGTGAAGCCTGCTCCTTCGCGGACACCACCATGCCATTGCGGTATTCTTTACTTTTTTTAACGCCCAACTGTCCGCCTACACAGCCGATGAATAGCAAACCGGGCAACAGGAGGCCGGTAACGATTTTCAGAAAAGCATTACGCTTTATAACTTTCTGCATCTATATATAACTTTTCTATTACACCCTGATTCTTCTCCAGAATCACCTTTCTTTTTAAACTCAACTTTGGGGTAAGTTCACCACCTTCAATGGTCCATTCTTTCTCAAGCAGGCAAAAACGCTTTACCTGTTCCCACTTGCCGAACTCCTTGCAGCTATCTTCCACAATCTGTTTGTATTTCTCTACGACAAGTTCGTTCCTGGCTAAATCTGAATTTGTGGTAAAAGTAATACCTTTTTCTGTTGCCCAGGCCTTCAGTGCTGGAAAATTTGGAACAATCAGGGCGGCCGGAAATTTCCGGTTTTCCCCGAAAACCATGATCTGCTCAATCAGCAAGGCTTCCTTAAGTTTATTTTCCAGGATCTGCGGCGCCACATATTTTCCACCGGCAGTCTTAAACATCTCCTTCTTGCGGTCGGTAATTTTAAGAAATTTGCCGTCCACCAGCATACCAATGTCTCCGGTGTGAAACCATCCATCTGCATCTATGGTTTCAGCGGTCAGGTCCGGCCGGTTATAATAGCCCTTCATCACATTATGCCCACGCGTCAGCACCTCTCCGTCTTCTGCAATCTTCACTTCCACACCCGCAATTGCCGGGCCCACACTTCCAAACATGGCATTGTTAAAATGGTTCACGGTAATTACAGGGGAGGTCTCTGTTAAGCCATAACCTTCAAAAACGGGCATCCCTGCCGCCCAGAAAATGCGCGCCAGGCGTGGATTCAATGCCGCACCACCGGATACGATCACGATGATCTGCCCACCCAGTGCTTCCTGCCATTTCTTAAACACAAGCTTCCTGGCCAGCTTCAGCTTCAGACCATACAGCCATCCATGGTCCATCTCATATTGCTCCGCAAGGGCAACCGACCAGTTGAAGATCGACTTCTTGATGCCGGAAAGCTCCTTACCCTTCTCCATGATTTTCTCATACACCTTCTCCAGCAGCCGTGGAACCGTTGAAAATCCATTTGGCTTTACATATTGGATATCCGCAACGATGGTCTCCATACTTTCGGCGTAGTATACCGAAGCATCGGTATACAGATAGAGATACACGATCATCCGTTCGAAGATGTGCGACAAGGGTAGAAAGCTCAGCACCTTCTTTACCCCTGAAGGGAAAATGACGGCGGAATTCTGGAAGTTTTTCACGAGGTTGTCGTGGGTCAGCATGACGCCTTTAGGCGTCCCGGTCGTACCGGAAGTATAGATCAGCGTTAATATATCGTCGGGTGTAACCTGATTGCGGTAAGCATCCAGATCAATCTCCTCCCCTGGCCGCTCCTCTTCCAGGAGGGATTCCCAGTGGACAACGCCCTCAATCTTATCAAAGGTATAGATTTTCAGGTCAGCTGACAGCTCATCCGCAACCGTACGGACCTTCTCATACAGTTTCTCATCGGCGATAAAGATGGTGTTCACTTCTGCATTCTGCAGAATGAATTTGATGTCGTGCTCCGCGAGTGTCGGATACAGGGGTATCTGGTAAGCCCCGATCTGCATGATGGCAAAATCGCTTAGGTTCCATTCGGGCCGGTTGTGAGACATGACGGCAATTCTGGAGCCTTTGCCGAGGCCCAACCGGATCAGTCCCTTACTGAGCCGGTCCACCTGCGCACAGAAGTGTGCCGTGCTGTATTTTTCCCAGCGACCATTGATCTTGCCACTGATAAATTCTTCTTTCGGAAAGTGCTCTAAATTATATTGAAGGATATCGAATACCCTTGTTACGGTGGTTCCCATGATGTCAAGTTTACATATCTGGTTTGCTGTCTCTCAAATCTAATAAATTTAATGATGTATCAAAATCAAAGTCGATGTTGGTTTGAGGGCGCCCTTAGTATAATTAAGAAGATAAATTAACCAAAAAATTAAGCCTTTGTAACTCAGATCACATTTGTAACTTTGGACGATCCATTTACTTAACGGCATAATTGTTGGAAGTGGGTACACGGTTAAAAAATAACATGATTATGAAAAAACTATTTACTATTATTTGTTTGACAATGTTGGCAACGGCTGCCATACACACAACTTCCAGCGCGCAAAGCTACAGAAATGCGATTGGTGGACGTTTTGGAACAGCGAACGGTGTTACATTTAAAACTACACTTGGCGGTAACAAAATGCTCGACCTGATTGCGAATTTCAGATCGAATGACGGCTATTCGTACTTCCGTGTAACGGGCTTGTATGAAATCTACAACCCGATTCAGGGTGCTGACGGATTACTTTGGTACTACGGTATCGGTGGATCCGTTGGGTCAAGAAAGTGGAAATTTGAAGACACCAACAAAGCGTATCTGGCCGTAGATGGTGTACTGGGTCTGGATTACAAATTTGAGGACGCCCCGATCAACTTATCGTTGGATTGGAAACCGGCTGTGGCATTGGCCCCGGTGACGGAATTTGATTCTTCTGGTCTTGGACTATCCCTGCGTTTTACTTTTTAGTAAACTGCTACCATAAAAAAACCCTCTGTTGCAATTGCAACAGAGGGTTTTTTTATTATACGGAAAGATTCTCACTATTTCGGTGGAGATTCTCTCAGATCCCCATCCATTTTTTCAGTACGGCTTTCTGAGCTGCGGAAGCAGATCCACTGATCTCAGCAACCAGTGCAATGTTCGGGTTTGCTTTCAACGTTACGTTGATGTTCTTCGTGATGCCATCACGGATCACGGTAACCTTCAACACATCCCCTACCTTTCTGCTGGTCAGCTCAGGCATCCGGTCAAGCGGTGCTTGTACGGGCACATCATTCAAGCTGATGAGTTCATCATTTACATTCAGCCCGTCTACCCAGGCAGCAGAGTTTCTGGAGATGGCGGTGATGTACAGCTTTCCTTCTGTTTTCCGGGAAGCAATACCCAGATAGGGAACACTTACGCCTTCATTTGCATTTTTCACGTTGATTCCGGCGTAGGCGAAGTACGTTTTGTAGTCCGCAGGCTCGGTACCGTTCACGTATTTTGCCCAGAAATCAGTAAAGCTTTTGCCACTGATCTTTTCAACCATGGCCTTGAATTCTGCATCGGTGTAACCTCTATTCAACGTTTTGCATTGCAGATACATTGCTTTCATGACATCATCGAGACTCTTTGTGCCCTTGGTCGCCTGAACGATTTCCAGGTCCATCATCAATCCAATCACTTCCCCTTTGCTGTAGTAAGAGATTCCGGTATTATTAGAATTCTCGTTGGGCCTGTAATATTTAATCCAGGCATCATAACTGGACATGGCTGCCGACTGCGCCCTGGTACCAGGTGTATTTTCAACGCTTGCAACGGCTGTGGCCAGCTTGGCGGCGAACTCCTCCGGTGTAACAAACCCAGCTCTCAACATAAATTTGTTTTCATAATAGGCCGTGAACCCTTCTGCAATCCAGAGGTTGGTGGTATAGTTCTCATTGTCGTAGTCAAACGGTCCTAAAGCTACCGGTCTCAAACGCTTCACGTTCCACAAGTGGTGATATTCATGTGCAACCAGTTCCAGAAAACCATTATATCCCGCTTCTGAGGCATACTGATTACGGGATGCACCCAGTACGGTAGAACTTAAATGCTCGAGGCCACCCCCGCCGCGCTCAAAATTGTGCACGATAAACGTGTAATGTTTATTCGGGTTCTCGCCATAAATGGCTGTTGCCTGTTCTACGACTTTAGCCATATCGACCTTAAGGCGCTCTTTGTCGTAGTTTCCACCACCGAACATGGCAACTTCATGCTTCACGCCTGCAGCAGTAAACTCGAACACATCCTGGTTTCCAACTTCCAGCGGACTATCGAACAAGATGTCAAAATCCGGTGCTGTATATGTAAACTGCTGTCCGGCTACCGGCTTCAGGGAAGTAGATACTTTAGACCAGCCTTTATACGGCACGATCTTAACTGTGCTCGGCGATTTCAAATAACCTTCAGGGTACATGAATATACCTGTGGAGGATAAAAATGCATGACTATCGTCTATGAAAGCAGTACGCACCGACACTTCATTCGCATATACCCTATACTTGATCTTTACTGGCCCACCTGCGGAAGAGACCCTCCAGATGTTCTTTCTCACTTTTTCAAACTTCGCCGGTTTTCCCGATGCAGTTGCAGAGAAAGCTTCCACATTCTTAGCGAATTCACGTACCAGATAGGACCCTGGTGCCCAAACAGGCATTTTTACATCTATATAGTCTTTTTTGATTCCTGAAATATTCATTTCAACATCGGCATAATGTGCCTGAGGCTCTGTAAAACTAACTTCAAAACCTATTTTAACTTGCGATTCGGCTGTCATACCCAATGATAGTAATAGTACTAGTGCGATAAATGATTTTTTAATAAACATACTGTCTTGCTTTTCGGCAAATTTAGGACTAATCTTTTTTTGACTCACCTAAATTCTGAATAAGGGTGTAACATACTTAATACAACATAAACCGGCTAACATATTTGAATATTTTTGTATTCTATCTGCACAATCAAATGAAACTCAAATACCTAATTTACACGCTCCTGGTCCTCGGCTTTGCTTATCTCATCTATTACCGGATTTCAACCAATCAAAAAACCGCTGCATCAAACGGGGCAGGTCGTGGCGGCAGCCAAAAAGGCGGGGCAGGTCCAAGCCTGAATGTAAATGGTGTGGTGGCGCGTGCAAGATCCTTCGATGATGCCCTGGAAGTTACGGGAGCCATTGAAGCGAATGAGTCGGTTACCCTCCAGAGTGAAGTTTCGGGATTGGTGACGGGGATCTACTTCACCGAAGGGACAAACGTAAAAAAGGGAACCTTGCTGGTCAAAATAAACGATCGCGATATACAGGCGCAGCTGCAGGAAGCGCTCACCAGGCAGCGGCTATCTGAGACGAACGAAAACAGGGCCAAGCAGCTTCTGGAAAAAGGTGCGATCAGCCAGGCGGAATACGACACTGCGCTGGCCGACTTCCGTGCGTTGCAGTCACAATCTCAACTGATCCGTGCACAGCTTGCAAAAACATCCATCCGTGCACCATTCAGCGGGAAGATTGGTCTACGTACGATATCCATGGGTGAATACATCACGCCAAATAAAGTCATTGCAAACCTCTCGAGTATAGACCCTATAAAGGTAAGCTTCTCCGTGCCGGAAAAATATGCAGGGCAGATCAAGGGACAGTCGACAGTTTCCTTCCGTACGGATGGGTCGGATAAATCCTACACGGGGCGTGTTTATGCCATCGAACCTGGCATCAATGCCCAGACACGGACCCTTCAGATTAAGGCTTTGGCGAGCAATCCAGGCAATGAGCTGCTGCCCGGTGCCTTCGCAAAAATCAAGCTTTCTTTAAGTACCGTAAAAAATGCAATATTAATTCCCAACGAAGCGGTGATTCCGGTGTTATCAGGTAAGACCGTATTCATTTCGGATCATGGAAAAGCAAAACAGGTTAACGTAGAATCCGGTACGCGTACCGCGGAAGACATTGTCATTACATCAGGGATTAAAGTCGGGGATACTGTTTTAACGACAGGCGCGATGGCTTTAAAACCCGACGCTGCCGTTAAGGTCACACTGGTAAAATAGTAATCCCACAATCATGAGCATTTCAACCACCAGCATAAAGAGGCCGGTTCTGGCCATCGTAATGAACCTGATGATCCTCTTGTTCGGGGTGATCGGGTACAACTTTCTAGGGGTAAGGGAGTTTCCAAACATTGACCCTACGGTCGTGTCCGTGCGGACATCCTATCCGGGAGCGAACTCCGATATCATCGAGTCGCAGATCACCGAGGTATTGGAAAAATCCATCAACGGAATCGATGGCATCCGGAACATCTCCTCTTCCAGCAATCAGGGCGCGAGCAACATCACCATAGAGTTCAACCTGGACAAGGATATTGACGACGCCGCCAATGACGTACGGGATAAGGTATCACAGGCAGCCAGGAGCTTACCCAAAGATATTGACGGAAACCCGGTGGTGAGCAAGGCCGATGTAAACTCCGATGCGGTGATCACAATGACCATTCAGAGCGATAAGCGCAATGTTATGGAACTGAGTGACTATGCGGAAAATGTCATCGCCGAGCGGCTGCAGACCATATCCGGAGTGAGTGCCGTACAGATCCAGGGACAACGGAAATATGCCATGCGGATCCGTATAGACCCGAATAAACTGGCTGCATACAGCTTAACGCCTCAGGATCTGGTCACGGCACTGGACCGGGAAAATGTGGAGCTGCCTTCCGGTAAAATCACCGGTGCGAATACCGAGCTGATCGTGAAGACCCTGGGAAAGCTGACCAATGCCGAGCAGTTTAATGAACTTATTTTAAAAAGCGATTCCAACAATGTGGTGCGGCTGAAAGATATTGGCTACGCCGTGCTTGGCTCGGAGAATGAGGAAACTGTACTCCGGGAGTCTGGGAAGCCCATGGTGGCCGTCGGACTGGTTCCTCAGCCCGGAGCGAATTACCTGGACATCTCCAAAGAATTTTATAAACGTTTTGAGCAGCTGAAGAAAGATATACCGAAAGACATCAGCCTGAACATTTCTATGGATACAACCTCGTTCATCAAGATGTCCATTACCGAGGTGGCGGAAACCATTATCCTCTCCCTCATTCTGGTGATTCTGATCATTTACCTTTTCTTTAGAGACTGGGCAATTGCCATCCGGCCGTTGATCGATATACCGGTGTCGCTGATCTTCACCTTCTTTATCATGTACATTTTCGGGTTTTCCATCAATGTATTGTCCCTCCTGGCCATCGTTCTGGCAACGGGTCTTGTGGTCGATGACGGTATCGTGGTGACGGAGAACATTTTTAAGAAAATTGAGGAAGGCTACTCACCTTTCGAGGCGGCTATTAAAGGATCTAACGAGATCTTCTTCGCGGTAATTTCCATATCCATCACCCTTGCGGCCGTGTTTTTACCGGTGATATTCCTGGAGGGATTCGTTGGCCGGCTCTTTCGGGAGTTTGGAATTGTCATCGGGGCCGCGGTGCTGATATCCGCATTCGTATCCCTTACGCTGACACCCATGCTGAATGCATATTTGATGAAAAAAACCGGGCACAAAAAATCAAGGTTCTACAATTTCACAGAACCTTACTTTGTGAAGTTAAATGACTCGTATGAAGAGAAGCTAAACCGCTTTTTGAAGCGCAGGTGGATGGCTATACCGATCATTGTGGTCTGCGTCGGTCTTATTGCGCTGTTCTGGGGTATCATTCCCAAAGAGACCGCACCCTATGACGACCGGAGTGCCATAAACATGAACGTTTCAACGCCGGAAGGCGCCTCTTTCGCTTATACAGACCGCTTTATGACCAAGGTCCAGGAGATGGTAGATGACTCCATTCCGGAGAAGAAAACCAATATCACCATTACCTCCCCGGGCTTCGGTGGAGGGTCAACCAATGGCGGGTTCGTCCGGCTGGCACTCAAAGATCCGGGTGACCGGGACCGCTCCCAGGCAGAAATTGCTGCACAGCTGACAAACATCACCCGGAAGTATACAGAAGGGAAAGTTGTGGTAACCCAGCAGCCGACGATATCTGTTGGGCGACGTGGTGGACTGCCGATCAATTACATTATACAGGCACAGAACTTTGAAAAACTACGCGAAAAGGTTCCATTGTTTATGGATGAAGTCTCCAATGACCCGACATTCACAACCTCTGATGTGAATCTGAAGTTTAATAAACCAGAAATCAACTTAACGATTGACCGCGATAAGGCGAAGAACCTTGGGGTCTCTGCGCAGGACATTGGTTCCGCGCTTCAACTCGGATTGAGCGGGCAACGCTTCTCTTACTTCTTTATGAATGGTAAACAATACCAGGTTGTAGGACAATTCGAAGTATCCAACCGTAAAGATCCGCTTGACCTCAGTTCGGTATACGTACGCAACGACAAGAATCAGCTGATTCAGCTGGACAACCTGGTTACCGCAAAAGAAGAAAGCAGTCCCCCGCAGCTGTTCCGGAACAACCGTTTTATTTCGGCGACGGTCTCTGCAGGACTTGCACCGGGTAAAAGTATTGGAGATGGTTTGGAAGCTATGGATAAGATATCGGCCAAGGTACTTGACGAGAGCTTTTCTACCGATCTGGGTGGGGAATCCAGGGATTTCAAAGAAAGTTCCTCGAACACCTTGTTTGCCTTCGGACTTGCGCTACTGCTGGTATACCTGATTTTGTCGGCGCAGTTTGAGAGCTTCATCGATCCGGTCATCATCATCTTAACGGTGCCAATGGCCGTAGCAGGAGCCTTTTTATCGCTCTGGCTCTTCGGGCAAAGCTGGAACATCTTCAGTCAGATCGGCACCATTATGCTCATCGGGCTGGTGACCAAAAACGGGATTTTGATCGTGGAGTTCGCCAATCAGCTTAAGGAGCAGGGGAAAAGTGTTCATGATGCGATCAGAGAAGCGGCAGTATCGAGGTTAAGGCCAATCCTGATGACCAGCCTGGCGATTGCCATTGGTGCACTTCCGATTGCCATGGCGCTGGGTGCGGCAGCGAAAAGCCGGATGGGAATGGGAATTGTCATTGTTGGTGGTACGCTGTTCTCGCTGGTGCTGACCTTGTTCGTGATCCCTTCTATTTACTCGTATTGGTCTAAAGAACACAAGCACAATTCTGACCTACAAATGTCGCTGCAGGCTGCATTGGAAAGTGAAAAAACTGAAATAAATGAAAAAGTCCTATTATAATCCAGTGAAGCCATGATGAGCAAACCTTTCGGAATACCAATGAACGTGGCTCCTTATTGTTTCAGCACCGTTAACAAACAAATATCCTACTGATGAAATTAAAAATCATGCTGTTTGCAGCCGGACTTCTGGTTTCAGCTTTTTCCCAGTTATCTGCTCAAAACATCCTACATAAAAATACTTCAAACCTGCCTACGCTTAGCCTCCATGACGCTATTGAACTTGCACTGAAGAACAACTACGACATCCGCATTGTAAAGAATGACCTTGCCGTAGCGCAAAACAATGTCAATCTCGGGAACGCCGGGTTTCTACCGACCGTAGGTGGAAGCTTTAGCAATGGAGGAAGCATTCAAAATACCATACAGACTCCTTCTACAGGGCCGGAAAGAAAGTTAAATGGTGTACGAAATACGAACTCTTCTTACGGCGCCGCCTTAGACTGGACCATATTTGATGGTTTTCAGATGTTTGCGATCTATGACCGGTTGAAGGAACTGGAGAAACAGGGCGAAGTCAACAGTAAGGCGATGATCCTCGGTACGATTGCCGATGTGGTAAATGCCTACTACGGGTTGGTGAGGCAGCAGCAGCTGGTTGTCGCCAAGGACAGTGCACTTGACATTTCGAGGATGCGTTTGCGGATCGCAAGGAATAAGCTCGAAATCGGTAGAGGCTCCAAGCTTGATGTGCTCAGCGCGACGGTAGATCTGAATACAGATACGTCCAGCTACCTGCAGGAGAAGAACCTGCTGAAGACATCTATGGTGACCCTCAACCAGATCATGGCAAGAGACCTCAACCTGGAATTCAAAGTACAGGAGCAATTGAACATCGTTCCTGACCTTAAGCTTGAGGAACTTGCATCGCTTACAGATCAGCTGAACCCGACTTTACAAACGGCAATCATCAATAAAAGGGTCGCTGAGCTCAACCTCAAGCAGATTAAAGGACAGCGTTATCCCACCATCGGCATCAACAGTGGTTATGAGTTCTCAAGAAGCGCAAATCCGACTGGATTTAACCAGAAATTTCAGGCAAACGGGCTTACCTATGGTGTTACTGCCAGCATTAACGTGTTCAACGGCTTCTTACAGAGACAAAATGAGCGGAACGCGAAGATACAGATCAGCACTTCGGAATTAAACCTGGACAAGGTAAAACAATCTGTTCAGGGCCAGCTGATCTCTACCTTTCAAAATTACCAGACCAACCTGGACCTGCTGAAAGTTGAATCTGCGAATGTGGAGATTGCCAATGAGAACCTTGACATCACTTTAGAGAAATACCGGCTTGGAAGCATATCCCCACTGGAACTCCGGGAAGCCCAAAGGAACTCCATTGATGCGATCACGAGGTTCCTTGACGCGCAATTTCAGGCGAAACTTACCGAGATCAGCTTAAAAGAGTTGAGCGGGACGTTAAATGTTCAATAAGATTATTATTTTTAGCGCATGATTTTAGTAGCGGATAGTGGCTCGTCAAAAACCGATTGGATGGGCTATAGGAACGGAGAGACAGTCAGTTTTAGTACCAAAGGTATCAATCCATATTTTCTAAACGCAAACGAGATATTCAAGCTTCTTTCCAAGAATAAGGAAATGGCTGCGTGCGCAGACCAGGTGAAAGAAATCTATTTCTTTGGTGCGGGAAGTTCTTCTCCGGATAAGCATGAGGTCGTTTCAAATGGCTTGTCGCTATTTTTCAAAAATGCTTTTATCAGTGTAGACAATGACCTTGTAGGTTCTGCCTACGCGACATGTGGAGATGAAAAAGGATTGTCGTGTGTATTGGGAACCGGATCTAACATTTCATATTTCGATGGCCACCAGGTTCACGCGAGCAAACATGGGTTGGGTTTCATTTTAGGCGATGAAGGATCTGGCTCTTACTTTGGCCGCAAGATGGTGACTTCCTACCTGTACGGTGTCATGCCGGAAGAACTAAGGACTGCCTTTGCTGCTGAATTCGAAGCGACAAAGGAAGATGTGATTACGAATGTTTATCAGAAGCCATTTCCAAACATCTATCTGGCGTCTTTGAGCCGGTTTATGGCCGGCCACCTGGAACATCCGTTCATTAGAGAAGTACTTACGCAGGGCTTCCAGGAGTTTGTGGATACCGATATTAAGGACTATGCCGATTATAAATCCCTGAATTGCCACTTTGTAGGGTCGATCGCTTTTTATTACCAGGATATACTTCGCACAGTATGTGAGCAGAATGAAGTTAAAGTGGGTCAGATCCTGCAAAAACCAGTTGCCGGCATCTTTAGCTACATCATGAAGAAAGAAGGCGTTATGGTTTAGCAGTCCGGTTTGTTGCACTCAGCTTGCGGTATCCATAGATCAGCGCAAGTGCAACAAGCAGATATACGCCTCCGTCAAGTGGCGTATCGGGTAGATCTGGATCGCCACCAGGCAGCCCGGGATCAGCCTGCAGACGCACAATGGTGTTGGTAGCCCAGGCGGGGATTGCACAAATTACTTTCATGGATAACGCTGTTGTCAGAATGGAGATCATGGCTTTATGATTTTGGCTGTTTTAATACGTTTATTGTTCTGTCCATCGCGGATATCGATGACATAAAACCCGCTCTTCAGCGTGCTGACGTCCAATACAAGCGCATTGTTTACTTCGTTTCCCGTGAAATTTCTGGTGAGGACCAGCTGTCCAAGCAGGTCACGTATCCGTACATGAACCTTCTCCGGAAATTTATCTGCAGCCTTAAGGGTTATTACATCCGTAAATGGATTTGGGAACACCCGTACCATGTCTTCAGCATCTTTATTCACCGCGGATATGGGTTCTGGTTTGATCAGGATCTTAAACCGGCCTGCTCCCTGGCTTTCAGGAACATTGGTGTCTACATCGAAAGGATACACTGTGGTGGTCGGCGTAATCGGCGTGGAGGTTTTCAACAGGTCATCCAGCAGGACAACAGAAAAGCGGGGTGAAAAGGTACTTATGCCTGAAAAATCAAATTGGTAATGCCCTGTTGCCCAAACCTTCACAAACATGCGGACCGGCTTTTCTTCCATTTGTAGATCGCGACTGTCGATGCCAAGTTTCTCCTCATTCGCGCCGATCCCTGCAACATTTACAAATCCCTCCCCAACGGTGACTGCATCTTCATCGGTTGTGGCGTCAGAAAATTGGTTGTGCAGCTTCAATACATATTTTTGAGAAAAGATTCCGCCGTTCAGGACTACCTCCAACTTCCGTAAGGGTTCCGTGCCTGCAGCGGCTAGAAAACTGCTCGGCCGGGTAGCCGGAGCAACCGAAGATAAACGCAACAACCTGTCAGGTGGTTCCTCAAACCTGACTAGATCTTCATTGGAGCCGCCGAGTGTCGCTTCAGTGATATGGAGTGAATCGCCAGATGCCTTAGCATGTTCATCAAAGGTGAGCGATCCCAGGGCGGCAGCCGAATTTACTTTTACAAAAAATCCTTCCGCAGCCGGGATCACCAGGTCGGGATCGTCTGTGACATCGTAAGCGCCATTTACCGGGTTGAACATCCAGACAAATGCGCCGATATTCTCCTTTCTAAGGCTCCCCCATCGGATTGCTGAGGCATATGGATTACCCAGCAGGTTAAAACCATCGCCGGGCTCACCCTGGTTTCGGCTGTAGAGGTCCACCTTCAGGTCGCCGACAAACAAATTGCCTTTATAGGTGATGGTATAAGGTTCCGGATTACGAAAAGGTGCCGTTTGAATCTGCTCCCGATAGGCATCCGGCGTGTCTCTCCAGCCACGGGAGTACACATAAATTCCTTTGCCCAGCGCAATGTTTGCGTTCATATTTGAGATGGCAACATACTTTTGGGAAAGGGTACCAACGATCGATTGATCGTGGGTATAAATGGTATTGCCGTTTTGTGGAGAACTGTCGAAACCGTTGGTAACCCCTCCCTTTCCTGTTACGAAGAGCGATTCCTGGAGTGCAGCCAGGTGGTAGGTCTCCGCCCCATTTACCGATGCTGTATACACAGGCGAACTCCAGAGGCGCCAGCCCCTTCCGGTTGCCGGAGCCGCAAACCCACCAATGACATATTTTTCTACCTTCACAATCCCCGTGACTGTTGCACCGGCTATATTGTCAATGGTACTTAAAGCGGCAGTCCTTTGCCGGCTGGAGGCTAGTGTTACCATTCCACCCGCGTTCAACACACCGGAAAGAACCCTGATCGTTCCCAATACCACCACCGGTTGATGAATGTGTACGCTGCCATTCGCTGCTCCAAGGTCAGTCTGTAGATGGGCAATTCGTATGCTGCCCGTTCCGGAGACGTTGAGTTCAGCACCGTGGCCCGAGAAGGCCAGTGTACCTCCTGAATCTTCAGACCGGATACTTCCGTCATTGACCAGATCTCCATTGAGCTGCAGCCTTGCAGGATCTTCAAGCTGCAGGCTGCCACCCACCGCAATGGTGGTGCTGCAAACCACGTCCAGGGCTTGCGTCAGCACGATAGAAGCCGCGCTATCGATCCGGAGCTGGCTGATCAGGATGTTATCCGTCTCGCCGATCATAAGGCTGACGCCCGCTTTTACCGTAACATTTGCATATGGCTCGGGAACCGACAGCAGGTTCCAGTTGCCGGCCTCTGCCCAGCGGTCGTTTATCGTCCCGTTAAAAACATACCCCGTAATGGCAATTGCCTCACTTCGCTGCTCAGTGCCAACGGTATAAAACTGGGCGGGTTCATGCTGATTGTTGTATTCCGACTCCATCCACTCGGCAGATCTAATTCCTACTTCGATGCTAAGTTCATCAAGACGCCCGCCAAAATAGCTGGCTTTCTGCTTGCTCCTGCCTATGGATATTGTACCACCCTGTCCGATCGCTTGTGTCCTGGTGATGGCACTGGAGGACTTCCCATTGATATAAATTCCCCGCCGCTTACCGTCGCCGATGACCGATACGAAGTACCATACATTGGGTAATGCAGCACTGCCGGCAGTAAGGCTTAGCGGTATAGAGCCGCTCTTGGTATCAAGCATGATCCGCCCTGATGCGTTGATCTTGACTGTATAACCACCAAAACCTGTACTGTCATTGGTTATAATCACTTGTTCCCGGTCTACACGGTCAAAACGCACCCAAAAAGAGATGGTGAAACTCCGGCTGGTATCCCTTGCAGCAGATAGGAACTCGGAATTGCCATTGAGCTGCACTGCAGTGCCGACTTTACCGGGAACAAAATTCGCCGTAGTCATATTGCTGCTTCCAATCAGGAGCCCATCGGACCCGCTCGATTTCGCGTTCATGGCTGATGCAGGCTGAACATCCAGATTCATGTGCCACCGCCGGAACATACCGGACGGCCAGGTGGCAACCGCATTGCTCCCATAAGGATCATGGATCAGATTGCTTCCATAGTACAGGTAGAACATGGTCTTATCGCTTAGAGAACCTGCGGCTGACACAGCGGAGAGCCGCACCCAGCAGGTTAGCGTACCAGTAGCGGGATCAAAACGCTCCAATTGGAAGGGGACCGCAGTTGCAGGCGCCGAAGCCAGGGCGAAAGAAATATCAAGGCCCCTGCTGCTGGAGATCTTGTTTGCTGCACATAGCCCTGGAATGTATCTTAAATCAGGGTCTGTGAAGGTAACCAACGCCGGGAAATCCACCAGAGGAGCAGTCCCGGGAACCTTGGTCTTTTGTATTTCGATGCTTTTTCTATAGTTGTAGCCTTCCATCCAGCTTTGTGCGAATGACGTAGACACAGCCGTTGAAAAAAACAGGATCAGGGCCGCTTTGCAGAAAGTGTGGATCAAGCGTTCACGCATAAACAATGGTTGTCGATTCAATGCTACACATCCGGATACTGCAAGTGTTTAAGAAAGGGAATGAATACGCTTATTTTGATTGTATTTTACTTTCAAAGAAAAAAGCTGATCAGGTACGGCAGTTTACTACCTTTATACATGCAATCAAAAGAACAAATTGAAAATATCGGCAACATGCTGCTGCCGGGCTTCCTGCCGAAAGACAAGACGGTAAATGAGTTGTCATTTCATTTTACCATCCCACCGAGTCAAAGTTATAAAGTGTGGTACCAACGTAAAGATAACTCCACATGGGAATTTGTGAAGTATGAAGAAGATGAGCGATAAACAGCCCTGGAGGTAACTAGTTGACGCTAACCGCAGGCATTTTATCTGCAATCCTGATGATTACAGCATCCAGGTCCCGCGCAGAATTGGTTAGATGTTCGATCAGCAAGTCGGTTTCATCCCCTGGACGTTGGTTCTTGAGCAAGTCCACGAGCCCCATGACCCTCGCAAGCGGCGCCCGCACAATATGCGATTGTATCCATGCGATTTCTTTGAACTTCTTATTTTGCTCTTCTATCGCTTGAATGTACTTCATGCTTTCCGCAATATCCCGTTGGATGGAGATCCAGTGGGTTACCTTTCCAGTACTATCTGAGACAGGCGTCATATTCAAACTTACCCAGTATTCCCTCCCGTTTTTGTCGTAAATCAACAACTCCGTGCTGCTGCAGCCCTTTTGTTCACTAAAGGCTTTACGGAGCTTTCTGGTCGCGTGCTTCGCGGTGTTTGGCCCATGGAGTATCTCAGGCGACTGTCCGATAACTTCGCTCAGGGTGTAACCACTTATTTGCAGGAAAGCCTTGTTTGCAAAGATAATGCTCGGTTTCTTCGTGGTATTGTCCAGCGTACCAATAATTACCCCGTCTGTCGTATTGATCACGACGGACTCCAGCAACTTCAACCAGTGTTCCTCTTCCCTGCGCTGAGAGATGTCTTCAATGGCACCTATGATTCTTGAGGCTTTACCCGCATTATCAAATATTACAAAACCGCGGTCGGAGACATGTTTATAATGTCCATCCGCACATTGGAAGCGATACTGTGCTTTCCACCTTGAATTTCCGCTTTTCAGGTTCTGAATTAATGTTTGACGAATGCGCGGCATGTCCTCTGGGTGGATACGACTTTCGAACCACTGACTGCTTGTCTGGTTGTTGTTGATATCCTTATAGCCGAATATTCCCTTGATACCTTTGTTCCAGGTAACGGTATGCTGCGCAAGGGACCAGTCCCAGATGGTATCACTGGTCGCTTTGGATATGATATTCAATCGCTCAACGCGCTCCAGATTCTTCAATGCATTGTTTATCCGGGCGGTAATATCCGTAACCACAACCAGATGACAGTCATTCCCCTGATGCGCTACCGTGTTACGATCCAGCTCTACAACCGTATGTTGCCCGCTGGAGTCGACAAGCGCATGAATCTCCTTGTTGAACAGGGCCGCAGCTTCCGGGTCGGAAAACAAACTCTGATAGCGCAGCAAATAACTGTCATCCTGAATTTCCGGGAATGTTAAACGGAGAAATACCGACTTGGTATAGCCGAACTTACGTATTGCAGCATCATTAACATCGTTAAAACGGCCTGTTCGGACATCAGATATCCACATCGGCACAGGCAACAACCGAAAAAGATCTGTGCTTGAAGTCATTCTCAATAGAAGGAATAGGTAACATTTGTGCTTTAAGGTGTAAAAATACAAATTTTCATATAACTGATACAAAAGTTCACATATGAAAAAAGGAACCTTTAATTAAAAAGGTTCCTTTTTTTACTCCAGATTTACTGGCTATAAAGCCATTGTTATTTTTAGCGCTTACTTGTATTGTGCAGCAAGTTTCAGCGCATTGTACGCATTTATGACACCACCTGTAACACAAAGGTCCGAAAATGGTACGCTTCTCGTTTCTTCATCAACCTGAACGTTTACCGGATGATCTACCTTTACAACAGACTTCAATATAATGTCCTTCACCTGAAGTGCAGTTAACTTTGGATAGTACGAGCGGATCAACGCCGCCAGCCCAGCAACAACGGGAGAAGCCATACTTGTCCCATTAAAACTGTCATACTTAGATTCCGGAATTGTCGAGTAGATCTCGCGTCCTGGAGCAAATACATCCACCATTGTTTTTCCATAGTTGGAGAAACTGGCTTTAAGGTCCTGATCATTCTTCCATCCAGAGGCACCCACGGTGATGTAAGCGCGTGCGGTATCGCCGCTCAGGAACCTGCGATCCGGAAAGTTCTTCGCAGTATCGATGTTCTTGTTGTCATTTCCGGCTGCCTGTACAATCAAAACGTCTTTTGACATCGCGTATTTAACCGCATCATCCACCACCGCTTTATCCCATGAATAAGCCTTACCGAAGCTCATGTTGATAACTTTAGCACCATTATCCACAGCATAGCGTATGGAGTTTGCAACATCTTTATCGCGCTCATCACCATCCGGTACCGCTCTTACGCCCATGATCAGGACACGATCCGCAACGCCTTTAATGCCCAGCTTGTTTGTGCGGTCTGCACCGATGATACCTGCCACGTGTGTGCCGTGACTTGCATCCGGTCCTTTCACATCATTATTGCCATAAAATCGCTCTTTACTGTTATTTTCATCGTCGCCGACCAGCTCGCCGCGGGGGTCAAATTCTAAGTTCAGATTATATTTCAGCTGATCCGAATAGTGCTGAACGCCTTTTACAATCTGGCTTTCATAGAAGTGTTTATAGGTATCATTTTCCAGCTGTTCGGCAATAACGGTCTTCAGCCTTCCTTCCATCTCATTTGCCGGAACATAGGCCTGGAAATCCTCCCGGGTTGGTTCTGGTTTGCCGATGCTGGCGACAACCTTATCCAATACGTTCTTGAAGCCTTCCATTCCTTTTAACGACTCATTTGCTTCCTCTACCTGTTTGTCGTAGTCGGCTTTTAATGCGAGGTAGCTTTTGTAACCCAGGGAGTCTGCTGCAATTGCTGCCGGATCGCTGAATTTCTTCTGCTCACGTCTAACCAGGCGGGTAAGTTCAAGGGCTTCATGCTCCACGGATCCTTTGGCAGAACCTAAAAAGTTCCAGCCATAAACGTCATCTGCATAACCGTTCTTGTCGTCATCTATCTTGTTGCCTGCTTTTTCTTTTTTGTTCGTCCAGATCACCCTTTTCAGATCTTCATGATTCAGGTCCACACCACCGTCTAAAACGCCAACGATCACTGTAGTTGCTTTCTTCCCTTTTAGCAACTGATAAGCCTTTTCAGTACTGATGCCGAAAGTTGTATCGCTGGTCAGGTCAAGATTCTGCCAGTTGGGCTTTTGTGCAATTGATGTAAAGGGAAAAAGCACAAGAAAAATCAGATAGTGCATCTTCCTTGTAAAATAAACATTCATGTTTTTCATAATCAGATATAAATTTAAAAATCTCGCGGTCTTACCTAACGAAGACCGTGAAGAAAAGGTATTGAGTTGAAAATAATATAAAACGTTAGATGCTGGTGATGGGGTCGGTTTCATTCTCGCGGGCAATGATATCGGCCACAGAGGTTTGAGTGAGCACTTTTAGGGTCGCATCTCTGACATCGATAAAGCTTTTGCGAATGCCGCAGGTCACTTCATCATGGCACTCATCACATTTCCTGTAAAACTTCAGACTTGCACAGGGAACCATCGCGATGGGGCCATCCGTTATGCGCAATATGTCAGAAAGGAATATTTCTTTCGGATCTTTATTCAGACTATATCCGCCACCTGCCCCCTTTTTACTGTACAGATAACCTGCATTTTTTAAGTCCAGCAAGATTTGTTCTAAGAATTTTCTGGGTATCATCTCCTGTTCAGCCAGGCGCAAAATCTGCATCGGCGGATTATTCAGGTTCTTACCCAAAGCCACAAGGGCTTTAATCGCATACTTAGTTTTCTTTGATAGCATATTGAGAACAAAGCTAACAAAGATTTATGGAATGATAAATTGCTTTATTTTGCCGGGTCATCGTCGATTTCTTCGGGAGCGTTGTTCTCCAGTGATTCTCCGTTCTTAACCATAGCCAATATGGCCCCGAACTTTTTCTCATTCCTTTCATAGCCATCCTGGTACTGCTGGATTTTTGCCTCAAGCAGCGCATCTGAGGGGTTCTGAATGACCTCGATTTTAGATTGTAAATAAGCGGTATATTGCTGCGACGCCTGGTCTGCGAGCGTCTGAAGGAGTTCTTTATAAGTCATGCGATGATGGTATTTAATATGGCTACAACACCATAGCTGCGGAATTGTTCTTCAAAAAAAGGAGCCGGAAGTTATTCCGGCCCCATCCACCATTCACCTAACCCCTACCTTTTCTGGCACTGCGATCAACACTTACGCGTTGATCTCTGCCATTGGTCTTGCCGTTATCAGACCTTACATTTTGTGCCTGCTCGTACCTTTTGTTTGTTGCATTATGCGACAAGGATGGCTTATTGCTTTTTACATTGTACTGCACAACTTTTGATTTTTGCATGTTGCGGGTGTAATCCCTGAGGTTCAACTGATTGCGTTTCCCCCTGTAAGCTGCATATTGGGATTTGTAAACGTTGTTTCTGTTCCATGGATTTGGTTCATTCACGACAACCTTATAGCCGCTATACAGATCGTAGTTGCGGTATTGCTGTGGTATAGAATTCACCGTGATCCAACGGTTGCCATGCAGGTAAGTATATGTCCGTTTTGGGACGTTGTAATACATATCCAGGTCAGGCAGGTAATAATATTCAACATGATCATAACCGCTCGGCCCCCATTGTGGCTGACTACCTACATTGATGTTAAAGCTCACCTTTACTTGCGCGTCTGCTGCTTTATATATAAAGCTACTTGCTAGTATGACAGACATAACGATTAATTTTCTCATGTTCTTGTGTGTTTGTAAGTATGACTACAGCAACAAGAAATAGTAAGTATCAACTTATGTTAAAATTTGTTAAATTCATTTAACACAAGGCCAGCGTATTCTATTTCAACACCTTACGGAGAACCTCTTTTTTACCATCTATGGGCTCTGAATACTGTAACCCGAGAATTTCCGTCACCAGCGGGTAGACGTGCACGTTTTCGAATGCGGGAATTTTCATCCCGCTTTTGATGGCTGGACCCCAGGCCAGGAAGGTCGCCTGCATCTCGGGAACCTTCAGCGGGTCGAAGCCATGCTGGCCAGGATCTGGTGTGTTCATCGAAAATACCTTGGGCCAGTCCGGGATCAACAAAATGTTACCGATGTGCCCCATACGGTCATCCCGGGTACTGTAATGGTATCTTGCAGGCATCCTGGACGTCAGGTAAACTTTGTAGCCATCGGCAGCCTTCTTCAGCTGCTTGTAAGCCGGTTTAATGTCAGCCTTATCTTTGGCGTGGAGATTCACCATGGTTCCTGATGTTGGAATGATGAATTTCTGTGTATCAACTGCTGCAGGCAACGCCATTGGATGTGCGGTGTCGACATTGGTCATGCCATGGTCGGATACAAAAATGAAATTTACCGGGAGTCCCGTTTCTTTTACGGCTTTCGTAAGCAAAAAAATGGTCGAATCTACCAATGCTACCGCCGCTTTGGTTTCCGGCGCATCCGGACCATAGGTGTGCCCGGAGTGGTCGGGCTCCGACAAGTAGAGGTTAATCAGGTGCGGGCGGCGGTCTTCCGGCAACATCAACCAGTCTTTCACAACCTGAACTTTGCGCTCCATGCTGATCTTTTCCGTATAGTCATAATAATAAGTAGGCCTTACACCTTGTATCGCTGCTTCAGACCCTACCCAGAACATGGTGGCAGCGATCATCTGCTGTTTTTCAGCAAGTACCCATAACGGCGTGCCGCCATACCAGCTGCCGTCCGCGATCTTGTCGTGCGAACGCATGGTATATTTCTCCGAGCGTTTCCCGTCGTAAAAAGTATTGTTAACGATTCCGTGGTGTGCCGGATAAAGGCCCGTTGCGAGTGTATAGTGGTTTGGAAAAGTTAAAGAAGGAAAGCTGGGAATCATCGCGTCGGCACGTACACCGTCCGCGCTAAGTTGCAGCAGGTGGCTGGTCTGGTACTTTCTGGCATAATCATACCGGAATCCATCTGCAGAAATCATGATCACGTAAGGCTTCTTTTGCTGCTCCGGAGCGTTACGGCTATTTAAATTGACCCGCTGCAGGGTGTCGGTTTGTGCGGGTGCAAATAAAGGTGCGGCCATTAACAAGGCCAGGATCGTATGTTTTATGCGATTGATTTTTGTGCTCATATTCTATTAAAGTTGTTTATTGACCTTCCCAGTTCATCAAGGCCATGACCCGCTTAAATTCCTCATGCAACGGCGCTTTCAGATGGATATCTTCCTGGGTAACGGGGTGTTTAAATTGCAGTTCAGATGCATGCAGCAGCATGGTTGTCATTTCCCATGTCTCTTTGAAGAACCGGTTTTGCTTGTTGCAGCCATGCTTACGGTCACCGATGATCGGGTAAAATATATGTGCGAAATGTTTTCTCAGCTGGTGCATGCGGCCAGTAGTTGGTGCCGCCTCGACCAGGGAGTACCTCGAGGTCGGATGTTTACCCAGGGGAATATCAAGTTCAGCCCGCTGCAGGGTTATGAAAGACGTAAAAGCATCTTGTATAGCACCATTTTCTTTGACCAGCGGATAATCTATATCCATTTGATCGGGTGCATATCCCCGGACCACAGCAAGATATTTCTTCATAACATGCCCCTCGCGAAACTGCTGATGGAGGAGCCCTTCAACGTCCTTCTCAAAGGCAAAAAGAAGGAGTCCACCAGTCTTCCGGTCGAGACGATGTACCGGACTTACACGCCTGCCAATCTGGTCGCGCAGCATTTGAAGCGCAAATTCTTTGGCATCGTTTGCAATCACAGAGCGGTGAACAAGCAGCCCATGTGGCTTATTGATGGCGATGAGGTGTTCATCCTGGTAAACGATTTCAAGCATAGAATTTTTGGCGAAGATAGCACAAGATTACTTAATGTTATACCGGTTTAATAATTTCAGCAACACACCATTTGTCCATCCAAATCCATCCTGGGATTCATATTCACCGCCACCGGCTTTCACATTTTTGTCCATAACATTGTACTTTTCCATCAACTTGCCGGTCTCTTCAAAAACAGAAACATTGATATTGATCCAGCGCGTGGCAATCGTGTCTGAAAGGATTGTATACCCGTACTTCCTTAAGCCTTCAATCCCTACCCACTGCAGCGGCGCCCATGCATTTGGCGCATCCCACTGCTGGGTGGTCCTGGAAAGGGTAGTCACTAATCCGGAGGGTTTTAGAAAATCTTTCTCCGTTACCGCTGCAACGGCTTTCGCCTGATCGGGACGGGCTACGTCTAAAAACAGCGGATACAATCCGGCCAGGGTTCGTGCACTACCCTTTTCCTGCTTCTTCCAGTTGTAATCGACAAACCAGCCCTGCTTTGCATCCCAGAAGTATCTGTGGATCGACTGCTTTCGTACAGCGGCTTTCTGCTCAAAGCGTTGCTGGTTATCCAGATCTCCCTGCAGGCGGTAGCCTTGCGCAATGCTGAGCTCCAGGTGGTACAGCAGGCAATTCAGATCTACGGCAGCAAGATCTGTCGTCCTGATCGTATGGAGGTTTTTTCCGTCTTCAAACCAGCGGCTGCTGAAATCCCAGCCCGACTCCGCAGCAGAGCGGACATTTCTGAAGAAGTCTGCGGGTTTTTGCTTGCTCAGCATTGCAGACAACACATCTTCCCGGTACGACTCCTCACGCGGCTGATCGCCCGCGTCCCAATAGCGGTTCAGCACACTGCCATCGGGCAGCTTAATTACATGGCGGAAATCATTTCCAGCTTTTATAGTGTCCGCTCCGGCCATCCAGAAATCATACTCGTGTTTCAGGGCATCCAGATAAGTTAAGTACACCAGCTCTCCCTTCTCGTCGGCCAGCAATCCGACCATAAGGGAGAAAAACGGCGGCTGAGAGCGGCTAAGGTAATAGTTCCTGTTCCCGTTGGGTATGAACCCATACTGACGGATGAGGTAGGCGAAATTGTCAACCATGCTCTGAATGAGTTCCGTGTGATGGCTTTCCTGTAAGCCAAGCATCGTAAAATAGGAGTCCCAGTAATATACCTCGCGAAAACGACCACCCGGGACTACGTAAGGACCGGGTAGCGGAAGTAAGGAGGTTTGTCCCTGTACCTTTTCCGGCTGCCGGTACAATACGGTCCATAAGGTATCAATATGGTTCCGCAGGCTGGATTTGCTTCCCGGCTGGTACACGGTGGCTTGACTTGCCGGCAGCTTAAAATACTGGTTGGTGAAGGCTTTAAGGTCAAAACCCTTCTTGTTTTTCGCATCGGTATAATTCTTCATGATGATTGCAGGATCCTGAAGAGGAATCAGATCAGGAAAGGTTTTTCCATCGGAATAAATCTGAGCAAGCTGCACGGCCTCAAATAATCCTGGAAACTTATTTCTGGGCGTCGTTACCTGAGCGAAGCAGCTGGAGCTGATTAGTAGCAGTAAAAAAATTAGTTTACGCATGGGGAATAATTTTAATGAACACGCTGTTAAAACACTGATAATTAATAGGATTTTAAATGAGCGAACCATAATTTACTCAATTAATGTTATATTCGATAAGAACAATCTATAAGTGCATATCGCTTGTAAATGGGTAAAAATTATGACCGTTGGGAATGACTTAAAACTATGATACATCTATGAAAACAATCGCCTTGTTACTCTTTCTTACAGCGACCTGCTCAATGGCCAGCGCTCAGCTGACGAACACCAAGTGGACTGGTGTCTTAACGGTTCCTGACGCAATTGATGTTGTGCTCGATTTCAAAAAAGACGTCGTTGATGTGCTCATCAGCAGCAGTGGAGAGGTGGTGGAAACCATGGCGTACACGGCTTCCACGGATACCCTGACGTTGCGAAAAGTGAGTGGTGAAAGTTCCTGCGATGCGACATCGGTTGCCAAATTGACCTTTGCCGTTGCAGCGGATAAGTTGAGTATTACGCCGGTCTCTGACGATTGTCCGCTCCGCGCAGGTTCCTGGACCAAAGATGCCTTTGTAAAAATCAAGGAATAGCCGTCATTAAGTTCCCCAATTTTTCAACAAACGTCTGATCACGATGATCTCACCGACGTGGTATGCATTGTGATCGGCGATGAGCAGGGCCTCCTTGAGGATGCTCTGTCCGCTGCCGTGCGGAAGTGGGGTAAACAGGTCTACTTCTGGATCTTTCAACAGGGTAAAAAAACGCTCCCGATCCTGCTTGATCTGTTCCAGTGATTGTCTCCATTGCGTCTCGGTAATGTCGCCGGTTGGGTGCACCCAATATTCATCCGGCCATTTTGGCGATTCGTGGCTTGGGTTGATGCAGAATTCTACGATGTCCCATTGTGCGATTCTGATGTGCTCTACCAATTGCCACACATTATAGGGCAGACGTGAGGGCGTATCGGTAAGCTTGTCTAGCGGCATACCCGCTACTGCATCTTCAAACGAGGCGTGTGCGTTTCCTTTTCGAATCAGATCTATCAACGATTCAACAAGAAGATTTCTTTGTTGTATGGTGTCCATATGTTCATAACCGAAAACAGGTATTTAAAGTTTGGAAGATTTCTGCAGACGACGGTTAACCAAGCGTGACAGCGGTGGGCAGGAAGTTTACGGGTACGGACAACAGCGCCCGAAAACGTTTGTATCCGGCTTGTCCGGGATAGTAAGCATGTAAAAGCATTTGCATGCGGCCGTCCGGCCCGGCAACAACGGTCGGATTACCCGGCGCCCACCATGCAGCAGTAGAATTGAGCAGCGGCTCCTTCACTTTCACATACGGTCCCAAAGGCGCCTTCGCAATTGCGACACCAACGCCATATTGATCCGTGGAAAAGTCATTCCCGGAATAAAATAAATAATATTTCCCGCCATGCCGGGTGACCCAGATGGCCTCCACCACATGGGCCTCCCAGCTCTGGTCGTTTTCTATGACTTTAATCTTTTCTCTTGCCAGCGCGGATCCGTCTGCCGACAATTGCTGGGCGTAAATCGGCGTATTCATATACTTCAAAACAATACGAATTTCCTCCCTTGGTGTCTCCTCCTGAACTCTGCCCAGATCAGAAAGGCACCTGCAGAAGGCATAAAATCCCACATTGACGCACTCAATTAAGTTCTGCAGTGCCATGGTATGTTCGATGCCCTCAAGTGTCTGAATCCAAGGCCACAACGTTATGATGAAGGAGGCGGTATTCTGATCCTCCGGCGTGCTGAAAAGTATCTCTATGAATTCAGGATATTTGTACAGCAGCCGGACCAACAATCCGGGCCAGGTGGCATTGTTGTCTTCCTTCCAGAACAAATAGACGGTTTGATCATCGTATACCAGAACATGAGGGTCTGTGACATTATTCTTCAGGAGGGGTTCGGGGTCCGGAATATAAGGCCCCTCGGGACGCGCGGCACGGGCCATACCGATACAAAGCTCATGAGTATAGCGCTCCCTTGCGACGAAATATACCCTGAACTCACCCGCCACAAAGTGGATTTCCGGTGCCCAGTAATCGCTATGTGCCTCTCCTGAGGCTGCCCATGCTGGCTGTTTTCCCCAGGGAAAAATATAAGACTTAAAAGACCAGTTCACCAGATCCCCGGAACATAGAAGCGGAAAGGCATCAGGAGCATTATTGGAGGTAACGGCGAGGTAATACATCGGTTTTGTACCTGCTGTTCCCTCCACGCGAATAACAGATGGATTTCCGTACCCATACCATACCCCTGGCGCCACATTTTCCGAAAGCAACACGTTTAGAGAAACATCAGGTCGAAAATTGGTATGGTGCTTTATCCGGTTCAGGGGTACCCGGAGTGCAAAAGTCTCTGCAAGTTGCGTGAACAGGTTCAAATAGCCATCCTGTGTACGTTGTTTCAGCGTGTAAACTCCGTTGGCGACCGGAAGGCCGGCGGTGAACCCGGTTACTTCAAATTCTTTCTCCGAACCATCACTTGTTTCCTTCACTATGACCTCAAATTCCGTTGGGGCAAGAAGATTGGTGAATAATCTGATCTTCCTGGTTAGTTTTTTTTCCATGTCCATACCTCGTTACACCGGCGAAATTTGCCACATACCAGGTGGCAAATTGTCCTTTTATACCCTGACGGAAACCTCTTCAGACTTGCCGAAATCAACAACGGTGAAAATAGCTGAATTATCGTAATTCAACAAGCTAAACGACTCACTTACAGGTAACAACAGGATGTAAATTTTAGCCGGAGGTTGGGGAACTTTCGTTCAAATTGTGAAAAAATGTGCTTGTTTGAGTGAAGGTGTTTCAATATATTTAAATATTCAAACGAAATTGTTGACTACTCCTGTAATTTAGCCCTTCACCTCATATTCGCTCTTACTTCCAATATGTTGCTCCACGCTGCAAAGGGAATATCATGAAAGCCAAGTTGAACACCCCGTCTACTGACCAACGGAAAATCCAGTCAATCCTTTTTAATCTTCACTACAAAATAAACAAGAATGAAGTCCGGTTAGAGGATATCGGCGACTACATTCCAGGAAATGTAATGGTCCAGGATCTGGGCAATCTGAAGAACACGTACATGAATAAAAGAGGATGTGACATCCTGAAGCGGAGCTCTGAAGAACTTGAAGCACTGGGGGCCGAATATTTCAGTTCCTTTTTTCCTCCCGAAGAGATGAGGCTGCTTAAGGCAGAACTCGGCACCTTTGTGAAAAGCAATGATCCCTCATCCACATACTCCTTTTTTCAAAGAGTAAGGCCTGATCAGGAATCGCCTTATAAGTGGTATTTTACGACAACGCAATTCTACCCCGATGTACAAACCGAAACTGGAAACCAGCTGTTGCACATCGCGATAGAAGTAAACGACTGTACTTATGCCGCGAAAAAGGCAAATTACATCTGTGAACAGGACCAGTTTGTACGGAAGAACTTTGAACGTTTCAATAGCCTGTCCAAGCGCGAGAAAGAAATCATCAAGCTGATTGTGGACGGAAACAGCAGCTATAACATTTCCAGTCAGCTCTTTATTTCGGTTCACACAGTAAATAATCACCGCAAGAACATTGTAAAGAAACTCGACGTGAAGTGCCTGTCTGAGCTCATCCGTTTTGCGACTGCCTTCTTCATTATTTAAACCTACAATTGTCAGTGCCGTCCTTTGCAGACCGCTGAATTATGCGCCTTGTTTACCGGGTCTGTCTGTGATTGGATAAAGGGCGAAGAGTTTGCATCCAGGCGAAAGGCTTACGGCTTTTAAGGTAGCTGAAATCCGTATCGTGCGCATATGCTTCCTGCTCGAAGCAGATGTAGAAATATGCTTTCCGATGATTTCTAAATCTGAGGAGGTTAACCACATAATGCAGAACGTAGATGATGTAAAACGGGAGAATAAGCAGTTCCTGCTGCTGCCTGAAATGGATGCTTTCATGGTTAATGATGACCGTATCTCCCATCAGGCCTTTGTTTCGAAAAAGCATAAAGGGGTACAAGGCCATCGCATTGGCGGGTAGTTTAGAGAAGGTGAGCGGCCAGTATTTCATTCTAAATTTCCTATCTGAGCACACGTAAACCACTGTGCAGTTTACGCAATGCAAAATGCCGGCCGTTTTCCTGATGCCGCAAGGATTGGAAATAATTCCTACTTTAGTATAGCTGTCATCAGCAATCATAAATACAAAATAAGGAAACAAGACATGCCATTGAAAAACGTCCATATCCTCGTTCCCGAATCTGCGGTGATAGAAGCAGTGAGTGACCCGAGGTATCTGTTTACCACCATAAATCAATTTCTAACTTCTTCGGGAAAGCCTCCCCTGTTTAATGTTCAGCTAGTCGCCTTAACCACTGAAGTAAAGTTGCTGGGTGGCATATTCTCAGTTCACCCGGATGCACTGATTCAGGATGTCCATAAAAGCGACCTGATCATCATACCGGCGTTGAGCGGTGATATGACGGAGGCTGTATTACTAAACCGGCAGTTTATTCCATGGATTGTGCAGCTGTATGATGCTGGCGCCGAAGTCGCCTCCTTGTGCCTGGGTGCCTTTTTGCTCGGCGCAACCGGCTTGCTTGACGGAAAACAATGCTCCACGCACTGGCTTTTTGCAGAAGAGTTCAGACGCATGTATCCTGATGTGGAACTTGTAGATGGCAGCATCATTACCGAAGAAGGCCGGATTTATTCCAGCGGGGGCGCAAACTCCTACTGGAACCTCCTCTTGTACCTGGTTGAAAAGTATACCAACCGGGAAACCGCGATTCAGGCCTCCAAATTCTTTGCTATTGACATCAGCCGGGATAGCCAGTCGTCGTTTATGATGTTCAGGGGACAACGGAATCACAATGATGCAGATGTTAAAAAAGCCCAGGATTACATAGAGGAAAATTATCAGGACCGCATTACCGTTGACATGCTGGCGGATGTGCTTGCCCTGGGTCGGAGAAACTTCGAGCGTCGGTTCAAGAAGGTGACGAACAACACCGTTGTTGAATATATTCAGCGCCTAAAGGTAGAAGTGGCCAAGAGGAGCTTCGAAAGCAGTAGGCAAAATGTATCTGAGGTGATGTTTAATGTGGGGTATACCGACGTTAAAGCCTTCCGCGATGTGTTCAAGAAAATCACGGGCCTGACGCCAATAGAATACCGGAACAGGTACAATAAGCACAAAATGACAGCCTGATCAGCGCCTGCCGGCAATTTCCGCAGCAAGACCTTTATACCGTGACGAACAGTAAGTAAGCAAACCATTTTCCTGCACGTAGGAAGCTTGCTACCTCACCGGCAAATTCTTCTCCCGGACAAACGTAATGTACATGATGTCCTGAGGGCTAAGAAACGGTTTTAACAGTAGGTTGATCTGCCCCATGTGATAGTTTGAGTGGGTAATCATATGCATCATGATCTCGCCAATCGTATTTTGGTACAGTATCCCCTGGCTCGTGGTATAAGATACGACTTTGTCGAAATCAATGGCCGAAATACCATCCAGGAGGGCCGTCATTTGTTGTCGGTTCTGGTCCAACTGAATGATCCACTGACTTCGGGGAATATCTTCCCAGACGCTCAAGTGTGGTTTGGTTCCAGACATCCGGCATTGCCAGATGTGATTGGCAGATAGTAAATGGGCATAGAGGTTTTGTGGCCGCTCGGGAAGATCGCCTGCAGCGATCATCACAGTACCAAGCCGCTTAATGGCCCAATAATCGTAATCGAACAATCGTTCAAAGTGGTTTTTCATACCCGGGAATTTGATTTAAACGTACACATTCGAGGGGATATCTAGAAGCGTACAGCCATTCCCAGGAAGTACGTTTTTTCTGCCGCATGCTGTAAGCCATAATTCAGTCCTGCATCTAACTTCAAGTTCTTCGCCGCATCAAGCTGCATGGCTGCATTCAGGAAGTTCGCCCACTGCTTGCCCTTAAAATCATAGGTATAATAAGTCTCGGCCATGCCATCCAGGCCTTTGGCGACTTTACGACTGATTGTCAGCGACTGTAGAAATTCCGTATGCATGGCATTTATTTCTTTATCCTTGAGGCGATCGCCTTCCAGCTGCATCCCCAACTTCCATTCGCCGGGGAGTTTCAGCTGCATTGGCACAACGAAGCCCCCTTCGAAACGGCTCTGCCGGTCATATTTACTTGTTGGAAACTTAACATAAGGCAGCAATGCCAATGCAAAAGAACCCTGGTTGTTGCCGACAATGTTCTGTTTCAATCGGAGGGTCAGATCCCCAACGCCTCTGCTGGTTGTCTGGTCTCCAATGTGCTCTTGCTCGCGCTGGACGCCGTAAGACTGAAAGCCGATTTGCAGTGCAGTTGATGTCGTTAGACCAACCTTAAGGTTAAACTGATTGATCAGTGTAGTCGTTTGATCCTTGCTTTCTGACCTTTGTCTTTCAATGTTGATCAGATCAGTTTCAATCTGTAGATGTCCTGCGTCAACAGTGGCAGGCGCCTCTGTGATGTCTGGACGATCGGTGTCCATGTCGCGCATGAGTGCCTTAGGCGTAGGATTAAACAGTGTATACTTTGAATTGGGCACAGGCTTCCGGGTTGGTTTCTGCTGTGCGGCTGTGAAGTACGGAAGGAGCGAAAAACAAATGAGTATGGTAAAATGGGTAAACGTTTTCTTCATGGTTAATATAACCGCAACGATTTGCCTTTTGTTTGTTAGGAGTCATTTTACAACACAAATGATTCCTTATATTTTATTAAAAAACTTAACCATAAGGGTAAAATAATCTTGAAATTCTGTTAACGGCAACGTCTCCGGACGATCATATACATCATGATAGGCCTGGATTCCTCCTTGGGTGTAAATAAAGAAAGACGGGACGCCAGCCGAGTAAAACGGACAGTGATCGCTGTTGCAGGCTGCACCGCGGATGTCTATTTTCGGAAGCAGCTTATGTTGCTGGTTGATCTGAGTCAAAGCATCAAACCTATCCTTGAATACAGATCCATTAACCACCCGGACGCCTTCCTCACCTGTGCCCGCGAGGTCAAAGTTGACGAGGAACTTAATCTTGCTGAGGTCCGTAAGCGGATGCTCAACGAAGTACCGGGAACCCAGAATCCCGATCTCTTCTCCGGAAAAACCAAGAAAAACCATATTGTATTTTGGTGGGTGCAGTGCGTAATAACGGGCCAGGCTGAGCATCATGGCGACACCACTGGCATTGTCGTTCGCCCCGGGAAAATAAACCTTGCTGCCAAGCATGCCCAGATGGTCGAAGTGGGCCGTAACCACAAGTGTAGAGTCGCTATTTGCAGTCCCTTTGATCATACCCGCAACATTCCTGGTGCTGTATTCCGGAATGAATGCCGCATCAACGTCGATGGTTATAGTTCTGACCGTTTTCGGGTCCAGCCCTTTCCTATTGACGGTAACAAGCACCCGTGGACTCTGGTAAGTTAATGTGGTCCAGGTTAGCTTGTCGGGACTGAAAACGATGATGCCCTTGAATGTGCTACCTTCATCTGCCAATAACTTCTGCAGATTTACCTGGGCAGCTTGCTTTTCCTTAGCGGTTTCGTCCTCCAGGGACGTCAAATCAATCAATACAAAAGAATTCCGCGACTTTCCCAGAAACTCATTTATCTGCGACGGACTATTTAGTGCCGCTTTAGGCACAGATACAACCGGGTAGGTACCATGAATCGAGGGACTGCTTGCATCGATCAGGTAATCGACGGCAGTCACCAGGCGCTGATTGTTGAGTTTTACTTCAACTTTCCCGGGAAAGGTATTTACAGGAAGTTTAAACTCCTGAAAATAAGACCCACTATTCATGGGGGTCAGTCCGGATTTTTTGAATTCCGCAGCAAGATACGCCGAGGCCTTTCCTGCGCCATCCTGTACATACCCGCGTCCTTTGAAGGCAGGAGAAGCGAGGGTGTTCACTACCTGACGTGCATAAGTACTATCCTGCGAAAACACTGGGTAAGCAATGATCAGGGCTGAGGCTGTCAGCAGGCAGGTTTTTACTAGCTTCTTAACTGATATCTTCATTTAAGCGTGATTTTTTCCTTATTTTTTTGGCTTACCGGCCATAGTGAACTGGATTTCACCACCATTGATGATTTCATCGTGGGTAATGTAGCTGCGATCCAAAACTTTACCGTTTAAGGTCACCTTTGCAACATACACATTCTTGTCGCTTTGGTTCTTGGTGCTTACACGGAAGGTTTTTCCATTCTCCAGGTTGATACTGGCATTTACAATGGCGGGACTCCCCAGTTCATAGTTTAAGGATCCCGGCGCCATCGGGTAAAATCCAAGCGAACTGAATAAGAACCAGGCACTCATCTGCCCGCAATCATCATTCCCACCCAGTCCATCTGAGGTTGGACGGTACATTTTCTTCAGGATCATCCGTACACGTTCCTGGGCTTTCCAAGCGCTCCCGGTGTAGTTATAGAGGTATGCTGCATGGTGGGCCGGCTCATTGCCATGTACGTAGTTACCGATGATTCCTTCTCTGGTGATGTCTTCTGTCTCAGCGAAAAACGCGTCCGGCAGATGCATAGTAAATAAGGAATCGAGATGGGCTTCAAACTGTTTTTTGCCCCCTCTTAATGATATCAGTTCCGTGGGATTATGAGGCACATACAAGCTGTAGTTCCAGGTATTTCCTTCAATGAAACCCTGCCCATTGGTACTCAGAACATCAAATTTGCTTCTGAATGTGCCATCCTTTAAACGCGGGCGCATGAAGCCCGACTTGGCGTCGTACACATTCCTCCAGTTCTCCGCCCGGCGGGAAAATTGATTGTAAATAGCCATGTTGTTAAGCTTTTTAGCGAGCTGGGCGATGCACCAGTCGTCATAAGCATATTCCAGCGTGTTGGAAACGGAAGTGGCATTTGATTCTGAGGATACATAACCTCTGTCTATGTACTCGCCAATTCCCTCGTAACTCCGGTGATTCGCTGTCGCAACACAGGCAGCAAGCGCGGCGTTCGCGTCGCCCTTGTAGGTGCCTTTAATGATGGCATCTGCAACAACAGACACACTGTGGTATCCGCTCATACACCAGTTGTCGTTGGCAGAATTGGACCATACCGGGAGCATCTTCAGCACACTCTGATCGTAGTGTGCCAGCATAGAGGACACCATGTCGGCGTTGCGCTTTGGCTGAACGATGTTGAAAAACGGGTGCAGCGCGCGAAAGGTATCCCAAAGCGAAAATGTAGTGTAATTAACAAAGTTCTCTGCCTTGTGGTTGTTCTGATCCAGGCCGCGGTACTCGCCGTTTACATCGGTATATAAGGCCGGATTGATGAAGGTGTGGTACATTGCGGTATAGAAATTCACCTTATCAGCCTCATTTAACGTGTTGACGGTAATTTTGTTCAGTTCCTTATTCCAGGCCTGCTGCCCCTCACGCCTCACCTGCTCAAAGTCCCAGCCCGGCGCCTCAGCCTGCAGGTTCAATAATGCATTTTGCTGGCTGACCGGCGACAACGCGAACTTGATTTTGATTTTCTCTCCTTCTTCGGTATTGAAGTCGAAATACGCCCGGATCTTTCTTCCCGCCATTTCCGGGAAGTTCTTACTTTGGTCGAACTTGCCCCAGAATCCACGGTACACCTGCCTGGTATCGTAGTTCTTCTGTCCATAGCTACGGAAAGGCTTTGAAAAGGCCATAGCGAAATACACGGTTCTGGTTCTTGCCCACCCGCTGGTTTGCCGGTAGCCGGTGATCAGAGAATCGTTCACAACTCTTACAAAGGTCCATACGTCTTTCTCATCGTAGTTATACAGTCCGCTCATCATATCCAGAATGATGTGCGACTGGTCTGATTTTGGGAATGTATATTGATGAAAACCGACTCTCGCTGTCGTGGTAAGCTCCGCAGTGATGTTATGATCGTCTAATTTTACTTTATAATAGTTCGCTTCCGCAACCTCGTTCTTATGCTCAAATGCAGACCG
>JAZQRI010000031.1:0-20160 GCA_045629455.1 Pedobacter sp. | reverse complement strand
TGCAATGCAATTGGATTGACCCGCGCAGACGGCAATACCATCAAGGCAGTAAAGCGCCCCGTAAAAACCAGAGATTACGGGTTTGTTGGTGATTTAAATGAGAACTCTGTTTCAGTGGAAACCATAGACCGCTTATTGTCGGCTGAACTCGTGCCGGTATTCTGTGCGATCACCCATGATGGGGACACCCAACTTTTAAATACCAATGCCGATACCATTGCCTCTGCATTGGCCGTAGCGCTGTCGCAACGCTATGACACAACGTTGATGTACTGCTTCGAAAAGCGGGGCGTATTGCGCGATGTTGAAGATGAAAATTCCCTCGTTGCGGAGATCCGTATGGATGAATTTGAAAGTTTAAAGGACCAGGGCGTTGTTTCCGGTGGAATGATTCCTAAATTGCATAACGCCTTTGAAGCCATAAAAAGTGGGGTGAAGGAAGTATACATTGGCCATGCGGATGAACTACTTAAAAAAGGACAAAGCATGGGAACACGGTTAATCAAATAAAAGCATGGAACAATTCAGTGGTCAGATTGCAATTTTAGGAAGTGGAAATATCGGTATTTCGCTCGCAAAGGGTTTGGTGAAAGCAAATTATGCGAGCCCCGGACAAATTTGTCTGACGCGGCGTAATGTTGCCGCGTTAAGTGAATTTGAGGAACTGGGTTATCAGGTAACTACGGATAATGTTGCGGCTGTTGCCAATGCGGACGTGATTGTGCTGGCGGTGTTGCCACAACAACTGAATCAGCTGCTTGATCAGATTGCGCTGGTGGTTGATGTAGACAAGCATTTGGTTATATCGGTGGCCTCGGGGGTAAGTTGCGCAGATATCCGGAATAAGCTTGTAGCGGGTTTACAGGTGGTACGTGCGATGCCCAATACGGCCATTGCCATTGGCCAGTCTATGACATGTGTGGCTACGGATACAGCAGAAGCCGACCATCTGCAGCAGGTAACCCGGATGTTTGAGACGGTAGGTGCCGTGGTTAAAATAAATGAAGACCTGATGACCTCGGCGACCGCATTGTGTGCCTGTGGCATTGCATTCTTTTTACGCGCGATCCGCGCGGCATCGCAGGGCGGCGTAGAGATTGGATTTCATGCAGAAGATGCATTGAAGATGGCTGTACAAACGGCTAAAGGTGCTGCGGATCTGCTGCTGCAGATGAACTCTCACCCGGAGCATGAAATTGATAAAGTAACATCGCCGAAAGGCTGTACCATAGCCGGATTGAATGAGATGGAGCACAATGGCTTTAGCTCCTCATTAATTAAGGGTATAAAGCTCTCTGCGACGAAAGCAGGCGAGTTGTACACAAAAGGATAAATAATGATAGAAACCCTGCAAAACGATGCGTTAGCGCTGTTAAAAGAGCTGATTTCGATTCCATCGTTTAGTAAAGAAGAAGAAAATACCGCAAATCAGATTGAAGCGTTCTTGCGGCACAAGGGTGTTCAAACCCACCGCAAAGGAAATAATGTATGGGCATTTAACCAGCATTTTACGGTTAGCAAACCAACGCTGCTGCTGAATTCCCATCACGACACCGTAAAGCCGAATGGTGGATACACGCGTGACCCATTTACCGCGGATGTGATAGATGGTAAGTTATATGGGCTAGGAAGTAATGACGCCGGTGGTTGCCTGGTGTCTTTGATTTCTGCTTTTCTATACTATTACAATACAGAAGATCTGAGTTATAATATTTGTCTGGCGGCAACTGCAGAGGAAGAAATTTCCGGGCTGAATGGGTTGGAATCCATATTGGACGATCTTGGAGAACTGGATTTTGCGATCGTAGGGGAGCCCACACAGATGAATCTGGCGATTGCCGAGCGCGGCCTGATGGTGCTGGATTGTACTGTTCACGGCAAAGCCGGCCATGCGGCACGCGAGGAAGGCGACAATGCGATTTATAAAGCTTTGAAAGACATTGAATGGTTCCAGAACTATCGATTTTCGAAGATCTCGGAGCTGTTCGGCCCCTTGAAGATGTCGGTGACGATCATCAATGCCGGATCGCAGCACAATGTTGTGCCGGCTATTTGCAACTTCACCGTGGATGTGCGGGTGACAGATGCGTACACGAATGAGGAGGTATTAAAGATCATTCGCGCGAATGTAGATTGTGAGGTCAAACCACGCTCAACCCGCTTGAAACCATCTTCTATCGAGAAGTCACATCCGATTGTGGAATCGGGTATTGCTTTGGGGCGTACGACATATGGCTCGCCGACAACCTCAGACCAGGCGCTTTTAAGTATTCCTTCGGTTAAGGTTGGCCCCGGAGACTCTGCGCGATCGCACATGGCGGATGAGTATGTGTTTGTTGAAGAGATATACGAGGGGATAAAGGGGTATATAGACCTGCTTAGACCCATGCTTGTAGCGACAAAAAATAATAATCAATAAATGAAACCGTCATGGTTCATGACTGCTTCATAGCCATTGAAAAAAAATATACACTGATGAAACCGTCATAATTCATGACCGCTTCATAGCCATTGAAAAACAATATACACTGATGAAAATCTGGCAAAAAAATATAGATGTAAATAAAGACATCGAAACCTTTACTGTTGGGCAGGACAGGGAACTGGATCTGCAGATGGCAGCTTTTGACGTTTTGGGATCCCTGGCACATGTAGAAATGCTGGAAAGCATTGGTCTGCTTAGCGCTGATGAACTAAAAGAGATACAGGTAGAGCTGAAAAATATTTACACCGAGATTGAAGCCGGACAGTTTGTAATCGAGGGGGCCGTAGAGGATGTACATTCGCAGGTGGAATGGCTGCTCACGCAGCGGATCGGCGAAGCAGGCAAAAAGATTCATAGCGGACGCTCGAGGAACGACCAGGTCCTCGTGGATCTAAAGTTATTTTTCAGGGACCGTATTGCCGGTATGGTCGGAAACACCGAAGCGCTGTTTGCGCAACTGATCTCCCTCAGCAACGCCCACAAAGACAAACTGCTCCCGGGCTATACCCATTTGCAGATTGCTATGCCCTCTTCTTTCGGATTGTGGTTTGGCGCCTATGCAGAGAGTCTGGTAGACGACATGGAATTGATGCTGGCTGCCTGGAAGATCTGCAATAAGAATCCTTTGGGCTCCGCTGCGGGTTACGGATCCTCTTTTCCGCTAAACCGAACGATGACTACCGAATTGCTTGGTTTTGAAAGCCTGAACTACAACGTCGTTTATGCCCAGATGGGGCGCGGAAAAACAGAACGTATCCTCGCCCAGGCCATGTCCTCTATAGCCGCAACGTTGGCCAAGCTTTCCATGGACATCTGTTTGTTCATCAACCAGAACTTTGGTTTCATCAGCTTCCCGGCAGAACTGACCACAGGATCCAGCATTATGCCACACAAGAAGAATCCGGATGTGTTTGAGCTGATCCGCTCCAGGTGCAATAAGATCCAGGCGCTTCCGAATGAGATTGCCATGATGACGACAAACCTGCCTTCAGGCTATCACCGCGACCTGCAGCTGCTTAAGGAAAGTCTTTTTCCTGCAATGGTGTCATTGAATGAGTGCCTGGAGATGGCCACTTACATGTTGCAACACATTGAACTGAAGGATAATATTCTAGCGGATAAGAAGTATGCATATTTGTTTAGTGTGGAAGTCGTGAATGCATTGGCGCTTAAAGGCGTGCCCTTCCGGGAGGCATACAAAGAGGTAGGAGAGACCATTGAAAACGGAACTTTTCAACCCGATATGGCGGTGAACCATACGCACGAGGGCAGCATCGGCAATTTATGCAACCCAGAAATCGAAAGTATGATGGCCGGTGTGCGCGCACAGTTTAATTTTGAAAAAGTAGAAGAGGCCATCGGGAAACTGCTGGCAGGTAAATTATAAACAATAGAAATAATGAATGTATCCGTATTGGCAAATTCACTTGTAGGCTCAGAGATCATTAAAATCGGAAACGAGGTAAATGAACTGAAGCGCAAAGGTGCACAAATATCCAACCTGACGATCGGCGATTTTGATCCTTCCATATTCCCGATTCCAGAGGAGTTGAAGGAGGAGATCGTTGCCGCGTATAACGACCATCAAACCAATTATCCGCCCGCAGAAGGTATTCTGCCACTGCGGGAAACGGTTGTGGAACTGCTGAAAGCGCGCTATGACCTGGATTATACGGCAAAGGAAATCTTGATCTCCGCAGGATCCCGCCCATTGATCTATTCGACCTACCTGGCCCTTGTAGATCCGGGCGACAAGGTCGTTTACCCGGCACCAAGCTGGAACAACAATCACTATTGTGTGCTTTCTGGCGCCGTCGGGGTTGCCGTGGAAAGCAGTGCCGAAAGTAACTTTATGCCTACTGCAGCGGAATTGAAACCACACCTGAAAGGCGCTACTTTGCTTGCACTTTGTTCGCCTTTGAACCCTACGGGAACGATGTTCAGCGCGAAACAGCTGCTGGAGATCTGCGACCTGGTAATTGAGGAGAATAAAAGCAGACCGGCGGATGAAAAGCCGTTGTATGTGATGTACGACCAGATTTATTCTTTATTAACGTTCGGCAAGGAGCATGTAAATCCGGTTAGCTTAAGGCCTGAACTAAAGGATTACGTCATCTATATAGACGGTATCTCAAAAGCGCTGGCTGCCACCGGCGTACGCGTGGGCTGGGGATTCGGACCGGATGCGGTTGTATCCAAAATGAAGGCGATACTGGGACATGTGGGTGCCTGGGCGCCAAAGGCCGAGCAAGTTGCGGTTTCCAAATACATGAGCAGCCCGGCAAAGGTAGATGCATTTCTGAGCGCATTCAAAGCACAGGTTCAGGAAAGCCTGGATACCCTTTACAACGGCTTTCAGGATATGAAGAACGAAGGTTTTCAGGTGGATGCGATTGCGCCAATGGGGGCAATTTACCTGACTTTGAAAATTGACTATATCGGTAAGACAACCCCATCGGGCGGGCAGCTTAAAGACAGTGCCGACCTGAATTCCTACCTGATCCACGAGGCGCAAGCCGCGTTGGTTCCTTTTTCCGCTTTTGGAAACGACCATAGTATGGCCTGGTTCAGGGCATCTGTAGGCGGTTGTTCCCTGAAGGATATTCAGGTCATGATACCGAGGATAAAAGCTGCTTTAAGCAAATTGAAATAGTTGTGTAGCCGGCCCTGAACAACGCGGCTATCCGGATCTATTAAAACTTGAAAAGAAAATGCCCCCATAAAGCGCCAGGCTTTTTGGGGGCATTTTTATTGGTTTAGCAGCCAATGTTTAGACTTAAATTAAGTCTTCTTTCATGGCTCCGTTACTCTCACTTTACAGCAATGGTATGCGGGTTTTTCAAGCAGCCACGTTTTTAGTCCGGCTGGTGGTCCTACTTAAATTCTGAAGTTTTGTGGAATTCAATGTCGGGATAGTCGCGCATGGTCATATTGATCATGAACTCATTATCTGCAAGAAACACCGGGTTTCCGTCTTTATCAACGCCAATGTGCTGTTGTTTTCTTTTTAGAAATTCTTCAAGCTTCTTTTTATCTTTAGAGGTCACCCAATTGGACCGTCCGTAGCTTAAAGTACGGAAATGCGCTTTCGCGCCATACTCATGCTCTAAACGGAACGCAATCACCTCGAACTGAAGTTCGCCCACGGCACCAATGATCTTCCGGTTGCCGGGCTGTTGCACGAACAGCTGCGCAACACCTTCTTCTGTGAGCTGCTGTATGCCTTTCTCCAGCTGTTTTGTTCTTAGCGGATCACGATTCTCTACTTCCTTAAATATCTCCGGAGAGAAGCTCGGAATGCCCTTAAAATGAAGTTTCTCTCCTTCAGTCAGGGTATCTCCGATTTTGAAGTTTCCACTATCGTATAATCCGACAACGTCACCTGGCCAGGCCTCCTCTACAATACTTTTCTCATTGGCCATGAAATCCATCGGATTGGAAAACTTGAGTTTCTTATCCTGCCTGGTGTGATAGTAGAACTTATTTCGCTCAAACTTGCCGGAACATATTCTTAAGAAGGCGATACGGTCCCGGTGTTTGGGGTCGAGATTGGCGTGTATCTTGAATACAAATCCACTGAAGTTTTTCTCGTCGACGCTGACCACGCGCTCTTCTGCTTCCCTGCTTCTTGGGCTTGGGGCAATCTCCACGAAGGTGTCCAACAGCTCTTTAATACCGAAATTGTTGATGGCGCTACCAAAGAATACCGGCGCAAGAAGTCCCTCGCGGTACATGCTGTTATCGAGGGTACCATAAACCCCTTCTACCAATTCCAGGTCGGTTTTCAACCCGTCAAGTTCGTTTGGTTTCAGAAACTGCGTTAGTTTTTCGTCGTCAAGGTCGTTCACTTCAATGACCGGCTCGGAGATCTTACTTTTATCCGATTCAAAGAGGTTGAGATGTTTGTTGTATATGCTGTAAACGCCTTTGAAGGTATGTCCCTGTCCAATTGGCCAGGAAAGCGGGCAAAGGCTGATGTTTAGTTTATTTTCAATTTCATCCAGCAGATCGAAGGCATCCTTGCCTTCCCGGTCCATTTTATTGATGAAAATAATTACGGGTGTGTTTCGCATCCGGCATACGCCCATCAGTTTTTCCGTTTGTTCCTCGACACCTTTCACGCAGTCTACAACAAGAATAACACTATCCACTGCAGAAAGGGTTCTGTAGGTGTCTTCGGCGAAGTCCTTGTGTCCGGGAGTATCCAGGATATTGATGCGTTTGTTCTTATATTCGAAACCCATTACCGAAGTGGCTACGGAGATACCACGCTGCTTTTCAATCTCCATGAAATCGGAGGTGTTGCTTTGGTTGGCTTTGTTTCGCTTTACCGCACCGGCGGTGTTGATGGCGCCCCCGAAAAGCAGGAACTTTTCTGTTAATGTGGTTTTACCGGCATCGGGGTGACTTATGATGGCAAATGTTTTTCTTTTTTCTATTTCTGGGTGGATCATAAAGGATTACGCCTATTTTTTTCTGATGAGGGTGCAAAGATAATTATAATATATAAAAGAAAAACCGGCCACAAAGCCGGTTTTTCCATTCTACTATTGTGTTAACCTCTGCCACCGCCTCTGCTGGATCTGCCAGCCCCAGCGCCGGAACGCTCGCCACCATTGCTTCTGGCTTCCATAGACCGTTGTGGAGCTTCTACGCGCTGGATCCGTTCTGCTGCCCTTGGCATCTGCTGGCGCTGCTGCATTTGCTGCTGCCGTTGCTGACTACGTTCTTCGCGTTGTTGCATCTGCTGCTGGCTCCTCTGCTGTTGCGCTTGCTGGCTACGCTGTTCGCGTTGCTGCATCTGCTGTTGATTTCTTTGTTGCTCCATTTGCTGACGTTGCTGCGTCTGTTGCTGACTACGTTGCTCGCGTTGTTGTGCCTGCTGCTGACTGCGTTGCTGCATCGCATCGGCACGTTGCTGATCAACCTGGCCGCGATCTCTTGTGGATCGCTCTATATCGCTTCTGTTTTCAGCACTTCTTCCAGGTCGTGCTGAAGGGTTTGTAATGTCCCTTCCAGACTGTGGCCTTTCCATCCGGTCATATCGTTGGTTCCTGCCCTGTGTACCAAAATTAGGTCTTCCAGCGGTACTCCTGTCGTTACCAATGTTGTTTCCTGAATTTGATCTCGAATTTCCAATACTTCCGCGGTCAGCCCCAATCGTATTTCTTCCTCTTGAAGGATTGTTGCCACGGGCGATCTCGCCACGTTCGGCGATGTTCCTTGGAGCTGCATTCCGATTATCGACGCCACGGTTTGGACGCGGATTGTACATGTGAAGCGTGTTTTTGGATATCCGGCTTCTTCCCGGTCTGTCAGAGCGGTTGATGCTATACACCCGTACATCCCTGTTGGTTGCTCTGCGGATTTCATCTCTTCTCGGACCAGTATAGTATGTATTCCGGTTGTGTACATAAACATTGTTTATGATGGTGGTGTTGCGGAAATAACCATGGTTCCTGCTCCAGTCGTACCTGGAAAACCGGTGGCTATAGATGTTCCTTTGTGGCACAAATACCCACCAGAAACTCGGAATATTAAAGCCAATGCTTATGCTTGGTCCAAGCGGCGCCCAGCCGTAATTCCCACCGCCGCTTCTCCAGTTAACCCATGCCGGACCCCAGGTAGTATCGGGAATCCACAGCCAGCGGTTATACCGGTCAGTGACCCACCGGCCGTAGTGAAATGGTCCCCATCCCCAGTCGTAATCGCTTACCCAGGTATTTCCGTATTCTGTCATCGCCCAGTGGCCATTGGTATAATAAGGTCTGAATTCCTCCTGGTCTACATCAGGTCTCCAGACGTAACCGTACTGGGAATCCTGAATCCAGGTGCCATATGGCGACAATTCGTCGTAGAAAGTCTGTAACGAGATGTCCTCGTCCTGTGCCATGACTTTCTGATTGATTCCGGTAAGAAGGAGCATGAGCCCCAGCACAATTGCCGGCAATTTGATCATGTTTTTCATTCGAGTTTGTTTTGCGTGTGTATGGTGATTTTCCTAACCTAAAATCTATAATCGTTGGAGTTGTAGGAACAGCAAATAGTTTAATTGAATTCGAAATAATTAACTATGAAACTGTGGGCTGTTCCAATCGTTTTTTGCGGTTTCCTATCGGCTCAGGTATTTAATATGGTGTCGGCCACTAAACAAGTTACGAACTGCGACTATTTGAATCAACAGATAGCCAGCGAAATGACTGAATTATTATAGTTATAAACGTATAATTTCTTTTTACCACTAATTATTTTCTTCCTTTGTGATTTGAAACAATCATGCAGAAAGGCATCTTATTCCTAATTCCAGTACCTTTGGCAGAAAATGCCAATCAGAAATCTTTTACGCCATACGTGGCAGAAGTTGTAAATGGCATCAATACCTATATCGTTGAAAACGAAAAAACGGCACGCAAATTCCTGAAAGAGGCGGGTATAAAGATTCCGCAAAGTGAGCTGGTCATCCATGATTACGGCAAACACAAACGGGGACAATCCCTTGTGCCGTTTTTCAAGGAGCTGATGACAGGAACGGATGTTGGACTGATGAGTGAAGCAGGTTGCCCCGGTGTAGCAGATCCAGGAGCAGAAATTGTTGCAGAAGCACATAGAAGGGGCATTAAGGTGGTGCCGCTGGTTGGTCCGAGCTCCATTTTACTTGCGCTGATGGCCTCCGGATTCAATGGACAGAGTTTTACTTTCCACGGTTACCTGCCAATTGATAAAGTAGAGCGGGGCAAGAAGATCAAGGAACTCGAACAGCTCGCAGAGAAGAACAGACAAACCCAGATCTTCATTGAAACGCCGTTCCGGAACAACCATTTGTTTGATGACGTACTAAAAAATACAGCACCCCAAACAATGTTCAGTGTGGCTTGTAACCTGACCTCAGAAGATGAGTTTGTAAAAACACAGACAATAGGACAGTGGAAGCAGGAGAAGATCGATCTTCATAAGAAGCCAGCAATCTTCTTATTGTACAGAAGTCACTAGTCTGCTCAGGGTTAGCTATTTCAGATCACGGTACACTGGTCTGTCAGAAGTCTGCAGTGGCATTGAGGCATGTCTATACAGGCCTTTGTTCCCAAAATCGTCTACTCTTGCTTAAAGTCCAGGTTAGCGGTACATACTTTTGCTCTCAATAAATGCAAGCACCTGATCAGGTACAAAATACTGTACATTCTTATTTTCTTTGATCGCCTTGCGTATAAAGGTAGAAGAGATTTCCATGTTCGGCGTGTCCGTGAGGTGAATGGCAGGATGATCTTTCCAGGCTTCAATGTCGGCTCCTGGACGGGGATATACATAGATTTCGTGGTTTGCCAAGAGTACTTCATGGTTCTTCCACTTTGTAAGAGACTGGAGGTTGTCTGCGCCCATGATTAACGCGAATGTCCGCCCGGGGTACTTCTCGTCAAGGTAAGCCAGTGTATCGACTGTATAGGAAGGCTGAGGAAGCTTAAACTCGATGTCGCTGACCTTTAGTTGCTCCGAGTTTTCTGTTGCCAGACGGGTCATCTCCAGCCGGTCATACATATTTGTCAGCTTCCTTTTATCCTTAAAAGGATTGTGCGGAGAAACAACCATCCAGACTTCATCCATATCGGTGAAGTTCGCCATGTAGTTGGCGATGATCAAATGGCCAACGTGTACCGGATTGAACGAACCAAAGAAAAGACCAACTTTCATCAGTATAGATTTGTTTTAATGGAGAGGTACCATCATGAGTAATTTCCGCAGCTGCGTATGCTGGAGAAGCTGATGATGGTTTCTTCCTTAAAAGTTTATGATTTTATAAAATCGCTAACCAACTTTTCCGCTTCCTTACACGCGGTCTCCAGGTCATAGTTCTTCAGGATTACATCAAACTTATCGGCGTATTTCAGTTCTTTCTCCGCCTTGATAAATCTTTCCTGAAGCTTTTCCTGGCTGTCTGTTCCCCTGCCGCTTAGACGCTCCTTCAGCACTTCCAGCGATGGTGGCTGAACAAAGATGGCCAGTGCATCCTCTTCATACTTGCGTTTCAGGCGGAGGCCGCCTTCCACGTCAATATCGAAAATAACGTGTTTGTCTTCATTCCAGATGCGCTCGATTTCAGAACGCAGGGTTCCGTAGAACGTTCCGTTGTAAACCTCCTCGAATTCAACAAACTCCTGCCGTGCAACACGGTGCAGGAAATCTTCTTTGGTGATGAAATAATAGTCATTCTCGTGCTGTTCGCTACCCCGGAGTTCGCGGGTTGTAGCCGATATCGAGAAACTCAGACATGGAAATTTCTCCAATAGATGTTTTACGATGGTTGTTTTACCAGCACCGGAAGGAGCGGAAAATATAATCAGTTTACCTTGCTTCATGTAATGTATTCAAAGCGTACTACAGTACGTTTAACAGTTGTTCTTTAATTTTCTCCAGTTCTTCCTTCATGCCCACAACCAATTGTTGTATCTGTGCATCGTTTGCCTTTGCACCCATGGTATTGATCTCCCGACCAATCTCCTGAGAAATAAAGCCGAGTTTCTTTCCATTAGCATCCTTACTTTTCACGGTCTCAAGGAAATAGTCGCAATGGCTTCTTAAACGAGTTTTCTCTTCGGTAATGTCCAATTTATCGATGTAGTAGATAAGTTCCTGCTCCAGGCGATTCTGATCGATGTTTACCTTACCGACATTATCTTCCAGGAACTGGTTCAAGCGCGCCCTGATCTGCGGTATCCGTTGCGGCTCCAGCACTTCCACTTGCGCAAAAAAATCCAGGATATTCTTAATTCTAAGTTCGAGATCTGTCTTCAGGACGTCTCCTTCCATAGCTCTGAATTCATTGAACTTATTCAACGCACGGAGAAAGGCATCGTTAATTATTGACCATTCACCTTCATCAAGCACTTCTTCAGTATAAGAAATTACTTCAGGGAAATTCAGGATGGCGGGTAGTAGATTATCTGTATTCGCACCAAGGGTTTGGTTGATTAGTTCCAGTTCCTTGTAATATTTAATAACAAGCTTTGAATTAATGGTCGCACCTTTTAAACTCTCTTCCGGGCGTTCTATATTGATTGAAACACTCGCTTTTCCGCGCTCTATTTCTTTACTGCAGATGTTCCGCAGTGCAAGCTCTTTCTCGGAATACGCTTTAGGGAGCTTGAGATTGAGTTCGAGGAACTTACTGTTTAAAGATTTGATCTCTACAGAAAACTTTCCATTTTCATGATCAGCAGAGGCCAGGCCATAGCCTGTCATTGATTTTATCATGTGCAAAGATATGATTAATTGTCAAAATGCTTAAATACTACCGCTTTAAATGCAGCTATATGCGGGAATGGCCGGTTTTAACGTTTTTTAACTTAGTGAATGATTAACAATGGTTACTTTTACAAATTATATTTTCTGATGAAAGCGCTAACTTTTAACCTTCTCGTTGTTTTGGTGCTCGCGCTGCTTCCTTGTGCTGCGGTGTTCGCCCAGCAGGATTTCCTTGTAAAAGGCGTCATTATGGAAAGTGGAACGATGAACCGCATTGCCCTGGCAGAAGTCACTAATACGCGGAACAACTTTGTTGTGGGAAGCAACGATATGGGACTTTTCGAGATTAAAGCAGCCGTTGGAGATACGTTGGTGTTCGTTAAACGTGATTTTTCCGACCGCGAGGTTCGTGTTGTCGGAACCGCAGACATTGTGGTGAAGCTTAACCGTACCACCTTGAACACGGTGAATATTTACGGTCAGTCTAAACGGCAGGAGATGGACGACATCAAAAGGGAGTTCCGCGACAAAGGATCGTACTATGCCGGAAAGCCACCGCTCCTGTCTTATATTTTCTCTCCGCTGACGGCTGTCTATGAGCTGTTTGGTAAGACGCCCAGGAATGCGAAACGGTTTAATAGATATTACAATACAGAAATGAAGCAGACGCAGATTGACGGCTTTTTCAACGAAAGCCTGATTCAGCGGGAAACCGATTTAACCGGGAATGATCTGGAGCAATTCATGCTAAACTACCGCCCTGATTACGAGCAGGCGAAGAACTGGGCGGAGTATGATGCAATCAAGTATATTCGTGATAATTACCTGAAATATAAAGCACAACAAAAAAGTACTCCGCAACAGCCTAAATAGCCAATGCCTCACAAGCTTTCTCTGCAGCAAGCTTCTCTGCATTTTTCTTGTTGTAGTCGCGCCCAATACCGTACGTCTCCCCATCAACCACCGCCTTAATCGTAAACAACTTAGCACTCTCGCCGGCGCCGTTTTCCACCATATCAAAAGCGAAATCCTTTCCCTGCCGCTGACACCATTCGATCAGCTTGCTCTTAAAGTTGGTTTCGGTAAGTTCCAGGGTGTGGATGTCTATGTACGGCTTTACGATCCGCTTAAGTAAAAACTCCCGGGTAAAATTATATCCTTTATCCAGGTATATTGCGCCAATTAGGGCTTCAAAAGCATCGCCGAGCATAGAATGGTGCTTTGTCTGCATGTTCACCATCTTCTGGTCGAAGACGATCAGCTGGTCAAAGCCCATTTTACGGGCAAGCTGATTCAGGTTCGCCCGGTTAACGATCTTCGAGCGCATCTCCGTCAGAAAACCTTCTTCTTTATAAGGATAGCTTTTAAAAAGCAGTTCGGCAATAACCGAACCCAGGATGGCGTCGCCAAGAAATTCCAGACGTTCATTACTACTTCTGGTTCCATTTTGCAATACCTTTGCTACAGAGCGGTGCCTGAATGCCATTTTGTACAAAACAGCATTTCCCGGAACAAAGCCTAATATGTTTTTAAGCTTATTTATAAAGACTTTATCCGCCGAGAAATAAAGCTTATAAAAATCAAACAAAAGCATTGAGTATTAACAAATCCATCATTGGATTATTCTACGTATTTCTTGAAAATAACAGATGCGTTATGACCTCCAAACCCGAAAGTGTTGCTAAGTGCAGCACGAACAGTTCGTTTTTCTGCCTTGTTAAAGGTGAAGTTTAACTTTTCATCGAAGTTAGGATCATCTGTAAAGTGATTGATGGTAGGAGGTACCAAATCATTCTGAACAGCCAATATCGCTGCAATTGCTTCGATCGCACCAGCCGCACCAAGTAGATGGCCCGTCATTGATTTCGTAGAACTGATGTTCAGTTTAAAAGCATCGTCACCAAATAGATTTACGATGGCACTTACTTCAGAAATGTCACCCAGTGGCGTTGATGTCCCATGAACGTTGATGTAATCAATCTCTGAAGTATCCATTTTGGCATCATTCAAAGCATTTGTCATTACCATCTTAGCACCCAGTCCCTGAGGATGTGGGGCCGTAATGTGATTGGCATCTGCACTCATTCCACCACCAACAATTTCAGCATAAATCTTAGCACCGCGTTTTTTTGCATGCTCCAGTTCTTCCAGAATAATGGTTCCGGCACCTTCACCGGCAACAAAACCATCGCGGTCTTTGTCAAACGGCCTGGAAGCTGTAGCGGGGTCATCATTGCGGGTGGAGAGCGCATGCATGGCATTAAATCCACCGATACCGGCTTCATTGATAATGGCTTCCGATCCGCCGGATATCACCACGTCGGTCATGCCGAGCCTGATGTAATTGAAGGCATCTATCATCGCGTTTGTTGATGACGCACAAGCAGAAACGGTAGCGAAGTTTGGCCCGCGAAGGCCGTATTTAATAGAAATGTGCCCAGGCACGATGTCTATAATCATCTTTGGAATAAAGAAGGGATTGATGCGTGGAGTTCCGTCACCAGCGAAGAAGTTTCGCATTTCATCAACGAACGTATTGATTCCACCAATTCCTGAACCCCAGATCACACCGATCCGGTTGGTATCAAGGTTTGAAAAGTCAAGCTGACTATCTTTTACGGCTTCATCAGTAGACGCAATCGCATATTGGACAAATGGATCAAGCTTACGCGCTTCCTTCCGATCCATAAAATCTTCCGGATTGAAGTTCTTAAGCTCACATGCAAATTTTGTTTTGAACTTGGAGACGTCAAAACTGGTTATCGGCCCAGCGCCGCTTACTCCATTTATTAAACCGTCCCAGAATTCCGGGACAGTATTTCCAATTGGAGTAAGCGCACCTAAACCTGTAACTACTACTCTTTTTAATTCCATTTATACGAATTATACGGAGACCGTATGTTCTACTTTACGTTTTTCTCTAGGTAAGCAACTGCTTGACCAACTGTACCGATAGTTTCAGCCTGGTCATCTGGGATTGCTACATTGAATTCTTTTTCGAATTCCATGATAAGCTCTACAGTATCCAAAGAATCCGCACCAAGGTCGTTAGTGAAAGAAGCTTCTGGTGTAACTTCGCTTTCATCTACTCCTAATTTTTCAACGATAATAGCCTTAACTCTTGAAGCAATATCAGACATAATGTTATAATTTAATGGTTAAATAATTCAGTGCAAAGAAAAATAAATTCTGACACATTTCAAATGTTTTTATTTCTCTATCAATTTTAATGTTTTTAATTCGGTTCTAAAGTTAAATTTAGTTTTATAATTTCGTGGCCTAAAGCAAATGTTATCTGTTTTGAACAAAACCTACCTCAAATTAGCGCTAGATCTGGACTTTATTTTAATCGCCGTCACAGCTCCGTTGAAGGACTATGTACTTTGTCATAAAATTAACAATTGCCTTTACTACAATTTTGAGAAGATCAACGATCATGAAGTCTTCTTCAACATCGATGAACCCGCATTAGCCTTCTCCAAGTACTATTATTTCAGAGAACAAGGGGAGAACGAATACTTCATTGTAAACAATCGAAATAGCGAAGGGTTTTTAATTCCTGAAATGAACAAAGTTGACTACTTCCTTGTTATCCATCATTATCTTGACCAAGAGGATCTTAAATATATTCTCAGGCAGCTGAATAATGTGCCTGATATTCAGCTCGCTGTACAGGTCGATCCACGTAAATTGAAATCCAAAGAAAACCTCGTGATGTAAATTTTACAGCAGAGGTGTATTAAATACACTATATTTGAATCTTGTAACAAGAAAAAAATAAACAATAAGCAGACGAATAACAGTTTATACATCTAAACATTCGCTTTTTTCGTCGCTAAAATAAAAGCAATTTAAATGAAACCTTTTCATTCAAGAACAAAAATCGTAGCCACATTAGGCCCTGCATCCGCCAAACCAGAAGTTTTATTTAGCATGTTTAATGCAGGATTAGATGTATGCCGCCTGAACTTTTCTCACGGATCACAAGCAGACCACCAAGAAGTTTTAGATACCATTAGAGATCTCAACACTAAATATGATTACAATGTCGGTATTCTGGCCGATTTACAAGGTCCAAAAATCCGGATCGGAATGGTAAAAGACGGGGGTATTCACTTAGTTAACGGTAAACAGACCGTTATTACAACCAAGGAATGCATCGGTAACGAAGAGCGGATTTACATCACCTACGATACCTTTCCTCAGGATGTGAAGGCGGGTGAAATCATTCTTTTAGACGATGGAAAGCTACAGATGCGCGTTATTGAAACGAATCTCAAGGATGAAGTGCTTTGCGAAATCGTTCATGGGGGTATCCTTACCTCCAGAAAAGGAGTCAACCTTCCAAATACTAAGGTGTCAATTCCCTCATTGACCCCGGAAGACAGGGACAACCTTGAGTTTGTATTAAAGAATGACGTAGAGTGGATCGGACTTTCCTTCGTTCGTACCGCAGAAGACATCATTGAATTAAAGGATATCATTAAGGCCAGAGGTAAAACCGCAAGGGTTATTGCCAAAATTGAGAAGCCGGAAGCCATTGCCAACATCGACGCTATTATCGCCGTTTCTGATGGTGTAATGGTTGCCCGTGGAGACCTTGGCGTTGAAATGCCAATGGAAGAAGTTCCTTTGTTGCAGAAAATGATCGTGAACAAATGCCGGGCGGCTTCTAAACCGGTAATTGTGGCGACGCAGATGCTCGAGAGCATGATCACCACCCCAAGACCAACCCGTGCAGAGGTTAACGATGTTGCAAACTCCGTTCTTGATGGCGCTGATGCCGTAATGCTAAGCGGTGAAACGTCCGTAGGTGAGTTTCCATTGATCGTAATTGAAACGATGCAGAAAATTATTCAGAACATTGAGCAATTCAACTATCCATTTCATGCAGAGAAGTTCCTTAAACCTAAAGCAGACAGTTTCCTTAGTGATGCTGTATGCGATTCTGCAACTTTCTTAGCGAAACAAACGAAAGCGGTTGGTATCGTATCCATGACGTTAAGCGGATATACAGCCTTTGAAATTTCAAGCCACAGACCTGAGGCACTAATTTACATCTTCACCAGCAACAGAAGTTTATTAAATAGTTTAAGTCTGGTATGGGGTGTTCAGGGATTCTATTTCGATAAATTCGAAAGCACAGATGAGACCATCTTGGATGTGAACCAGTTCCTTAAAGATGCCAAACTGATCAAGGTTGGCGACGTGATCATCAATACCGCGGCCATTCCGATGGAACGTAAGGGTAAAACAAATATGGTAAAGATTACAACAATCGATTAATCGGATGCTTGGTATTGCAAAATTTTTATAGTTTTGCAATCCTTAAAGGAGAGGTGTCCGAGTGGTTGAAGGAGCACGCCTGGAAAGTGTGTATACCTCAAAAGGGTATCGAGGGTTCGAATCCCTCTCTCTCCGCAGCATTAAAAAAGAAGACCTTTAGCGTAAAGTTAGAGGTTTTTTTGTGGAATTTAATCAGATTGATCCAACTTTAGGGATCAAGTGGGATCAATGCCAAAACTTGTGGAGCAAGGGTAAAAAATATAGATTTGTTTTTCTAACAATCAATATTTATGCCATCAGCTACCGCGTCCTTGCTGAGATTATTTTTACCAGATTTTATCATCGAGAACTTTGAATTCACAGGGTCTATTGAAGAGGAGGATACGTTTCACATTGAACTGGAAGAGCACAATAATCCTCCTGCAGAGTGGCAAGACATGAATGTGCTTTCAAAAGGCTTTTTTCCAAAGATTGTCGTTCAGGATTTTCCAATTCGTGGACATAAGGTGATTTTCACATTAAACGGCGCAGGTGGCTCAATGTGGAAACAGGTAAGGTAGTATACCGGAATTGGACTTAAGTAGAAAAGGGAACGAGAATGACAAGGAAATTAGCGGCTTTTTTTAATGAAATCAATCGATACAGCCCCGAATAGCGTTGATGCGATCAGTTCTTTTTATGGTGTAAAGGTTAAAAAGCTGCTTCGTCAGTGTCGTGATTACCTTAGTGACTTTAAAAGCTGGACTCAAAAACCACATGCAAAGAAGTGGCTTTTATACCCACAGAACCTTGGTGAGCATCTTTCTATCGATGAAGCCAGCCTTTCCCATGGTGACAAATGTAGCTGCTAAGCTCGCGGAACTAGTCGCCTTCGAACCATCTTGTGAAAATGCATAAACGATCACCTATTTAAATATCAATTATAGAATACCACTACCGCTTTTGGCGGTAGTGAGCAATTACGTTTTAGCTATAGAGGAAACTTTATTTCAGGACATCGTTTGGTCAAGCCAAAAAACCAGTCCCAATTCCGCAACAGCAGGTAAAATCCAAGGAACGTTAGGTGCTAATTATTTTTTGCTATTATTGTGTAAGCGGTGAATAATGGTTATAACTTACAACTAACCTTCATTTATTTCGTTTAAATGGTCTTTAATTATTCATTCGATGTGATGCTCCTGCATCAGTTTGGCCAGCAGTTCTTGTGATCGCCGCTCATCACCTAATTTGCTATAGGTAGTTTTTAGCAATGTGTTTAGAATTTTCAACGTTCCCCACCAATCGAATAGCTATTGTAAGACGCGCTTTACTTGTTTTGAAGCATAATAAGCAAAAGGTCAATGGCAGAAATTTAGTCTTATATATAAGATATGTAACAAAAAGATACATATCTTTATTATAGTAATATGTAGCTATTTATGTGAAAATGAGGAGGAACGGTAATGAAAAAGAGCAAAAAGAAAATAATATTACTTAGTTTAATAGTAATGGTATTGATAGTTTCAGCGTTTGTTACATACAAATACTTAAACTCAAGGCAAAAAGCTGATATAGTAATTTACGGGAATATTTATACGGGAACAGAAGGAGAAAAAACAGAGGAAGCACTTGCAATAAAAGGTGACAAGTTTATATATATTGGAAGTGTGGACGGAGTTAAACAATATATAGATGATAAAACAGAAGTTATTAAACAAAATGGCGGTCTAATCTTACCTGGATTTACAGATACCCATACGCATGTTACACCTTCATTTGCGGTGGCTAAATATCAAATAGACTTATCTAGGGCAACATCAGTAGACGAATATTTGACGATAATTAAAGATTTTGTCAATAAGCATCCAAACGACGAGATGTATATGGGTAGGGGTTGGAATTATATTCTTTTTAAAGATGGTATACCTACTAAAGATATATTAGACCAAATACTACCTGATAAACCAATTTATATTAAGAGTAATGATGGTCATGCCTGCTGGGTTAATTCAAATATGATGGAATTAATAGGCGTAACAAAAGATACAAAAGATCCAATAGGCGGTAAGGTCATAAAAGATGTCGATGGTAACCCTGTAGGATGTTTTAAAGATGTGGCAATGGATTTATATGTGAAGCCACATTTAGTCCCTTATACGGTTGATCAGTATAAGGGACTAATACAGGAAGCTCAAAAGTTTTATGCTGAACTTGGTTATACTTCTTATGTAGAGGTTTTTGTGGAAGCTGATAACACTAATTACAATTTATTTAGGGCTTATGAAGAATTGGATAAAGAGGGAAAATTAAAATTACGCGTACAAGGAGCTTGGAATGTAAGTAATGAGGAAAATGCTACTGATAAAGTTTCGAAGCTTATAGAGTATAAGGATGAATCAAAGGGTGGCATGTTTGAGCTTACGGATATAAAAATCTTTATGGATGGTGTTGCCGAGACCGGTACAGCTTATTTTAGTGAGCCATATGCTGATGATCCCACTAATTATGGGGCCGATAGATGGCCTGGAAAAGAAGATTTTAATAGATTAGTAGAATGTGTGGAGCATGCTAATAAAAATAATATGGTAGTTCATTTCCATGCTATTGGGGATGCAGCAATTACTAAAGCGTTGGATGCTATAGAAGCAGCAAGAAAAAAATATATCAATAAAAATATTCATAATGTTATTACTCATCTGGAAACTGTAAAAGACAGCGACATGAAAAGGTTTGCTAACTTGGACGTTGTAATAGCTGCTAATCTAACCTGGGGAAGTATGGACTCGGTGTTATATACTACTGTTGAAGTAAAACGTTTAGGAGAAGAAAGGGCTTTCAAGGCTTACCCATATAAAAGTGTGTTGGATGCTGGTGTTGTGGTTAGTGGAGCAACTGATTATCCTGCCGGTGCAGTTCCCTCTCCAATAGCGGCATATATAGTAGCAGTAACCAGAAATTCTACTGATGATCCCAAAATGACAAGAGATCCATCGCAGAAAATGACGGTAGATGAGGCGTTAAGAGTGCTTACCTATGGTGGTGCTTATCAAATGCGGCAAGAAAAATTTAGGGGTACGATTGAAGTTGGTAAAAAAGCAGATTTAATTATTTTAGATACCAATTTATTAAAAAGTCACTCCGTAAAAACACTTGAAACTAAAGTTTTATTGAAC
>JAZQRI010000030.1:0-86043 GCA_045629455.1 Pedobacter sp. | reverse complement strand
CTAATTTACCAAAAACACCTCCGGTAAGGTAATCGAAGGATTATAAAAGGTGTATAGTTATTGCAGGATTATATGCACCAGGTGTATAGTAAATCCAGGATTATCAAGTAAATAGTGTAAAGCTATTTCAGGACGAGACAGGACCAGACAGAGCCCGTTTTTATAGGGCGTTGCTAGGGCCTTGCTAGGGGGTCGCTAGGGCCTTGCTTCGGTTCTAGGTCTAGAAACCCCCTATAGACACCCTGCCTACACCCTATCAATAAGCGCCCGATATGTTCTTGATATGCGCTCAGCATACCAGCTGCCCGGGAAATGGACACGAAAAAATCAGCTGCAGCGCTGCAGCTGATTTTTTTGTGTTGGCCAACCTTAGTCAGGAACTTCCCGGATAAACTTGCCATCTGCAGCATACCAAACTTTGACGTCGGGTTTGCCTTCAATATCGATCTTGTATGTTATTTTTCCGCCGGTGCTGATCATGTCCACATCATCAATGCGGCCCTTCGGATACTTGGCCTTAATACTACGCACGATTGCAGCCGGAAGTTTAGAATTGGGTATATCCTTTTCATAAGAGATCAACTTACCCGCAGGTGAATAGGTGGCTTTATGATCTACTCTGCCCAGATCAAAGTCTACCTCATAATTGGATCCCTTCATTTCCCAATCCACATCTGTGGCTTTGGGATAAGCCTTGCTGAAAGCAGTTCTCACTGCTGCAGGAACATCTCTTTTAGCAATATGCTGGGCATTACTGCTGGCGATTCCTCCAACCAGGAGAAATGCCGCCACAATTGTTCGTTTGTAGTTCATACTCAATGAACAACGGCCATCAGCAATTGTTTACACTTGCATTTTTGATAAGCCATAAAGCAGGTATTTGACCGGCTGCAAACATGAAGACAAATTTACTTTATTGAATTTTAATTATCTTTAGTTCGACACCGTTGCCCTTCATTTCGATATGATACTTTAAATTTATATGCACTATGCAAGTCGTAACTAAAGAATGGCTACAATCAATTGAATCCTTGAAGGATGTTCCGGCAGACCAGCTACAGTGGTGGATAGACAATAGCCGCCACTATGAGATTCCGGAAAACGAATTTCTAGTGAAACAAGGGGCACCGACAACGGGGACGCATGTAATCATCAGCGGCCGCGTACAATTGTACATCAGCCAGAAAAGCGGCATGCAGAACCTCACAGTGCTGGTTGCCAAAGACATATCCGGTTACCTCCCCTTTTCCCGGGGACTGATCAATACGATTGATGGCCGTGCATTGACTACCACGCAGCTGATGACATTCCCCTTTGAGCGGATGAACGACCTGATTCATGCGCATTTTGAACTTACACAAGCCCTGGTGCATATCATGTCCTCACGGGTGCGGGACTCAACCATATTACAGCAGCAGAATGAAAAGATGATGGCCCTCGGTAAGCTGTCGGCTGGCTTGGCGCATGAGCTCAACAACCCCGCATCCGCTATTGTCCGCGGCTCCGCCTCGCTGCTGAAGCACCTGAAGCTGCAGCCGGAAACCTTCAAAGCAGTGACATCCATCAGAATGGGCGCAGAAGAACTGGACAAAGCAAACACCAGGTTGTTTCAGGTGCTCGCGCGTCAGGAGAAGCCGGTGCTTACCATGATGCAGCGTACAACATTGGAGGATGATTTTGCAGAATGTCTGGAGAGTCATGGTGTAGCGAACGCCCAGGAACTCGCGGAAAACTTTGTGGAATATGGCTTTACCTGCGACGATATGGATGATTTTTCCGCGCTCATTCCGGCAGAATACTTATCGCCAATACTCAACTGGATCAACAATAACCTGGTCACGGAACGGCTCGTGAATGACTTACAAGAGGCCAGTCAGCGAATCGAGAAGCTCGTAGGGGCGATCAAGAACTTCACCCACATGGACCGTGGCCGCGACAAGGAGTATGCAGATATACACAGTGGCATTCAGAACACCCTTACTATGCTTGCCTACCGCTTCTCTAAAGGGAATGTGCAACTGGTGGAGGACTATGACACCTCACTGCCTAAGGTCAGGGTTTTTGTTGGCGAACTAAATCAGGTGTGGACCAACATCATCGATAATGCGCTTGACGCCATGGAAGTAAACAAAACCGGACGCATGGAAATAAAGACAAGGAGAGACCGCGACGATGTAGAGATCTCCATTATAGACAATGGTCCCGGCATTCCGGAAGATATAAAGAACCGGATCTTCGAACCCTTTTTCACAACGAAGGAAATTGGAAAAGGAACCGGACTGGGGCTTGATGTCGTCTCCAGGATCGCGAAGCAGCATGGCGGTTCGCTGAAAGTAGATTCTGTACCCGGACGTACTGCTTTTGTGCTTTGCTTTCCGATCGCTGACCAATAGTCATTTACAATTTATTCAAATCAGGACTCAGCCCATGAACGAACCCATTATATTTTGTATCGATGATGATCCGCAGGTGCTGCGTGCAATTACCCGCGACCTCAAAGCAAAATACAGAAAAGAATACAAGGTATTGAGCACTTCGTCTGCCGGGGAAGCACTGGACGCGCTGCTGGAACTCAAGAACAAAGGCGAAGTTGTTGCAATCTTCATCGCCGACCAAAGAATGCCCGAGATGGATGGCGTATCCTTTCTGGTGAAAGCGCTGGAGTTTTATCCGGAAGCAAAGCGTGTGCTGCTTACTGCCTACTCAGATACCGATGCAGCCATAAAGGCCATCAACGAAGTAAAGCTGGATTATTACCTGATGAAGCCCTGGGATCCTCCGGAGGAACGGCTGTTTCCGGTGGTGGATGACTTGCTAGACGAATGGCAAGGCAGCTACAAGCCCGACTTCAAAGGTATCAAGGTGATTGGCTACCAGTTTTCTCCAAAATCGCACAATCTAAAAGAATACCTTGCAGGGAACCTGGTACCCTACCAGTGGATGGATGTAGAAACGAGTAAGGAAGCCCGGCAGCTTCTGGACTTAAATAAGATCGCGCTGAAAGATCTTCCCGTAGTCCTATTTGAGGATGGCACATCGCTGCAGACACCATCCATCCAGGAACTGGCGGCCCGCATTGGCCTGAACCCCGGCCTGAAAAACGAGGTGTATGATGTGGTGATCATTGGTGCTGGCCCTGCAGGTTTGGCGGCATCCGTATATGGTGCTTCGGAAGGTTTAAAGACCCTGCTGATCGAACGCCATTCACCAGGCGGCCAGGCGGGCACAAGCTCAAAGATTGAAAATTACCTGGGTTTCCCTGCCGGCCTCAGTGGCTCGGAACTCACGCGCCGTGCTATGGCACAATCGACACGCTTCGGCGCTGAATTTCTTTCTCCGCAAGGCGTGAAGTCCATACATGAAAAAGATGGCTATAAAAAGCTGATACTGGAAGATGGAGCAGAAATCAATACCCGCGCAGTGGTCATCACCACTGGTGTAGACTACCGGAAGCTGGAGACGAAGGGCATTGAAGAATTTACCGGGGCAGGCGTGTATTATGGAGCCGCCATGACGGAAGCGGCATCCTGCAAAGACAAGGATGTGTATGTTGTTGGGGGCGGTAATTCTGCAGGCCAGGCCGCAATGTACCTCTCGAAGTTCGCCCGGAATATCTTTATTGTGATACGAAAAGAGGACCTTACTTCATCGATGTCTTCCTATCTCATTGACCAGATCAAGGGAACAGCCAACATTCAGGTGTTGGCCAGGACCGAGATCAAGGAGGCTATCGGAGACGGAAGGATACAACAGGTGCGCATTGGCAGCATCGATGGTGGGGACACAGAACTCAAACAGGCAGATGCCGTGTATATTTTCATCGGCTCAAGGCCATACACGGATTGGATTGGGGATGAGGTCATCCGGAACGATAAGGGCTTTATAGAGACGGGCAGAGATGCGAAAAACGATGACCGGTTCAATAGAATATGGAAGCTGAAGCGCGATCCGTATTTGCTCGAAACCAGTGCACATGGGATTTTTGCTGCCGGCGATGTACGCGCAAATGCAATGAACAGGGTGGCCTCAGCGGTAGGCGAAGGAAGTATGGCGATAAGCTTTGTGCACAAGTACCTGGCTGAAGTCTAAGATTGTTTATTTGTCTGGCTTCTTCTTCACCAGCAGTATGTGATCTTGATTCAGCAGCAGGTAACCCATCTCATAGCAGAAATGATAGCAGGCCTGCCGTTCAGTTTTGTATATGCTCGTGAAATACCGGAAGTCGAATCCTTTTTCCAGCAACAGCCGCCTGTGGAGTTTTATTTTGCCCTCGGGATTGAGGAGCAGCAAAATTCGCCTGTTCTTTTTTAAGATCAGGTTCACCTGTTTAACCATTAAAGAATCCTCAGCGGCAGACCTGGAATGATAACTACTCCGGCAGGCATCGTCACAAAACTTCTTGTCTGTCCGGCCGGCGATGACCTCGCTGCAGTTTAAGCAATACTTCTTCTCCATGTAACCCTAAAGCTATGCTACCGGAAGCACATGCTGGTTAACTTTCTGATTATTGCGCGGAGCGGAAATCTGCGATTTCAAATACCCAGGCATAATTGCAGGGCAAGTTGCCGGGGTTAATTTGCGGCGGGTAAATCGTTAGTTTATTGCCTTTTTGCTTCTGCTTTACGCCGGTATTAGCGCCCAAAAGGCTAACCTTGCCGGCTTGACCAACATGATCCACGACAATAGGCTTGCCGGGCCATTTGGTGCAGATCACATAAAGTGCATCCTTTTTCCTGGTGTAGAACACACCATCTGCTTTCATATTTTGTGGCTTCTTCTCCCATGCCGTAGTGCCATAAATGGCTTCCCCGTTTACTTTCATCCAGGCGCCAATATCCAGGAGCCGCTCCTGCATCACCACGGGGATCAACCCATTGGCATCCGGACCGATATCGAGCAGCAAATTGCCGCCATTACTCACCTTGTCCACCAGCAGCTCAACAAGCTGCTGCGAACTGAAATAGTCTTTCGAAGTCTCGAAGCGGTTGTACCCGTAGGAAGTGCCAATGCCGCGGCTCTCCTCCCATGGATGTTCCGCATTCGTTCCGATACCCTTCTCGTCGTGTACCAGGTCATACTCGGTCGTATAGTAGTCGCCATGTTTGCTCCTAGTCTCCTTACCCCAGCGGTCATTAACAACAACCGTTTGTTTTACCGGCGACTCGTTGTACAGCCAGGAGAGGAACTGTTCGCTTTTAAGTTCGGCGCTGCTGTAGTCCCATTCCCCGTCGGCAAAGATGATTTCCGGCTTGTACTTCACCACAAGGTCCTTCATCTGCGGGATCATGTGTGTATCCACCCATTGATTTAGCGTTTCCTTCTTATACAGCGGATTGCTCCACTCCAGCAAAGAATAATACAGGCCCATATGCAGGCCCTTCTTGCGTACGGATGTACCGAGATCCTGTATGATATCCCGGTGCGGACCGGCTTCTGCGCTGCTCCAGCCTTTGCTTTGCTCACTTGGCCATAGGCAGAAGCCATCATGATGCTTGGAAGTAAGAACGACATACTTAGCACCAGCCTGCTGAAATAGATCGGCCCAGTCGTCTGGATTAAAATACTCCGCTTTAAACATTGGCGCGAAATCCTTGTACTTGAGATCCTTCCCGAAATATTTATTGTGGTGGGCTGTGAAAAGCTTATTACCGGTCAGCAGCCTGTTTTCATAGTGCTCTGAATATTTCTCATATACGCCCTCCACTTCCTTTACGGGTGCGTAGGCCGGCACGGAATACAATCCCCAATGTATAAATATACCAAACTTGGCTTCTTTCCACCATTCGGGGGTTTCGCGCTGGTCCAAAGATGCCCAGTTGGGTTGATATTGTGCATGGGTTTTTACGGAAAAAAGCGCCATTAGCAGCAGGATCGGATATTTAAGCATTTTCATCAACATATATTTGGTTGTGGATTAAATTGATGTTTATTCTGAGCCTGTAAGTGCCCGATCCAGATGAACATAGCCGCCATCTACATAGACAAGCTGCCCGGTGGTGTGACTGGATTGATCCGAGAGTAAAAACAACGCCGTGCTGGCAATCTCCTCGGCGGTTGTCATGCGCTGCCCCAGCGGGATCATACGTTCGATGGACTTCAGCTGTTTTTCAGGATCGTCGAAGGTTTGAATCCAGCTTTCATAAAGCGGTGTAAAACATTCTGCTACGATCACCGAATTCACCCGGATGCCGAAGGGCAGCAGTTCCACTGCCCATTCCCTGGTCAATGCGTTCCGCGCCCCATTTGATGCGGCATAGGCCGATGTTCCACCCTGGCCGGTTTCTGCCACCTTGGAACCGATGTTCAGGATGACACCTTTTGCAGCTTTCAGTGCAGGTAAAGCGTGATGGGCCATCAGGTAATAATGCACTACATTTTTGTGCAGGCTATCGATGAAGGCCTGATAATTTCCACCTTCCAATCCGACGCCGTCGTTCACACCTGCATTATTTACGAGGCCGTCGATCCGGCCGTACTCGGTCAGCACCTGTGCGACCGCAGCTTCACATTGCTCCGGTTGCTGCAGTTCGGCAACAACCTGGAAGGCCTGTCCGCCGTGGTCTACAATCTCGGCCAGCACCTTGCGGTTATCAGCCTCATTGCGTCCAACCACGACCGGTATCGCACCTTCAACGGCCAGGGCCTTTACAATCGCTGCCCCGATGCCCTTGGCTCCGCCCGTAACGATAATGACCTTATTTGTTAAGTTCAACTCCATAGTTATGTACTAAAATTATAAAACTTCATTGCATTGCCACCCCAGAAAAGCTCCTGTTCATGTTTGGAGAAACCGGCGGTGTAGCCTTCCAGAATGCCCATGACTTCACCGTAAGTGGCCGCAAGGCGGCAAACCGGCCAGTCGGACCCAAACATGATCCGGTGGATACCGAAGCATTCAAAGATCACGTCCAGGTAGGGCTTAAAGTCCTCAAATTTCCAGCGCCGGAAATCCGCTTCTGTAACCATGCCGGACACCTTGCAATACACGTTCTCATGACTGGCCAGGGCTTTGATGTCCTTGACCCAGTCGGCAAAAAGCCGGAGCCGGATATTGGGCTTACCGATGTGATCCAGAACGAAGGGCTGGTCCGGAAACTCAGAAACAAGTTCATTGGCATACGCAAGCTGATCCGGCAGCACCACCAGATCGTAGGTGTAGCCGAAGCGCTTCAGCTGGCTGATGCCGCGTTTGAAGGACGGCCGCAGCATCAGCGAGCGGTCCTGCTCTGCCTGCAGGATAGAGCGAAAGCCTTTAAGTTTAGGAAACTGCCGGTATTCTTCAAGCTGTTCATGCAGTCTGTCAGACTGCATGTCCGCCCAGCCCACAACAGCCTTGATGAAGTTGAACTGATCGGCATTTTTCAGCTGGAATTCGTTTTCTTCAGGAGACTCGTCAGACTGAATCACTACAGTTCCCTGGAAGCCATAATACTCCAGAATGGGCTGCAGATGTTCCGGCATAAAGTCGTTCTGAAGAATGGACATATCGTTGTTAATCCATTGATCCCTTATGGGATTATACAACCAGAAATGCTGATGTGCATCAATTTTTAACATAAGACTTCAAGGTTTGCTTTGACGTACCCAATCCATCTATCCCGAGTGCTACAACATCCCCTTCTTTTAAATATACGGGTGGCTTGAACCCTAATCCCACACCTGCAGGTGTACCCGTTGAAATCACATCGCCTGGCAGCAAGGTCATAAACTGGCTGACATAGGAAATAACGAACGGTACGTTGAATATAAAATCAGCGGTATTACCGTCCTGCATTTTTTCACCATTGACGGTAAGCCACAGTCGAAGGTTGTTCACGTCGCCAAGTTCATCTGGCGTAGCGAGGAATGGGCCAATCGGCGCAAAAGTGTCGCATCCCTTTCCTTTATCCCAGGTACCACCTTTCTCGAGTTGAAACTCGCGTTCAGACACGTCGTTGTGCAGCACATATCCGGCTACATAATCCAGCGCAGATGCTTCGTCTACATAAGAGGCTTTTTTGCCGATAACCACTGCGAGCTCCACTTCCCAATCGGTTTTCACGGAGTTCTTCGGAATCACGATGTCATCAAAAGGGCCAACCATTGAGGTTGTGGACTTCATAAAGATGATCGGTTCTGCAGGAATGGCCGCATTGGTTTCCCTTGCATGATCGATGTAGTTCAGGCCGATACATACGATCTTGGACGGCCTCGCGATCGGAGCACCCAACCGCTCGCCCGGATCAACAGCGATCAGCTTGCCCTGGTTGGCTTTAATAAACTCCTCCAGCCGCTCCAGGCCGTTGTTCCCGAAGAAATCTTCATTGTAGTCTCCGCCAAAGGCAGAAGTATCGTACCAAACGTCATCTATGACCACACCGATCTTTTCTGCACCGGCAGCACCCCATCTAATTAGTTTCATTGTGTTTCAGTTTTAGTGTATGTAGATTTTTATTGATTTAATATGTAGTCTCAGCAAATTAACAATCTGCCTTTAGTTATTTAAATTAACAAAGCCACCGTCTATTGGGTAGTCGTTGCCCGTGATAAATCCTGCTTCATCAGCGCATAAGTACAATGCAAGTGAAGCAACTTCAGCAGGCATGCCCATGCGGCCGATGGGCTGGCTTTTAGATAATTTATCGAATATCTCTGCTTCATTGCCGGGGTAATTTTTAGCAATAAATCCATCTACGAACGGGGTATGTACCCGGGCCGGCGAAATGCTGTTGCAACGGATGTTGCTGGATAGGTAATCGCGGGCGACAGAAAGTGTCATGGCATGTACCGCGCCCTTACTCATGGAATAGGCAAAGCGATCCGTTATACCGACCAGGGCAGCTATGGAAGCCATGTTCAGTATCACACCGCCACCCTGCTGCTTCATTACGGGAATTGCCGCGAACAGGCAATTGTATGCTCCACGTACGTTCACATTAAATATCCGCATGAAATCCTGTTCACTGGTGGCCTCCACAGTGCCGACATGTGCGATTCCGGCGTTGTTGACCAGGATATCCACGCGGCCGATTTCCCGGATGGTGTCCAGCACCTGCTGTTGATCACTAACATCACAGCTGTACGCCGTGGCGCTGCCTCCAGAGCCGATTTCAGCGATCGTCTGCGCCGCTGCGTCTTCATTCAATTCTATGATGTGAACTGCTGCCCCTTGACGGGCAAACAAAATGGCGATGGCCTTCCCAATTCCGCTACCAGCGCCTGTTATCACCGCTGATTTACCTTCTAGACTAAACATATATTCTTCTTTATTCGTCGTATTCTTTATTTTAATTTTGTACTACTTTCTAACCATTATCCCTGCTATAGGGATACGCCTCTTTTCCATGGGATAAAATCATCCTGGTTCAGCAGCACTGCCTTCGGCGTGATTTCACCGCTGGCCGCACGGATACAGTATTCCAGTATGGTTTCACCCATTTCCTCAATGCTTTGCTCCCCGCGTATAATCGGGCCGGTATCAATATCGATAATGTCACTCATCCGGGTTGCAAGAGCGGTGTTGGTTGCAATCTTGATCACAGGACAGACCGGATTTCCGGTTGGTGTTCCCAGGCCGGTAGTGAACAGGATCAGCGTAGCACCGCTTGCAGCCTTACCTGTAGTTGCCTCTACGTCATTCCCTGGGGTACACACCAGGTTTAACCCCGGCTTGGTTGCCGGTTCCGTGTAATCCAGCACGTCGACCACAGGAGAACTGCCGCCTTTCTTTGCGGCTCCGACACTTTTTATAGCGTCGGTAATTAAACCGTCTTTAATATTTCCGGGAGAAGGGTTCATGTAAAACCCGGAACCCACCAGATGTGCCTGGGCGTCATAGTCCTGCATCAGCGTGATGAATTTTTCTGCTGTAGGGCGGTCTACACAGCGGTCGATCAGGCTTTGCTCCGCGCCACACAATTCCGGGAATTCGGCGAGCAACACTTTAGCCCCCAGCGCAACTAAAAGATCGGATGTATAGCCCACTGCCGGGTTTGCCGAAATACCGCTGAAGCCATCGCTTCCGCCACATTTCACGCCGACACAGAGCTTGCTTAAGGGTGCAGGCTTCCGTTCGATCTTGTTGATCTCCATCAGTCCGCCAAAAGTCTTTACGATTGCTTCCTTAATCAGCTGCTCCTCGCTTCTGCTTTGCTGCTGCTCGAAGATGTAGACGGGTTTATCAAATGAAGGGTTACGCTGTTTAATGTCAGCAAGTAAACTGCTGGTCTGCAGATGCTGGCAGCCCAGACTTAAAACGGTGATACCGGCGACATTCGGATGGTCGGCATAGGCAGCAAGTAATTTACTAAGCAGATCGGCATCCTGACGGGTACCACCGCAGCCACCCTGGTGATTGAGGAATTTAATACCGTCTACGTTCTTGAAAACCCTGTTTTTAGGTCTTTGATCCACTGTAAGTGCATCAATTTCAAAGTTCTCAATTGGGACCCCACTTTCAAAAGCATGCAGCAGCTGGTCGGTAAACTGCTGATACTTGTCCGTAACGGTATAACCCAGCGTCTTGTATAAAGACTCCTTGATGACATCCAGATTTCTATTTTCGCAAAACACGGTCGGCACGAAGAGCCAGTAGTTGCAGGTTCCTACGCTTCCATCGCTCCTGTGGTAGCCAAGGAATGTCCGGTTGCCGAATCTGGAGACATCAGGTGCAGTCCATGGCAGGTCTACAGACCTGTAGCCGTATTCCTGAGAAGCGTGTTTGGTATTGTCAACCGTCATCAATCCTCCTCTTGAGACCGGTACAGTTGCTTTGCCCACAAGCACCCCGTACATCAGAATTTCATCCCCAACATTCATATCATTGATGAAAAACTTGTGTTTGGCCTTAATGTTATCCTGCAGGATGATTGGCAGGTCATTAAAGTTGATCAGTTTTCCCTTGGGCAAATCCTGCAAGGCGACCAATACACTGTCGCCCGGATGAATCTGTATATATTCTAAAGACAGATTTACACCTGTTGTATTCATATTGTATGTTTATTTATTTTGTTCCAGTGTTGAGGTTCTAAGTCCTCATGCCCATATTTCCTATTGCAGAAACGTCATTTCTGCGGGTTTACTCATGTGGTTCATCACAACTCGAATATCTTGTCCATCATGACCCACTTCTCGCCAGGCTTTGCTCCCGGTACGGCCTGCTGATATTTCCACATCAAAGCCTCCCATTCCTGCACCTTTTCATTGGCCTGATCCAATGCTTGTTTCCGTTCATGTGTATATTCAGTATTCACCTGCATGATCATCATCAGGCGGTTCTGAAACCGGTAGATTTCCATATGGTCTATTCCAGCAGCCTTAATGCTGGAAATCACCTCTGGCCAGACATCGGCATGCCATTGTTCATATTCTCTGATCAGTTCGGGATCATTTACCAAATCAAGAGTTAAGTAGTATTTCATCTGTATACGTTGTTTTCAATGGTGGTGAAGGGGTTTTTAGGCTTCCATTTAATGTTTTCTGCAAGCGATTAGTTGTGGGTTCTATTTTAAGTTCGTTGGTTAACTTTGTAGCCTTTTATTGCGTATAGAAATACGAATAAGAAGCAAGCTAAAGGAATGATGTACGAAATCGCAGTTGAATATTGATCTGCCAGGGCACCCATGATCATCGGCACGATTGCTCCGCCTACGATGGACATAATCAAAAAAGAGGATGCCTTTTTCGTATGTTTCCCCAGCTCCTTTATGCTCAGGGCAAAAATGGTTGGGAACATAATTGACATGAAGAAAAATAAGCCGAGCAATGCATATACCGAAAGCCAGTCCAGCTTCATGATCACTGCCGCACAAAGCAGCATGTTGACGATCGAATAAACCGCCAGCAATGTATTTGGCTGGATGAAGCGCATCAGACTCGTGCCGACAAACCGGCCTACAGTGAAAAGGATCAGGCCTACAGACAACAATTTTGCACCCCCGGCATTGTCTATACCGACGCCGCTTTCCGTGCAATAGTTAATAAATAATGCCGCAATGCCGACTTGCGCAGCAACGTAAAAGAACTGGGCAACAATACCATACGTGAAATTACTGTGTTGGAACAACGGCTTCTGATTTAGGCCCTCCTCGGTCACGATCTCGCTTTCTTTGATCTCCGGGAGGTTCGTGCGCATGAATATTCCTGCGATAATAAGAACAAGCACCCCTACAATCACGTAAATCAGCTTGACCGATTCCAGGTTCCCGCCGCCCGACTGCGGAGCATCGCTAAAGAAAAGATAGGCTGCGATGATGGGCCCTAAAAAGGAGCCTACGCCGTTGAAACATTGTGCTAGATTTAGGCGGTTGGTAGACGTTTCCGGCGGACCCAGCACGGTCACGTATGGGTTTGCCGCAGTTTCCAGACAAGCAAGACCAGAGGCCAGAATGAACAACGCGAGCAGGAAGAAATTGAAGCTGGCATTTTCAGCGGCAGGATAAAACAGGAGTGCGCCCAGTGCATACAGGAGCAGCCCCATGATAATGCCTTTCTTATAGCCGAACCTGTTCATGAACAATCCCGCAGGGAGGGCGACCAGGAAATAGGCGCCGAAATAGGCGGCCTGAAGCAAGGTCGACCTGCTCTTGGTGATGTTTAGTGTTTCCTGAAAATGCTTGTTTAATACATCAAGTAGTCCGTAAGCAAAGCCCCATAGAAAAAACAGGGACGTGATCATTATAAATGGCAACAAGTACTTATTTTTCATCATCAGGATTTGGTTAGATTCTCATGGCTTTAACCAGGAAATATCCCTTAAGTTAGAGATTTGCTATTAGTTTGTGGTGTTTTGAGCTAAAATTTAATCTCAAAGCCCATAATTGTGCGAAATGTTAATTTCCTTTTTCAGCCGGATATCTTCAGATCCGGCACCTGCAAGGATGGTAAACTTGCCTGCTTCCACGGTGTGTTTCATACCGGCGTCGTATATCGCCAGATCTTCTTTGGTAAGCACAAAGCTGACGGTCTGCGTTTCATTTGCCTTCAGGTGAATCCGTTTAAATGCTTTAAGTTGTTTTATCGGTACAACTACCGAAGCCACCTGATCCTGCAGGTAGATCTGGACGACTTCGTCTCCGTCCACCCCGCTCTTGTTTGTTACGCGTAAGCTAACTTTTACAGATACGTCGTCGCCCTCTGCAGGCACAGCGGTTAGGTCTGCATACTCGAAGGTACTGTAACTTAGTCCATAACCAAAAGAATATAGCGGCTGGGCCGTACCTTCCACGTAGTTATGCTTTAGCGGACTCTTGTAATTGTAGTATACCGGAAGCTGTCCCACTCCTCTCGGGATGGATATCGGCAGCCTACCTGCCGGGTTGTAATCGCCAAATAAAACATCAGCAATGGCATTTCCACCCTCTTGCCCCGGATACCAGGCATTCAGTATTGCCGGTACATTGGCCGCAGGCCAGTTCAGGTTTAAAGGTCTTCCACCAATAAACACAAGAACAACAGGTTTACCGGTTTTTACGATGGCTTGTAGCAGTTCGAGTTGTTTACCCATCAGATCAAGCGTTTCGCGGTCATAACCCTCGCCACTTTCCATGTCACTGATCTTCTCGGAAGTCTGATCAGAAACATTTGCCGCACCTGTACTGATGTATTCCGTTTTAAAGTCACGCGCACTGGATCCACCAAGCACAACAACGGTAAGCTCAGATTCCTTCGCGGCCTGTACGGCTTCTGCAATGTTGGCATCTGTGGTGTCACGGATGGCGCAACCTTTTACATAACGCAGCTTTGCGCCGGAAGGTAATTTCGCTTTGATGCCATCTAAGACCGTAACGATGTTTGACCGCTCCTGAGGGGCGGTATAGTCGCCCAGCTGGTTGTATATATTGTCAGCATTGGGCCCAACGACGGCTATTGACTTCATTTTTTTGCTTAATGGCAGGGTTTGATTGTCGTTTTTGAGGAGGATCACGGATTCCTGGGCCACCTGCCGCGCCACGGCAACTGCCGCCTGATCCCTTACGGTCTTTCTCGCTTTTTCCGGGTCTACATACGGGTTTTCAAAAAGGCCCATGCGGAACTTCAACGTAAGTATCCGGCTTACCGCCTCATCCAGTTTCTTTTGCAGTGCTGGCGACTGTTTGATGGCTTCCCGCAGAGGGCCGTTGAATGCTGCTCCGCCAAGGTCACTATCCACACCCGCCTGAATGGCCAGTGCCGCTGCCTCCGCCATGTTGCCGGCGATGTGGTTGTTGCCCATCAGTCCATCAATGCTGCCCAGATCCGATACCACAAAACCATCGAAGTTCCATTGCTTACGCAGCACATCGGTGAGCAGGAAAGAACTTGCCGTGCAGGGAACGCCATCAACAGAGTTGTAGGCAGACATCACAGAAAGGGCACCTGCTGCAATTGCGGCTTTAAAAGGCGGAAAATAACTCTGGTAAAGTTCCCGGGTTCCGGTGTTCACAATACCACCGTTATGCCCACCTTCTGCGGCACCATAAGCGGTAAAGTGTTTCAGGGTTGATATTACATGCTGACCGCTATTGATGTTTTCTCCCTGAAAGCCCTTGACCATGGCGACACCCATGCGCCCGTTGAGGTAAGGGTCCTCGCCATAAGTTTCCTCTACCCTGGACCACCGTGGTTCCCGGGCAAGGTCGAGCACCGGACCATAGCCGATGTGGGCGCCCTGAAGGCGTGCTTCTTTCGCAATAACGGTAGCCATCTTCCCAATCAGCTCGGGGTTCCAGGTACTGCCCTGCCCAATTGCGGTCGGGAAAACGGTAGCGCCAATGGCCATATGGCCATGCGGGCACTCCTCGGCAATAAACACCGGGATCTGCAGGCGTGTATTTTCGAGCACATACTTTTGCAGCATATTGCTGGCCTTCGCAGCCAGATAAGGATCTAGTCCTGTGGCCAGTGTTTTTTTGGTCCAGGGGTCCGCGCGGAGGGTTGCCCATAAGCTCCCCAGCTTTTGTTCCGCGACGGCTTTTTTGAAAGCCTCCGAAGCTGTTACCTGTTTCCCTTTCTTATCATACATCTCCCAGCCAAGCAGGGTGACGAGCTGCCCTGTTTTTTCCTCCAGCGTCATCCTTTGCAGCAGGTCATTCACCCGCTCTGGTATGGGCGCACGTGGATCTTTGTAACGCGGTTTTTCCTGGGCAGTACTTGTCATCACGTCCCCAGCAAAGATGGATATCGAAACAAGGGAGGCGGTTATAAAATGTTTGTTCATTGTTAAGAGAAAAAAATTTATGATTTGGTTTTTACACGGGTGATGCCGATCTCCGCAGCGGTAATTCCGTTTCCTTTGATGGCTCTGCGGCCGGTGAAGCGAATATAGCGTGCTTGAACCGGTGTCTTCAGCCGGATTTCCTGCACTATCGGGTTTGCCCGGATGTTGGAGAACTCCCCCGCAGCAACTTCTCTGAAGTTTACGCCATCATCGCTCACCGAAAAAGAATAAAGGTCCACAATGCCATCGCTTTGCTTATCCTGTCTTGGCAGATAGCTGAATGCAGCAATGGGTGTTTGTTCATGCAGGTCTATACTGATTTGCCCTTGGTTGAAGGCGCTGGTGGTGTCTGTGGATAAGGAGCTCCAGATTGTCTTCGGATTTTCATCCAGTGCATACATCGGCTGTTTTCCAACGGAGTCCTTCATCAGCGTCCATTTGGCTTTGCTGACATCGAACGTCTGTGAGGCAAGCTCACTGATCTGATTTCCTTCTACGGCAATGGCGCGAACCTGTCCGCCCTGCACAAATGGAAATCCATCTTTATACGCAGGAGATTTTATAGTCGGCACACTGCCGTCCGTGGTATAGTGCAGGCCAGATACCGGAGCAAGCGTGGATATCGTGACCTTCCCTTGCTTATCTCTGGAGATTATCGGTGCCGTCAGATGTACAGGCTCTTTGTATAACCCGAGGTCACTCAGTGCAATCGCTACCGGTGATTTTGCGATTTTTAGCCTAACCCTGCTGGTGGTAACGGTTTGCGGCAGCCGGATCAGACGATTGGCCCCGATGCTTGTTGCCGATGCAATCTTCTGCCATTTATTATCGAAATAAGCCTCGATTTCAACGGCTTCTATACGTTGGCCCAATTTGATGTTCTCGCGCAGGCGGATGACATTGAAGCTTTGAACACCCTTGAGATCCAGGGTTAACGAAGGGGTAGTCACCGCGTCATCAGTGCTCCAGTAGGAATAGCGGTCCCCGTCAAGCAGGAACTGCGGCCCGAACTTCGCCTTGTTTCCACCACGGACATTACTGGCCTGCAGCCTGGCGCCTTTCGCCAGGTTTACCGCAAAAGTTTTCTTCAGCAAGTCGCCGAACCCTTTCAGTGCATTAACATCTTCTGCGTCTAAAAGTCCATCGCGGTTTGGGGAAAGTCCAAGATCCAGGTTCGCACCCCTGCCTACGCTTTTATAATACAAATCCAACAATGTATACGGTGATTTCACCTGGGCATTCTGACTGGCATGATAAAACCATCCCGGGCGAAGGGAAACATCGCATTCTGCAGGCATCCAGTATTTACCGTTTCGGGTGCCTTCCACACCAAGCCAATGCTTTACATATCCGTTTGCCGGGATTCTACCCGCCTCAGGTGCCTCTGGCGTATAGGTTGCCCAACTGGTTTCTCCGGCATGACCTTCTTCATTGCCAACCCAACGTACATCCGGACCTACATCCCCGAAGATCGTGGCGCCGGGTTGTAGCTTACGGGTAATTCCCCAGGTGGTGGGCCATCCATAGTAAGTAGTATGGTCAATCTTGCGGGTTTCATTTTTTCCACCGTAATAACCATCTCCTCCATTGGCGCCATCATGCCAGGAGATAAATAGCTTGCCATAGTTTGAGTAGAGTTCCTTCAGTTGTTCGCGGTAAATTTCTACATATTCCGGCTGTCCATACAGGGCATTATTTCTGTCCCACGGAGAACAATAAAGTCCCATTTGCATGCCCAACTTTTCACAGGCTTCCTGATATTCTTTGATCATATCACCTTTGCCATCTCTCCAAGGCGTTTTAGTGATGTTGTGTTCCGTCGTTTTTGTCGGCCAGATACACAGGCCATCGTGGTGTTTAGCCACAACAACGACACCCTTGAAACCTCCGGCTTTTGCGGCGCCCACAATCTGACTGGCGTCGAAGAGCTTGGGGTTCACAATAGCGGGATCTTCATCACCAAAGCCCCACTCCTTGTCGGTATAGGTATCTACACCGAAGTGGATCAGGCAATACATTTCCATTTCATGCCAGTTTAGCTGGGCTGCAGTAGGCAATGCGCCATAAGGCTTCGGAGCGGTCTGGCTCCAGCAAATGGCTGCCTGGATACCGAAAATAATTGTAAGAAATAGCTTTCTCATTGGAGTATACGGTTTTTATTTGGTTGTAAAACCATCATAAGCTTACATTCACTATTTTGCATTGCAGCAAGCATATGATGGTCTGATTCGTTATGTTAATGTTTCAACCAGCTCGAGGGAATTTCTGCAGGTGTGCTGCCGTTTAAGCTGTATTTCAAGCTTAAGGTATAGCCACCGCCCCCTTCCACAAAGTCCAGTGCAATGGGCTGCAGACCTTTTTTAAGTGCAACCTGACCGCTTCTTTCTATCGGGGGATGCCAGCCATCATTGTTCACTACTTCCCTGCCGGCGATATTCAGGATACCACCATCATCACAGATGAGGAAAAAAGTATAAATTCCATCCTCCGGAATGTCAAGGTATCCCTGATATTTCAGGCCGAAAGCGGATGCATTAGCCTCTTTTGGCACCTCCATTTGGTTAACGGTAATTGCCGATTTGGGCGTTCCGGCCATAAGTTTGGAACTTTTATACTCGCCGGGGTAGTAATTGCAGACCAGTCCTGGAGTCGAGACAAACGTCTGTACAGGGTCTGCAAGGGACTGTTTTTTATAGTGTAAATCGTAAACGTCACCACGGGTTCCTTTTGCATTGAAAGCAGCAAGACGAATGAAGGTGGAATCCCTAATGGTTATCGGCTGGTTCAGCGCCGGAGATTTAATGGATGGCAAGCTCCCGTCTGTCGTATACCGAAGACTCAAACCCGGCAGTGGTTTCTCCGGGTTTAACACCGTTTGAGCTGTGACCACATTCTGTTCCACGAGCCCGCTGATGTCAGGCAACCGATAACTGACGCCGAGTGCCTCCAGGCGCGGGTAATGTCCATTTAAACGTTTCAGATACCCATTATAATCATCGTTATTTGACCACAGTCGTTCCGCCAGGGCGGTCATCCGCGGAAAAACGAGATAGTCCGCACGGTTTTCCGTGGGGATCATTTCCGACCAGGTATTGGCCTGCGCGCCCACAATTCCCTTTGCTTCTTTTTCGGTCAGTCCCTTAGGGATCGGGTTGAAGTGATACACGTTGTAAATCGAATTCTTATCCGGTGCACTGTCAAAGTACAGTGGATTGCCCGGAGACATCACCACCATGTTGCCATTCTTGGCGGCTTTCACAGGTGCATCAGGCACCCACGAGCGCCAATACATCACCATGGCCGTTCTGCTGATGCCATCTTCCAGGATCTCGTCCCATCCAATAAGCTTGCGGTCTTTAGAAATAAAGAACTTCTCCATTCTATTGATGAAGTAGCTCTGAAGTTCTGCCGTCGTTTTAAGGTTATTTTTAGCCATGAACGCCTTACATACGGGCGAACTCTCCCAGCTGCTGCGGTCTACTTCATCTCCGCCGATGTGAATGTATTTGCTTGGAAAGATGTCGATGATCTCCGTAAAAACATTCTGCGCAAACTCAAAAGTCGTTTCTGTACAAGGGCAGATGGGTGTTGTAAACAATTTACCCCATTTGTTTTCGCCATCACAGGTTAGAAAGGGATAACTGTTTATTGCGGCCATCATATGCCCTGGCATATCTACTTCAGGGATGATGTCGATGTGTCTCGCCAGTGCGTAGGCTACAATACCTTTCATCTCCTGCTGGGTATAGAAACCACCATACATGGTTTTCCCGTTTTTGCGAACAATATGTTTTGGATCGATGATGAAATCAGGATTATCTTTCGCTTTCACCATGCAGGCCGAATCCTGATTGTTGAACTCCCGCCATGCACCTTCCTCCGTCAGCTTTGGATACTTTTTAATTTCAATTCTCCAGCCCTGATCATCCGTCAGGTGCAAATGCAGCTTATTGAACTTGTATAAGGCAAGCAGGTCAATAAACTTGCGCAGATAATCCAGCGAAAAGAAGTGCCTGGATACATCCAGATGCATGCCACGCCAGGCATACGCAGGTTGATCTGCGATTTGAACAGCCGGAAGCGTAAGTACCTTTGCAGAAACAGAAGGACGTTCCTGTGCCGGCAGCAACTGCCGGATGGTCTCCACGGCGCGGAACATTCCGGCAGGATCGTTTGCCGAAAGAACAACTTCTTTAGAAGTTATAGCCAGCTTGTATCCTTCGGCAACGTCAGCGGGTTCAGCTCTTAGAACGATGCGGTTGTTGCTTTTGGCACCAGCCTTTAATCCTGCGCCGAGGTATTGTGCGATCAGCGCATTCAACAATTCCGCTTCCTTGTCAAACTTATGGTCTTCAACTACAATCGTGGTACTTCTGCTAATGGAGAATGTTCCACTACCTGCGGTAAGCTTTGCCGGATATGGAATTAATGGAAACTGCGTGCCGTTTTGTTGTGCCATAACCGTCCCCGCTGCAGTAAACAGTAGCAAGGCAACGATGGAGCTTCTTATAAGATTATTTCTCATCAATGTTACTCTGATTTTGTTGTTTGGTCAAGAATCGGGTGGTCCAGTGTCGTAATCCCGGTATGTCCGGATTTCAACTGGTCAAATACGACGATTTCATTCCTTCCCTTTTTTAGCCATACCGCAGGTACGAAAATCGTTTGCTGCGGACCAATGGCCCAGTATTTACCAAGGTTATGGCCATTTAAAAAAACAAAGCCTTTCCCGAAATTACGCATATCCAGATACGTGTCGGCAACATCATCCAGCTTAAAGTTTCCACGGTATAATGTCGGCTGGGCACTGGTCACAATTTTATTGGCGTACTTTGTTCCCTGGAGATCAGCGAAGGGCAGTTTGTAGTTTTTCCAGTTCTGCAGCGGCGTACCATTCAGCGATACGTATTCGGTAATTCCATGACGGTTATCCGTAAGAAACGGACCATAGTTCACCCGGCCGTTGTTCTCCACCAGAATGTCCAGCACTGCATCTTTTGGAACATTTACCAGTTCGATTGAATCGGTTTTTGTCCTCCGGTCCAGCGTGCCAATCTGCTTGCCGTTCACATAGATACTTGCGTAATCCCGCAGCTCTTTAACCTTCAACATTCCGGAGGCAGACACGGTGGTTCTGTACAATACAAAGCCATAGGCCTGATTCAAATCTTCAAAAGTCATCGGTGTTTTAGAAAAAACTGGCTTAGGTAAATTTGCGAAAACCGGCGAGTAGCTTTCCAGCTTGATGTCTTTGATCACGATGCTGCGCTTCTTCTGCGGCACCTCGGGCAGTACCTGACCGGCTGGCAAGTGTTTCTGTATCACCTCCCTGAACTTCATAAATTTCTCCGTCGGATTACCCGCTTCATCGAGCGGTGCATCGTAGTCGTAACTGGATACCTGAGGCGCATAGGGTTCATTGACGTTCAGATTGGCCCCATTCATAAAATCACGTGTGGTACCACCGTGAAACATGTACATATTTATAGAGATCCCGGCAGCTAGGATGGCATCCAATTTTTTCGCTGACTGCTCTGCTGATACTTTAGCATGCTTTTCTCCCCAGTGGTCGAACCAGCCGGGGTACCACTCTGCCACGTAATACGGACCTTTCCCATTGTGGTATTTATTGATAAGGGCCTTTACTTCTGCCGGATTTTCCAATCCGTTTACCGCAGGAAGATATCCAGGAAGATAACCTTTGGGCATCTGATCTGCTCCATCGCAGGTAAACAAAACCCCATCAAAGCCGGCATCGCGGAAGATCTTGCGGTTCAGGTCCATATAGCTTTTGTCGTCGCTATACGAACCGTATTCGTTCTCGATCTGGATCATCAGGATGTTACCGCCATGGGTTACCTGCAACGGCACCAGTTGCTTTGCCAGCTGACCAATGTATTTGGTATAGGCATCAATAAAACGGGGATCCTTACTTCTAACCTTGAGCGTGCTGTCTTTGAGCAACCACCATGGATAGCCACCAAATTCCCATTCTGCACAGGCATATGGGCTTGGACGAAGCACCACCCACAGGCCTTCTTCCTGCGCAATCTTTACGAATTCCGCGATGTTGTTGTTGCCGCTAAAATCGTATTTCCCGGGTACAGCTTCATGAGCGTTCCAGAAAACATAGGTACCGATGGTATTTAAGCCCATGGCTTTGGCCATCTTCATGCGGTCGCGCCAGTAGGCAACGGGAATTCTTACACAATGCATCTCTCCAGAAATCATCTGAAGCGGCTTCCCATCCAAAAGGAAAGCCTCATCACCAAGCGCAAAGGTATGTTTGGCAACCTGTGCCTTTGAAGATAGTGTCGTTAAGAAAAGAGGTATTAAAACAATATACCGGAATAACTTCATGTCTTATTTTCTTTATGCTAAATCTTGTCAGCTCAATTATACACTTACCAACCCGGGTTTTGAACCAGGGCCTTGTTCAAGTCAACCTCGTTTTGAGGGATCGCCCATACATAATCCCGGGCAGGATTGAAGTTACGTTTTTCAACCAGCACATGCTGACCGAAATCGGCTCTTGAAGAATTGAAATTATTAAGAATCCCGTAGGCATTCCCCGTCATCACCTGCTCGGCAATCTTCCATCTGCGGATGTCAAAGAACCTGTTGTCTTCCAATGGAAACTCCACGTGCCTTTCTCTTCGAATGATCGTTCTTAATTCTGCAGGAGATGATGCTTTCGCTGCAGTAACAGCAGGCATGTTCACGCCATTTCTCGCTCTTACCTTATTGATGGCGTCGTAAACGGACTGGTCAATCTGCCCGGCTTCTATCTTGGCTTCTGCATACGTCAGCAGTACTTCCGCGTAGCGCAACAGAACGATGTCGTTTGCCGAGTTGTTTTCCCAGGTACCTGCAATAACGGCAGGTATATATTTTTTATAGTAGTATCCGGTGAAAGAGGCATTATTTTGTCCCAATGCATCAATGGATCCCGGCTTACTTACGTCAATGTTCTTTCCGTTCACCGTAGATCCTGGAACGACCACCGTTAGTTTCAACCGCGGATCACGGTTTTCGAAAGGTTTACTGCTGTCATATAAAGGCGATTTTTCTCTGGTGTTTCCGTCGATACATTCATAGTCATCGATGAGGCTTTGCAAAGGCACCACTTGTCCCCAGCCACCAAGCGTCGGTCCGCCAACCCATGTTGCAGTTGCATTGGCATAGGTATTTTCCAGATAACGGCCGGAGAGGATAATTTCCGAACTGTTCTTGTTTGTTCCGTTAAATAAACTCAGATAATCGTTATCAATGGTATAGGTACCTGAATTCATCACCGCCTGCGCAGCTGCCGCAGCATTGGCCCAGTCGCCCTGATACAGGTAAGTCCTTGCTTTTAGCGCCAGTACCGCACCTTTCGTTACCCGGCCGGCATCTGCGGCCGCATAGGTTACCGGCAGAAAATCTGCTATAGTATCCAGTTCCTTCACGATAAAAGTAGCTACATCAGCCTTCGGAGTACGTGGAACATTAAATTCCTCCACTGCTTGCACATGCGTCACCAAAGGGACATCTCCGTACATGCCAATCAGTTGCTGATAGGCATATGCACGCAGGAAGCGGGATTCACCAACAAGCCGGTTCTTCATTTCCGGGCTCATGCCGTTCACTTTATTGATGTTGTCCAGCACATTGTTTGCTGCACCGATCATCGTGTAGAAATTATTCCAGTAATGGCCGAATGTTCCTGTACTGCTGGTGGCTGATCCGTTGCCCGCGTACTGAACATCAGAAGGCCAGTTGCTCCATGAGTAACTGTCGTCTGTCGCGCAGGATAAAAAGATTCTGTCGGTGAAATCGCCCATGTAACGGTAGATGTTGTTTACGGCTTGTACGGCATTCGTTTCATTTTTCCAGTAGGTCGTCCCGGATGAGGCATCCAGTGGCTGCTTATCCAGTGCATCCTTTTTACAGGCGGCAAGGCCGGCTACAAGGAGTAATCCGGACATTATATATTTAAGGTTTGTCATCTTTTTCATGTGTTTAGAATTAGAAGTTAGCGTTTAAGCCGAAAGTGAAAGTCTTAACCTGAGGATAGTAACGGTTGTCATTTGGCGATTCGGGATCGATATCGTCCGCAAGGCTACTGAACGTAAACAGGTTCTGTCCGGAAGCGAAAACACGTAGTTTGGACATACCAAGTTTGCTGGTCAGTGCCGGATTCAGGGTGTAGCCTAGTTGCATGCTTTTCACACGCAGGTAGGATCCGCTTTTAACCCAGAAGGAAGAAGCCTGGTAGTTCTGATTGGAAGTGGTCAGTCTTGGGAAGGCTGCATCGGTGTTGTTCGGTGTCCAGCTGTCCTCATGTATGGCTTTGAAGTTTCCGTCTGTACTTAAAGGAGCTCTTTCCATCACGAGTGTACTCACGTCAACTTTTCCCACGCCCTGAAGTAAGGTAGAGAAGTCGAAACCTTTGTATGAAAGATTCAGGTTAAATCCATAAGTAAGCCTTGGGATGTTACTTCCAAGATATACACGGTCGGCTGCATTGATCACGCCATCGCCATTCTGATCTTTATAGATTAAATCTCCCGCAGCGGTATTTCCGGTCTGTGTTGCATGGGCACTTACCTCAGCAGCCGACTGGAATATCCCTTCTGTCTGATAGCCGTAGTAGCCACCAATCGGAACACCTACAAAGTATCCTGTTGTATTGTTGTTGTTGTCGGTCGTCATGTAGTCCGTTCCTTTCAGGTCGGTGATCTTATTTCTGACGTCAGACACATTCGCGCCGACATCAAACTTCAGGTCGTTACCAATATTACCGCTGTAATTTACGCTGAACTCGAATCCTTTATTCTGCATGCTTCCTGCATTCTGGTAAGAAGGACTGAATCCAACGGACGCAGGAATAGGAAGTGCATATAAGATGTTGTCAGTTGTCTTATTGTAGTAGTCGAATGTGAAACGCAATCTGCTTTTCAGTATCGCCACATCCAAACCGATGTCACTCATGGTTGTGGTTTCCCAGGTTAAACCGGAGTTGCTGTACATGGACTGACTTGCTGCAGTGTTCAACATTCCACCGAAGGGATAGCTGTTGTTGTAACTGAATGTAGATTGGTATGGGTAGTTTAAAGCCGCGGAAGATGAATTTGCAAGCGGGTTATCATTACCCAGCTTACCCCAGGATCCACGTAGTTTCAATTCCTGAATACCAGTTATATTTTCCATAAACGCTTCTTTAGCGATGTTCCATCCCGCAGAGAAAGATGGGAACCAGCCATAGTTAGATCCTTTTGGAAAGCGTGAAGAACCATCTCTACGGATGTTTGCTTCAAACAGGTATTTGTCGTCGTAAGCGTAGTTGAATCTTCCAAAATACGATAACAGCAAGTATTCTGTTGCGGTACCGCTGTTGGTTGATGTGCTGGCAGAACCGGCATCGATCTGTGACAGGTCACCGTCTGGAATATCTTTACGGAACGCATTTAAATAGTCATAGTTTTCGCTCAATCTGGATGCTCCTGCAAGGAAGTTCAGGTTGTGTTTTCCAAAATCCTTCTTATAGTTGATCAAACCCTGATAGTTCTGCATCCAATAACCTACATGTTGCTTGGAGATGTCGTTTTGCCCTACACGTAGTGTATTTTTGGTATCATATTGTACATAATCAAATCCACGGTTGTGCATGCTGTTGGATGTACTCTGATAGTTATCCGACGCCGTAGCAGTCAGCGTTAACCCATCCGTAACATGATAGTTCAACTTAAAATTACCGATGAAAAGATTCTTTTTGTAGTTATACAGTCCCCCTTCTTCCTGCAGACGCAGTGGATTCTGGCCGCCACGCAAGGTTGCCCAGGTACCATCGGTATACTTATCTACATTCAGCGGATTCGCGATGGCCGCCTGACTAAACTGGTACCATGCGGATCCGGCAACGCCCTGCGGCTCTGTTTGTCCGGAGATATTTGCCGAAATGTCGGCACTGAACTCCAACCGTTTTCCGATCTTGGAATCTGTGTTCAAACGCACCGTAAGACGGTCGTAATCCATATTCTTCACCAGACCATCCTGACTGAAGTAGTTGGTTGAGAAGCGGTATTGGTTGTTTTCACCACCACCTGCCAGTGACAGGCTATGCTGCTGTTGAAAACCACTGCCGGTAAGCACCTTATCCATCCAATAGTTATCCGGATAGAGGTTTAAGTCGCGGTTCGGGTTGTCATACTGGGAAATTTGTGCATCGGAATAGATGGCACCGGCACCAGAGTTGGTATACATCAGGTTAGATAACCTCATAAACTCCTGTGCACCTACATATTTCGCTAAACGGGTAGGGTCCTGCCATCCAAAGTAATTGGAATAGCTGATGCTTGCTTTTCCGCTTGCACCTCTTTTGGTGGTGATCAGAATCACGCCGTTTGCGGCCCTTACCCCATATATAGAAGAAGCGGCAGCATCCTTTAGTACGGACACCGATGCAATATCATTTGCATCCACATTGTTGATGTCGGTTTGAACCCCATCAACCAGTACCAATGGGTTGCTGTTGTTTAAAGTACCGATACCACGAATGCGGATAGTACCCTGGTCACTTCCAGGCTGTCCCTGACTCTGCGTCACGGTTACACCCGAGGCAACACCCTGCAAGGCAGAAGATACCTGTCCAACCGGCTTCCAGTTCAGATCATCGCCCTTAACGGCCGTCACTGCTCCCGTAAGGTTTACTTTCTTTTGCGTTCCATAACCAACGACAACGACCTCAGACAAAGCCTGAACGTCTGGCTTCAACACAGTATTGATCTGACTGCGTTTATCTACAGCAACTTCCTGCCGGATATAGCCCACAAAGGTAAAAACGAGTGTTCCACCCTCAGGAACACTGATGGAGTAATTTCCGTCGTTGTCTGTAGTGGTACTTGTGGAGGTACCTTTAACGTTAACACCGGCACCCGGTATCGGAAGCTGGTTCTCATCCAGCACCCTGCCTTTAACTACCTTTTGTTTATTCATGTTCGTCGATGCATTACCTGCATTCGCCCGCGAACTGTTGTTCAAAAATGTGTATTCATTTAATTCTCCGGAAGCGGCATGTACCTGCGCAGCACCAAAGACGGATAAGGAGCAGGTAAAAATGGCTGCAAAAAAATGACTAAAATTTCGATTCATGGTCTACTATTACTTTGTTGTGTTTTAAGATTTGATGTGCTGACGCGTACGGATTTGTATCGGTCTTTTGACATTTAAGGGATTGGAGTTTCATACTTTATTAACTTAACTTTAAAGAATTTTTAAGGCTGGCTGCCTTTGAAGCGCCCTTTCGTTGGAGAAATGACCTTTTTGTTTCTTTATCGTGAATCAATATTATATCAGGTTAGGTGTCGCCGCGTAAATTGTTAAACTTAATTTGAATAGAAGTTGTGTAATCTTCTCCAGAATATGTACAAAACAAACATCGTATGAGCAGGAAGATCAGTGAGGAAATTAAGATCGATCCATCTGATGTACATCAATATTTTCAGGACGTAAACGTAAAGTTGTTTTGTTGCCGCTATTGGATGCTTGAAGAATGGGAGTGCAACGACCTCAAGGCGCCCTTCTGGAGAATATACCACAATTCTATCCCAGGGTCGACGATCCGGTTCGACAACCAGACCATCCACCTTGACGAAAAAAGCATCATCATCATCCCCCCCAACACTTCCTTCTCCTGCAGGCTCCGCCAAAAGGATCATGAGAAGGACGAATCCATCAAGGGTAGGAAGTTCGGTGTCACAGACGACATCGCCACAGTGAAGGAGGCAGGGAAAGTGGATCACCTGTTTATTCACTTTTCCCTCGGATATCCATTGGACTTCATTAAAAGCGGAATCATACAAATCGACTGTGACGCCAGCCTCTGCAATCTTCTGGATCGGGTGAAGACTTCCTGTATAAAAGAAATCATCACGAATTATTCAGAATGCCTGCGCACCAAGCAGCTGATTTCAGCATGCCTGCTGGAAATCCCGGGCGATATCTGGGAATCGGTAAATCTGGACCACCGGGTACTCCGAGCCATCAAGTACATCGAGGCAAACTTCCATACCCGCATCACCAATGAGCAACTTGCCGAGATTGCCAACATGGCGACAAACTCCTTTGCGCGCTTGTTTAAAACGAGCACCGGAATGCCAGCACAACAATATATTCTGAAATTGAAGGTACAGGCATGCTGTACGTTAATGCACCACACCAATAAATCTTTCGATCAGATTTCTTACGACTGTGGCTTTTCCGACCGTCATCATTTCTCCAAGGTTTTTAAGAAAATCCTCAAGATCAATCCTTCCGACTATAAAAAGCAATTGATGTTCGACCTGGTCTATTAATCGGTTTAAACCTGGTCTGTGCGCGCGGCCGCGGCAATGGAAATGCAGATACCGAAAGACAAAGAATGCCAGGTAATTTACAACCCCTGCGACTCTTCGGCCTTCGCAATCGCAACCGGATTTATAGCCCGCTGATATTTCTCCTCGTCAAACTCTTTTTCACTTTTGGCAATCACGATGGCAGCAATGCCATTCCCAATCATATTGGTGATCGCCCGGGCTTCAGACATAAACCTGTCCACACCCAATAAAATGGCGATGTGTTCTACCGGCATAATGTTCAGCGCAGCGAGCGTCGAGGCGAGCACAATAAAGCCACTCCCGGTCACGCCCGCAGCACCTTTCGAAGTAACCATTAGCACGGCGAGAATGGAAAGCTGTTGCCCAACGGACAGATTGATATTAAATACCTGCGTCAAAAAGATTACCGCCATGGAGAGGTATATGGCAGTACCATCCAGATTGAAGGAATACCCTGTTGGGATCACCAATCCAACCACCGACTTCTTACAGCCGATCGCTTCCATTTTCTGCATCATGCTTGGTAATACCGATTCCGAGGACGAGGTTCCCAGTACGATCAGGATCTCCTGCCGGATAAACTTAAGGTAGCTCCAGAGGCTGAACTTGTATGCCTTGCAGATGCCGTTCAGCACCACAAAAATAAAGAGGAAACAGGTCAGATAAACAGAGCCCATCAGCTTGGCCATTGGCAGGAGTGCGTGCAAGCCATAGGTTCCCACGCTGAACGCCATACCGCCGAAGGCACCTACCGGAGCAAGGCGCATCACGACCTTCATAATGTTGAAGAACACCTTAGAAACCTTATCCAGTCCACGAAGAACAGACTGCCCCTCTGACCCCATCTTGTTCAGGCCGTACCCAAACAAGATGGCAAAGAACAAGATCTGCAGGATATCACCCTTGGAAAAGGATTCAAAGATGTTTTTTGGTATAATGTGGAAGAAGAACTCCAGCCAGTTAATGCCTTCGGCTTGTTTTGCGTAGGATTCTATTTTGCTGGTATCTCCGGCAGCGGCATGTACCCCAAGGCCGGGTTTGATCAGGTTGGCCACCACCATGCCGATCACGATGGCCAGCGTAGAGACAAGCTCAAAATAAAGCAAGGCTTTACCCCCTACCCGGCCAACTTTCTTCATATCCCCCATATGGGCAATACCCAGCACAATGGTTAGGAAGATAATTGGCGCAATCAACATGGTGATCATGTTAATGAAGCTCTGGCTGATCAGTTTTGCAATACCCGAAAACTCCGGAAAAAACGCACCAACCACAATCCCCAGGCTGATGGCAATAAGCACCTGGAAGGTCAGGTTGGATACAACTTTCTTCATATGGCCTGTCGCGTGTTAGCTTTTGGTTTCAATACCCCCCGAGTAAAACTGCAGATCGTACAACCGTTTATAATAACCGTCAATTTTAAGCAGCTGCTGATGGGTACCTTTCTCTTTAATCTCCCCTTTATCCAGCACAATGATCTGATCTGCCTTTTGTATCGTCGACAGCCGATGGGCAATGACGATCGCCGTGCGGCCATACATCAAATTATCGATCGCGCGCTGTATCAGCATTTCTGTCTCCGTATCCACCGATGAGGTGGCTTCATCCAACACGAGAATCGAAGGATTGTACACCAGGGCCCGGATAAAAGAGATCAGCTGTGCCTGTCCCGCCGACAACGTTGCCCCACGTTCCATTACGTTGTAATGATAACCGCCCGGCAGCCGCTCAATGAAATCGTGGGCCCCCACCTTCTTCGCTGCATCCACCACTTCGTGCATCGTAATGGATGGATTGTTCAGCGTAATATTATTGAAAATTGTGTCCGAAAACAAGAAAACGTCCTGTAAAACTGTTGCGATATTCTGACGCAGGAAGCTGAGTTCATACTTGTGAATATCCACGCCATCAATTTCAATCTGGCCTTTCTGGATGTCATAGAAGCGGTTCAGAATATTGATTGTGGAGGACTTGCCAGCACCTGTAGCCCCGACAAGCGCTACGGTTTGTCCGGGTTTTACTTCAAAAGACAAATCCTTCAGCACATACTGGTCCTCTTTATAGGCAAACCATACCTTACGGAAAGATATGGATCCCTCCATTTTTGCCGGCGCATAGGTTCCTGTATTGTCCGTTTTCTCATCGGTATCCAGCACCTTAAAAACACGTTCCGCACCCACCATACCCATTTGCAGGGTATTGAACTTATCTGCAAGCTCCCGGATGGGCTTAAACAGCATACTGATGTACAGCAGGAACTCCGTAATCGTGCCAGGTGTCACATCAAGCGGCTTTGTGAGGATACTCTTCGCACCATACCAAACCAGGAGGCCCATGGACATGGCAGATATGATTTCCACCACCGGAAAAAAAATCGAATAGTACCAGTTGGAACGGATGTTGGCATCCCGGTAACGGGAGTTGATCTTCACAAACTTGTTGTACTCCTGCTCCTCGCGGGCAAAATACTGGATGATGGAAATTCCGGTAATGTGCTCCTGGAGGTAGGTGTTCAGGTTGGAAACCTCTGTACGGATCTGTTGAAAGGCCGATTTGATGGCCTTCTGAAAAATGGACGTGGCCACCACCAGCAGCGGCAAAGGCAGCAGCACCACAATGGTCAGCGTAAGATCCCGGTAAACCATCACGCCGATGATCACAAGAACCATCAGGACGTCGCCAATGATCACAATGAGTCCCTCAGAAAAGATGTCCGCAATGGTTTCCAGATCGGACACCGTGCGGGTAATGAGCTGCCCGATCGGCGTCTTATCAAAATACCGCAGCCGAAGCGTCGTGATGTGATTGAAAACGGCAACGCGCAGATCCTTGATAGCCGACTGCCCCAGGGTATTGGTTAATAACGTGTGGCTGTATTGAATCACACTCTGGAGTATCAGCAAGACAACCATGAGCATTGTCATGCTGACCAATCCTTTGTACTGTCCGGTTAAAATATAGTTATCAAGCGTGTACTTTATAATAAAAGGCCTTACCGGCGCAATCACTGCCAGCAAAATGGTTAAAACAACGGAATAGATGAATATGATGCGGTAGGGCTTAACGTACTGAAAGACGCGCTTCAGTAGATTAATATTGACTACATCACCAGTTATCTTGGACATATTATTTTACAAACGGATAAGTGATATGGACCAAATACAAACCACAGGCAGGCACAGACTGCCCGGCATTACTGCGGTTCTTGCTTTCTATTATATTTATGATTTCCGACTCCGGGATCTCCCCTGCACCAACACGAACGAGCGTACCCACTATGGCACGGACCATGTTTCGCAAAAAGCGGTCCGCCCGTATCGTAAAAACAAGACCATCTTCCGTCTCCTCAAAGTAGGCCTTCGTGATTGTACAATTGTTGGTAAAGGTCTGCGTGTTCGACTTACTAAAACACGAGAAATCGGTATATTGTTGGAGGATTTCTGCTGCTTTATTCATCGACGGTACGTCGAGCTTTCCCTTATACAACCAGGAACGGTTTAGTTTAAACGGATCTTTATGGAAATGCAGGTGATACTTATAGGTCCTTGATGTTGCATCAAAGCGGGCATGTGCTTCAGCCCCTACCTTAAAGATGGTTTTCACCGCAATGTCATAGGGCAACAGCGAGTTAATTCCTGCGATTGATCTCTCGATGCTAATCCCCTCCAGCTGCAGGTCTGCATGGGCAAAAAACTGCGTGGCATGCACCCCGGTATCTGTCCGCCCGCAACCCAGCGTCGCCACCGGCTGCCGGAAAAAAATTGTCAGGGCTTTATCCAGGCATTGCTGCACAGTGATTGCATTCGGCTGTATTTGCCAGCCGTGGTAAGCGGTACCATTATATGCCAGTTCTATAAAAAATCTTTGTGGAATCAAGGCTGCAAAAATACTTTTTTATCATATTAACATCGGGGTTTTTCTTCGTTTTAATATCTTTGATAAATTTATTGAATTGATATGATACAAAGAATTCAAACCGTTTGGTTATTTCTGACGAGTCTGGTGCTGCTTTTATTATTGCTTATTCCGATCGTTACCCAACAGGCCAATGGAACCGACTACTGGATTGTGGCCACCGGGTTGTATCAAAAAACAAATCAGGTAAGCAGCCAGATGGAAAGTTTCACACCACTGCTAATTTCCACAATTGCAACCGCGATCCTCGCCCTGGCGAACATCTTCAACTACACCAACCGCAGTCTACAGAAAAAGCTGATTCTGGTAAACATGGTGTTTATCGTTGCTTTGTCATTTTGGATCTACGCTGCCGCAAAGAAAATACCCGGCGGGCTGGAGCATGCGTCTTCCAACCTGGGTGCATATTTCCCTGTGCTCGCCATGATCTTTCTTGCTTTAGCACTGAGAGGCATCAATAATGACGAAAAACTTATCAAATCGGCCGACCGGCTGAGGTAACAAATCCGCTAAGCAACTGATCCTGATTGCATAGCGCAATCCATGGAAGAACTGTGCGTGGACATTTTTTATTTCGTTCGTTACCAATCAAATACAGAAAAATAACCGTACCTTTGCGGCTTAATTAAAATAGTTAAAATGAATAACCCATTCAAATTATTGGGGATAAGTGATGACGTTGTTAATGCTGTAAAGGATTTAGGTTTCGAAAATCCAACACCTATTCAGGAGCAAGCTATTCCTGTTTTGTTAGAGGGCAATAACGATTTTGTTGGTTTGGCCCAAACAGGAACAGGAAAGACAGCCGCATTTGGTTTGCCGCTGATTGAATTGATCGACTTTAAGAGCAACAAGCCTCAGGCATTGATTTTATGCCCGACCAGAGAGCTTTGTTTACAGATTGCGAGCGACATCAAGAATTACTCAAAAAACACATCTGGTGCTAGTGTGGTTGCCGTTTACGGTGGCGCAAACATTATGCAGCAATTGCGTGAGATTAGAAACGGTGTACAGATTGTAGTGGCTACACCGGGCCGTATGTTGGATATCATTGGTCGTAAGGCAATTGATTTCACTAATGTGAAATATGTTGTACTTGACGAGGCAGATGAGATGCTTAACATGGGCTTCCAGGAAGACATCAATGATATCTTGTCTACAACACCTGACGATAAAAAAACATGGTTGTTTTCTGCTACGATGCCTCCAGAGGTTAGACGCATAGCGAAAAACTACATGGACAACCCAACAGAGTTGACCATGGGAACCAAGAACACAGGTAACGTAAATATTGAGCACGAATACTATGTGGTACGTGCAAGAGATAAATATGCTGCTTTAAAACGTATTGTCGACTTTAACCCGGAAATCTTTGCCGTTGTATTCTGTAAAACTAAACTGGATACACAAGACGTTGCAGAGCATTTGATTAAAGACGGTTACAACGCAGACGCCTTACACGGAGATTTATCTCAACAACAACGTGACAAGGTTATGCAACGCTTCCGTGACCGCAACATGCAGTTGTTAATTGCAACTGATGTGGCTGCACGTGGTATTGACGTAAACAACGTTACGCACGTAATTAACTACTCTTTACCTGATGAGATCGAAAGTTACACACACCGTAGCGGTCGTACGGGTAGAGCTGGTAAAACAGGTATCTCTATCTGTATCATCAACTCAAAAGAGATAGGTAAAATCCGTCAGATTGAGCGTATCATCGGTAAACAATTTACTAAAGCAGAATTGCCTACCGGCTTTGATGTTTGTGAAAAACAACTTTTCTCTCTGATCCACAAAGTGAATAATGTTGAAGTGAATGAATCTCAAATCGAGCAGTACATTCCACGCATTATGGACGAGTTTGGTGACCTGAGCAAAGAAGACATCATCAAACGTTTTGCATCTTTAGAATTCAACCGCTTTTTAGAATATTACAAAAACGCACCTGATCTGAATGCAACAGCTGATGATCGCGGTGAGCGCGGTGTAAGAGGCGAAAGAAGCGAAAGAGGATCAAGAGGAAGCGAAGGGTATACCCGTTTGTTTATCAACCTTGGATCTGTAGATGATTTCACCAGAGGTGACTTGTTGTCTTTCGTTTGCAATAACGGTAAGATCAGCGGAAAAAGCATTGGTAAAATTGACCTGAAAGGTGTTTACTCATTCTTTGAGGTTGAAAACGATACAGTAGATTCTTTATTCAACAACTTCAAAGAGGTTCAGTTCAACAACCGTGGTGTGAGGATTGAAAAATCCGGTGATGCACCAGTGAGCTCTGAAAGAGGCGAACGCAGAAGCGGTGGCGGTGGCTACGGCGGCGGAAGACGTGAAGGCGGAGAAAGAAGAAGCTACGGCGGTGGCGGCAGACGTGAAGGCGGTAACAGCGGTGGCGGATTCAGAGATTTCTCTGGACGTAGCCGTGATGACAAAGCCGGAAGCACTGGTGGCAGACGTGAAGGTAGCGGAGAAAGAAGACGCAGGTCTTAATTCCCAATATACATAGCAAAAAGGTCTGGAAGCAATTCCGGACCTTTTTGCGTTAAACTAGTTTAAGTTTAGAAATTCAGCGCAAGTCTGGTGAATACATACCTGCCCAGGAAACCAAATTGTGGCGCCTGATTCGGATATAGAATACCAGAGGTTCCCTGACTTCCCAAAAGCAGTTCTGCGGGGTATACATCGAACAGGTTGTTTGCCCCAATGGTAATTTTCAGCGACTTGGTCAGATTATAACCTGCACTAATATCGGTAATCACTCTCCCTGGCAGATCCTGCCTGTTTGCAACCACGTTGGTCGGCTGAGAAACCTCGCCAAAGTAAACGTTACGCAAAAATACATTCCACTTGTTCAGGGTGTAATCCAAACTAAGGTTTGACTTGATCCGCGGGGTAACCTTTTCAATCAGGATACGGCTGGCTTCGTCCATATAGATGTTTTCCTTACCCGCAAGCAGTGGTGAAGAATGGATATCACCCACTATTTCTGTCTTGGTGAAAGTCGTTGCGAGATCCGCGCGGAAGGTACCGTTCGCCAGCGGCGTGCTGTAGCTCAGCACTGCATCAATACCCTTCGTACGCGTATCTACAGCATTGGCAAACAAACGTGCTGTTGTCGCATTGGCTTGTCTAAGCAGGTCATACAACTCTCTGTCTTGTGGCGTTGCATTCGCGGCATTGCTGCCGCTGAACTGACCGGTATATACCACACGGTCTTTGATGTTGATTAAATAGCTGTCCACCGTTATCTTGAATTTGCCCAGATTACTGGTAAATCCAAGGCTGTAGCTGGTCGAGGTTTCTTCCTTCAACTTCGGAATACCGAGCAGCGCGGCCACCCGGCTGTCATTGCCAAAAGTACCGGACTCTACAAACTCACCATCAATGAATACCGTTGAGGTGGAGTTGAAATAACGCTGGTGTAGCGAAGGTGCACGGAAACCGGTACTTACGGCACCACGCAGCAAGAATTTATCGGAGAACTTATACCGCGTCGCGATCTTACCGTTAAGGGTAGAGCCGAAATCAGAATAGTTCTCAAAGCGTACGGCTCCATCGACCAGGAACTTATCTGTAAAGTTGAATTCCAGATCCGCATAGCCGGCAACAGAATTCCGCGATTGATTGGTCAGATTAGCTTCGCTGATCCCTGGAAACCCTTGGGCACCACCCGCATAAGCAGCACCATTCGGAGCGAAACGGGTAGGTATATTACCGTTTGGACTCGGCACATAGATCGGGTTTGCTGCTGTGCCGACATTAATCGCGTTACCGTAATTTACGTAAGATGCTTCTTCTCCCGGATTGATCCTGTAATTCTCCACACGGTTCTCAAAACCAAAAGCAACGTTAATCCCTTTCAAAGGTGTTTCAAAGAAACGGCTGAAGTCCAGGTTGGTGGTATTCTGGGTGAAGTCGTAACCGCCGGACTCAAAGGAGGTCGGTGATGCCGTCAGCATAGAAGCATTGATCGTATTCTGCGTGGCAAATTCCACGACATTGCGGCCATAGCTATTGCTAAAATCAACCTTCCAGGCTCCTAGTGTTCCGCGGATACCAGCTGCCAGGGATTGATCCAGGTTATTGGTGTTGATCTCCGGAAGGAAACCATTTGGATAGATCGTCTCATTGTTCTGCGTAAGCTGTCTTGGCGTACGGTAGAAAGCAGTCGATGTACCATTCCGGTAGTTTACACCACCAAAAGCATACACTTCAGCACCATTGGAAACTGGCACAACTGAATTAAAAAACAAGGAACCACCACGGTTCCGCGACTGCCCGATGTTTGGAACAAAGTCGCCACGGGTAAGCCCCCTGCGCGCGAGCTCTGCTTCGGTAATGTCCGCCCCTGTGGGTGCCGGATAGAGCGCCGGGTTGTTGTAATCTGTAAAGATCACCCCCCTGTACGGTGTGGTCCTCGAGGCGAAGTCGCGGTAGTCAAACGATCCGGAGAAGTTCAAGAATCCACCTTTATCGTTCAAAGCAACACCATAGTTCACATTTGCCTGTACCGTTTCGCCGTCGAGCCCATCAGAGTGCTTTCCACCAAAACCACCGCCTGTAACGCTTGCGGTAAGTTTATCAACATCTGTATTCAGAATGATGTTGATTACGCCGGCAATCGCATCCGAACCATATTGTGCAGATGCACCGTCTCTCAGGATCTCAATCCTTTTGATGGCGGCCGTTGGAATGGCATTTAAATCCGTTCCGACGGAACCTTTACCCAAACTCCCGTTGATGTTAATGACTGAAGTGGTATGGCGTCTCTTACCATTGATGAGCACCAATACCTGATCCGGACCCAGTCCACGTAAGGATGCCGGGTCTATGTGATCCGTTGCATCCGTTAAGCTCATCACGTTGGATGTAAAGGACGGCGCTACAAAGTTCAGGATCTGGTTAACAGAAACCTGTGCAACACTTTGCGTCAGTTTCTGAATGTCGACAACATCCACCGGAACGGGAGTGTCTAGCCGTGATCTTGGAGCACTTCTGGAGCCCAGCACCACGACCCCTTCCAGGTTGTTCCCTGCATCGGAGCTTAAGGTAAAATTCAGTTCTTTTGTCTCATCCGCAGCAACCGTTACGGTTTGGCGTACGGTTTGGAAGCCGATGTAACTCACCAGAACCTGGTAGGTTCCTGCTGCAGGAAGTCTGATTTCATAACGCCCGTTGACGTCAGTTCCTGCACGTTGTTTCTGCCCGGCAACGGACACCGTTGCACCGGAGATGGTCTGGCTGGTATCTCGCACCTCGCCCCGGATCACCTGGGCCTGGGTGCTGTAACCCAATGCTGCAAACCAGAATAGGAATAGGTAAAATTTAATTTTCATAGATATGCGTTTAAGGTTAAACAATCCGGTAATGAAAATTCCGAATGGAAACGCAATAATAGTTAATAATTAAATTTTATCCTATGAGTTTACTAGGATTTCAACCCTGATTTTAGTCGTAAGGGTACTGGAACACAAACACGCGTATAATCCCCAGCCAGCGACGTACAATCACGCAAAGCCGAACTAATTAAGCTGCTCTGTCAGCAGTCCCATTTCGATCTGTGGAGCATGTTTTTCATAAAGAATCGCGTAGACCGCCCTGCTGATCGGCATTTCTACTTTATACTTCTTGTTGATCACATGCATGCAAGCTGCTGCATAATAGCCTTCGGCGATCATATTCATCTCCAGCTGTGCAGACTTTACCGTGTACCCCTTGCCAATCATGTTCCCGAAAGTCCGGTTGCGGCTAAACTGGGAATAGGCCGTTACCAGTAAGTCGCCGAGGTAGGCAGATTCTTTAATGTCCCGGGAAATGGGATGTACCGCATTAACGAAGCGGTTGATTTCGCGAATGGCATTGGAGATCAAAACGGCCTGGAAATTATCGCCATAGCCGACACCGTGGCAAATGCCGCTGGCTACTGCATAAATGTTCTTCAATACCGCAGCATATTCCGTCCCGAAGATGTCGTCACAAACATTCGTCTTGATGTAACGAGTGTTCAGCAGCTTTGCAAAGTGGCTTGCCGTTTCCACGTCTACCGAAGCAATGGTTACGTAAGATAGTTTCTCCAGCGCAACCTCCTCCGCATGGCAGGGGCCGCTGATGACCAGGATGTCCGAAAAAGGCACCTGATATTTCTCGTTCAGAAACTCGCCAATGATCTGATTTTCATCCGGAACAATTCCTTTAATGGCAGAGACGAGCTTCTTTCCCTTTAAATCTTCAGCTGTAATATCCTTCAGGCTTTCTTTTAAGAAGGCTGCTGGCACATTGAGTACCACATAGTCGGCGCAATGGATGATCTCCCGAAGGTTGTTTGAAATATTCGCAGGCGGTATCTTTACGACCGCCGCACTCAAATAATGGGGATTGTGATGGTATCTCTGGATGTGTTCAATGGCTTCTGTGTTCCGCATCCACCAATATATTTCCTTCTCACTGCTATTATCTGAAAGCATCTTAATTATAGCGGTAGCCCAGCTACCACCACCAATCATTGCAACCTTTGCCGACATATTGACCAAATAAAAAATCCCGGTTTAAACTTTAAACCGGGACAATTTACCTAAAATATTACGATTGACGTGCTTTACTTTTTGCCTGGCCGGGCAAACAATTGATCTTGAGTGGTTTTTTCTACTTTCATTCCATCTTTCAATCTGTTCTGTATTGCAGAATAAGGACCGGTTACCACCTCTGTACCGGCCTTTATTCCAGAGTTAACGATGATGAACTGGTCGTTCTGAATTCCCGTAGTCACTTCTACCTTCTTTACCACGCCATTTGCCAAAGTATATACATATTGTTTCACGGCTTTATCTGTAAGCTTTGATTTTTGCTTGTCGGCATTCTCCGGGTTATCGCCGTCCTTTGTATCTGTTTCGGTTTTGGTGTTGTTCCCGGTAAACACCGCCTGGATTGGAATGGAGAGCCCTTTTACAGATTCACTCTGGATATCTACCGTTGCCGACAACCCCGGTCTGAACGGAGAAGGCAAATCTTTTGCGCCGCCTTTCACGCCGCTGTAGGAATCTGCCAGAATCCGGATCTTCACCACAAAGTTCGTTACCTGATCCACAGAAGTTACTGCAGTCGTACCCACATCTTTCGAAGAACTGCCGATTTCCGTTACGATACCTTCGAATTTCTTATCTGCAAAAGCATCCACTTCGATCACAGCACTGTCGCCAACATTAACGCGGTTGATGTCGTTTTCATTCACGTCAACATTCACCTCCATAGAAGAGAGATTGGAAATTCGCATGATTTCTGTACCTGCAAACTGCGCTGTACCTAAGATACGATCACCAAGTTCTACAGATAGTTTAGAGATTACCCCGTCAACCGGCGCAAAGATTGTCGCTTTAGCGAGGTTAGCACTTGCTTCCTGAACGTTTGCACGAGATTGTTCCAAGCCGAACTTGGCACCGATCAGACTCTGTTTTGCACTTTCCAGATTCGTTTTAGCCGTTGTGTAAGCCACCTGTGCAGCTTCAAACTCGGCAACAGATATCACTTTCTTTTTAAAGAGCTCCACGTTCCTTTTGTAAGTGGCATCGGCATTTACAAAGTTCGCCTGTGATTGCTTCAGTTGCTGCTCTGCAGAAGCGACACTTGCTTGCTGTGCACTGTAGGATGCACGTGCCCGGTCATATCCTGATTTCAATACATCTGGTCTTACTTTACACAACAACTGCCCTTTCTTAACCACGTCGCCCTCTTTTACCAAAAGCTCAGTTACTTCACCAGAAACCTCAGAACTCAATTTCACCTCAGTTTCCGGTTGGATCTTACCACTTGCAGTCACGGTTTCTACAACAGTCCTGATTTGAGCTTTTTCAGTAGTTACCTTCTCTACCTTCTCTCCACCGATTACACCTGTAACCTTCAGTACGATAAGCAAGGCAACTATTACTCCAATCGCAATAAGTATATGTTTTAGTTTCATTTTGTTTGTTTGTTTTGTTAAAGTATAATCGAGCTTGTTTGTCTATTTAGATGTGACCAGCACTTTAAAACGTAACTGGCTTACCAAGGTAGTAATCAATTACTTTAGAACGGAAAAGTAAGTCATATTTAGCTTGTATAAAGTCGATTTCCGCTTTATTCCGGTTTGTTCTGGCCGTGTTGTAGTCTAATGAATTTACCAGACCAACGTTATACCGTTCTTCGATCACGGTAAAAGCATCTTTCTGGGCATTAAACGTGTTCAACGTGGAGCGGTATCTGCTGTCTGCGGCCCTTAGATCTGCAATCGCCTGTGCAATAACTTTGTTTAGATTATTTTTGATCAGCTGCTCTTGAATGATGTACCCCTGGTAGCTGATTTTTGCTCTACGTACATTCGATTTTGCAGAGAGACCATTGAAGATCGGAATACGCAGGGAAATCCCGACATTCTGGAAGAAGTTGTTGTTGATCTGATCAAACAGGTGCGCATCCTGAATCCCAAACTGACCGTTCTGAGAAGCCAGATCATAGGAGTACCTGGTTCCGATACCGCCACCCAGCGATACTGTTGGTAATAAACGTCCTTTTGCTACGGCAACGCCTTTTTCCGCTGCTTCGCGGTTTAAACGCGCTAGTTTTACATCCGGGAACAAGGATAAAGAAGTATTGTAAACATCATTTACATCATAGCTTTTCTGCGCGGCATCGATGTCCTGTATGGTTGGTGCAACCACCTTATATCCCGTTTCTGAACGCATCTCCATCAGCTGCGACAGTGTCAGGTAGGATATGGTTAGCTGATTTTGTGCATTGGTGACGTTAAGCTCCGCTGTCGCCACCTGTGCTTTCGCCTGTGAAACATCTGCTAGGGTCTTATTTCCCACATCGAACAATGCGTTCTCCCTTTCTAATGTTTGCTGGGCCACCGCTAGTTGCTCCTGTGAAGCCTTTAGAAAATCTTCATTGAAGACCACTTGAAAATACGAGGTCACCACTTGTAAGATGAGGTCATTTTTTGTTTTTTCCACGGCACTGTAACCAGCCTCCAGTAAGATCCTGTTCTGCCGGATCTGATTTATTTTGGCAAAGCCGCCAAATAGATCAACAGAAGTCGTAACGCTTCCGTTTCCTGAAAAGAAGTTCTGTGTGACCAACTGATTGGTAGCCGGATTTAAACTTCGTCCGAAGTTGAAGCTGTTGTCTAAACCACCATTAACCGTGGGGAATAAATCCGCCCGGGATTGCTGTAAATAGGTTTCTGCAGTTAGCGCATCCAGGGAGCTTTGTTTGATATTTAGGTTATTCTGCAGCATCCTTTCCACCGCTTGCTGAATGGTGATGGTTTCCTGTGCTTTTACGGAACTACTTACGCACACAGTGGCGACACTTAAGGCAAGAATGCAGGTTATCTTGGAGAATACACCCCGATTGGTTAACACTTTCATATGTTATGATTTCAATATTTGTTAAACAGCTTTTTTCTATTTCCCGGGAGCACCGTCACAAATTACTACATTTGGACATGTATCTGGTTAAATCTCCCTTTTTTCTGCGATGGTATTATCCGTCATTGATCTGGAATAAAGCACGTTTGGAAAAAGCTATTTTCCTGACCTTTGACGACGGACCTATACCCGATGTTACAGACTTTGTTTTAAAAACTTTGGCGACGTTTGATGCTAAGGCGACATTTTTCTGCATTGGCGATAATATCAGGAAACATCCTGAGGTGTATACTCGGTTAATTGATGCTGGCCACCGGATTGGAAATCATACCTTCAATCACCTTAAAGGATGGAAAACCGACGACGAGACGTATGTCGAAAATTTTGAAAAATGCCAGGTACTGACGAACTCCAACCTGTTCAGACCCCCCTACGGGCGGATAAAGAAATTGCAGGCAAGCAAAATCAAAGCCCGGTATCCGGAAATGGAAATCATCATGTGGGATGTCCTCAGCGGCGACTTCGACACCAAGCTTTCGCCGGAAAAGTGCTTCAAAAACGTAGTTGAAAATGCTAAAAATGGTTCTATAATCGTGTTTCATGACAGCTTAAAAGCGTTTGACCGGCTAAAATATGCCCTTCCCAGGTGCTTATCTGTTTTCAAGGAGCAGGGCTATCGGTTCCGAACGCTTTAACCCGGATATACCAATCTCAGGCCAGCAAGGAGAATAACAGCCTACGATGTCAAAGGATACTTCAACTATACGTGGTTAAGGGCGACGAAATAGGATCCACTCAGGGATGCTCCACGAAGTGTCCTGAGTCGGTATTGACCCGCCAGCGAGCCGGCCTTGATAGGGGGTTGAACCGGCGTTGATCCGGCTGTGGACGGGTCGAGGCCCTATGGTAGCCGGAATAAGTGCCTGAGACACGCCAACTCCCTCGGCGGCGCAAAGCAATGTAAACGGCACGTTTAAAATTGTTCTTGCAGCGCTCCATTGGGCAGCATACGCAAGTACTCAAAAAAAGTAAATTTAGCGGAGTTAACGCTGGAATGTGCCGGCAGAGGTGTTCATTTCCGAACGGATATTGTTCATTAATGAACTTTTTTTACAGTTTGTTACCGCTGACCAAGCTATTTAGAATTTCTATAAATAATATAATGATGTACAGATGATGTCAGCCCCCTGCTTTTTTTTGTAAATTCGCTTGAAATAAGATTTATTACCTTTCAAACAATATCATCAATGGCATTCGACATAGAAATGATCAAAAAGGTGTATGCAAACTTCGGCCCCCGTATCGAAGCGGCCCGTAAGCTGGTAGGCAGACCTTTAACGCTCTCAGAGAAAATTTTATATACCCACTTATGGGACGATAAAGCAACTGCATCGTATCAAAGGGGTGTAGATTATGTGGATTTTGCACCAGATCGCGTGGCGATGCAGGATGCAACTGCTCAAATGGCATTATTGCAGTTTATGCAGGCTGGACGTCCTAAAGTTGCTGTTCCTTCTACTGTTCATTGTGATCACTTGATTACGGCTAAAAATGGTGCAGAGATCGATTTACCTGCAGCAAATACAGAAAGTAAAGAAGTTTTCGACTTCCTTGCTTCGGTTTCCAACAAATATGGTATTGGATTCTGGAAACCAGGAGCTGGTATTATTCACCAGGTATTGCTTGAAAACTATTCATTTCCAGGCGGGATGATGATCGGTACGGATTCACACACCGTTATGGGTGGCGGATTGGGTATGATCGCCATTGGTGTTGGTGGTGCTGATGCCTGCGACGTAATGGCTGGATTGCCATGGGAACTTAAATTTCCTAAATTAATTGGTGTGAAGTTAACCGGCAAGTTGAGCGGATGGACTGCACCTAAAGATGTTATCCTGAAAGTAGCCGGTATTTTAACCGTTAAAGGTGGTACTGGTGCAATAGTAGAATATTTTGGCGAAGGCGCAACCAACATGAGCTGTACCGGTAAAGGTACCATCTGTAACATGGGTGCCGAAGTTGGTGCGACAACATCTGTATTCGGTTACGATGAAAGCATGGAACGCTATCTACGCGGCACCAAAAGAGCTGATGTTGCTGATGCAGCAAACGAAATCAAAGCACACCTGACTGGTGACCCTGAGGTTTATGCTGAGCCGGAAAAATACTTTGATCAATTGATCGAAATCAACCTTTCTGAATTGGAGCCTTACCTGAACGGTCCTTTTACACCAGATTTGGCTACCCCAATTTCTAAAATGAAGCAAGTTGCAGCAGAGAACGGCTGGCCAATGAAAATTGATGTGGGCTTGATCGGATCGTGTACCAACTCTTCTTATGAGGATATTTCACGTGCAGTGAGTGTCGCGAAACAGGTTGAAGAAAAAGGCCTTACACCGAAGTCTGAATATTGCATTAACCCGGGTTCTGAGCAGATCCGTTACACAATTGACCGCGACGGTTATTTAGATGTATTCAAAAAGATTGGCGCTAAAGTATTCACCAATGCCTGCGGACCATGTATCGGTATGTGGGATCGTGTTGGTGCGGAAAAACAAGAACGGAACACCATTGTACACTCTTTCAACCGGAACTTCGCCAAACGTGCGGATGGTAACCCGAATACTTTTGCTTTTGTTGGTTCACCAGAACTGGTAACCGCAATGGCTATTGCAGGAGATTTAAGCTTCAACCCATTAACAGATACACTGACCAACGATAAAGGTGAACAAGTAATGCTGGATGCACCGTCCGGATTCGAATTGCCGATTAATGGCTTCGATGTAGAGGATGCAGGTTATCAGCAGCCAGCTGCAGACGGAAGTCATGTGCAGGTTGCGGTATCGCCAACATCACACAGACTTCAGTTGCTTGATCCGTTCCCGGCTTGGGAAGGCACCGACTTAAAAGGTCTTAAACTGCTGATCAAAGCAAAAGGAAAATGTACAACAGACCACATCTCTATGGCTGGTCCGTGGTTGAAATTCCGTGGTCACCTTGATAACATCTCGAACAACATGTTAATTGGAGCGGTAAACTACTTCAATGAGAAAACTGACCTGGTTAAAAATCAGATCACAGGAGAATACGGTCCGGTGCCTGCTACTGCCCGTGCATATAAAGCAGCGAACTTCGGATCGATCGTTATCGGTGATGAAAACTATGGTGAAGGATCCAGCCGTGAGCATGCTGCGATGGAGCCGCGTCACCTGGGTGTACGCGTGGTACTGGTAAAATCATTTGCCCGTATACACGAAACAAACCTTAAAAAACAAGGTATGCTTGGTCTTACCTTCCAGAATAAAGAGGATTACGATAAAATCCGCGAGGATGATGTTGTAGATGTAGTTGGCCTGACAACCTTCACGCCGAATGTTCCGTTGACATTGGTATTAAACCACAGCGATGGTACAAGTGAAGAGATCGTGGTAAACCACAGTTACAATGCACAGCAGATTGAGTGGTTCAAAGCTGGTGGCGCACTTAATATTATCCGCCAGCAGATCGGCAAGTAATATCACCTTGCTACCGCATAGCAAAGCCTCCTGGAAGATCCGGGAGGCTTTTTTTGTTTCTGTTTCCTGCTCGTTTTCTTTTTTATTCCTGCTCTGGCTCTAGGCTCAGGCCAATCTGCTTCAGCAATATGGCTGCATTGAATGTTTTGCAGGCACCATGTTTAAGCTTATAATCGAAGTTCATCTCCCCTGCCGTGATCTGAATATCGAAATGATAGTTCCGCACCTGTGCAGGATAGTGTTCTGCCATCTCTGAAAGCTGCAGATCGTGCGTCGCAAACAAGGATGGTACCTGCTGGCTAATCAGTTTCTGGACAAAAACTTTGGAGCCGGAATACTTGTCCTTGCTGTTGGTGCCACGTAGCATCTCGTCGATCAGGACAAATGAATTTGGTATCCTTGTGATGGCATCCAGGATCATCTTCAACCGGTTTAACTCCGCCTTAAACGTAGAGGTTTGGTCGTTCAAAGAATCTTTAATCCGCATGTAGGTCACTACCGAGAATATAGAAAGTTGGAGCTGGCTGGCACAGACCACTGCGCCTGCATAAGCGAGTACCATGTTGATGCCAGTTGTACGCAGGAAGGTACTTTTACCGGCCATGTTGGAACCTGTGACAATATCAACAGTCGGATGGGACAGCAACATGTAGTCGTTGTAAATTCGTTTCTGCTCCGGAATAAGCGGATGTCCCAGCCCTGCTGCATGAAATTTAAATTCCGCTGAAAGTACCGGCACGGACCATTCCGGCTCGTTGTGCTGCAAGGTAGCCAGGGAGATCAGCGCCTCGAACTGGCTGATGCGGTACAGACCCTGCAGCAGATCGCCGGAAGCTTCCTTATACCACTTGTCCAGCCTAAGCGCACACCTGAAATCCCAGAGAAGGAAAATATTCAGTATGGAGCCCAGCAGCATGTTCAGGCGTGCATCGAACGATTGGATGATGCCCGACAATTGTTTAATCTGGGCACTTACCCTGGAGTCCTCCCGCTGATCTTTAAAAAAGCTAAGAATATAAGCGCTCTTCCAGGTGATGCTCTCGGTCCATTGTATGGCATTGGAAAAGGAATTCAGGAACTTGGCGCTGCCGCTAAAGCCTTCGTGAACAAGGTTGATCTGCTTCAGGTGAAAGAAAGTATAAGCGATATTAAACAATGCCAGGAGTACAAAGATGTTCCAGACGCTGCCGCCGTAGTATATTCCGGCGAGCAAAGCGATCAGCATAATGTAAGGAACAATCTTGGTATAGGTTCTTAGAAAACCCTTGTGTGTAAAACCAAGTTCCACAGGCAATTCGGTTTCAATTTTCTCCTGGAGTGATCTCAGTTGGTTCTTATCGTGTCCATGAAGTTCTGCCCGGAAGAGAAAGGTCTGATCGATGTGCGTGGACAACTCTGCAATGGCTTCCTGCCGGGCTTCAATGGTTTCGATGGTAACAGGAGCGCTTAGGTCTGATGCCAGAAGGTCCATACCCTCCACCGTGTTACAGCGGTTCAGGACGGCATATAAGGATCCTGGACCAAAGATATCCAGATCGGCCGTATAGGGATGCTGATCATCTTCATATTGCTCGCCATTGCTATATCCATTATTACGGTTTGTGAATACATTGATCTCGTTCTGGAATATCCAGTACAGTTGTTCATTGTAGTTCAGCTGTTCCTGTACCGCAGCCTGTTTTTTCACCAGGGCCATAAAAGCGAACACCGGCAGCACAAGCAGCACATCAAAGGCGATGTTAAAACCAAAGTAGATAATCAGTCCGACCACGAGTATCTCAAACAGGAAGAGTCCGAGCCTGGACAGGGATATTTGGTTCAGGCTTGTCTTTAAGCCCTCGATGACTGATTGCTGCGTTTCCGCCTTTTTTCGGTAGTCTGATAGAATACTATCTTTAGTTTTTACCATATCTTTGATTTGTCGCTGAAATTATAAAGGTATGGAATAAAGAAACCATCATCAGCGTGCTGCTTTTAAAAAGCAAAGAATAAAGGCTAATGATCGTTTGACGGGCCGCTTAAAAGAATACATACTGATGAAGATAACGTTGCTGGTGGTTGGAAAAACAGAAGACAAGTACCTGATTGAGGGCATAGAAAAATACCGGAACCGGCTAAAGCACTATATTGGTTTCAACCTGGTAGTGATACCGGAGCTGAAGAACACCAAGAATCTGACGGAAGCCCAGCAGAAGGCCAAAGAGGCTGAAAGCATTTTGAAGCAGGTCAGCAACACGGACGTTGTGGTTTTAATGGATGAAAGAGGGAAGAAATACACTTCGGTTTCTTTTTCACATTATCTGAACAAACAAATGATCGGAAGTGTTCAACACTTAATGTTCGTCATTGGCGGGCCCTATGGTTTCGATGAATCCGTTTACCAACGGGCAAACTCAACCATAAGCTTATCGGACATGACGTTCTCTCATCAGATGGTCCGGTTGTTTTTTGTTGAACAGCTGTACCGTGCATTTAGCATTCTGAAAGGAGAACCTTATCATCATGAATAAAATAATTTGTGGAATCGGACCATTCTGGCCATCATTAGGGAAAGGAGAACAGACATGCAACTTGGAAATTTTAAAAGAAACTATCGTTATAAGAGTGATACCAGCCAGGGAAACGGCAGTTATTGGCTGGCTATAGTAATATCCATTGTAGCCTTCCTGCTTATATGGTATTTGTTTTAACACAAAAGCCGGATCATCACTGATCCGGCTTTTGTGATTAGATGAAAGCTATACTCCTTTTTTACTGGTCATGCTTGCTTTTTTAGCGGGCTGAGCAGTTTTACTAGGTGCTTTGGCGTTTGCTGGCTTAGCGGCCACTTTCGGCTTTTTCTCCAGTTCAGCTTTCACAGCTTCCTGATGTGCATCCAACTGAGGTGCTTCTTCCGTGAAAAGTGGCAGATCTTTCAAAAGGTTGTACCAGGTAAGGATTTTCTTCATATCAGACACATACACCTTTTCCTCATCGTGACCAGCGGCAACATCCTTGAAGAATGTCTTCAATTCCGATGCATCCGCTTTAGGATCCGGCACAGATGTGCTTGCAGCAATGTTCGCAAGTACGTCAACAAGCTTTAGATCTTCATCCTCACCATATACAGTGATGTCTTCCAATGAAGCCAGTTTGGTATTTGAGATGTTCGCTATAATTTTTGTCTTTTGTGCATCAAGGCTTTCTAAAACATAACCTGCTTTATTCTGACCTACAAGTTTAAATAAACCTGGTCTGCCTGAGACTGCTACAATTCCTCTTAAATTCATATATTTTTCGTTTGAAAGGATAGAATTAATCTTCTATAACCTCTATTCCTAAAATCTTATCGCCTACTTTGATGCTATCAACAACATCAACGTTTTCGATCACTTTTCCAAAACAAGTATGGTTCCGGTCCAGGTGCGCAGTATTCGTACGGCTGTGACACACGAAGAACTGTGAACCACCTGTATTTCTTCCGGCATGTGCCATGGACAATACACCACGATCATGGTACTGGTTCTCACCGGTTAACTCACAATCGATTTTGTATCCCGGGCCACCAGTACCGGCCAAATGTGCTGTTGAGGCGTCTTTGGAATTCGGGCAACCACCTTGAATAACAAAATCAGGAATCACTCGGTGAAATGTTACACCATCATAGAATCCTTCATTGGCTAGTTTCTTAAAATTAGCAACTGTATTTGGCGCATCTTTGTCATAGAATTGAACGGTCATGTCACCTTTTTCTGTCTTTATTATTGCTTTGCTCATATTCGTAGGTTTAAAAGTCAAATTTAGTAAAATCAAATGACTAGATAAACTAATGCTGTAAAAACAGCATTACGGAAGCAAATAAATACCCTTGATTTAGTCGTAGAAATTCCAGCGCACACCGAATTTTAACATCGCGTCCGGCATTGGATACCTGTTTACGGTGTAAAACCCTTTAGACATGAGGCCCTGATTCGCGTATTCATACTTCACAAAAATGTTTGCTTTCCTCAGGCTTGCGCGCAGCCAGACATCTACGACAGGTTCAGATTTCAACTCATTGGCACTACCCAGATAGAACTGACCGGCCGCAGGTGAATAAGAATACGACTCGTAAGGCGTGTTGTATCGTACATCGAAGCCAATGTTTGTGCGCAGCACTTTAAAGAAGGTCTGGTCAAAATAGAAGCTGTTGAACGTGTAAACCTCAGGTGTACGCAGGTAATCCGGTTTATCAGTCTTCTGGTAAACCACATAGCTTTCCAGGTTGAACTTACCCGCACGCAGCCGCTTACCCGCAGAGATCTTCAGCAGGTTTATACTTCCGGGAAGCTGCATGGGCACAATTCCGCTTCCCTCACCTTCGCCGCTTTGCGCAAAGTACAGGTAATCGTTGACCAGGAAATACTCCGCGCCGACATCGAACTTCGCGCGATCGTTGATGTACTTGAAGGATAAGTTAACTGTTTTGGTGCGTTCAAAATCATTCACCCAGCTGTAGTGATTACCAAAAAAACGATTGTATACTTCTTCTGGACTTTTGTTCTGCATGTATGCGCCGAGTACGATACGTCCGATCGTATTGCTCAACAGGAGATTACTCTTTGCCTCATACAGGAAATCGCCCATCTGTCTGCCCTGAAAGATCTGTTGTGCATCCACGGTCAGATCTATCCGGTTACTAAAACGGTAGCCCAGCCCCCCCAGTAAGGTTGTGTTCTGGAAGCTGTTGGTATAAGCATAGTAATTCGTAAGATCCTGATACCGGGAGTACTGGCCATATTGGTAGAAGTCGTGCCGGATACCCAAATCAACCTTAAGCTCATTCTTGATTACGGAGCTGCTTTTCCCGCGGAGGAAGAAGCTGTAGATAAATTCATTTTGCACATGCCTTACGGAAGTAGAGTCATTGGTGTAAACGGAGTCGATAATTCCCCGGGGTAGCACCGTCTGGTCGTCGAGCTGATCCTTGATAAAGTTGTACGAGTCTTTTTCGTACTTAAATGTATAAGCCAGTTTGTTGGTTGGCAGTACCTTTTGCGACACCTCCTGTGCAAGGGTATCAATCCTTCCGACAAAATAGGTCTGCTTAATCATAATGGAATTTCGCTTGGACAACTGCCTGGCATTGGTCAGGTTTACATTCTCCGATGCCCGTCCGAAATTGCTTCCTGTTGTAAACAGGCTATCATTCTGGACACCGCCGTTCTCCTGGGCTTTGAGGGTATTGAATACACCTGTGGCCATCAGATTGTACCGCTTGCCCGGTGACTGATACCAGGTAAAGAAAGTTCCATTCAAGTGATCACCCCTCTGCCTCGGGTAGGAACCGTCGGCACCAATTCTGTTGTAATTTGCACCGAAGTTCCAGTTCGGCTTAATGTTCTGAGAATGCGTTACCTGGAGGATCTGCTCGCCCCCGCTTACGTAATACAAGCTACTGAAGGGCGTACGTGCCTGATAAAAGATGATATCTTCCGGCGTCATCCGGTAGAATTCAAGTGCATGAAATCCGGCATCAAAGCCAATTGTTTTTCGTGGCTCAAACAACAGATCCTTTGCGGGAAGTCCGAGGTTACCATTGTTGATGGTCGGCCTTCGGGGCTGTGCAAGAACACTATAGTTTTGTATCCCGCGTAGACTGGTATCCAGTGGCAGAGTTTGAATGCTGTCCTTTGTCAACTGAAGTGTGGTAAAACGCACATACTTGGAAGTGAAGACAACGGAGTCAGGTGACTCATCGAGCTTTTTACGCAACGAGTCCAGCTCCTTGTTGTCGGCAACCGATGTTCTCAGGTCCTGTGCGGAAGCAACCCCCGCCTGGATAAGGCACAAAGTAAAGACAAAGAAGACAAGGGGCCTTAACATTATAGGAAAGAGATTAGCTGGCTTAAGATGCTGGTCATTTTCGGCTCTGCCTCGCGGGCAGTTTCAAGGATTTCTTCCAGGTTGAAGGGCTGAAGGTCTTCGGGAAAACCCTCATCCGTTAATACGGAAATGGCAAAAACCGGAATACGCATGTGGTTTGCCACAATGACTTCCGGAACGGTACTCATGCCTACGGCATCGCCGCCGATAATTTTGAGGTATCTGTATTCCGCCTTCGTCTCCAGGTTTGGACCGGTTACGGCTACATACACGCCCTGGTGGCAGGTAATACCGTCTTTTTTTGCGATCGACAATGCCTGTTCAATGAGCGGTTTGCTGTAAGGGGCACTCATATCCGGGAAGCGTGGGCCCATATCCGAGTCGTTCCCGCCGCGTAGCGGGCTTTCAGGCAACAAGTTGATGTGATCGTTGATGATCATCAGGTCACCTTTCTTAAATTGTGGATTCAGCGATCCGGCAGCATTGGACACGAACAGCCAATGTATGCCAAGCGCTTTCATCACGCGCATAGGGAAAGTGATCTGCTGCATGGTATAACCCTCATAGTAGTGTAGGCGGCCCTGCATGGCCACTACCCTCTTGCCACTCAGGGTACCGAAGATCAACTTACCGGAATGGAATTCTAGCGTAGAGATCGGAAAGTTGGGGATATTGGAATACATCAGGCTATATTCTACCTGTATGTCTGCAACAAGTCCGCCCATGCCGGTACCTAGAACGATACCGAGTTCGGGTTCAAAACTGTTGGTCTTCTGCTTAATATATTGTACGGTTTCGTGTACGGCTTGAAACATAGTTTAAAATTTTTTCGTTGAAAAGCGCCCGGTCTTCTGCGTTGATTTCCACTGTGATCGGCAGATAAAATACGGGCAAATTTAGGAGTAATTCTTTGATTCTGACATCTAATAAACGTTGCGCATCCTTTTCTGTTGTGATAATCAGCTTTTCAGTAGAAGGATCACGGTTAAAGGCCTGCACCAGACTGGCGATATCCTGGGTGCTAAAGCGGTGGTGATCTCCATAGCTGTGCTGAAACACCTGACTAAAGTGGGCGTTCAGGTAGTCTAGAAGGGGTTTTGTGTTGGCAATTCCGGTAAGCAGATATACTTTAGCTTTGGCACTGTAAATCGGAGCAGACTCCGGTATACTGGCATATACAGGTATTAAGCCATTATACCTGATGGAAGAAAATCCGACAGACGCCTGCGTGAACATTTTCTGGATCTGCTGCCGCTTCGCGGAGTCCGGTGCGGCGGGCGACTTGGTAATCAGGATGGTGTCTGCCCGCTTGTAACCCCAAAAGGGCTCTCTAAGGTTTCCGGTAGGCAACAGCCATTGCCATTTGAACAAAGTGGTGTAGTCGAACAAGAGAATGCTGTAACCCGGACGGACACGCCGGTGCTGGTAGGCATCATCCAGAATGATCAGATCATGATCCTTTTCCAATAAACGGATCCCATGAACACGGTCTTCACATACCGCAACAGTGACGCCGGGAAACTTCCGGAAGTATTGTAAGGGCTCATCTCCGATGGATGCGGCCGTGGACGACTCATTCGCCACGTAGAAGCCTTTGGTGTCGCGTCCGTAACCACGACTTAAAATGGCGATTTGATATTCAGCAAGCAAATCGACCAGGTATTCCGTAACCGGGGTTTTCCCGCTTCCACCCACTGCCAGATTGCCTACACATATCACCGGCAGGTCAAAATGAAAAGATTTGAGCAGCCCCCAGTCAAAGCACTTATTTCTTATGATGATAATGACACCATACAAGAAAGAGAAGGGGAATAAGATTAAACGCAGGAATCTAAGCATGGCCGGGCTTCAAAAATAAGAAATTAAAAATGCTTTAACTAAAAACTAAAGTCACGCCTCTGCCTGCAGGACATCAGGCTGCAAAATAAAAACTATCTTTGTAAAAATAATAAGATTACTATGCTTAAAGGATTTTTTAACGTACCAACCCCGGTAAATGAGCCCATTCAGGACTACGCACCGGGTAGTAAAGAGCGTGAACTCTTAAAGGCTGCTTTAGCCGATGCCCGTTCTAAACAGATTGACATTCCAATGCATATTGGAGGAAAGGAAATACATACCGATCAGAAAGGCAAGCTTACGCCACCACACGATCACCAGCATATTTTAGGACAATACAGTAAAGGTGACAAGACCCATATCCAACAGGCAATTGATGCCGCCCTTGCCGCAAAGGCAAAATGGGAAAATCTGGCCTGGGAGCACCGTGCCTCCATATTCCTTAAAGCGGCTGATTTAATAGCCGGCCCTTTCCGTTACAAACTAAATGCGGCAACGATGCTTGGCCAGTCGAAGAATGCGTATCAGGCGGAAATTGATTCTGCATGTGAGCTGATCGACTTCTTACGATTTAACGTCAGCTATATGACGGACATCTACAAACAACAGCCACCTGTTTCGTCCAGCGGAACATGGAACCGTTTGGAGCAGCGCCCGCTGGAGGGATTTGTGTTCGCATTGACCCCTTTCAACTTTACGGCGATCGCAGCGAACCTGCCAGCCTCTGTTGCCATGATGGGCAATGTGGTGGTCTGGAAACCAGCCGATACGCAGATCTATGCAGCAAATGTATTGATGGAGATCTTCAAAGAAGCCGGCTTACCGGACGGCGTAATCAACCTGATCTATGTACACGGGCCGGATGCAGGAGAAGTAATATTCAACCATGCCGACTTTGCGGGTATTCACTTTACCGGATCCACCGGTGTATTTCAAGACATCTGGAAGACCATAGGAACCAACATCCATAAATATAAAACCTATCCACGCATTGTGGGCGAAACCGGTGGGAAGGACTTTATCGTTGTTCACGGGTCTGCGGACGTAGAAGCGGCCAGTACAGCGATTGTTCGTGGTGCCTTTGAATATCAGGGACAGAAATGTTCTGCAGCCTCCCGGGTTTATATTGCCGAAAGTGTTTGGCCTCAGATCAAAGAACTGATGGTGCGCGACCTGTCGACCTTTAAAATGGGTGGCGTGGAAGACTTCAGCAACTTTATCAATGCTGTAATTGATGAGAAATCATTCGATAAACTGGCCAGATACATTGATGCAGCCAAGAACGACGCATCACTCGAGGTGATTGCGGGTGGTAACTACGATAAATCCAAAGGTTACTTTGTTGAGCCTACGGTAATTGTGGTGAAAGATCCAAGATACACCACGATGTGCGAAGAGTTGTTCGGACCGGTATTGACCGTTTATGTATATGCAGATGAAGATTTTGAAAAGGTTCTGAAAATTGTGGATCAGACTTCGATCTATGCGCTTACAGGTTCTATCATTGCACAAGACCGCTATGTCATTGAGCAGGCATCTGTTGCGCTTAGAAATGCAGCCGGGAACTTCTACATCAATGATAAATGTACCGGTGCCGTAGTTGGGCAGCAGCCATTTGGCGGTGCCCGTGGCTCAGGTACCAACGATAAAGCAGGATCGATGATCAATTTAATGCGCTGGGTATCTCCAAGAGCGATTAAGGAAACGTTTAATCCAGCGAAGGATTACCGGTATCCCTTTTTGTCGGCGGAATAATAGGCGTACGATCTGATACAAAAAAAGCTCCCGACATCCGGGAGCTTTTTTCATTACTGGTATGCTGATCTGATCTATTTCTCAACCGGCTCAGCTTTGCCTTTCTCAAGAATGGCAGAGAGATTTGTATTTGACTTGCAGGTAACCCCGAGGTCGGTTATCAATCCCGTCTCCAGGCTGTATACCCACCCGTGGACACCAAGCTTTTTACCCGAAGCCCAGCGGTTCTGCACGATCGAGGTGTTGGTTAATTTGTATACCCCCTCAATGACGTTTAGCTCAACCATTCTTTCCACCTTCTTCTTCTCGTCCGTGATTGCTTCCAGCTCTTCGCTGTGCAGACGGTAGACATCCTTGATGTTCCGCAACCAGTTGTCGATTATACCAAACTGCTTGTCAGTTAAAGCGGCCGCAACCCCTCCACATCCATAGTGTCCACAGACAATCACGTGTTCCACTTCCAATACATTCACGGCGTAATCCAATACGCTAAGCATGCTCATATCGGTATGAACGATCACATTGGCAATATTTCTAAGCACGAAAATATCTCCCGGATTGGTGTGGGTGATCTGATTGGCAGGTACCCGGCTGTCCGAGCAACCTATCCAAAGTACGGGTGGCTTCTGCCCTGCAGCCAGCTTCTTGAAGTAATCCGGATCATCACCAAGTGTTGTCGCAACAAATTCCTTGTTGCCTTCTAATAATCCTTCGTAGGTGATGCTCTTGCTATGTTTATCTACTGTTGCACACATAATTCTAATTGTTAATTTCTTGTAAACTCCTGGTATCTATTTTTGGTACTACATAATTCTTCTGGATGTTCTCCAGGGTAACTATAATCCCTTTGGTATAAGCATTGTGCTTGTAATTGAAAATCGTCTCCAAAACGTCCGGATCGATATACCGGGCATTCGTTCCATCGATGATCACATTGGTTTCATTTGGAATGTTTGTAAGCATGACCTGTATGGCAGCCTTATTTAAGAAGGAAACTTCTTCTGCAAGTTTGATTCTGATGTTCTTCTTATCACCCTCTTCCGAGATCTTGTAGAAGAATGAATTACGCATATTGGTACGCAGCAGATAGAAGATCGAAACTACCATACCAAGTGCAACACCCTTCAGCAGATCGGTAAGCACAACTGCGATGATGGTTGCGACAAACGGTACGAACTGGCTCCAGCCTTTGTGGTACATGTGCTGAAATAAAGCTATTCTTGTTAATTTATAACCGGTAACCAATAAGATGGCCGCAAGACACGCCAGTGGAATCATATTGATTACAAAGGGAATAAAAAGCAAGGACAACAACAACCAGCAACCGTGTAAAATTGAAGACATTTTCGTTCTTGCTCCTGCATTTACGTTCGCGGAGCTCCTTACAATTACGGAGGTCATGGGTAAACCGCCTAGAAGGCCGCTGACCATGTTTCCAAATCCCTGAGCCATAAGCTCCCGGTTTGTTGGGGAGACACGTTTAATCGGGTCGATCTTGTCGACAGCCTCGAGGCTTAGCAGCGTTTCCAAACTCGCGACAATTGCGATTGTTGCTCCAACGATCCAGACATCTTTGTTGCCGATCGCGGCGAAGTTAGGCATGTTGAACAGGCCACTAAACTCGGTCCAGCCGTTTACCACAGGAATGGTAACCAGTTGCTCCGCCTTTAAAGCATAGGCGCTGTCTTTAAATGCCCAGCTGATGGCCAGACCGATAACGACTACGATCAACGGCGCAGGAACGGCGCTCACTTTTTTGATCTTTGGCCACATCAACAAAACTGCAATTGACAACACACTGATTACAATCGCAGCAACACTGAATTGACTTAACGCGCTCTGAATGGCGCTAAACGTGTTTTCCTGGTCTCTTTGAATAAATGCTTCGTCGCCCGGAAAGTCGGAGTCTACGCCAAGGGCATGTGGCAGCTGCTTCAGGATCAGAATGATACCGATGGCGGCAAGCATCCCTTCGATGACGCTGGATGGGAAATAGTTTCCAATTGTACCCGCTTTGAGAAATCCAAGCACAACCTGAAACACACCCGCAAGCATTACGGCGAGCAAAAATGTTTCATAGGTGCCAAGCTGGGCAATTGCGCCGAGTACGATAACCGTTAAACCGGCAGCTGGCCCGCTTACACTAAGCTGTGAGCCACTGAAGGAGCTCACAACTACACCGCCTATGATACCGGTAACAAGTCCGGCAAACAATGGTGCTCCCGATGCCAGGGCAATGCCAAGACATAACGGAAGAGCCACTAAAAACACCACGATACTGGAAGGTAGGTCGTGTTTTAGATTCTTCTTCAAAAAGTATTTTTTCATATCAAGCCTGTAAAAGACTGATTGTTCGTTTTTCATAAATCAAATGGTTTGAAAGATGATGAGCCGCAGACCGCCTGCCGCGATCCTTAGCTAAAATCCTTAAATTAAACTGTATAGTAAAATTGCACGCCACAATACAGTGGGTGCGTCCAAATGTCTATGAAAAGTTAGGAGGAGGCGTTGGAACCGAAGGATGATATGGATTTACATACCGCTTGTTGTGATCTACAAAGTTATTATCAATACCAAAGTCATAGACCATTGGCAGATAAATGAAGGAAGCATTGTGGTTGATTAACTTAAACTCAACATACTTCAAGACCTTGCCTGAGTCATTGTCTGTTTCATGCTCCTGCTCGATTTGCATGATAACGGAATTGATTAATTCCTTATCCAGGTGCGGAAAAAAAAGTGGGGCTGCTGATATGCACATCTTTGCAGTAAAGATGCCGGCAAAAAAAATAACAAGAAGAAACTTGAATTTCCTTAACTGCATATGGTTAACCCTTTATATGGACTCAAAAGTAATTGCATTCGCCGACAATAGTGAAATAATCTTGTAAAAAAAATGTAACTCCTTAAGTATATAAGCAAAAAATGGTCCAATACGCCGAACATTATACGGCCAGTAAGCGAAAGAATAATCCAATAAATGTAAATTAGCAGACCTTAGCCTATTTCATAAAGAAGCAACCAATACACAATCCGAAGTATGCGGACGGAACTAAGGTTGCAAACAACCGAAGTTAAGGATCGTATCATTAACCTATAACTAGAAATAATTACCGATGACCGATAAGATAACGCAATTACAGGATAAGATAGAACAGGCCAAACTTGCTGGTGGTGCAGCACGTATAGAAAGTCAGCATAAAAAAGGCAAGCTTACCGCACGCGAGCGTCTGCATTTTCTGCTGGATCAAGGCTCTTTTGAAGAGATTGGCATGTTGGTTACCCATCGGAGTACCGACTTTGGGATGGAAAAAGAAAAATATCCCGGTGATGGCGTGGTTACCGGATACGGCACTGTAAATGGAAAGCTTGTATATGTATTCTCTCAAGACTTTACTGTTTTTGGTGGCTCCCTCTCGGAAACCCATGCGGAAAAGATCTGTAAGATCATGGACCTGGCGATGAAGAACGGTGCGCCCCTGATCGGGTTGAATGATAGCGGAGGGGCAAGAATCCAGGAAGGCGTTGTCTCCCTGGGTGGATATGCGGATATTTTCTATAAAAATGTACAGGCGTCCGGCGTGATCCCTCAGCTGTCGGCCATAATGGGCCCCTGTGCAGGAGGTGCCGTGTATTCTCCGGCAATTACGGACTTCATCCTTATGGTTGAAAATACCTCATATATGTTTGTAACCGGCCCGAACGTGGTGAAAACGGTAACCCATGAGGTGGTTAGCTCTGAAGAATTGGGCGGTGCTTCTACACATGCGACAAAATCTGGAGTAACGCACTTTTCCTGCAGCAATGAGCTGGAGGCCATTGACCATGTTAAACGACTCCTTAGCTATATGCCGCAAAATTGTGAAGAAATTCCCGCCAGCCTTCCGTACACACCCGGCGACGAATCGCGTCCGGGGTTGAATTCAATTATGCCGGAAAATGCCAACCAGCCTTATGACATGCGGAGTATAATTGAAGAAGTAACTGATGCAGGAAGCTTTTTGGAAGTGCATAAAGATTACGCAGAAAATATTGTTGTAGGCTTTGCCCGCATTGCGGGTAGAAGTATTGGAATCGTCGGCAACCAACCAGTCTACCTGGCAGGGGTTCTCGATAACCATGCATCCGTTAAGGCGGCGCGGTTCGTTCGCTTTTGCGACTGCTTTAACATTCCGTTGCTGGTGTTTGAAGACGTTCCGGGTTTTCTTCCGGGGACGGATCAGGAATGGAATGCGATCATCACCAATGGTGCTAAACTCCTTTATGCTTTTAGCGAGGCAACTGTGCCGAGGATTACCGTGATTACCCGAAAGGCTTACGGCGGCGCCTATGATGTGATGAACTCCAAGCATATTGGAGCCGACATGAACTACGCATGGCCGAGCGCGGAAATTGCAGTTATGGGAGCTAAAGGTGCCGCGGAAATCATTTTCAGAAAAGAAATTACAAGTGCGGAGAACCCGGAACAGAAATTGATGGAGAAAGAAAAGCTCTATTCGGAAATCTTCGCCAACCCATACCGGGCGGCTGAAAGGGGATTTATTGATGAGGTGATTGAGCCTGCACAGACCAGAGTAAAACTAATTAAAGCATTCAAAATGCTGGAGAACAAAGTCGTAAACAATCCACGTAAAAAACACGGAAATATTCCCCTGTAATGAAGTTAAGCCGTACCGATGTAATTTTGATGGCCTTTTGTACAGGTCTTATTGTTGCCAATATTTATTACAATCAGCCGCTGGTGATTCTCATTGCCCGGGAGTTTAACATTTCTGAGAGTTACGCAGGGAGAACCACCTACCTGACCCAAGCAGGCTATGCACTCGGACTATTTCTGCTTGTTCCGCTGGGCGATATGTTCGAAAGAAGAAAACAGATTCTAGTGATTACGCTGGTGGCCGTAGGCGCCTTGTTAATGGCTTACTTTGCCCGTTCATTTCTGATTCTAGAAATTGCATGCATCCTGATTGGAGCAAGCTCCATTGTTCCACAGCTCATTCTACCCATGGCCGCTAACCTGAGTTCCGATGAAAACCGCGGGCAAACGATTGGAATCATTATGAGCGGCTTGCTGATTGGGATTCTGGCTTCCAGGGCAGTAAGCGGCACCATTGGTTTCCTTTGGGGCTGGCGTTCCATGTTCCTGATTGCAGCGGGGGTATGTTCCATGCTTCTGCTGCTGATGGCGAAACGATTCCCCAAGAGCCAGCCGGATTTTACGGGCACATATGGCACGTTGATGTCATCAATGTTCGCCTACATTAGAACACAGCCGGTATTGCGGGAAACTTCGATCATCAATTTTCTTGCATTTGCCACGCTGAGTGCATTCTGGACGACGATGGTCCTGTACCTCGCCAGCCCGCCCTTCCGTTTTCAATCGCTTGAGATCGGATTATTCGGAATTGCAGGCGCGGCAGGTGCACTTGCAGCACCGCTGGTGGGCAAGTTGAGTGACGGAAAAGATCCAGGGAGGAACCTGCTGATTGGCCTGGTACTGCAACTGATCAGCATTGCTGCTTTTTATTTTACGGGCAGTCACATTTTCCTCTTTGTGGTGGGGATCATTCTCCTGGACATCGGCCAACAAGCCATCCATGTGACGAATCAAACACGAATATATGCATTGATTCCGGAGGCAAGGAACAGGCTCAATACGGTGTTTATGTCTGTGAGTTTCATTGGTGCTTCGGTGGGATCTGCAGTGGGGTTATGGCTATGGGATAAAGGACAGTGGTCTTTATTCTGCCTCGGACTTGCGTCGGTGATCACGCTGAATATCCTGATTTACTTTACCTACCGGAAGAAAGGCCTGACACAAAGCGAAGCTTAAGGATTTCGGCTAAGTAGCCCATGAAAATAGTTGAGGAAATTAAACCCAAGTCGGAAATTGTACCGGCAGAAATAACAGGATATTAACCGGCTTACATGCCATGATCCGCGGCAGACCGCGGGAACATTTAATAGCGTATAAAGATTTATTGATATAATAATAATTAGAAAAATGGATAAAAAAGATGATGTGCAGAAACATGTTTCTGTAGTTACGGAAAAATCACTTAAGTTTTTTGAAGAATATATTAACAACCCCTCTCCTACTGGCTTTGAGTATTCCGGACAGAAGCTATGGTTGGACTATTTAAAACCCTATGTTCAGGAAAGTTTCATCGACAACTATGGCACTGCGGTGGGTGTAATCAACCCTGAAGCAACGTTTAAAGTCGTAATTGAAGCGCATGCAGATGAGATTTCCTGGTTTGTAAATTACATTACGCCGGAAGGTTTGATCTATGTGATCCGCAATGGGGGCTCTGACCACCAGATTGCACCATCTAAGCGGGTGAATATTCACACTGATAATGGTTTGGTTAAAGCCGTATTTGGCTGGCCCGCCATTCACACCCGAAACGGGGAAAAAGAGGAAGCACCCGCATTGAAGAACATCTTCCTGGATTGTGGTTGTACATCGAAAGAAGAAGTAGAGCAACTGGGGATTCACGTGGGTTGTGTGATCACGTACGAGGACGAATTCATGGTGCTTAACGATCGCTATTACGTTGGGCGGGCGCTCGACAACCGTGCGGGCGGCTTCATGATTGCCGAAGTAGCTCGATTGCTTCACGAAAATGCCAAGACACTTCCTTTCGGCTTATATATCGTGAATTCTGTACAGGAAGAAATCGGTTTGCGTGGTGCAGAAATGATCGCTCACCGGATTAAACCGAATGTGGCCATCATCACGGATGTAACCCACGATACGTCGACCCCAATGATCAATAAAATCACCCAGGGCGACCTGGCTTGCGGAAAGGGACCTGTGGTGTCCTATGCGCCTGCGGTGCAAACGAATCTTAACCGTTTGCTGATTGATACAGCTGAAAAGAATGACATACCGTTCCAGCGTCAGGCTTCCTCACGTTCCACTGGTACAGACACTGATGCTTTTGCTTACTCCAATGGAGGCGTTCCTTCAGCTTTGATCTCGCTGCCCCTACGCTACATGCATACGACCGTGGAGATGATTCACAAGGAAGATGTAGATAATGTGATCAGACTGATCTACCAATCACTGCTAAACATTGAAAAAGACCACGATTTCAAGTACACGAAATAAGCAATCTTTATCTTTAAGAAAGCACCTTTTAAGCATTTTAGGAGCCCGTGCATATTCATGGGCTTCTAAAAGATTTTCTCACTAAGAAATTCTTAATTTAAAACATTTTAAACGCTTTTGTTATTTTAGCAATATGAAACCTACCTTACTAATATTAGCTGCCGGGATGGCAAGTCGCTATGGCAGCATGAAACAAATCGACGGCTTCGGTCCGAACGGTGAAACTATTATCGATTATTCCATTTATGATGCAATTAAAGCTGGCTTTGGCAAAGTGGTTTTCATCATTAAAGAAGAGTTTGTTGATAATTTTAAATCTATATACGAGCCAAAACTAAATGGTAGAATTGAAACAGACTACGTATTTCAAAATTTTGACATTAAACAATATGGCGTAGACATCGAAATTGAGCGCGCAAAGCCATGGGGAACTGCACATGCGATCCTTTCGGCCCGGCATGTGGTTAAGGAACCTTTTTGTGTGATCAATGCGGATGATTTCTATGGATTGGATGCTTACCAGAAAATGTATGATTTCCTCACCAATGAAGTAAATGGCAGCACTTTCTCTATGATCGGTTATGAAATCGGAAAGACCTTATCAGAGCATGGCTCGGTTTCCAGAGGAGTCTGCAAAGTGGATGCGGCAGGAAACTTGGAAGAAATTGTTGAGCGTACCCAGGTGTATAAAGAATCTGGTGTCGTTGTGTATGAAGAGAACGACCATAAGCATCCTCTGGATCTGAATACCCGGGTGTCGATGAACTTCTGGGGCTTCACTCCTGACGTATTTGTTCCAACGTTGGAGTTGTTTCGGGAATTTGCTTTGGCAAACAAGGACAACCCTAAAGCGGAGTTCTTTATTCCTTTGGTTGCGGATAACTTAATAAGGACCAAAAAAGCAGACTTCAAAGTTATTCCGACGGACAGCCAATGGTTTGGCGTGACGTACAAGGAAGATAAACCAATCGTTCAGGAGAGTATTGATCAGTTGGTTAAAGACGGCGTATATCCAAAGAATCTGTGGAATTAAAAATTTCGAACAATAGGTGAACGTTGATCTAAGCTTACTTGATTGACATTGCCTTTTAAGATGGGATGCATTGTTTGATATTCTGGAATACCTTGCTCTTTTCATCTGGTAAACTATAATGTATGCTAAACAGAATGCAGTTCTGGAAAACACGAACATTACATTCATAAAAAAAGCCTCCTGAAATCAGGAGGCTTTTTCATGCTACTTAAGTGTAGTACTATTTATTGTCATCTTTAACTTCTTCGAAGTCAACGTCGGTCACGTTATCCGCACCTTGAGCAGCTTGTTCAGCACCTTGCTGTCCAGCACCGCCTTCCGGTTGCGCACCGTCCTGACCGGCTTTATACATCTCTTCTGAAGCGGCATTCCATGCATTTTGCAATTCAACTTGCGCAGCATCGATATCTGCAAAGTTTCTTGCAGCATGTGCATCCTTAAGTTTTTTCAAACCTTCCTCTATTGGAGCTTTTTTATCAGCAGAGATCTTCTCACCGAATTCTTTCAACTGTTTTTCTGTAGAGAAAATTAAAGCGTCAGCAGCGTTGATTTTTTCAGCTTCTTCTTTTGCAGCCTTGTCTGCATCCGCATTTTGCTCTGCTTCTTCTTTCATTCTCTTGATTTCTTCATCAGTTAGTCCTGATGAAGCTTCAATACGAATCTTTTGCTCTTTACCAGTGGCTTTATCTTTTGCACTTACGTGTAAGATACCATTGGCATCAATATCGAAAGCAACTTCTACCTGAGGTACACCGCGTGGTGCAGGTGGAATTCCATCCAGAATAAAACGACCAATTGTACGGTTCTGAGCAGCCATAGGGCGCTCACCTTGTAAAATGTGGATCTCAACAGAAGGCTGGTTGTCAGCTGCAGTAGAGAAAGTTTCTGCTTTCTTTGAAGGAATCGTTGTATTTGCTTCGATTAGTTTGGTCATTACTCCACCCATAGTCTCAATACCTAAGCTAAGTGGGGTAACATCCAATAATAATACATCTTTTACTTCTCCTGTCAACACTCCACCCTGGATAGCAGCTCCAATTGCAACAACCTCATCAGGGTTGACACCTTTAGAAGGCTCTTTACCAAAGAAAGCTTTAACAGCATCCTGAATAGCAGGAATACGGGTTGAACCACCGACTAAGATGATTTCATCGATATCAGAAGTTTTTAAACCAGCATTCTTCAATGCAGATTTACATGGATCAATTGTACGTTTGATTAAGTCAGCAGCCAGTTGCTCAAATTTAGCACGGCTTAATGTCCTAACCAAGTGCTTCGGTCCTGTTGCGTCAGCAGTAATATATGGCAGGTTAATTTCAGTAGAAGTTGTACTTGACAGCTCAATTTTAGCTTTTTCAGCAGCTTCTTTCAAACGCTGCAATGCCATTGGGTCCTGGTGAAGATCCATGCCGTTCTCAGATTTGAACTCTGAAGCCAACCACTCAATAATGATATGGTCAAAGTCGTCACCACCTAAGTGTGTATCACCGTCAGTAGATTTTACTTCAAAGACACCATCTCCAAGTTCCAACACAGAAACGTCATGCGTACCACCACCACAGTCAAACACAACAATTTTCATATCCTTGTGTGCTTTGTCCAAGCCGTAAGCCAGTGCAGCCGCAGTTGGTTCGTTGATGATACGTTTAACAGTTAAACCTGCAATTTCACCAGCTTCCTTGGTTGCCTGACGTTGTGCGTCATTAAAATATGCTGGTACAGTAATAACCGCTTCAGTTACTTCTTGACCCAGAAAGTCTTCTGCAGTCTTTTTCATTTTCTGCAAGATCATCGCAGAAAGTTCTTGCGGAGTATATTTACGATCGTCGATTTGAACACGCGGCGTGTTGTTGTCTCCTTTTACTACACTATAAGGTACACGGCCAGCTTCCTTGCTTACTTCGGCAAAGCTACTACCCATAAAACGCTTGATAGAAGATATCGTTTTTGTCGGGTTAGTGATCGCCTGACGTTTAGCCGGCTCACCAACTTTACGTTCGCCATTCTCTGCAAATGCAACAATAGATGGCGTTGTACGCTTACCCTCACTGTTGGCTATAACTACAGGCTCGTTACCCTCCATTACGGCTACGCAAGAATTTGTTGTTCCTAAGTCTATACCAATAATTTTTCCCATTTTATTTACTATTTTAATGTTTTACTAATTCGATATGTGGTACCAAACAATGGTTGTGCCAATCGTGTTTTGGCAGCTTTATGGCATCTCTACATAATTTACCTGCTAAAATGGAAAAGATGATCTCCGGAAATCATGACAGCTTGACAGATTTCGATTGAAGTCCCATTAGCCGCTCTAAATGATGGTAGGTTATTCCGAAGAATTCTTTAGTCTCATTGATCTCCTTCAAAAGCTTCTGCTGCCTTAAAGAAGTTACTGGTTGCTTTACTCCGATGACCATGACATTTTTCGCCGTGTGTGCATCTGAAATAAACTGAATTGCCTTTGTTTTATAACCATAGTACTCCATGATAAGTGCCCTTAGTCCATCTGTAACCATTTCAGCCTGACGTTCAAAGAAAATGCCATGATCAAGCAGAAAGCCGAGGGGATTTTCCCTTCTGTTCCTGGCCATTTCCTTGCGAATTTGTTTATGGCAGCATGGCGCAACTACAATTAACTTTGCGCCACCAAGTATGCCTTTCGATATTGCATCGTCAGTAGCCGTGTCACAGGCATGCAGCGCAATTAAAAGATCTATAGATGTACTATTATAATCGTTAATCGTTCCTTGAACAAAGTTTAACTTGTCAAACGCAGACTCCTTCGCGATTCTATTGCAGAGTTGCACCAGATCTTCCCTATATTCTACTCCTGTGACTCGGGCATCTACTTGGAGCACGGAATGTAGATAATCATACAGCGCAAACGTAAGGTATCCTTTGCCGGATCCCATATCGACCACCTGCCGGATCTCCGCTGCTGCCAAGGTTTTAAGCATCGGACTTAGAAGCTCTATATAGTGGTTAATTTGTTTGAACTTGTCCTGGGCATTTTTAAAGACAGTACCTGCTGCGTCTGTGATCTGAAGCGCATGCAAATAGCTCTTTCCTTGTGGCTCCAGGGGACGCAGCTTTACCTTATCATGACCTGGCGAAGTTGCCTTAAGTGTTGCCTTTGTACTGTTCAATCTAAACAGTCCTTCCTTATCCTGCTGAAGAATAAAATCGAACTGGACGGTAAACAACGTCGCAACTTTAAACCCGCTTTCCAATTGTTCTAAAACCAAATTTATGCCTTCAGGAACAGCAAAATTCTTAACAATATCCCGGGTCTTGTACCTGTAAGTGAAACTCAGCATTTCCTCCCTTTTGATTACTACAGGACGTACGAAAATATGCTTAAGGTCAGCTTCTGACCCTTTATAGTGCCCGAGAGAGATCTTAAGGAAAGACTTATTACCAATCGCTGTTTCAATGTGTGTCCTAAACTGGATAATGGGATGTAGTGTTGACATACGCCTACAATTTAAATATGAATGAATAGAAAAGGCCCTGTTGATTGCTCAGCAGGGCCTTTCGATATCTGAATAGATTATGTGTTTATGCTTCTTTAGCCTCTTCTGCTTCAGGAGCCTCAGGAGCTGCTTCAGCAGCAGGGGCTTCAGCAACAGCTTCTTCAGTAGCAGGTACATCAGATTTCTTAGCTTTGCTTCTACCACGGCGAGTTGTTTTCTTCTCTGCAGCTGCAGTATCTTTACCATAAACCTCATTGTAATCTACCAACTCGATTAATGCCATCTCCGCGTTATCTCCTAAACGATTGTTTAATTTGATAATTCTAGTGTAACCACCTGGACGGTTAGCAACTTTCGCTGCAACATCACGAAATAATTCGGTAACAGATTCTTTATCCTGTAGGTAGCTAAATACAATACGACGGGAGTGTGTAGTATCTGTTTTAGACTTTGTAATCATTGGCTCAACATACATGCGCAATGCTTTAGCTTTTGCAAGTGTTGTAGAGATTCTCTTATGCTTGATTAATGATGAAGCCATGTTGGCTAACATCGCCTTACGATGGGAATCTGTTCTTCCTAAGTGGTTATTCTTTTTACCGTGTCTCATTTTTGATTTTATTCAGTGCGTACCGTCTCTTTGATCTTCATCTGAGGGAATTACGCACGGTTAACAATAGTTACGTTTGTTATATTATTCTTCGTCTAACTTGAATTTAGAAAGGTTCATTCCAAAAGACAAACTTTTAGATTTAACCAATTCCTGAATTTCGGTTAATGACTTCTTACCAAAGTTTCTGAACTTTAACATGTCAGCGACATCGTAAGATACTAAATCAGCAAGAGTACGGATATCAGCTGCTTTAAGGCAGTTCAACGCACGTACAGAAAGATCAAGGTCAACAAGCTCCGTTTTAAGGATTTTACGCATATGTAAAATTTCCTCATCAACTTCCTTAGTTTCCTCTTTAGCCTGAGATTCCAATACAAGGTTCTCGTCAGAGAACAACATAAAGTGTTGGATTAATATCTTAGCAGCTTCTTTCAATGCTTCCTCCGGGTGAATAGATCCGTCGGTGGAAATCTCAAGAATTAATTTCTCATAATCTGTTTTCTGCTCAACACGATAGTTCTCGATCGTGTATTTTACATTTTTCATTGGTGTAAAGATCGAGTCAATCGCAATCACACCAACAACAGCATCTGTAATTTTATTTTCTTCAGCAGGAACATAACCACGTCCTTTATTGATGGTTAATTCCACCTCTAAAGTAACTGATTTCTCCATATTACAGATTACGAAATCCGGATTAAGAACTTCGAAATTGTTGGAGAACTTAGTGATGTCACCAGCTTTAAATTGATCCTGACCATTTACGATGATGAAGACTTTTTCAGAATCACCAGAGTCACCCACCTTTTTAAACCGAACTTGTTTTAAGTTAAGGATGATTTCAGTCAAATCTTCTACAACACCTTTCATGGTAGAAAACTCGTGAGATACACCGGAAAAGCGGATACTTGTAATGGCAAAACCCTCTAGAGAAGAAAGCAAAATTCTTCTTAAGGCATTACCAATGGTTACTCCGAAACCGGGCTCCAAAGGACGAAATTCAAATATGCCATCGAAATCAGTTGATTTCTGCATGATCACCTTATCGGGTTTCTGAAATGCTAAAATTGCCATTTATAATGTTTTTAGATCGTTATTAAATATTGTAACGCAAAAAATTAACTGCCCCGTTCGAGGCAGTTAATTCAAATTCATTACTTAGAGTATAACTCTACTATAAGGTTTTCTTTGATATTCTCTGGAATCTCATCACGATTTGGATAAGCTAAGAACTTACCTGTCAACTCACCTGCATTCCAATCTAACCAATTGAATTTATTGATTACTCTGCCTGCTACTGAATTGGTGATGGCTTCTAATGTTTTTGACTTCTCACGAACCGCAATAACATCTCCAGCTTTCAATTGATATGATGGAATATTTACTACTTCACCGTTCACTGTTACGTGTTTATGGCTAACTAACTGGCGAGCAGCTGAACGTGTAGGAGCAATACCTAATCTGTATACTGTATTATCTAAACGAGCTTCTAATAATTGTAATAAGTTATCACCGGTAATACCGTGGCGTGATGATGCTTTAGTAAACAAGTTACGGAATTGACGTTCCAATACACCATATGTATATTTAACTTTCTGTTTCTCCATTAACTGTACTGCATATTCAGACTGCTTTCCTCTTCTCTTCGAAGCACCGTGTTGTCCGGGAGGATAGTTTTTTCTGTCTAATACCTTATCAGGGCCAAAAATAGGCTCTCTGAACTTACGCGCGATTTTGGACTTTGGTCCTGTATATCTTGCCATTTTCTTCTGTTTTAAAGTATCGTGCAACCTGTAGCTGCAGACTCTTAGCTTTAAAAATTATAAATTAAACTCTTCTCTTCTTAGGTGGACGACATCCATTGTGTGGAAGCGGCGTAATATCTTTGATCGAAGTCACTTCTATCCCTGCAATTTGCAAAGTTCTGATTGCAGACTCACGGCCTGAACCTGGACCTTTTACAAATACTTCTACTTTACGCAAACCTAAATCATACGCTACCTTACCACAATCAGAAGCGGCTTGTCCTGCAGCATATGGAGTGTTCTTTTTAGAACCTTTGAATCCCATTTTACCTGCAGACGACCAGGAGATCGCTTGACCGTTATTGTTTGTTAGGGTAATGATGATATTGTTAAAAGTCGCATTGATGTGTGCCTGACCAACAGACTCAATTACAACAATACGCTTTTTAGTTACTTTTTTACTCTTAGCCATAATTATTGTGTGATACTAATTTTATTTAGTAGCTTTTTTCTTGTTAGCAACTGTTTTTCTCTTACCCTTACGAGTTCTAGAGTTGTTCTTAGTACGTTGTCCACGAACCGGCAAACCTTTTCTGTGACGCAGGCCGCGGTAGCAACCGATATCCATTAAACGTTTGATGTTCAGTTGAACTTCAGAGCGCAATGCTCCTTCAACTTTCACTCCGTCGTTGATAATTGTACGGATTGCCGATAATTCCTCATCAGACCAGTCCTGAACTTTCTTGTTAAAATCGATACCTGCTTCCGTTAAAATACGTTGTGCAGTAGATCTGCCTACTCCGAAGATGTACGTTAGACCTATTTCGCCTCTTTTGTTTCTTGGTAAATCAATACCTGATATCCTTGCCATATTTGTACTAAATGTTTGATTATTTGATTAAACGACAGATTGAGTAACCCGTACATTCAATCCAATCATACTTCAATAATTTCTTAACCTTGACGCTGTTTGTACTTAGGGTTCTTTTTGTTTATAACGTAAAGTTTTCCCTTACGACGTATAATCTTGCAATCAGCGCTACGTTTTTTAATTGATGACCTAACTTTCATTTTATTTATATCTATAAGTAATCCTGCCCTTTGATAAATCGTAAGGCGACATCTCTAATTTGACTTTATCCCCTGGTAATATTTTAATATAGTGCATCCGCATCTTACCAGAAATATGCGCGATTATCTCATGTCCATTCTCGAGTTCTACCCGGAACATCGCATTTGATAATGCCTCTCTTATTACACCGTCTTGTTCAATTGAGGCTTGTTTAGCCATATAATATTGATTTTTACTTAATTAGCTGCTATTAAACAGGGTTGCAAAATTAAATAAAATAATTTAATTAATTGCCTTTTTTCTTTAAAACTTCTTCAATCAAAGAAAACGATGATAAAACGTCTGCTTCGCCCTTTTTAACGGCCACAGTGTGCTCAAAATGCGCAGACGGCCGGTTATCCTTAGTAGTAACTGTCCATCCGTCAGACCAGAATTTAACACCTGCTACGCCTGCATTAATCATAGGTTCTATCGCAATCACCATCCCCTCTTCCAGCTTAATACCGCGGCCGCGCTGTCCATAATTGGGAATCTCTGGTTTTTCATGCAGCTTAACGCCTACACCATGTCCAACCAACTCCCTTACAACACCGAAACCGTTGTCTTCCGCATGCTTCTGAATCGCATAACCTACATCACCTACCCTGGCTCCTGATACCGCTTTAGATACCCCAATGGCGAGACATTGCTGGGTAACCTCAATTAACTTCCGGCGTTCTGCATCTACCTCACCAATGGCAAAAGTGTATGCAGAATCGCTGTAAAAGCTATTCTTAAGAACTCCGCAGTCTACGGAAATCAGATCACCCTCTTGAATCACATAATCACTCGGGAACCCGTGTACGATCTGCTCGTTCGGCGAGATACAAAGTGCATAGGGAAATCCATTGTAGTTCTGAAATGCCGGCGAGGCACCATGGTCTTTTATGAAGGTCTCTGCAAGATCATTCAGGCTCATCGTTGTCATACCTGGACCAATTACCTTCGCAATCTCCGCTAAGGCCATTGATAGCAGATTAGAACTTTCACGAATAAGCTCAATCTCTTCTGCAGACTTGTAATAAATTTTAGACATTATATTAATTAAATAACCGCATTGGTACCACTCGCAGCAGGTACACCTGCACGACCAGTAATTCTTCCGGTTTTCATCAATCCGTCGTAATGACGCATTAACAAATAACTTTCTATTTGTTGCAGGGTGTCCAATACCACACCAACCAGAATCAGCAACGATGTACCACCATAGAAGTGTGCGAATTCCGACTGCAAACCAAACTTGACAGCAATCGAAGGCAGAATAGCGATAACCGCTAAAAAGATCGATCCTGGAAAGGTTATTTTAGAAATCACATCATCAATAAATGATGATGTCGCTAGCCCTGGCTTAATGCCAGGAATAAAGCCGCCATTCTTCTTCATGTCGTCAGACATCTGTGTAGGATTTACAGTAATGGCGGTATAGAAGAACGTAAACGCGATAATTAAAAACGCAAATGTTAAACTGTACGTCAAGGACGTGTAATCACTATACTGAATTAACCAGGTATTCTGCAATGAAGGAAAGAAAGATGTCAACGTCATCGGAATGAACATCAAAGCTTGTGCAAAGATAATCGGCATTACACCTGCTGCATTTACTTTCAATGGAATATACTGCCTCACTCCACCAAACTGTCTATTACCAACGATACGTTTCGCATACTGCACAGGCACTTTACGGACACCCTGAACGATCATGATTGTAAACATTACCACCGCAAAAAGCGCAACGATCTCAATAACTAAAGCGATTAAACCACCTTCTCCTACAAATCTAGAGCTAATCTCCTGTTGAAGTGCAATGGGCAACCTTGCGATGATACCAACCATGATGATTAACGAAACACCATTTCCAATACCCTTATCCGTGATCTTCTCACCCAGCCACATTACGAATAATGTACCTGCAGAAAGAACAAACGTAGAAAGAATATAGAATAACGTGCGATCCATTAAGATCGCTTCAACCGGCACCTGTGTTTTAATGTACCCTACCGCTTGCACAGCAGTAATAGCGACCGTCAGGTATCTGGTGATTTGATTAAGTTTATTTCTTCCGCTTTCACCTTCTTTTTGCATTTTCTGAAAAGAAGGTACAGCAATACCAAGTAACTGAACTACAATGGAGGCAGAAATATATGGCATCACTCCCAGAGCAAGTATAGACACACGGGAGAAAGATCCTCCGGCAAACATATCTATCAAACCTAAAAGGCCAGACTTTTCATTTTCGCCCAGAGCAGTTGCATCCACACCTGGTAAAACCACGTGGGATACAAATCTATAGACCACAAGAATCATGAGCGTAAAAAGTATACGCCCTTTCAATTCTTCGATTTTCCAAATATTACTTAAAGTAGTAAACAGCTTCTTCATTAATTACAATTTTTCAATTGAGCCTCCAACAGCCTCAATAGCTTTTTGTGCGCTAGCAGAAAAAGCGTGTGCTTTAACTTCTATTTTAGCTTTAACCTCTCCACGACCAAGGATTTTTACCAGGTCATTTTTAGAAGCTAAACCATGTTCTTGCAAATCAGTAAAGTTAATGGTAGTCAAGTTAAATTTCTCAGCCAGACCTTGTAAAACGTCAAGGTTTACCCCTACGTACTCAACACGATTGATTGGCTTGAAACCTACTTTAGGCACACGACGTTGTAAAGGCATTTGACCACCTTCAAACCCGATTTTGGTTTTGTGACCAGAACGGGATCCAGCACCTTTGTGTCCACGAGTGGAAGTACCGCCACGACCAGAACCAGTACCACGACCAATCCTTTTACCATTTTTTATAGAACCTGATGCAGGTTTTAAATTACTTAAGTTCATTTTGAAACTTATTGTGTTGCCCTTCGCTTTCACTAATCAGGGACAACGGTTAAACATATACAGAGGTTGCAAATGTAGAACTATATCCCACATTAACAACCTCTAATAACTATATACTCTCTAAAGCAACCAGGTGGTTAACTTTTCTAATCATGCCAATGATGGCACCATTAGCTTCCACCTCTACAGACTGGTTCATTTTTGTTAAACCTAAAGCCTGCATGGTTCTTTTTTGGCGCTCGCTTCTGTCGATAACGCTTTTTATCTGGGTGATTTTAATCCTGGCCATAATGTTATCCGTTAAAAACTTTGTTTAAATCCACACCACGTTGCTGAGCAATGCTGTATGCATCACGCATCTTAGTTAAAGCATCAACAGTTGCTTTTACCACGTTGTGGGGGTTAGATGAACCTTTTGATTTCGCCAATACGTTGTGTACACCGGCACTCTCCAGAACTGCACGCATTGCACCACCAGCAATTACTCCAGTACCTACTGCAGCTGGTTTAATTAGTACAAAACCGCCAGAGAACTTTCCGATTTGCTCATGAGGAACGGTACCGTTCAACAAAGGAACTTTTACCAGGTTCTTTTTAGCGTCATCGATACCTTTAGCGATCGCCTCAGTTACCTCTTTCGCTTTACCCAATCCGTAACCTACAATTCCGTTTTCATCTCCAACAACAACGATTGCTGAGAAGCTGAAAGTACGTCCACCTTTGGTTACTTTGGCTACACGTTGTATGCTAACTAAACGATCTTTTAACTCGATCTCGCTAGTCTTAACTCTTTTTATATTGATAGTTGACATTCTTATCTATTTTCAGATTAAAAAACTAAACCAGCTTCGCGGGCACCTTCTGCCAACGACTTAACACGACCATGGTATAAGTAGCCATTTCTATCGAAAACAACTTCTTTAACGCCAGCGGCGATAGCTTTCTCAGCGATTAATTTACCTACAGCTACAGACTGCTCTGATTTACTTCCGTTACCAGTAAAATCTTTTGATAAAGATGATGCAGAAACGATGGTATTTCCGGTTACGTCGTTAATGATTTGAGCATAAATTCCTTTATTGCTTCTATATACAGATAAACGTGGACGGCTTTCAGAACCGGTAAGTCTTTTTCTGATTCCCTTTTTTATACGATCTCTACGAGATAATTTTTTCCCTGCCATGATGATTATTTTTTAGAAGCGGATTTACCTGCTTTTCTTCTTAACACTTCGCCTACAAACTTGATACCTTTACCTTTATATGGCTCTGGTGCACGTAATGAGCGTATTTTTGCTGCTACCTGACCGATCAATTGTTTGTCAATACTCTCTAGAATAATTTTAGGAGTCTGTCCTTTTTCTGAAGTGGTTGTAACTTTAATCTCTTCCGGTAACTGGAATACATAATGGTGAGAATAACCTAAAACAAGATCCAGGGTATTTCCTGTGTTTGTAGCGCGGTAACCCACACCTACCAACTCTTGTGATAACTTATAACCTTCTGTAACACCAACAACCATATTGTTGATCAATGCGCGGTATAAACCATGCAAAGCTTTGTGTCTTTTCTGTTCTGTCGGACGTTGTACGGTTAGTACATTGTCTTCGATACTTACAGTGATATCTGAATCAACTGCTTGTGATAATTGTCCTTTTGGACCAACAACCGTAACGACGTTCTCTTTAGAGATCGTAATGGTTACTCCAGCTGGAACATTAATTGGGGCTTTTCCTATTCTTGACATTTTGCTATCCTCCTTTAATTAATAAACGTGACACAAAACTTCGCCACCAATGTTCAGCTTAGCTGCTTCCTTATCTGTCATAATTCCTTTGGAAGTCGACAGGATCGCAATCCCTAAACCATTTAATACTCTTGGCATATTATCTACACCAGCATATTGCCTTAAACCTGGTTTGCTGATACGCATCAATGTACGTATTGCAGGAACTTTAGTAATCGGATTGTACTTCAAAGCGATTTTAATAACGCCCTGAACTGTAGTGTCCTCAAATTTGTAGTTGGCAATGTAACCTTTGTCAAAAAGTACTTTCGTCATTTCCTTTTTAAGGTTGGATGCAGGAATCTCTACAATTCTGTGATTTGCCTTGATGGCATTTCTTACTCTTGTAAGATAATCTGCTATTGGATCTGTATTCATCTTTATATAATTGTGATAGTGGTTTCCTTCCCGACCCATTCGGGGCGACCTTCCATCGGTTAAATTTCTTTTAAGCACAAATAACATTAGAAGCGCTACCTGATGCAGCTCTTCTAACGCCAACGAAGTGTTTTACCAGCTCGCTTTTCTTACTCCTGGGATCTTTCCTGCTAAAGCCATTTCACGGAATGTTACCCTTGATATTCCAAAAGTACGCATATATCCACGTGGACGGCCAGTTAACTTACAACGGTTGTGTAAACGAACAGGAGATGAATTTTTAGGTAACTTATCAAGTCCTTCGAAATCACCTGCAGCTTTCAATTCTGCACGTTTATCTGCGTACTTAGCTACCAATTTTTGGCGCTTAACTTCGCGTGCTTTTACACCTTCTTTTGCCATTATTGATCTATATTTTGATTTTGATTTTTAAACGGTAGTCCGAATTGTTTTAAAAGTTCCAATGCTTCAACATCATTAGTAGCGGAAGTTACAAAAGTAATGTCCATTCCCAAGATCTTACTGATCTTGTCAATGTTGATCTCCGGGAAGATGATCTGCTCAGTTACACCTAAAGTGTAATTTCCTTTTCCATCAAACCCTTTATCATTGATACCTTTGAAATCACGGATACGCGGCAAAGCTACGGAAATTAAACGATCTAAAAACTCATACATGTTGTTATCACGTAAAGTTACACGTACACCAACCGGCATACCCTTACGTAACTTGAAGTTTGAGATATCCTTTTTAGACTTCGCGCCTACGGCCTGTTGACCAGAAATCGTCGACATCTCTAAAATAGAACTGTCCATGATCTTCTTGTCCGTTACAGAAAAACGACCCACACCCTGGTTAATCGCGATTTTCTCTAATTTAGGAACCTGCATTACGCTCTTGTAATTAAACTTCTCTTTAAGGTTATTTACAATCTCCTCTTTATATTTACTTTTTAATCTTGGTACGTAAGCCATTATTTGATCTCCTCTCCTGATTTTTTAGCAACCCTAACTAATTTCCCATCAGCGTTAAGCTTTCTGCCAACGCGGGTAATCTCACCAGATGTTGGATCAACTAACGCCACGTTAGAAATGTGAAGAGCAGCTTCTTTTTTAATGATACCACCGTTCGGGGTAGCCGCATTTGGTTTTGTATGTTTTGAAACAAGGTTGATTCCTTCTACAAGAATTCTGCTTTTAGAAATAAGTACAGATAGTACTTTACCTTGCTGGCCTTTTGAATCGCCGGCTATTACCTTAACTAAATCACCTTTACGGATCTTTACTTTTGGTGTTGTCGTTACTTTATTTTTCATTTTATAATACCTCCGGTGCTAATGATACAATTTTCATGAATTGTTTTTCACGCAGTTCTCTAGCTACCGGGCCAAAAATACGGGTACCGCGCGGCTCATCTTGTGCATTTAATAATACTGCTGCGTTGTCGTCGAAACGGATGTAAGAACCATCTTTACGTCTAATCTCTTTCTTTGTTCTTACCACAACAGCTTTAGAAACTGTTCCTTTCTTAATGTTTCCGGAAGGCAATGCACTTTTAACGGTAACAACGATCTTGTCACCAATAGAAGCATATCTTTTTTCAGTACCACCAAGTACTCGGATAACCAATACTTCTTTTGCGCCGCTGTTATCGGCTACGTTTAATCTTGATTCCTGTTGTACCATGTTATTTAGCCCTCTCTAAAATTTGCACTAATCTCCAGTTCTTGTTTTTACTCAGCGGACGAGTCTCCATGATCAGTACTGTATCACCAATACCGCAGTCGTTTTTCTCGTCATGAGCCATAAATTTGGTAGTTTTCTTAACAAACTTACCATAGATCGGGTGTTTTACTTTACGCTCTACCGCCACAACAACAGATTTATCCATTTTGTTGCTTACCACCAACCCGGTTCTTGTTTTTCTTAATTGTCTTTCCATTTCGACTCTAAAGTTATTTAGTTTCACTAGCAGACGCAGCTTTACGCTTAGTCATTTCAGTATTTAATTGGGCAATATTCCGTCTTACCTTCGTGATGCGGGTAGGATTTTCTATAGCCGAAATTGTATGTGCAAATTTTAACTTAACTAAGTTTTCCTTTTCTTCTGCAATCCTGGCTGCTAGTTCTTCTTGTGAAAGCCCTGTGATTTCTGAGTTCTTCATTTTATTGATTTTAATGTGTTGGGTCTAGAGGTTATAATAACAAGTTACTTACAACATGCAACCCAATACTCTTTATGCTTCTACGTAATCTCTACGTACTACAAATTTTGTTTGGATCGGTAATTTTTGAGCGGCTAATCTCATTGCTTCTTTAGCAACTTCTAAAGGAACACCTTCTGCTTCAAAAATAATACGTCCGGGTCTAACAACAGCTACCCAGTATTCAGGAGCACCTTTACCTTTACCCATACGTACTTCAGCAGGCTTCTTAGTTACCGGTTTATCCGGGAATATTCTAATCCAAACCTGGCCTTCACGTTTCATGAAACGAGTTACCGCAATACGGGCTGCCTCTATCTGACGACTGGTAATCCAGGTCGACTCTAAAGATTTGATCCCGAAAGACCCGAATGACAATTCAGCTCCACGTGTCGCTAAACCTTTCATTCTGCCCTTTTGCATCTTTCTGAACTTCGTTCTTTTTGGCTGTTACATTTTATCTTAATATTATCGTAAAACGATCTGTTAACTAATTATTTACGAGGACCTCTGTTAGGAGTATTTCCGCCTCTGTTATCTCTACCTGCACCTGGACCACCCTGACCTGGGCCTCTTCCGCCGCCACGATTCGCACCACCGCGGTTATCGTTACGTCTTTCCCCACCGCCACGGTTGTCTCTGTCTCTGCCCCCAAAAGCACCTTCAGGTCTGCCACCTTTACCAGGAGCATTACTTGTTGAGCCAATGTTTGGAGAAAGGTCACGTTTACCGTAAACCTCACCTTTACAGATCCACACTTTAACACCTATTTTACCATAGGTAGTTAATGCTTCAGCCAATGCATAATCAATGTCCGCACGGAAAGTATGCAAAGGAATTCTTCCTTCTTTATACTGTTCGTTACGTGCCATCTCTGCACCACCTAAACGACCGGAAGTCATAATCTTGATTCCTTCAGCGCCCATACGCATCGTAGATGCGATAGTAGACTTCATTGCTCTACGGAAAGAGATCCTTGCCTCTAATTGTTTTGCTACACCTTCAGCTACCAGTTGAGCGTCTAACTCAGGACGTTTAATTTCAAAGATGTTGATCTGAATTTCCTTTTTAGTCAATTTCTTCAACTCTTCTTTGATCTTATCTACTTCCTGGCCTGCTTTTCCAATCACAATACCCGGACGGGCGGTGTGAATTGTAACAGTGATACGTTTTAATGTGCGCTCAATTACTACTTTCGCTACGCCGCCTTTTGCAATACGGGCAGAAAGGTATTTTCTTATTTTCTCGTCCTCAACTAATTTATCAGCATAGTTGTTGCCACCGAACCAGTTAGAATCCCAACCTTTGATGATTCCTAACCTGTTACCTATTGGATGTGCTTTTTGTCCCATTTCTGTTAATTAGTTTGAGTTTCAACGATTTTACTATCTACTATCAAAGTCACGTGGTTCGAACGTTTACGTATTCTATAACCACGTCCTTGAGGTGCCGGTCTTAATCTCTTAAGCTGACGGCCGCCACCAACCATTATTGTTTTCACATATAACTGGTTTTCTTCAGGGCGAGAACCTTCATTTTTTGTTTCCCAGTTTTTGATAGCCGATAACAAAAGTTTCTCAACTCTTATTGCTGCGTCTTTATTGGTAAATTTCAAAATATGTAATGCTTTCTCTACACGCTCGCCTCTGATAAGATCTACAACCAAACGCATTTTACGTGGTGAGGTTGGACAATTGTTTAATTTCGCTACTGCTTCCATCTCTTAATTATTTTCTTTTTTCAGAGTGACCCCTAAATGTTCTGGTTGGAGCAAACTCTCCCAGTTTGTGACCAACCATGTTTTCTGTTACGTATACCGGTATAAATTTGTTACCGTTATGTACTGCAAATGTATGACCCACAAAATCTGGTGAGATCATTGATCTGCGAGACCAAGTTTTAATGACAGACTTTTTGCCTGAATCATTCATAGAGACTACTTTCTTCTCTACGTTATGGTCAATATAAGGTCCTTTTTTAATTGAACGAGCCATTATTTCTTCCTTTTCTCTATGATGAAACGATTTGAGTATTTTTTAAGTGTACGGGTCTTGAAGCCTTTAGAATACATACCATTCCTTGAGCGAGGCTGACCTCCTGATGAGCGACCCTCACCACCACCCATAGGGTGATCGACTGGGTTCATCGCAACCGGACGGGTTCTAGGACGACGTCCCAACCAGCGGCTACGACCCGCTTTACCTAATACTTCATTTGCATGATCTGAGTTGGAAACAGCTCCTATTGTAGCCAGACAAGTAACCAAAATTAATCTGGTTTCTCCTGAAGGCATCTTCAATGTTGCATATTTACCATCACGTGCTGCCAATTGTGCATACGCACCTGCACTACGTGCTAACTGTGCTCCACGGCCTGGGTGAATCTCTACGTTGTGCACAATAGATCCCAATGGAATACTGGCCAATTTCAATGTGTTCCCTACCTCTGGAGTAGCTGTTTCTCCCGAAACTACTGTTTGTCCTACTTGCAATCCTTCCGGTGCAATAATGTAACGCTTCTCACCGTCTACATAATGTAATAATGCAATACGTGCGGTACGGTTCGGATCGTATTCAACAGTTGCTACTGTTGCAGGAATATCAAACTTATCACGTTTGAAATCAATCAAACGGTAAGATTTCTTGTGACCACCACCCATGTAGCGCATAGTCATCTTTCCTGTATTGTTACGTCCTCCCGATTTTTTAGAAGATACAACCAATGATTTTTCGGGCTTGGTTGCTGTAATCTCCGAAAAGCTGGCACCTACTCTGAAGCGGGTTCCCGGAGTGACTGGTTTAAATTTTCTTAAGCCCATAGTTATAAATTATTCAATTCTTATTAAATATTCGCGTAATAATCTATTGTCTCTCCATCTTTCAACGTCACAATAGCTTTCTTGTATTTTGGGCTCCTACCCGAAACTAAACCACCTTTAGTGTTTCTCGACTTTAATTTACCATTTACAACCATCGTGTTGATGGCTAAAATGTTAACGCCGTACATCTTCTCTATGGCAGATTTAATTTGCAACTTGTTTGCTTTTGGTTCTACTTTAAAAGTAAAGCGGTTAGACTTTTCTGTTAATGCAGAAGCTTTCTCGGTTAATATTGGTTTCTTTAAAAATTCCATATTATTTGGCAAATGCCTCCTCCAATGTTTTAACAGAATCCGCAGTTAACAAAAGCTTGCCACAGTTTAATACATCATAGGTATTCAACTGATCAGCAGTAGTTACTTTCACTTTCTGAATGTTTCTGCTTGATAAATAGATATTGTTATTCTGTGAAGGTAAAACCAACAATGTTTTCTCGTTGGTCAAGCTCAATGCATTAACCAGGTTGATGTAGTTTTTAGTTTTGATTGTGTCAAAAGTGAAATCTTCCAATACAACAACATTGTTGTCCTGTGCTTTGTAAGACAATGCTGACTTACGTGCAAGAGATTTTAATTTCTTGTTCAATTTAAAACTATAATCACGTGGCTGAGGACCAAACACGCGACCACCACCATTAAACAATGGAGATTTTATACTTCCGGCACGAGCACCACCAGTACCTTTTTGCTTGTATAATTTACGGGTTGAACCGGCAATTTCATTACGTTGTTTAGACTTGTGCGTACCTTGACGTTGATTGGCCAAATACTGCTTCACATCTAAATAAATAGCATGATCAACAGGTGATATGCCAAAAACTGACTCAGGAAGTTGCACTGTGGCACCTGTTTCTTGTCCTGAAATGTTTAATACTTTAACTTCCATCTGCTTACTTATCTAAGATTACGTAAGAACCTTTAGCTCCCGGTACGGAACCACTAACTACAACAAGGTTTTGATCAGCATAAACTTTCAAAACTTGTAAGTTCTGAACCTTTACTCTATCACCACCCATTCTTCCCGCCATACGCATACCTTTAAATACACGAGCTGGATACGAAGCCGCACCCAAAGATCCTGGAGCACGCATTCTGTTGTGCTGACCATGGGTCTGACCACCAACACCGCCGAAACCATGACGTTTTACAACACCCTGGAATCCTTTACCTTTTGAGGTACCAACTACATCAACAAAATCGCCTTCGTTAAAGATGGAAACTGTGATCGTGTCTCCAAGAGCGATAGACTCTTCAAACGGATCAAATTCCACCAACTTACGTTTTGGCGTAGTGTTTGCTTTTGCAAAATGGCCTTTAAGTGGTTGAGTAGTGTTTTTTGCTTTGGCTTCGTCGAAACCCAATTGAACTGAAACGTAACCGTCTTTCTCTTCGGTCTTAACCTGTGTTACAACACAAGGCCCAGCTTCGATCACCGTACATGGAATGTTCTTTCCATCGGCGTCGAAAATGCTGGTCATTCCTACTTTTTTTCCAATAATACCTGACATTTTCTTTTTTAAAATTTAACACCCATCGAAGCAGTAGGGCTTCGTTCAAGGTGGATACACTCCCGTTAAGGGAGGGCAAAAATAAGAAAGAAATCTTAATTTTCAAATAGTTAGCTTATTATTTTTCGAAATAAGTACTATTATTATCAGATAGTTGTGCTAACATACAATGGTGCAAGCTTTAGCCCACCAACTTATTGCTTAAACTGAACATAATAATTGTTAAAACAACAAGACCGATGGCCACATACAGGTAATCGCGCTCTAGAAAGAAGCTCACAACGGATAGAACGACCCTCGAAATTGGTGTAAAGATAAGCAACAGTATTCCGCATTGTATAATTGCCTTCCCGTCGAAAGCCAGCAAGCCGTCGATTATTGAGGCAAAAGATGTCAGACTGGAGTTACCTGGAACGAAGTTGCTGTAATCGGCCCGTGCGGACCCGTCAGAAATGATATATATGACGCCGCCAGCCAATACCACGACCATCGCCAGAAGCACGCCTACCCGCAGAAGCGTACCTATGATCTGCTGCGTATCCTTGTCACTTGTTATTCGTTTGGCGCTATCTTTCATAAATTGGCACTTAAACCGTTATAAATCATCTGAACTGCAAGGAATACAACAACCAGTGCGAACACCATCTTCAGCTTTTCAGACTTTGTCTTCAGCAGCACACGGGAGCCAACTGTTGCACCAAGTAATACACCCACACAGACCGGCATCGCAATCCCAGGATCAATTTGACCCCGGTGCAGATAAACCACCGCACTGGCAGCCGCAGTAACCCCCATCATAAAATTACTCGTTGTTGTAGATACCTTAAAAGGGATCCGCATGATATTATCCATCGCAACCACCTTCAACGCACCAGAACCAATACCGAGTAATCCTGAGATCAGTCCGGCAAAAAACATCATGAAAAATCCCCCGGCTACATTGTGGACATGGTATGCTTTCAACCCTTCTGCCGTCGGGTAACTACCGTTCAGCCGGAGGTAACCGGCCAATTTGCCCGGAGGCCCCTCGTCTGGATGATCTTCTTTCTTGCGCAGCATCATCACGGCAGAAAACAATAGGATCAAACCAAAGACAACAGCAATATAACTTGGGTTAATGTATATCGTTACAACGGCGCCCAGAATAGCACTGATAGTCGTGGCGATTTCCAGGAACATCCCGATCCGGATGTTGGTAATGCCTTCCTTTACATAGGCGGCAGCAGAACCGGATGAAGTGGCAATGACAGACACAATGGAAGCTCCGATTGCATAATGAATGTCGACCCCCAAAACCAGTGTTAAAAGTGGTATAATGATTACACCCCCACCTAAACCTGTTAACGAACCGACGAGCCCTGCTAAAAAAGAACCCAATAAAACAATGATCGTAAATAGTAATACCGACATTGCAGCAAAGATAACATCTGCCGACGGAACACAATAAAATTATAGTTTTAATGTTAAATTACATATCACCCAGCTTTATGAAAAAACTTATACTCCCATTTATTGCCTTACTGATTTTAACGACTGGTATTGAAAAAATTTTCGCCCAACACTCGCTCAGGGTTGATCCCACCCTGAACGGCCAGTTTAAGCAGCTGATTTCACAGTCAAAAAACTACTATGGATCAAAACTTATTACGCCTCAACGGCTAAATGCCTTTTGGAAAAACGTTAATGATACGCTTCGGACAGAACGTAAACAACTTAGGGCATCGAAGGCCTCCGTTGCCGAGCAGCAAAAAACTATTGCCGACCTTAAGAACCAGATCGCCGGAAAAGAAACGGCACTGAGCACTTCCAACCAGAAGTTAAACGAAATCACCTTCATGGGCATCTCATTTGAGAAGTCAACCTACAACACCATCGTTTGGGGTTTAATTGTGGTACTTGCGCTTGGACTTGCATTTGTGATCATCCGATCTGCAAAGCACATCCATGAAGCCAAGTACCGCTCGGGTTTGTATGAAGAGATCGCTACAGAATACCAGAGCTACAAGGTAAAGGCGAATGAAAAAGAAAAGAAGCTGGCAAGAGAACTTCAGGATGAACGCAACAAGCTCGATGAATACAAAAGCCGTGCAAAATAAGTGACCGTTTATAAATAAATTCCTTATAAACTAAAAAGGCCGGTGCAAAGATGCACCGGCCTTTTTAGTTTAATCAAGCTTCATTAAACTTTGATTTCTACTTCAACACCGCTAGGCAATTCAAGTTTCATCAAGGCATCGACTGTTTTAGAGTTAGAGCTGTAGATATCTAACAAACGTTTATAAGCGCACAATTGAAATTGCTCTCTTGCTTTTTTGTTCACGTGTGGTGAACGCAAAACAGTAAAGATTTTCTTTTCTGTAGGCAACGGAATCGGTCCGCTAACCACTGCACCCGTAGGCTTAACAGTTTTAACGATTTTCTCAGCAGATTTATCTACTAGATTGTAATCGTAAGATTTTAATTTAATTCTGATTCTTTGGCTCATAATATTTTTAATTAAGGAAACCTGTTAGAGCTATTAATAACAGGTTTCCGATTAGATTTAATCTATGGATTTAACTTTTCCTTTTGATTTTGCGATCACTTCTTCCTGTACGTTTTTAGGTGCCGGATCATAGTGATCAAACTCCATAGTAGACGTTGCACGACCAGAAGTGATGGTACGTAACTGCGTTACATAACCGAACATTTCAGAAAGTGGAACCAGCGCTTTGATTACTTGAGAACCGTTACGTGTGTCCATACCCTGAAGCTGACCACGACGACGGTTTAGGTCACCCATAACGTCACCCATGTTTTCTTCCGGAGTAAGTACTTCGATTTTCATGATAGGCTCCATCAATACTGGTTTACATTTAGGCAAAGCCTCACGGAAAGCAGAACGTGCAGCAATCTCGAAAGATAACGCATCTGAATCGACTGCGTGGAAAGATCCATCAATCAGGCGAACTTTCATATCAGGAAGCGGGTATCCTGCAATCACACCATTAGACATGGCTGCAGCAAATCCTTTTTCAACTGAAGGGATAAATTCACGTGGAATAGAACCACCAACAATCTCGTTTACGAATTGTAAACCACCTTTTTCAAAGTCAGGATCAATTGGAGATATGATCACCTGGATATCCGCGAATTTACCACGACCACCAGTTTGTTTCTTATACGTTTCACGGTGCTGAGTTGAAGCGGTGATCGCCTCTTTGTAAGCCACCTGAGGAGCACCTTGATTAACTTCCACTTTAAACTCACGTTTCAAACGGTCGATCAGAATGTCCAGGTGAAGCTCACCCATACCAGAGATTACAGTCTGACCAGTTTCCTCGTCAGTTTGAACCCTGAAGGTAGGATCTTCTTCAGCCAATTTAGCTAAGCCCATACCTAAACGGTCAACGTCTGCCTGAGTTTTAGGCTCAATAGCCAAACCGATAACCGGCTCAGGGAAGTTCATTGACTCCAGGATGATTGGGTTTTTCTCATCACAAAGCGTATCTCCAGTTTTGATATCTTTAAATCCAACTACCGCAGCAATATCACCAGCACCTACATTAGGAATTGGGTTTTGCTTGTTCGCGTGCATCTGGAAGATACGGGAAATACGTTCTTTATTCTCAGAACGGGCGTTATATACATAAGAACCCGCTTCTAAGTTACCTGAGTAAACACGGATAAAACATAAACGGCCTACGAAAGGATCCGTTGCAATTTTAAATGCTAAAGCTGCAAAAGGCTCTGCTTCGCTAGGTTTACGCAATACTTCTTCTCCTGTGTTCGGGTTGATACCCACAACACCTTCCTGATCCATTGGTGAAGGCAATAATTCCATCACGTAATCAAGCATGGTTTGAACACCTTTGTTTTTGAAAGAAGAACCACAAACCATAGGAACAATCTTCGCATCTAAAACAGCTTTACGTAAAGCATCTAAAATTTCACGCTCAGTAATGCTGTTTGGATCTTCGAAGAATTTCTCCATCAGGCTCTCATCGTAATCCGCTACAGATTCCAACAATTTCTCTCTCCATTCTGCAACTTCGTCAAGCATATCATCAGGAATCGGAACTTCAGTAAAGGTCATTCCTTTATCGTGCTCATTCCATACGATACCACGGTTGTTGATCAAATCAACAACACCTTTGAAGCTGTCTTCAGAACCGATTGGCAATTGCAAAGGAACAGCGTTGCTGCCCAACATGCTTTTTACCTGTCCAACAACTTTCAAGAAATCAGCTCCGGAACGGTCCATTTTGTTTACGAAACCAATACGGGCAACATTGTAGTTGTTTGCAAGGCGCCAGTTGGTTTCAGATTGAGGCTCAACACCATCAACCGCAGAAAATAAGAATACCAATCCATCCAATACACGTAGGGAACGGTTTACCTCAACGGTAAAATCCACGTGACCCGGTGTATCAATGATGTTAATGTGGTAATCTTGTCCTCTGTATTTCCAACCTACTGTAGTTGCAGCAGAAGTAATGGTAATACCACGCTCCTGCTCCTGTGCCATCCAATCCATTGTTGCAGCACCTTCGTGCACTTCACCAATTTTATGACTAACACCTGCATAGTATAGGATACGCTCTGTTGTTGTGGTTTTACCCGCATCAATGTGAGCTGCAATACCTATATTTCTTGTATATCTTAAATCTCTTGACATCTTATGATTTAATTAAAAACGGAAATGGGAGAACGCTTTGTTGGCTTCAGCCATTTTGTGCGTATCTTCTTTTTTCTTAACTGCCGCACCTTCACCTTTAGCTGCTGAAACAATTTCACCTGCTAATTTCTCTTTCATTGTTTTTTCACCACGTTTGCGTGCGTAAGAAATCAACCATTTCATGCCTAAAGCAATTTTACGGTCAGGCCTAACCTCTGTAGGTACCTGAAAGTTAGCACCACCAACACGGCGGGATTTAACCTCTACTGCAGGCATTACATTCGTTAAAGCACGTTTCCACACTTCTAGTCCGCTTTCACCTGCTCTTTTCTCAGCAAGTTCAACTGCGTTATAAAAAATATCATATGCAATGGATTTCTTTCCATCATACATCATATTGTTTACAAACCTGGTCACCATAACATCGTTAAATTTTGGATCAGGAAGGATAATTCTCTTTTTTGGTTTTGACTTTCTCATTTGTTGTTCCTCCTAATTATTTCTTTTTACCTTTTGCTGGTGCCGCTGCTGCTTGTCCTGGCTTAGGACGTTTGGTACCATATTTCGAACGACGTTGGTTACGACCTGCTACACCTGAAGTATCTAATGCACCACGGATAATGTGGTAACGTACTCCTGGTAAATCTTTAACACGACCACCACGGATCAATACGATAGAGTGCTCCTGTAAATTGTGACCTTCACCAGGAATGTATGCGTTAACCTCTTTACCATTGGTTAAACGCACACGCGCTACTTTACGCATTGCTGAGTTTGGTTTTTTAGGGGTAGTGGTATATACACGTGTACATACACCTCTTCGCTGTGGACAACTGTCCAACGCCGGAGACTTACTCTTGAACTCCAGTGCTACTCTACCTTTTCTAACTAATTGTTGAATGGTTGGCATT
>JAZQRI010000029.1:0-4827 GCA_045629455.1 Pedobacter sp. | reverse complement strand
GTCTGTTGTAAGGTTAACGCAAGAAAAAAGATTGTATTGCGCCGAGAAAAATATAGTTAAAAAGCTTTTTTATAGTCTTTTAAACCCCATATTTTGGCACAATGAAAAGCGAAATTAACTCCCCTGAAGGGGCTGAAATCCTAGACAAAGGCCCCTTTTATCATGGTACCAAAGCAGATTTGCGGGTTGGCGATTTCCTTACAGCGGGATTTAAATCGAATTACAAACCGGAAATAATAATGAATCACATTTACTTTACGGCTTTGATTAATGGAGCGGGGCTTGCTGCCGCCCTGGCTAGAGGCGATGGACGAGCACGCATTTATATCGTTGAGCCGACGGGGAGTTTTGAAAACGACCCGAACGTTACGGACAAGAAATTTCCTGGCAATCCGACACGCTCCTATCGCAGCCTGGCCCCATTAAAAATCGTTGGTGAAGTTACAGATTGGGTGCAAATAACGCCTGAAGAATTGGAGATATGGCGTGAGCGGTTGGCTATACTTGAAGCAAACCCTGAAGCAAAAATTATCAATTGATTTAAGGACGAAAGTTACTGACTGAAAAACAATGCCACCACTATTTTCTACGGTAAGCGGCCTAATTATATGATAACAAGATTCAACTGTTTATTTAGAAGTTCTAACTCGATTCAAGGATTTTATGTAGAGTTATAGGGTATTCTCTGATCCTAACTCCCGTCGCATTATACACTGCATTGGCAATTGCAGCAGCAACGCCTACCAGGCCGAGTTCACCAATCCCTTTGGCTTTCATAGGGGACATGGTCGGATCCAAATCTTCAAGTAGAATAACATCCTGATGAGGAATGTCGGCATGTACGGGAACCTCATACCCTGCTAAGTCATGGTTCACAAAAAAACCAACATTTGTATCAACTACAAGCTCTTCCATCAATGCTGCGCCCACACCCATAGTCATCGCACCTATCACCTGACTTCGAGCTGTTTTAGGGTTTAAAATTCTTCCTGCATGGCAAACGGCCAACATCCGCAGAACCCTGATCTCGCAGGTGTATTTATTAACGGCAACTTCTACAAAGTGGGCGCCGAAAGTATCCTGAGCAAATTGTCTGGAAAGTTCACCGTAAGTTATTTCATCCTCAGCAACAAGTTCCCCCGCCTCAGCAGCTTTCGATAATGGATACTTATTATTCTTCACGCTGACTTTTCCATCGGAGAACTCTGCCGTTCCGGGTTCAAATCCGAAAATCTGCTCAATGTTTTCCCGAAGCTTAACGCAGGCAGCATAAACTCCAGAAGTGGAGGAGGCAGCGCCCCATTGGCCGGCTGAGCCTGAAGATTCCGGAAAGCTGGAGTCTCCTAATCTAACAACCACTTTATTAATATCAACGCCCATCATTTCCGCTGCCGTTTGTGCGATGATGGTATAACTACCGGTTCCTATGTCAGTCATAGCGGTTTCTACTGTAACGATCCCTTTGTTACTTAGACGGACCCGGGCTGCACATTTGGTAATCGGTGCACCCCGCACCGCGGAAGCTACACCCATTCCTACCAGCCAGTCTCCTTCCTCTTTAGCACGTGGTCGCTTGCTGCGGTTTTCCCATTTAAACTTTTTAGCTCCAGTTTGCAGGCATTCAACCAATAACCGGGTTGAAAACGGGCGGTTTGGATTTTCAGGATGCACCTGTGTATCATTTTTGATCCTGAACTCTACTGGATCCATATCGAGCTTTTCCGCCATTTCATCCATAGCGATTTCAAGCGCCATCATACCGGATGCCTCACCAGGGGCACGCATGGCAGCTCCCTCGGCTAAGTTAAGCAAAGCCAGTTTAAGCTGTGTCATCCTGTTCTTTCCGGCGTACAGCATCTTTGTAGATGTGGTTGTATATTCTGCAAACCCGCCGGGAATATTGCCAGAAAGGCTTTCATGTCCAATGGATGTTATGGTGCCATCAAGATCTGCCCCGATCCTCAATCTTTGAATAGTGGCGGGTCGGTGTATCGTATTATTAAACATTAATGGCCTTTGCAAGGCGATTTTAACTGTTCGTCCAGTGAGCTTTGCAGCAAGTGATGCTACCACGATATCTGAAAGCACTGTGCCCTTTCCACCAAATCCTCCACCAATAAAAGTGGAAATCAAACGAATATTTTTTTGGTCTATGCCCAAGATATTAGCCAGATCTCGAACGCCCCAGTTAATTTGTTGAATGGAGCACCAGCACGTAAGCTTTTCCCCCTCCCATTTGGCAATGGTTGCATGAGGTTCCATCATCGCGTGGGATTGATCAGGCGTAGTATAAGTTTCATCCAGCTTGACAGGCGCAGATTTGAAACCGTCTTCAAAAATACTGGCCTCCGATGTAGCCGTTGTGGAAGGTCGGCCCGGGTTCACTACCGTTGCCGAGGGCCCTGCTTCCTTCAAATCATAAGAGCCTTTGGACTTTACATAATCAATCCTAAGCAGTGCAGCACCTGCTCGCGCTTGCTCAAAGGTTTCAGCTACAACTATTGCAACCGCCTGGTGGTAATGATCAACCTCCGGACCTGCTAAAAGCCTGTCCGCGTAAAATCTACCAGTTTTAAGTGGCCCGGCATTCGAAGCGGTGATAACTCCAATAACCCCTGGTAGTGATTTGGCTGCCGTTTGATGGATAGCCTCAATCCGTCCCTTTGCAATGCCTGCCCCAACAACATATCCATATGCGGGTTTTGTATCCGCTATCTGATGTTCGTAGGCGTAAGTTGCCCTACCTGTTGTTTTTAATGGCCCGTCAATTCTATCAATCGGCTTACCAACCACTTTGAGCTGATCGATTGCATTTTTTCCTGCTGGTTTATCAAATTTCATATTACCTCCTGGCTTGTTGAATAATAAATTCTATTGTGCGTTCGACAAGCGCTATTTTATATTGGTTCTCTCTGGTTGGTCTTGCTCCTGCCAATAAACGTTCTGTAACCTGTTTAGAACCTTTAGATAAAAGTGCTTCGGCTTCCTCCATACGCCAGGGTTTGGCAGCCACCCCACCAAGCGCCAGTTTCCCCGTCCCATTAGGATATATAATTGCGCCAACTGAAATGATGGCAAAAGCGTAAGATGCTCTATCCCTTATTTTTTGGTATATCTGTTTACCACCGGTGGGTGGGGGAAGAAGGACGGAAGTAATGATTTCGCCTGGTTGGAGTATATTTTCCAAATGAGGCGTGTCTCCGGGAAGACGGTATAAATCGGCTATCTGAATTTTTCTCTGGTCACCTTTTGCATTTACAGTTTCAACTATAGCGTCAAGGGCCATCATAGCTACCGCCATATCACTGGGGTGGGTGGCGATGCAATGATCACTGCTACCGATTATAGCTAATTGCCTGCTGAACCCCGCAATGGCAGCACAACCACTACCAGGCACCCTTTTGTTGCAAAGCTGATTGGTATCATAGAAGTATGGGCATCGGGTACGCTGCAGGAGATTGCCGCTGGTAGTAGCTTTGTTGCGAAGCTGACCAGATGCACCTGAAAGCAGTGCTCTTGCCAATAAGCCATAGTCACGACGAACCACATTGTGCCCAGCAAGATCGGTATTATTCACCATTGCTCCTATGCGAAGCCCGCCATCTGTGTTAAGCTCAATTTTATTTAAGCCGGTTTTGCTGATATCGATAAGATGGGCAGGCGCTTCAATCTGCAATTTCATTAAGTCAAGAAGATTGGTTCCTCCGGCAATAAACTTTGAACCTGGAATTTTTTCGGCGGCCTTTGCAGCATCCAAGGCAGAATTGACACGCTGATATGTAAATGACTTCATATTTGCTTTTGATACTTAAACTTTTTATCTGGATTTTTTAATTGCTTTTGAGGCTACTTCTGTTATAGCCTCTACAATATTTGAATAGGCACCGCAACGACAAATATTACCACTCATTCTTTCCCTGATCTCTTCATTGCTCAATAAAGGAGATTGGTTCAAATTAGGGCTAACATAGCTCGGTATCCCAGAATTAATCTCATTTATAAGGGCCACTGCGGAACAAATTTGCCCCGGAGTACAATACCCGCATTGATAAGCATCATGCTTTATAAAAGCCGCCTGCATAGTGTGAAGTTTATCCGGTGAGCCGAGGCCTTCAATAGTCACAATGTTATCACCTTCATGTTGAAGTGCAAGAGAAAGACATGAATTAATTCTGCGACCATCCACCATTACTGTACAAGCGCCACACTGTCCATGGTCACACCCCTTTTTTGTACCATTTAATTTAAGATGTTCCCTGAGGGCATCAAGTAATGTTGTTCTGGTGTCAAGCTCTAAGTGCTGCTTTTTGCCATTTACGACAAACGAAACTTCTGCTAAAGCAATTTTATTTGACTCGCCGGGCGCTATACCGCTGACTTTGGTAGCAGCAATGGCCGTAATCGCTGCTGTTGTCCCAATTATCATCTCCCTACGGGAGAGTTTTAACCTGTTATCAATTTTCATACCTTTTATCAGATAATTTAGCACTGATTATTCCCTGTATTTCTTAAAGGTAGTTTTTTTCTAAGTCATTTTAAATAAGGTCGATGGACAATTATTGATCATCTGTCCACCTGACGTTTCAATCTTATCTTTACCTTTCACAAAAACGGGAATTACACCAGGAGCATTTGCTGCAAAACCTAAGGGCAAAAGAGTTGATGGACAATCCGCGAAAACAGGGATTTATATGAATTTCATTTCCGTTGCTTTATGTATCAAAGAGGCAGAATTGCTTACTTTAAACTTTTGCAATAGATTTCTTCGGTGACTTTCTACGGTGAGCGGACTAATAAACATGTGTTCAGCGATTTGGGGGGTAGTCT
>JAZQRI010000028.1:0-37902 GCA_045629455.1 Pedobacter sp. | reverse complement strand
GCCAGGAGCAAAACATACTTGTTCACCTGGTTACCCCACATCATAAAAGCGCCCACTCCAAATCCATGTAACAGGTAAAGCGGGTACGTGAGTACACCCAATTGTGCTGTAAATTTAAGTTTAGGAGAAGAAAGCTTTCCTCGTGCCGATAGCCAGAAAAAGAGATAAAATGCGCTGATGATGAAAATCATCAGGTAGCTGCGATACGCATTTGGATCATGATAATAATCATTCATGTTTTGCATGAGCACAATGTCGTGCTTGATATTTAAAACATAGCAACAGACAAGCAAGGGATAGATTTTCCAAACTGGTGCATATTTGATCCGTAATAAATAGAACAGCATACCTGCAATGAAAGAACAACTATACTTAGGGATCAAAAGAAAATAGAATGCGTTATTTGAAGTGTGTGGACCAGCGATAAAAGTATAGCCAAGCCATAATAGTATGATCAGCAACAGGTTTTTCCAGAGCTTAAACGCAGCAATTAAAAGAATAATAAAATAAAATCCAATTTCATAGGTAAGGGTCCAGAATACGCCATTTAGATCGGGTTTGCCGAAGAAGCCCTGCAACATGGTTAAATTATAGGCAAGCAGCTTAAAATTTACATTTGGAACGCCTGGCCCCGATATCTTTCCAAAATATAAAATAATAAAGGTGAGTAAACAGCAGATCCAAAACGCCGGGTACAATCTGACTACCCTGGAAATGAGAAAGTACCTTGGAGATTTATGCATGGAAGAAAGCAGCACAACATAGCCGCTGATCATAAAAAATGCATCTACACCCAGATACCCGTAACGTAATATCTTGTCCGCGCTGAATTCAGGTCCTCCATAGACTCTGGTTGCCCCGAAAGTATAGTGGTAAAGAAGTACGGCCAGTGCAGCTAGAAAGCGCAGGATATCGAGTTCATAAAAACGGAAGTTGTGTTTAGCTGAATCTTCCATGCTAACCTGCTGCGACGGAAACTTCATGAACTAAAAATTTGATACCTTTTACAGGTTGAAGAAGCGGACTTCTATTTACATCTTCCATACCGTAAAGCTAGCATTTCTATTCATTGCTCAAAACGCCCAGCGCTATCCATTACTGTACAGTTTGGATGGCCGTAAAAACAAAAAAGCCGCTCTACTTTCGTAAAGCGGCTTGTAGCCCGCAGGGGAATCGAACCCCTATTTCCAGAATGAAAATCTGGCGTCCTAACCGGTAGACGAGCGGGCCATCAAAAGCGACTCACATTTCTGCTTATGCTTCCTTTGGTAGCGGGGACCAGACTCGAACTGATGACCTTCGGGTTATGAGCCCGACGAGCTACCAACTGCTCCACCCCGCACTGTATTTTAAACTCGAAGCCTTAGCTTCACTTCAATTGGGCTGTGTAGCCCGTAGGGGAATCGAACCCCTGTTTCCAGAATGAAAATCTGGCGTCCTCACCCCTAGACGAACGGGCCATTAACAAACGTTTAATCCAGGGACTAACTGTCTTCCAAGGTAGCGGGGACCAGACTCGAACTGATGACCTTCGGGTTATGAGCCCGACGAGCTACCAACTGCTCCACCCCGCACTATATTCAATTTAAAACGTTAAAGAACGATGTTGTGTTGTTTTTAAATTGGTCTGCAAAGATATATTTCGTTTCTTTGCCAAACAAATTTATTTAAAAAAAGATTTTATGTCACATAAAGCAGGTTTCGTAAGCATAATTGGAAAACCCAATGCAGGCAAATCTACCTTGATGAATGCACTGATAGGTGAAAAGCTTTCTATTATAACTCCAAAAGCACAGACTACCCGCCACCGGATACTGGGAATTGTGAATGAAGAAGATTATCAGATTGTCTTTTCAGACACCCCGGGAATCATCAAACCGCGCTACGGCTTACAGGAATCTATGATGAGTTCTGTCAACGGTGCCATTACCGATGCAGACTTAATCTTGTTCGTGACCGACATCAATGAGCAGTATGATGAGAACGATGTGTTGGACAAGATCCTGAACACAACCATTCCCATGATCGTACTGATCAACAAAATAGACAATGCCAAACAGGAAGAGGTCGATGAGAAATTTGCCTTCTGGACCGAAAAGTTAAACCCGAAACACATCTTCGCCATCTCTGCCCTGCACAAATATAATCTGGATGGTATCCTGCAAACGGTTCTGGAAGCACTGCCGGAACATGCACCGTATTTCGACAAGGAAGATCTGACCGACCGCACACAACGGTTCTTTGTTTCCGAAATTATCCGGGAGAAGATCTTCAACAACTACCAGAAAGAAATTCCATACAGCACAGAAGTGGTGATCACCGCTTTTAAGGAAGAAGAAAAAATCACCAGGATCAGTGCCGAGATCATCGTGGAAAGAGATTCTCAGAAAAACATCCTCATCGGTAAAAGTGGTTCCATGCTGAAGAAAGTTGGTACCGAGGCACGTAAGGACATCGAACGCTTTTTAGACCAGAAAGTGTTCCTCGAAACCTTCGTGAAAGTACTGCCGGATTGGCGCAGTAAAAAGAATTACCTAAAAAGTTTCGGGTACGATAATTAAGCGTACCTTTGCAACCCCTTAATATAGAATACAATTCACACAACATATGAGTAATATTATTGCAATTGTCGGAAGACCGAACGTAGGCAAATCAACACTTTTTAACCGCTTAACAGAAAGTCGCAAAGCTATTGTTGATGATTTTAGCGGTGTAACACGTGACCGCCATTATGGTGTGGCTGAATGGACAGACAAACAATTTACCGTCATTGATACAGGTGGTTATGTCGCCAATTCGGAAGATGTTTTCGAGGCAGCAATCCGCGAGCAGGTGGTCATTGCAATTGAAGAAGCAACAGTATTGTTGTTTATGGTTGACGTAACAACCGGCATCACAGACCTTGACGATGAAATTGCGCAACTGCTGCGCAGAAGCAAGAAACCGGTATTCACCGTCGTAAATAAAGTAGATAATACCGCATTACAGAACGAAGCTTCCGTATTCTACGGCTTTGGACTTGGCGAAATATACGCCATATCTTCCATGACCGGTTCAGGTACCGGAGATCTTCTGGATGACGTCATCACGCATTTTGAAGACGTTGTGGAGGAAGAAAACGCATTACCAAAGCTGACGATCGTCGGACGGCCGAATGTTGGTAAATCGTCTCTGATCAATGCACTGATTGGAAAAGACAGGAACATTGTAACCCCGATCGCAGGTACAACACGGGATTCCATTCACATACATTACAATCAATTCGGACATGAATTCATGTTTATCGATACCGCCGGTCTGCGTAAAAAGACCAAAGTAAAAGAGAACATTGAATTCTATTCGGTCATGCGGACCATCAAAGCTTTAGAAGAAGCAGACGTGGTGATCCTGATGATTGATGCAACCGAAGGTCTGGAATCGCAGGATGTGAACATCTTCCACCTTGCAGAGAAAAACAAAAAAGGGATCGTCATCCTGGTTAACAAGTGGGACCTCATCGAGAAAAACAACAAGACGGTGAAGGAATTCGAGGATCAGATCCGCCAGAAACTACAACCGTTTACGGATGTGCCGATCATCTTCACCTCCGTTGTAAACAAGCAGCGTATTTTCCAGGCGATTGAAACCGCGCTGGAAGTTTTTAAAAACCGTGGTAAAAAGATCCCGACCTCGAAACTGAACGACATCATGTTGCCGATCATCGAGAACTATCCACCGCCGTCCTCTAAAGGCAAGTACATAAAAATCAAATACATCACGCAGATCAATGCATCTTCACCGATGTTTGCTTTCTTCTGTAACCTTCCCCAGTACATTAAAGAACCGTATAAACGTTTCATTGAGAACAAACTGCGCGAGCACTTCGACTTCAAAGGTGTTCCAATGCAGATTTACTTCAGACAGAAATAAGATCAGGGCGCACTGCGCTTTTCCATTAAGATATAGAAATGGTTATTGCAGGCTGGCTAAGGCTTGCTTAACCATTTTGTCGTTTAGGTTCATGGCCTTATAGTAGCCTGCCTCCCCAAAGTAGTACTTGTACAAAAGCACTTTAAGATCATTGCTGATTATCTGTCTGGCTTGCAACAACTGGTAGAGATCAATGGAAACCTTTCTCTTGTTGATGTATTTGACCAGATCTTTGATGTCCGCATCGGGAATGGTAAAGGTCTGAAGATTCTGTTCCAGGTCAGCGGCTTTATAGCGATGCGCAAGAACATCGAACACGAAGTCGAAGAGAATCTTCTTGGACACGAGTGTGGTGTAGAATTTATTCATTCCCGCTGTATCCAGCTTTACATAGAGATCCGGCTGGATGCCTCCGCCCCCATATACTTTCTTTCCGGATGCCGTAACGTAGGCAACATTTTTCTTCAGCGAGTCCAGTGAGCGGCTGTTGTTGTCTGTAAGCTCCCCATCGTTAAAACGTTCATCAATTTCATGATGATAGGCGGTATAACCCTTCTTATACGATTTCTGAATGCTTCTTCCCAACGGAGTATAATACCGGGCGATGGTCAGGTTCAACGCAGAACCATCTCCGAATGGAAACTGTTCCTGCACGAGCCCCTTCCCAAAAGAACGGCGCCCGATGATAATGCCACGGTCCAGGTCCTGGATGGCTCCTGCAAGTATTTCGCTGGCAGAGGCGGTATTTTCATTAATGAGAACGGCAAGTTTACCCTGTTCAAACTCCCCTCCCCCGGTGGCAATGTAATCTGTTCGTGGTTCGTGTTTCCCCTTGGTGTACACGATGAGTTTATTCTCGGGCAGCAGCTGACTCGCCAGGCCGGTGGCTGCGGTCAGGTAACCTCCGCCATTGTCGCGCAGGTCAAGCACAAGCTTGCTCATACCCTTCCCTTTCAGGTCCTTCACGGATTCAACAAAGTCCATATCCGTATTCGCACCAAACTTACCGATGCGTATATAAGCCGTCTCCTCATTAAGCATGTAGGCGGCATCGATGCTGCTGACCTGAACTTTTCCCCGTTTAACGGTTAAACGGGCCGGGTGTGGATTACCCGGATGCAGTACCGTAAGCAATACCGGCGTACCCCGTTTTCCCTTGATCCTGCCGATCATCTTTTCTCTTGGCAGATTCCGGCCAGAGACGAAACTCGTATCTACTTTAAGGATCTTATCGCCAAGCTTCATGCCCGCAGCAAACGCCGGCCCGTCTTTAACCACATTGGTTACAAGCAGCGTGTCATTGAGTATGTAATATTCTATCCCGATGCCTTCAAACTGCCCCTCCAAAAGTTCCGATTGCTCGTAGGCTTTTGCCGGTGGCAGATACATGCTATGAGGATCAAGCTGGTGTAAAATACTGTCGATAGGAAGGTGATGAAGCGTATCGGCATTTACCTCATCCACATAGTTCTTGTTGATGATGTGAATGATTTCGTCCACCTTGGAATTGTTATCCGCAAGCGCAACATTCTTCTGGATACTATACCCTTGCTCCTTGAGAAATCGATAGCCAATATACATCCCCCCTATGAGGGTTAGCGAATACGTAAGGGCAATAAACAGGTTTTGACGGGTATTTTTATTCATGGAGCAGCAGTAAAACAAAGTTATACAATTCGCCTGTTAAATACTGATGAAACTCAGCGGAATAATAAATGTTTTGTGTAATATTTTCGTCTTTCTTTAAAGCCCAAATCCTGTGTCTCAGGGTGGCCAATATTTATGTGGTACGGAATTGGTTTCAGGATTTCCACAATAGAAAGAAAATCCCGAATTTTAAAGAAAAATAAAGTCCATGATACGAATAACCGAACAAGAATCACACTACAACAATATTGATCAGATGTCTGTCCTTGAAATTCTCAAAGGCATCAATGAGGAGGATAAAACTGTGCCACTTGCTGTAGAGAAGTCATTGCCACAGATTGAAAAACTTGCGTCAGCGGTGGCGGAGCGCATGCGTGATGGCGGAAGGTTGTTCTATATCGGTGCAGGAACCAGCGGACGGCTTGGTGTCGTTGACGCATCGGAATGCCCGCCAACATTTGGCGTTCCCTTCGATTATGTCGTTGGTATCATTGCCGGCGGCGATACTGCCATCCGTAAGGCAGTAGAAAATGCCGAAGATGACGCCAGCCAGGCCTGGGTGGATTTACAGGAGTACAACATCAATGAAAAAGATTGCCTGGTGGGCTTAGCCGCCTCCGGAACGACGCCTTATGTGGTTGGCGGATTAACCACAGCACGGGAGCACGGCGTGTTAACCGGCTGCATCGTCTGTAATGAAGGTGGGCCCATCGCAGCCGCGAGCGACTACCCCGTAGAAGTTGTTGTCGGCCCGGAGTTCTTAACTGGTTCTACCCGCATGAAGTCCGGAACGGCGCAGAAACTGGTTTTAAACATGCTGAGCACCACAGTAATGATAAAATTAGGCCGCGTGAAAGGCAATAAAATGGTAGACATGCAGTTAACGAATCATAAACTTGTGGATCGGGGTACGCAGATGGTTATGAAAGAACTGAACATCGGTTACGACCAGGCCGAAGAGCTGCTGATCCGCCACGGGAGCGTGAGAAAAGCAGTCGAGGCAAGTAAACAATAAAACTTACAGTCATGCATGAGATAGAGCCATACTACCAATGGCGCGATGATTACATTGCGGCGGAAGACGAGCGTTCGCCATTTTACAACATTGAATACTCGGAATTCCATTTCGATAAACAACTATATAATTTTCTGCTTCATCCCCAGTGGGATGATTTTGGCTCGACCACACTCTATCTCAAAATTCTGTATGTCGACTACGACCGCAGCTTTGCCATTATAGAGTTGATAGGCGAGTGGAATGACGCCATAAACAACGACATTATGCTCATGAAGCGGGAAATGCTGGAGTTGATGATGGATGAAGGCATAAACAAGTTCATCCTCATCGGAGAAAACGTGCTGAACTTCCACTCTTCAGAGGACAGCTACTATGAAGAATGGTTTCAGGAGGTGGAAGATGGCTGGATCTCCGGCATAAACTTTACGGAGCATGTGATCGAAGAGTTCAGGAGCAACAATTTAGACTACTACATCAACTTTGGCGGGCAACTGGACGATTTGGCATGGCGAACGATGAAACCCATCCAGGTGTTCAAGAAAGTTGAAGAAATCCTGACAAAAAGACTCGGGGCATAGCTTTTGTATCAATGAAGTAATGTTTATCTTTAAATAAATTTCACACACAATGGATAACAATAACAATTATGAATGGGCACACAGACCCGCTTTGGTAGCGGAAGAGAAGGGTGCAGTAGCAAAGAAATTCTTTGCCAATGTCTTCTTGTGGATGTTTATTGCCCTTGGCCTGTCTACTTTGGCAGCGTTTTTTATGGCAAACACGCCCGGACTTATGGATTACCTGATCAAATATGATGAAGCAGGCAATAGAACCGGCATGAGCACGCTCGGCTATGTTGCAATGTTTTCACCACTTGCTTTGGTGATGCTGATGAGCGCGGGATTAAGCCGCTTGTCTTACAGTGCGCTGGTTGGTGTATTTGTTTTGTATTCGGTACTTACCGGTGTAAGTTTAAGTTTCATACTGCTGGCCTATACATCGGCATCGATAATAAGCTGTTTTGCTGCTGCAGCCGGCATTTTCGGTATTATGGCGGTATTGGGCTATACCACAGAAACGGACTTAACGCAGTTCCGCTCGATCTTGATGGTCGGACTTATCGGATTGGTGATCGCGACTGTAGTGAACATGTTCATTGGAAGTTCTCAATTTGATTACATTTTGAGCTTCTTCGGTGTGGCCATCTTCACGGCATTAACCGCATATGACGTACAGAAACTTAAAAACATAGGTGAAGGTATAGAGCAAAATGGTGATCAGATCGCCCACGCAGACACTAAGAAATTAGCGATCGTAGGTGCTTTGAGCCTGTATCTGGACTTTCTGAACATCTTCTTATACTTATTGAGAATCTTCGGAAGCAGACGATAATATCTAAAACTGGATTGAAACCGGCAGTGTCTCTGACATTGCCGGTTTTTTTTATGCCTTTGATTTTGCTCGTAGTGGTTCTCGGAACAAAAAAGACCAAACACGGAATTGAAGCACACCAAACACACAGTTTGTGTGCGTTTGGTGTGCGTTAGGTCTTGGCTACGTCTCTGGTTGGTGTCTGTTATTTTAGAACCTGTATTATCCTAGAATCGTTATACAGTTTACTTTTATACAGTTTACTTTCAAGACAAAACGGCCTGGTCTTCCTTAATTACCCCATCCAGTAAATGCAGTACTCTGGAGCCGTAGGTGGCATTGACTTCCGAGTGCGTGACCTGGATGATCGTAATGCCTTCCTCCTGGTTCAGCTTTCGGAACAGATCCATGATTTGGAGTGCTTGTGCAGATTGAAGGTTTCCGGTCGGCTCATCGGCTAAAATTATAGATGGCTGGGCCACGATGGCACGTGCGACACCGACGAGCTGTTGCTGGCCGCCAGATAGCTGATTTGGGAAAAGATCTTTTTTGGCCACAATATTAAAACGGTCCAGTACATCTGCTATCCTGCTTTTGCGCTCTGCACTGCCAACTTTCTTATACAACAACGGTGCTTCGATGTTCTCAGCCACCGTCATCTCGTCGATCAGGTGGTAGGCCTGGAAGACGAACCCAATGTGATTGCGGTACAGATCCATACGTTTACTTTCTTTCAACGCAGATACATCCTCCCCCATAAACTCATACTTGCCGTATGTTGGTTGTTCAAGCATGCCCAGGATATTCAGCAGCGTGGATTTACCGGCACCGGATGGCCCCATGATACTGACAAATTCACCTTGCTGAATACTGGTGGTTACATGGCGAAGCACGTAACTTTTTACACCTTTATTTGCGTAGTACTTTTCAATGTTTGATAATGCGATCATCTGATGTATGTTTTTCGTTGAATTTTGAAGCTCTTTAAAGGTGCGCAGAAACTACTCGTATTTAAGTGCATTCACTAAATTACTTGTGGCTGTTTTATAGGCCTGATAGCTGATGGTCAACAGCGCAATTACGAATGTTCCGCATATGGCGATGGCGATGATCCACCAGGAAATGGTGGTGTGAAACTCGAAGTGGCCAAGCCAGTTGTTCATCAAAACACAGGCAACCGGAACGCCGATCAGCACGGCGACAAGGATCATTTTCATAAACGACACGGAAAGCAGTTGCATGATGTTGGCCACGGAGGCCCCAAGCACTTTGCGGACGCCGAATTCTTTGGTGCGTTGCTCGGCGTTGTATGCGGCAAGTCCGAATAGCCCCAGGCAGGAGATAAAGATCGCCAGTCCGCCGAACAGGTTGGACAGCAGGCCAAGGATTCTTTCGGACTGCAGCTTTGTGGCATACAGCTCGTTTACAAACTTAATGTCAACCGGGTAAGCCGGGTTAATGCGCTTGGTGATCTCGGTTATGGTCTCGATGTTCCTGGAAAGATTTCTGTCTGGATTCAGGCGGAGCGTAATGTTGCCACCCCAGCCGGGCATATAAGCAACGACCATCGGGCGGTCGGTGAAGTAGGGTGATCCCCATATAAAGTCCTTAAAGACACCCACAACAGTTACATCCATGCCGTGGTACTTCACCCGGGTGCCCACCGGATTCTTCAGGCCCATGATTTTGGCAGCCGAGCTGCTCAGTAAGACTGCCGCGGTATCCGAGGCAAATGATTTGGAAAAGTCGCGCCCGGCAAGCAGCTGAATGCCATGTGTACTCAGGAAGTCGTACGTGGTGGCGATCTGATTGAAGACGATCATCTTATCCTTTTCGGCCATACCCGGCCATTCGAAGTTCCAGAACGCGGAGCCATCGTGCGATACACTCCCGGAGGACTGGCACATGGAGGTTACGGCACCCGAGCGCAGCAGTTCCGACTTTAGCACTTCATATTTGCTTTCCAGGGCGCCATCCTGTGGCATTTCAGCCAGCAAACTGATGTCGTACCCCACCGGGCGATCCTTGATAAACTGGACCTGGCGGTAGATAACCAGTGTGGCGATGATCAGGACGACCGCAAAACAGAATTGCCCCACGACCAGCACCTGCCTTAAGTTGATGGGCAAAGCAAGTGCCCGCCTTGCTTTCGGTTTCAATGTTTTTACCGGATTAAAGGACGAAAGATAAAGCGCAGGGTAACTTCCGGCAATAAGCCCGGTGACCAGGATCACCAGCAGGACACCGATCCAGGACCAGGCGTCGCTGTAGGTGACGCTAAGCTTGATCTGGAGTAAATTGTTGAAGGTAGGCAGCAGGATCTCCACCAGCACAACAGCGACCACCACACCTATGGCGGTTAACAGCATGGACTCGGTTAGAAACTGTGCGATTAAGCTACCCCTGCTCGCCCCTATGGTTTTTTTCACAGCAACCTCTTTAGCTCTTCTTTCCGACTTCGCCGTGGCCATGTTCATGAAGTTAACACAGGCAATGAGCAGGATGCCCATGGCCAAGGCGACAAACAGGTAGATCCGCTCCACGTCACCGCCAACGCTTTTCCCATTCACGAATTTACCAAACAGATGCCGGTCCGACAACCGGAATAGAAAGGCCTCAGCTCTGGAGGTCGGATCGTGTTTTTGTACCATTCCCTTAAGCTTTTGATTGATCAGCGGAACATCTGCTCCGTCATTAACCAACACCAGTGTTTGCCAGTTGAAGTTTCCCCAGCTCGGATCCTTCACCCAATCGAACAGCGTCTCGTAAAAGGACCAGGGCATCAGAAAATCAAACCGGTTGGAGCTGTTGTAGGGCAGGTTTTTGATCACTCCGGTAACCTTCAGGTCTGCCTTGTCATTATACCTCAGGGATTTGTTTAGTGCATCTCCCTCTGGAAACAACAGCCTTGCCGTTTCTTCAGTAATTATTACCGAATTAGGGGTGTTCAACGCCGTTTGCGGATTACCAGCGACAAACTCATAGTTGTAGATCTTCAACAGACCAGGATCCGCAAACTTGGCTTCCTTCTTGAAGCTATTTTCCCCGTTTGCGATGAGCGACTGCCCGCCGTAGCCGATGCGTGCCGTTGCTTCTACCTCCGGAATTTCATCCTGTATCGTTTGTGCGATCACATTGCCGGTCTCGCCGCCTGTACCGCCAATCGTACCGCTGGCATCCTTGAAATTCATCATCACCTGATAGACGTTCTTCCAGTCTTTAGACTGCTTGTCGTAGTTCCATTCGTAAGAAACATACAACATCAGCATCAGGCAGGATGCAAGTCCTATTGCCAAACCAACAACATTGATTACCGATGAGGTGCTGTGCATCCACAGGTTCCGAAAGGCGATTTTTAAATGCAGCTTAAACATATCTCTTCAATTGGGTGAACAACTCTTATTCATATTTTAAAGCATCAACAGGGTTGGCCTTAGCAACCTTAAAGGACTGCAGGCTGACCGTCAGCACGGCAATGAGCAGCGAAAGCAATAGTGCCAGCGCAAACGGAAATACGGAAATTGATATCCTGAATTCATAGTTTGACAGCCAACTGTTCACGATAATATAGCCCAGTGGAAAAGCGATGACATTCGCAATAAGCACCAGCTTGATAAAGTCCTTGTTCAGCAGCACCAGGATACCTGCGGAGTTTGCACCCAGCACTTTCCGGATGCTGATCTCTTTCTTACGTTGCTCCGCGATATACAGCGCAAGTCCAAGTAAGCCCAGGCAGCTGATGAAGATGGCAAAGCCACCAAACCAGTTTGCCAATGTACCCAGCAACTTCTCATTGTTGAACTTCTGTTCAAAGCGGTCATCAACAAAGTGCCTGTCTACCGGATAAGCAGGGTTGATCGCCTTCGTTATCCGGTCAATGACCTGAAGTGATTCTGTGAGGTTGCGATCTGCTGCAAGTCGTAAGAGAATGGTATTGTTCGGTTCAGTAACATATCCGATAATGACCGGGCTTGGAGGTGCATAGGGAGATCCAAGCACATAGTCTTTGACCACACCAACGATTGTAACCGGATCTCCATCCCACGTGATCCGGCTCCCTACCGGATTCTTCATGCCCATGGTGCGCGCTAAAGCCTCATTAATCAGGACGCTTGCTGAATCCGCCTGCCCCACGCGGAAATCCCTGCCCCCGGCCAATTCCATTCCTGTGGTTTTCACGAAATCTGTTCCTGTATATCTAAAATTGACCAGGACATTTGCTTCCTCATCTTTACCTGGCCAGCTTACGCCGTAGCCATTATTTCCTCCCCCGGTGATGGACATGGACAGGTTGGCTACGGAACTGACGACACCTGATTTCAACAGTTGGTCTTTCAGCAATTCATACTTTCCAGGCTGTTCCAGGCTCCCCTGTGCAGGCATTTCCACCAAATTATTTTTATTGAAACCTACTGGCTTGTTTTTGATGTAGTTCAGCTGCTGATAGATTACAGTGGTACAGATGATCAGACAGGTAGCAAACATGAACTGGAAGACCACCAGGAATTTACGCACCGAAAGGGACGAATTCCCGGTGGTCAAGAAGCCTTTAAGCACGCGTATCGGATCAAAGGAAGAAAGATAAAACGCGGGATAACTACCGGCAACAAGTCCGGTAAGCAGCGTGAGCCCAAGCAGGGTGGTCCAGAATTTCCATTCCGCATAATCGATCTTCAATTCAATACCAAGGAGGCCGTTGAAATAAGGAAGGGCCACTTCGATCAGCATAAATGCAGCCAGCATGCTGATAAGCGCCAGCAAGATAGACTCCATGATGAACTGGTTGACGAGGTTCCTCCTTGAAGAACCAATTGCTTTGCGTACGCCAACTTCCTTCGCCCTTTTCTCTGAGCGTGCGGTTGAAAGATTCATGAAATTCACACAGGCCACCAGAAGAATGCAAAAGGCGAGGACAACAAAAATCCGGAGCTGATCAATGCGCCCACCTGTGGCCTTGCCGCCTTCAAACGTATCGTATAAGTGGTATTGCTTCAGGGGATGCAGGAAAGGTTCTCCGTTTGACCCTTTGGAGTTCGCTTTAATCATTCCATGAAGCTGCGTATTGGCTTTATTGAAGAAGCTGTTGTTTTCCAGCTGAATAAAGGTGTGGCAGAAATTGCTCCCCCATCCAGTGCCTTTTGACCATGGATTTAGTTTCTCGAACATGGACCAGGCCATCAGGTATTCAAATTGAATGGTGCTGTTCTTTGGCACATCGGCAATGACGCCCTCCACCTTCAGCTCTTCCGTGTGATCAAGCTTCAAGGTTTTGTTCATTGGATCATCATCCCCGAACAGGGATTTAGCCAGGGTCTCCGTGAGGATCACGCCTTGTGGATTCTTTAAAAAAGTTGCCGGGTTGCCCTTTAGTACCTTATAGTCGAATATCTGAAGATATTCAGGATCAGCAAAGCTGCAGAATTTCTTGAAGCTACTCTGATCCAGGGAGATCAGTCGCTCCTGGGGATAAAACATCCGGGCTGCTCTTTTTACACCCGGTATTTTCGATTTTGCCTCCTCCGCCAACTTCCCGGGTGTGGCGTCGAAACTGAATATCTTGCCATTTGCCGTTTGGTTGTTGTACACCACATAGGTGTTTTCGTAGTTGGTAAACTGTTTGTCATACCCCCATTCATAAGCTACATACAAGAGCAGGAGCATGCAGCTCGCCAGCCCAATGGCCAGTCCGCCTACATTAATTAAGGTATATCCCTTGTATTTCCAAAGGGTACGCAGTGCGATCTTTAGGTTTATTTTAAACATCTCAGATCAGCTCTTCGGTTATTCCTTTGTTAATTTTTTCCGAGATCACATGCCCGTCTTTCAGGTTGATGATCCTGTTGGAGAAGCCGGCATCATGAGACGAGTGCGTAACCATCACGATGGTTGTTCCCTGCTCATTCAGTTCACAGAGCAATTCCATCACCTCATTTCCGTGCGAGCTGTCCAGGTTACCGGTAGGCTCATCCGCAAGCACGAGTTTAGGCTTGGTGACCAAGGCTCTTGCAACAGCGACGCGCTGCTGTTGCCCCCCGGAAAGTTGCTGTGGAAAGTGCCCGCTCCGGTTTACGATATTCATGCGCTGTATGATCTCATTTACCAGCGATTTCCGTTCTGCCGCAGGAACCTTATTGTAGATTAGTGGAAGTTCGATATTTTCAAATACCGTCAGCTCATCAATTAAATTGAAGTTCTGGAAAATGAACCCCATGTGGCTCTTTCTGAAATTGGAGCGCTCGCGGTCATTAAGCTTCAACAGCTCCGTGCCCATGAACATATAACTGCCGCTCTCGGGCTTATCCAACAGCCCCATTACGTTTAATAAAGTAGATTTACCGCAGCCTGAGGGGCCCATGATGGATACGAATTCTCCTTCCTTAACATGGAGGTTGATTCCGTTCAATGCCGTAGTTTCAATTTCTTCAGTCTTGTAGACTTTTTCCAGGTTCTCAATTTTTATCATTGCTGTACTTTTATATCGTTTAATAAGGGCCGCTTCGCTGCATCACGCACCAGATGCAGATTCCGGCAGCCCCGCTAATATTTAATTGTTGATTTGGATGATGTCATATTGGTTAAACTGATCGTATGAGGACGTAATTACCTGCTCACCTTTCTGCAAGCCCTCCATAATCTCATAGTAAAGGTAATTTTTGCGGCCCACCTTTACGTTCCGCTTTCTTGCTTCGCCGTCTTTAATTACATATACCCAGGTTCCGCCGGTACTTTGAAAGAACTGCCCCTGTGCCAGCAGAAGTGACTTACTGTTGTCAGACAGCGTCAGCTTGGTCTGTAAAGATAATCCCCTTCTCAATTCATCCGGTGATTTGCCTTCAAACACCAGCTCGATCTGGAACTGTCCGGAGGTGACCTCAGGGATAACCTTCCGCACCAGAAGTGCATAGGTTTTGCCGTTAATCTCGCAGTTCGCTTTTTGCCCTTCCTTAACTCTGCTGATGTAATATTCATCGACTCCGGCCTGAAGTTTATATCCTTGCATCACATCAATTTTGCCCAGCATTTCATTGGTGTTGTACGATTTCCCGATCACCGGATCATACGAAGAAAGGCGTCCGGATACCGGTGCTTTGATGGTCATGTTTTCAATGTTCTGGTGAATGGTTTCCAGACTTCCGTTCATCCGGTTGATAGAGAAGTCGATCTGACTGAGTTGCATGACCCGGCTTTGATTCTCCTGCTTCATGGCCTGCTTCAGGATCGCTTTGCGGTCCAGATAATATTCGTAATCCTGGTTAGAGGTATTAAATTCTTCCTTGGTGATGACGCGTTTGGCAAACAACACGCTGTCAATTTTGAATTTTCTGGTCGCTGTACGCAGGCTGTTTTCAATCACCATCATATCCTGCTGCATCACCCTTTGGTTTTGCTCCAGATCAAGGCGAAGCTTCCGCAGCTGATTGATCTGTTCAATGATGCTGGTCTCGCTGCTGGTGTAGCTGGACAACGCATTTGGATTTGCTATTCTGAGCAGTGGTGTGCCTTTGGTGACTGAAGCTCCATTCTCGGTGAAGATCTCCGCAACGGTCCCTCCTTCTGAGGAGCTGACGATAACGGAGGTCAGCGGTACCACCGTCGCATTCAGTAACACGACATCTTCAAAATCACCATATTCAACTTTACTGATCGTGAGTTTGTCTGCATCTGCTTTATATACCTTGTTCAAAGAAAGTGCATATCCATAAATCACCAGACAAGTAAACAGGAGCACTCCCGAAAACATCAAAATGTTCTTTTTACTAAATCTTTTTTTCTCTATTATTTTATCCATTTTAACTGTCTCGTTATTGACTGGGGATTAACCAAGCACATGCCAAAGCAATAATACGCCTCATTAAGACTGTATATCAACGATTTAAAAATTTATTCTAGATTACACTGTCCGTTACCGGACAGTTGATGTACAGCACCGAACAGTTTTATTATTTTTGAGAAAAGAAATATTATGATTGATGCGACTGTACTGGTCATTGATGATGACGATGACATCCTGCTTAGTGCCAGGCTGCTGCTGAAGCAGCATTTCAGGCAGGTGGTTACCTGTAAATCGCCCAGGGAAATCAATGTGCTGCTGAGCCGGAATGAAGTAGACATTATCCTGCTGGATATGAATTACCAGAAAGGATCCAGTGATGGCCGGGAAGGTTTGTATTGGCTGGAACATATCCTTTCCATCGATAAGGACTACGTGGTGATCTTGATGACTGCGTACGGAAATGTAGAACTTGCCGTGCGGGCGATCAAGCGCGGAGCGACGGATTTCATCCTGAAGCCCTGGGAAAATGAGAAGCTGTTTGCAACCCTATCCTCTGCGTTTAAACTAAGACAATCCAACAAGAAGGTCAAAAAGCTGGAGAAGATTCATACCTCCATGCAGAAAGATATGGCACGCCAGTTTGAGCACATCATCGGCAATTCGGCGCCGATACAGAAGCTGCAGAACGTCCTGCTAAAGGTGGCCCCTACCGATGCGAACATCCTGATCTTAGGAGAGAACGGCACGGGAAAGCAGGTGTTTGCATATGAGCTTCACAAGCATTCGCAGCGCAGGAACGGCATATTTATGCATGTAGACCTGGGCTCGTTGAATGAAAACCTGTTCGAAAGTGAACTCTTTGGCTATGCGAAAGGTGCGTTTACCGATGCCAGGGAAGACAAACCCGGCCGGTTTGAGCTGGCGGAAGGCGGAACGATATTTCTGGATGAGATTGGCAACCTTACCCTTCCCTTACAGGCGAAGCTCCTCAGTGTCATTCAGAACAGGACGGTGAACCGGCTTGGTGAAAGTAAGGAACGAAAGATCAATGTCCGGTTGATCACCGCAACCAATATGCCCTTAAGCGAAATGGTGTCCAAGGGGACATTCCGCCAGGATTTGCTGTTCCGGATCAACACGGTAGAGCTGATGTTGCCACCTTTGTGCCAGCGTGGCGACGACATTCTGGAGCTGGCGGAGTTCTTCCTGCAGAGTTTCAGCAACAAGTACCACAAGAGCATTCAAAAGTTCGACAGCAAAGCAGAGGCGCTGTTGCTCGGCTATCAATGGCCAGGAAACGTGCGGGAGCTGCAACACGTGATTGAACGTGCTGTGATTATGGCAGATGGACAGCAGATTGATGCAGAGGACCTGCAGTTAAGTCCGCAGAAGTTTGGTGCAGCACCCCTGATGCAAACAGATATGGCATTGGAAGATATGGAGAAGTTGATGGTACAGAACGCGATAGATAAACATAAAGGCAATATCTCACGTGCAGCAGCAGAACTTGGGTTAACACGGGCGGCATTGTACAGGCGCATCGAAAAATTCAATCTCTGATGTTTTACAACAACTTCACCTTCCGGCTGCTTAGCCGCCTGCTCATCATCAACCTGCTGGTCGGCTTATTTATATACCTGATCCGGAACACGGAACTGTGGTTTACCATCTCCGGTGTCGGTGTGGTATTGATTGCCAGCATCTTTTCGCTCTACAACTACATCAACCAGATGAAGGCGGATATCAAGCGTTTTATCCTTGCGGTGAAAACTCAGGATACGACCATAAACTTTAAGAACAAAAGTACCAGAGCCAGCTTTCCGGAGTTGTATAAATCCTTTGACGAGATCATCCAGATTCACAAGAACATTCACCTGGAGAAGGAGTCGATGTTTCAGCTGATCAAAACCATTCTGGAACAGGTACCTGTCGGCGTGATCGTGGTAAAGAACAAGAAAACGGATACGGAGAAGACAGAGATTGTATTTTTTAACCTGGCCGCTTCGAACTTACTGCAGGTACCTGCATTCAAATACTGGCACCGCCTGGAGAACCGTGCGCCATATTTCGCGGAGCAGGTGAATACGATCATAGACGGAGGCAAGAAATTCATCGAACTGAAGATCCAGGACAAACAGATACAGTTATCCACAGAGGTCATCCCACTCAACCTCTATCAAAACGACTATATCATCATCTCTTTTCAAAACATTAAAGATGAAATTGAGCAGAAGGAATCAGAGGCCTGGAATCGCCTGATCGGCGTGATCTCGCATGAGATCCTGAACAGCATCACCCCGATCAGCTCATTGTCGGACACTGTAAACAGTATGGTGGCGGGCAGAAAAGAACTGGATGCGGAAACCCTGGAGGATCTGAAACCGGCGTTGTTAACCATAAAAAGGCGTTCTGAAGGATTGCTTGATTTTGTTAAAGATTACCGCCTGATCGCCGAGCTGCCGACCCCTACCCTGGAGAGCCATACGGTTGGAGAGATCCTGCAACACATCAATGTATTGATGCAACCCTTTGCAAGCGGCAAGAACATCAGGTTAAAAGTAGAACAAACATCCTCGAAGATCAGCATCCGCCTGGATTTGAAACTTATTGAACAGGCGCTGATCAACCTGGTGACGAACAGCATTTACGCCGTTGAGCAGGTGGATAGTCCGGTTATTGAGATCAGCTACCGCCTGGAAAACAACCGCCTGCTGATCGACGTGATTGACAATGGAAAGGGCCTCGATGCAGTGCTGATGGAGAAGATCTTCGTGCCATTTTTTACCACCAGGAAGAATGGCTCCGGCATCGGACTGACGATAACCCGGAACATCATGAAAATGCATCAGGGTAACGTTGAAGTTTCTTCCGTTCCGATGGAGCGGACGGTGTTCTCGCTGGTGTTTAAATATCAGTAGGCGTTTGCTTTAGGGCGCGGCGGTTTCGAAGTTCTCCATCACCAGGATGGCCGCACCAACGAGCTCCGCGTCGAAGCCAATGTCTGAAATCAGGATTTCTGCTTCATTGGACAAGCGGGGAATACAGAACTTGTTTAGTGCCAGCTGAATGGGTGCAAGTAGGAATTTGGCGACTTTCACGCCGCGGCCACTAACCACGATCACTTTGGGATTCATGATATGGATCAGAATAGACAAGGCCTGCCCGATCTTATAAGCAGATTCAGAAAGCACCTCGATGGCAAATGGATCTCCTGTAAGGGTGGCATCCATCAGTGCGTCGGCAGCTTCAATCTTCGAATTGATCTCGTACTCCTGAAGGCTGGATTTTCTACCTTCCCTCATTCCTTTCATTGCCTTTTCGGCAACGGCAAGCAAGGAGGCTTCGGCTTCCAGGCAGCCTTGCTTGCCACAGGAACATAAAGCGCCATCTTCCAAAATGGGAATGTGGCTAAATTCACCGGCGAAGCCGTTATTGCCGCTAAACAATTTACCGTTTACAATCATCCCCAGACCGATTCCCCATCCATAGTTGATTACCATTGTCTCTTTCACGGTTCTGGCCACGCCGAACTTTAATTCGGATAAAGCGATCAGGCTGGAATCGTTTCCGATATAAACAGGTAACCCGGTTGCTTCCTTTAAATGTTGCGTCAGCGACTTCTCTCCTGCATCCAGGTAGGTATGGTTTATTCCGTCATGGATATTGACAAAACCCGGCATACCGATGCCAATGCCCAGGATCTTCTGCTTATCCAGTTTGTTCTTTCTGATGTACCCGGATATAATTTGAGTAAGCGCGGCTACCGCTTTGGGATTGTTCAGCAGCTCCAATTCGAAGGTTTCAAGCGGCGTCACGTGATTATTGTTCAGATCAAGCGTGACAATTCTAGTGGACAGCTGGTCCATTGCAACACTTAAAATATGCAGTCTGTCTTTTTGCAAGGCATACAACAATGGCCGACGCCCTCCCTTAGACAATGCAAATCCTTGTTCAATCACGAATCCAAGGTCAATGAGCTGTGCCAGCGCTTTCGTTAGCGAGGGAATACTTTTGTTGATGTAAAGTGCCAATTCGGCACAAGACATTGTCTTGCCGTAATACAATTCACGGATAATTTCCTGGAAAAGCTTTGCATTTTTCTGATTGGATGAAAACACCTGATTATCTTTTTAAATGAACCTGAAATTAAAAAATTAAATAATCGAGCGTCGAATTTCTTATTATTTTAAGAAACGAAAAAAAGATCTTAAAATTTTAAAGAAGTCTAAATTAATGATTATGTTTGGTTAAAGCACTGACTGTTAAGTATTATCTACTGATAACGCTTTCCCGGGATGCTCCTTCAACCAGATTATAAACCAATATGAAGAGAAATCTACCTTCTTATCGATTTTGCGGTCCTCCTATGAAAACGATGCTCTGTGTGTTACTCCTATTCTCTGTTTTAGATGTTGCCGCTGCACCTGCACCTGTAGGTGTCACCGTGCGAAGCATGCAGTCTTTCACATTAAGAGGAACCGTGAAGACGGAGCAGGGAACAACCATTCCCGGTGCTTCCGTTACAAACGTCACCAAGAACAGGACGGTATCCACAAACACGGATGGGGTCTTCGCCATCCTTGCGGATAAAGGAGACGTGATCCGGGTGAGAATGATGGGCTACGAAGAGCAATCTATTGTTGCAAATCAGCAGAATGTTACGGTTGTACTCAGTGAGCAGGTAACCATGCTGGAGAACACCGTTGTAACGGCGCTGGGCATCCGAAGGGAAGAGCGGTCATTGGGCTATGCGGTCTCTGAAGTGAGTGGCGAAGGGCTGAAGAAAGCGAGGGAAATCAATGTGATCAATTCTCTGGCAGGAAAAGTGCCCGGGTTGATCATCACCGGAACAGCGGGAGGTCCCTCCGGCGCCTCCAGGGTGATTATTCGTGGAAGCACCACTGTCACCGGCAACAACCAACCGTTGTATGTTGTCGACGGAATACCGATCGACAACTCCAATTACGGTGGAACGGGGTCTGGCATGTATGCCTCCGGCGTAGACATGGGGGATGCGATCTCCGCAATCAATCCTGACGATATTGAAACGATAAGTGTTTTAAAAGGTGCGTCTGCATCTGCATTATATGGATCCCGGGCCGGCAACGGGGTCATCTTAATCACTACAAAAAAAGGAAACAACAGCAAAGGCCTTGGAATAGAATTCAACAGCACCTCTTCCATTGAGACCCAGTTAACCAGCTATGACGGATACCAGTCGCTCTATGGCCAGGGAACCAAGCAGATGTTAAATACTCTGGCGATCCAGGATTACAACACGCTGAACACGAGTTTCGGTGCACGGATCGATCCGGACCTCACCGTCATCACGGGAACGGGAGAGCGAAGACCTTATGCCTATGTTAAAAATAACATTGATGGCTTTTTTGATACGGGCTCAACTTTCACGAATACACTGTCATTTACCAACTCTACAGAGAATTCTGCATTTAGGTTCTCCGCATCCAATCTGACCAACAACGACATCATTCCCGAAAGCGGCATTACCCGGAACTCGTTTACTTTTAACGGGAACTCCAAGTTTGGTTCTAAGATCACGCTGGAAGTGCGGGCTTTCTACATGAATGAGGAGGTCAAGAACCGGCCGTCGCTCGCCGATGATCCGGCAAATATTGGCAACAGCTTTCTTTCTTTGGCCAATACCGTAGATCAGGCGCGTTTTGCAAATGAGTACAAGAATGCAGATGGAAGCTATCTGGACTGGAACAATGGGAATCAATACAGACTTAATCCCTACTGGGTCATCAATGAGATGACCAACAATACCAAAAAGGATCGTTTGCTCGGCTCTGCACAGCTGAATTATCAGATATTTAGCTGGCTGAGCTTGCAAGGACGGGCATCAGCCGACCAGACACAGGTTAACTTTGATAAATTCAGTCCGCGGACAACCCCCGGAGCATTAACAGGTACCTTAGACCAGAACAGCAGTAAGTACAATACGATAGAAGCAGATGCCTTGCTTACTGCACAGAAACAAGTGAGTCCTTCGCTAAATTTATCTGCACGACTTGGTACGAGCATTACCAGAAACCGCAGAAGTGGCAACAATATGCAGTTTACAGATCAGGCCGTACTGGACGTAGCTATTCCGACCAGCTACACGACACAGGGGGTAACACCTACAGCCTACCGCAGAAGCATAAACTCTGTTTATGGAATCCTGGCTGCCGGTTATAAAGGCTGGTTGTATGCAGACGCAACACTACGTCAGGATGTGTTCTCTACGCTGCCGGAATCAAACAACAGTAAGTTGTTTCCTTCGCTGAGCAGCAGCTTTGTCTTCACAGATGCATTTAAAATCGACAACACCTACTTATCCTTTGGAAAGTTGAGGGCTTCCGTCGCACAAGTCGCTTCAGATACCGACCCTTACCTGATTAACCAATATTACCGCAGCAACTCGCTAGCCTTTCAGGGGCTGCCGACCGGCGGTCTTTCTACCGAGATCAAGTCCAGCGACAATCTAAAACCTACAGTCACGTTTTCCTATGAATTTGGTACAGAGCTGAAGTTCTTCAAAAACCGCCTGGGATTGGACGTGACCTACTATAATTCAAAATCTAAAGACCAGCTGAATATCGTTCCGGTGCCGCCATCTTCGGGTTTCCGGGCGGAAATCATCAATGCGGGTGTAATCGCGAACAAAGGTCTGGAAATTGCGTTTAGCGGCACGCCTATAGCAAGCAAAAGTTTCAATTGGAATCTGAATATTTCTTTTGCAAGAAATAAAAATACCGTAGAATCATTAGCCGAAGGGACACCATACCTCACGCTCTCTGATGCCAGGTGGATGGGTCTTTCTGTTGTGGCCATGCCAGGTGTCTCTTATGGCTCTTTACTGGGGTATAACTACCAGCGGGACCCGCAGGGAAACATCATCCTGAGCCCGATCGACCTGCAGCCGGTGCTCAGCCAGAACAGGGAAGTGCTTGGGAAAGGCATCTACGACTGGACAGGTGGTCTAAGCAGTTCCATGACCTATAAAAACTTCACCTTAGACGCAGTGATGGACGTAAAAGTTGGAGCGGACCTGTTGTCGCTGACGAACTATTTTGCTGCCGCAAGCGGATCTTCTGTAACCACGCTTGAAGGAAGGGCGGAATGGATTAAATCGGAGGAGGACCGTATGGCTGCCGGCAAGACCATTCAGGAATGGACGGCTTCCGGCTCTGTTGGAGGGCTTGTTCCAAAGGGTGTTGTACAAACAGGCACGGACGCCAGTGGGAATCCAATTTACGCGGCGAACACCCGCGCAGTTGACCCATCTGTTTACTGGGGTGCGCTGGGCGACGTGTCCAGTTCTGTGGGCGTACCTTTTATCTACGATGCCTCTTATGTCAAGATGCGTCAGCTTACTTTAAGTTACCGGTTGCCGGGTTCTTTAACTTCCAGATGGGGATTGAAAGATGTACAGGTTGCCCTGGTGGCTAGAAATCCCTTCATTATCTATAAAAATGTTCCCAACGTAGACCCGGATTCCAACTACAACAATGGAAACGGACAGGGTATAGAATATGGTTCTTTGCCAGGACGGCGGAGTTATGGTTTCAACCTGAATTTTAGATTCTAGAACGACATTCAAGATTGGTGATGCTGCCGAAATCATAAGGTTAAGCGTTAAAAAGCATCCGACCGCTTCAACACATTAAAACGAACAATATGCTGATGAAAAAACATATAAAAAAATTGTCCCTCGCCGCAGTTACGCTGCTGCTGCTGGCGAGCTCCTGTAAAAAGTTCGGGGACACCAATATCGATCCAACCAGATCTTCCAATATGGATCCTGCGATCCAGCTTACACTGGCGCAGCTGAAGTTTTCGGGCGACCTGAATGTAAATGAACGCGTAAGCTTCATGATGACCATGCCCCTGGTACAGCATATTGCGGGCTCTTACAGCAATCGCTGGGGTGGAATTTACTTCAATAACCCAAGCGTTATGGCTGTGCTCTGGGAAGATTCCTTTGGTGCCGACGTGGTGAACCTTGTTGATGCCGTGAAAAGAACAACAGGCGTGGCAGAAAAATCAAATCTGAATGCTGTCTGCCGGATTATGAAAGTGTACACTTTCGCCCGGATGACTGACCTTTACGGTGATATGCCCTATAGCGAAGCTGGTTTGGGTACTAAGGCTAAATTTGACACGCAGGCAGAGATCTACGCGGACTTCTTTAAAGAACTACAGGAAGCATCAGCGCAGCTTGATGCCTCGAAAGATGCGGTGACAGGTGACGTCTTTTACCATGGTGATGTTAACGCCTGGAAAAAGTTTGCCAACTCCCTGCATTTACGCCTCGCCATGCGCCTGGTAAAAGTTGATCCCGCAACTGCGAAGGCAGAAGCGCAGCGCGCGTATGATGCCGGGGTATTTACCAGTAATTCTGACATCTGCATGCTTGTGCATGAGGACATCCGGAACTCGTATGATGAACCGGGTAAAGGAAACATAAAAGGCAACGCGGTATCGGCGTCATTCTTTAACGGCGGTGCAGTTCCGGGAAGGTTTACAACGCCATTTCTGGACCAGCTGCGGAATACCAATGATCCAAGGATGAAATATATTGTGCGCTATTATGTTGATGAATCCAGCAGCACACCATTAAACCGCCTGGACATAACCGACCAGCTGGTTGCCGTAAACGGATACATCGGCATCAGGCCAGGGAGCTACATCTGGGATGATCCTTACCTGCCGAATGTAAACGTGACTGTACCCGGACAGGGCGTGGTGGCAGCAACCAACAACGATCAAAAGGCGCAACTGGCAAACTTCCTCCTGAGGTTTAACGCGCCGTTTTTACATCAAACCTATTCGGAAGTTGAACTCCTGCTCGCCGAAGCGACAGTACGGTTCGGTGCTTCCTTTGGCGGCAGCGCGAGCAGCCATTATCAAAAGGGATTGGAGGCTGCCTGCCAGCAGTTAAGTCTTTTTCCCGGAGGGCCGGCGATACCAGAGGCGGAAATCGCCAACTTTATTCAGCAGAATGGCCTGCAGCCGGGCAGAGAACTTGAACTTATCAACAGACAATTGTGGGTAACGCTCCTGCTGAATGGTCCGGAGGCCTATGCAAACTGGCGTCGGACCGGATTTCCGCAGCTGCAACCCGCTGTTGGTGCTTCTGAACAATCCGAAAGCCTAACGATACCGCGAAGGTTTACCTATCCCTTCACGGAAAAAGAGCAGAACAGTGCAAACTATCAAAAAGCCCTTGCCAATATGGGCGGTACAGACAGCTGGAACGGCAGGGTATGGTGGGACAAACCGTAATATTTATCAAAGCTTAAGATTTTGAACATACATCTGATGAAAACAAGAAAATTACTCTTATTGATATACCCGTTGTTGGTTGTTGCCTTCTGTTGCGGCAGTTTAAGTAGCCAGGCAAAGGCCGATGACTTGCGATTGCCATTGAAAAAGCAGGAATTTAAGATTGTAGGGTATTTATTTAGTCATGGCGACTTAGATACTGCCTCGGCCAGACTTGACTTCAGCAAGATTACCCACCTGAATATCGCATTTATCAACCCGGATTCTACAGGCCAGTTTAAAGCGCCTTTGGGATTGGCGGCAGTTGTAAAAAGGGCCCACAGCAAGAATGTAAAGGTTCTGATGTCAATCGCCGGCGGCAGTCCTCCTGCTTACCTGAAAGAAATGCTCGTACCTGGAAAACGCGCGGCGTTGGTGACGGGGCTTGTAGAATTTGCAGAGAACTTTAAGCTTGATGGCATTGACGTAGATCTGGAGGGGGATTTCATTGATGGAAACTATGACGCCTTTGTAGCTGAATTGTCTGGCAGGCTAAAGCCTGCGGGGAAGTTGTTAACGGCGGCCGTGGCGACCTGGAGTGGTGACCGGATTTCGGACCAGACCCTGGCCTTGTACGACATCATCAACATCATGTCTTACGATCAGACCGGCCCATGGAACAAGACAAAAGCTGGCCCGCATTCGACCTATGAAGCGGCACTTGCAGATTTTGATTACTGGAATTTAACCCGCAGAATTCCCGCTCAAGTCCTTTGCCTGGGACTACCGTTTTACGGATATGGATTCGGGCCGGATATTCCGGAAAGCTACGACTTCAACAGCATTGTACGCTTGTTCCCGGGATCGGAACTGAATGACCTCGTGGACATCCCAGGTAAAGGGACGGTATATTATAACGGGCTCGCGACCATCAAAAAGAAAGTACAGTTTGCACTGGATAAAAAGGCTGGCGGCGTCATGATCTGGCATCTTAACGGAGATGCGCAGAAAGATAAATCGCTGCTTTTAGCTATTCATGCAATCAAAGACAAAAAATAAAACGGTGAGACCATCATCCGCTTACTACGTGCAAAAGCAACGATAAGCCTATGATCGATTCATCAACACTAACATAACTACACGAACCGATGAAAAAGTTAACCTATATATTGATGACCTCCCTGATCGTTGCTTTTGCCGGGGGATGCAAAAAGGGACAGGATGTGATGACCGATGACAACTTTCATCCCAGAATAATCGACAATTCCGGTGTGTTTACGGCACCCTCCAGAATTATCTCTGAAGGGCAGTCGGCGATTTACAGTGGACTGACCTTTTCACCGAAACCCATAGAGAAGACAAAGATCGTCTGGAAAGTAAACGACGTGGAAGTTTCCAGCGACACCGCTTTTACATTCACGCCGACCGAGGGGGGCGAGTATGTGCTTAAATTGGAAGCGACCTACAACGGCCAGACGTCAACCAGGATCTCGAAAGTGCTGGTGAGCCCAGACACCTATACACCAAAAACGTATACAAACGTGGCCATGAGCTATCTTTCCGAGAATGGGACCGCAGCATCTGTCGACTGGACTAAAATAACGCACCTGGCATTTAACGGGGGCCGGATCATATCGTCAACATCTATCGACTTTTCCAAGGGGAATGTAAATCAAAACGCAGATGAGCTGGTTGCCAGAGGACACCTTAGTGGAACTCCAGTCCTGCTGGGCTTATCCGGAAGGCTATCCGGTATTGATGGCTGGGCATTGTACAACAGCACAGATTTTGGTACAGCGATCAACACAGCGGAAAAGCGGGCATCATTGATTGAGCTGGTGAAAGCCTATGTTGCTGCACACAAGTTTGATGGTGTGGACGTGATGATGACCGATTTCAACAATGACGACTACGCTGTCTCTGCAGGGAATCTTGCTTCGGTAGGGCCTTTCGTGACAGAACTTAAAGCCGCCCTCCCCGCAAACGCTATTGTGACGGCAACGGTAACCACCAACTATATGCATTGGGAATATACCAACCTGAGTGCTGTTGACTGGGTGAATGTCCATGCATTTGAAAACGGAATCACGGTAGGACCAGCAGCTCCTGTAGGTCAGCCTTCTCCATTAAGTTACATGGTAGACGCAGCGAACATCTGGCTGAATAAGGGTTTTCCTGCCAGTAAGATCGTTCTCGGTATGCCTGCCTTCGGATTGCGTTACAATGAGCTGGATGCGGACGGCAATAATTTAGGCTGGGGTTCTTATGATTATATCTCCTACAAAGATATCGTAGCATTGGATGCCGCTGCGCCAGAGAAAGAGTACGCTGCAGACATTGCAAAAGGTGTTTACTACAATGGAGTACCGTTAATCACCGAAAAGGCGAAGTACGTGAGAGACAATGGATTCAAAGGCGCTTATCTCTGGGCCGGCGATTATGATGCCCCTGGCGCAGCTTCCTTGTCTGCAGCTCTTGGTTCTATTCTGAAGTAATGCCTGGCATTCTAGTAATTGTTGCGCTATCGAATTCCGTGTTAAGAGCTTCTGATATCAGGTTATCAAACTGCTGCCGTTTTAGCGATGCCCCGTGCTTGTTTATTCTATAATCAGGTCGAATCTGGTGAGTAGACCGGCAAGGGCAGTGGAAGAAAACTTAGCCTTTTTTACCAGGTTAAGTTGCGGATCAATAATGAAGTTCCTATTGGTCGTGAAATCGACACTACTCAGATTGGTGTTTGCAAAAACAGCGTCGAGTAAGTCGCAATTGGCCATGGTGGCTTTAGAAAGATCCGTCTGAGTAAAGTTGACGCCATGAAGGCGGCACGCGTTAAAGGAACTCTGGTTCATCTTTTTGTGATCGAAGCTTGCAAAATCAAGCAGACAGTTCTCAAAATGAACAGCAAAGCCAAAGTCATGTGTCTCGTAGAAATTAATCCCAATTAACTTACAGTCTGCAAATCTAATGTCCTGCATTTTACATTTCGCCAAACTGGCGTTACTCATATTGCAGGCTGTAAACAGACAATCGGTGAAGTTAACGCCAGAAATGTCGGCAAAGTTGCAGGAACGGAATTCAATAGATTCATATTCTGCAGCCAAACGGGTGGTGGAGAAATCTGTCTTTTCGATTAATTCATGGTATATCTTTGGAGATGGTTTCTTTTTCAATGGCATGTGGCTAAATTTGATCTTCCTTAACGTCCGGCGAAATTAAGCAAAGTTGACTGGCTTTTAGGCTATCCGAGCGCTCGTATTCTCGTAATTCCCCTTTCTTTTAACCTGTAAACGCCTTTCTTTTCTGTTTTATTTTTAAGTTTACAACATACCGTTTAGACAAAGCCGCATCTGCCAATACAAATACCTGGCATATGGCCGCAGGATAATTGCAGCGGTGGCTACGGTACCAAAGACAAAACTTAGATTATATTAATGCATACAGAGACTGCAAATCCGACCATTACCAGGTCCAAACATCATTTTGAAATCCTTGACGGCATGAGAGGCGTTGCTGCCATAGCCATCGTGATTTTTCATTTTATGGAAATCGTCTACACTCCTGATAAGAACTTTATCGGACATGGCTTCCTTGCTGTCGATTTCTTCTTCTGTTTGTCGGGTTTTGTAATCGCATACGCGTACGATGACCGGATTGGAGAAATGGGTTTGATCGAATTCTTCAAATCCAGAATCATCAGACTACATCCTTTGGTGATCCTGGGTTCTGTCCTGGGGCTCTTGGCTTTTCTGTTCGACCCATTTACCGCGGCGAGCTCCGCTGGTTACAGCGTCGGTAAGACAATCCTTATTTTTCTCAGTTCTGCCCTCCTCATTCCCTATCCGGAAATGGAAGGTCGGTTCTTTAATTTGTTTGGATTAAATGCACCATCCTGGTCGCTTTTTTGGGAGTACATCGCCAATATCGTTTATGCCTTTGTCCTCTTTCGTACGGGTCGGCGCAGCTTGATCGCGCTTACCGCGCTCTCCGCAGCGGTGCTGGTCTGGGTGGCTTATGATGCAGGATCCTTATTGGGTGGCTGGGCTGGAGAAAACTTCTGGGACGGGGGCGCACGCATTGCCTACTCCTTTCTGACCGGCTTGCTGATTTTCCGTTTCAAGCTGATCATCAAAAATAAGTTGGGTTTCATTGGCCTTTCTGCACTGCTGGTTTTGGCATTCCTGATGCCTTTCAGCTGGGGTTGGCCCGGTGAACTCGCAGTTGTGATGGTATATTTCCCTTTGCTCGTCTCCTTGGGTGCAGGCGCTCAGGTTGCGCAGCAGGTAAAGAAACTCTGCACCTTCTCTGGAAACATATCTTATCCTTTATACATGACACACTACGCGGTGATGTGGATGTTCGGTGCATACTATGCGAAACATCATCCGGGCACGGGCATGCTGACCGTCATCATCCTCGTAGGAACAACTTTGCTGGTCGGGTTCGCATATGCGGTGATGGTCCTTTATGATATTCCGCTGCGTAAATATCTAAACGCACGTAGAAAGTAAGCCTTAGAACTGCAGTGATCGTCGGGTCTATTCACCATCTTGATATTATGTGGCCGGGTATTTGACCTACTGCTTACATATAGTATAAGTTATACTATTAAAAATCAGAAATATGGATACGATTAAGAAATTTGATTTGATGCAGAAGATCGTGAATGAGTTAACAGATTTACAACATTCACAACAAGCCATCATCCAGAAAATAGGCAAAATAGAGGTCGACAATATCGAGTTAGGTGACAGCAGATTAGAGAAAGATCTTCCTGATATGCACCAACGGGTATCCGACAACCTGGATTCCATAGTTTCAATTCTGGAATACTTTGGTGATAAAACCCAGAACTTTGGCGACAAGAACCACGTCGACGACCTGAAAGAACAACAAGCTATAGACGATCTTAAATTGTAATATTTAAGGCACGTAGATTTAAAGGTGGGGCCAGCAATGGCTCCACCTATTTTTTTGCCATAGGATATCCCTTATCTATCCAGTCGGCCTTAATACTGGTCGGAAGGTTCAGAATCTTCGCCTCTTTGAATCCCATGTTCTGTAACAAAGTATATGCAGGACGAACGTTCGGGCAGTGCTCAAACGGGCAGCATCCGCAGTAGATCACAATGGCACTGCTTTTAGGCAGGCTTTTGACTTCTTCCTGCAAATTCTCCAGTCCTTCTTTCTTGCTTGAAGCGCCAATCTTTTTGGCGCCTTCGATATCACCTACAAAGCCAATGTTGTAAATGAGTGGCTTTTTCGCATTCTGTTTGCCCAATACCGTCACCAGGTCTGCTGGTTGCACCAATTGGTTGTTTTCCCAAACTTGCTTTTTCACTGTCAGCGCCTGTCCGAAGGAAGTAATATAGGTAAACGCAACAAAAAGAAGCGTCAGGATAGATCGTATAAATGTGTTCATCGCTTATCAGTTTTCAACGGATTGTATCGCAAAGGTAACAAACTTACCTAAGCCAGCACACAGATTGAATCAAAACATAATTCGGAAACAAGCCTCCAACGAACCGTCTATTGCAATAATATACCGCCAGACTTTCTTTTTTCTTGGAAATCATTTTTCTTTGTTGCATTTTTACGCTGCTTATAGAGAAAGACGGAGGGATTAGACCCTGCGATGTCTTAGCAACCTGTGCTTACAAGGTGCTACATTCTACTGAAACACCTACTTGTGTTTTGGAAAGATAAGTTGAAGTCGTCATCCCGGCCGGAATCTCGAATAAGCCGCTTTATACCCGCTGCAATTCTGAAGTCTACATTGGATTTTATGGCTTGAAGTATCATCAACCGGAAAAATGAGCATTAGAGAAGAACTCGAAAAACGCATCTTGATTATAGATGGTGCAATGGGCACCATGATTCAACGCTACCAGCTTAGCGAAGAAGATTTCAGAGGGGAGCGTTTCAAAAACCACCCCTGTGATGTTAAAGGCAACAATGATCTCTTAAATATTACGCGCCCGGATGTCATTAAGGCCATCCACCTGGAATACCTGAACGCTGGCGCGGACATCATAGAAACAAACACCTTCAGTACACAGCGCATCTCCATGGCCGATTATCAGATGGAAGCGCTCTCTTATGAGCTTAGTTACGAAGGTGCCCGAATCGCCAAAGAATCCACTGCCGAGTTTATGGCGTCAAACCCTGAACGCCACTGCTTTGTAGCCGGTGCGATTGGCCCGACCAACCGGACCCTGAGCATGTCGCCGGATGTAAATGATCCCGGATACCGTGCAATTTACTTCGATGAGCTGGAGGCTGCCTATACAGAGCAGGTCCGCGGACTGGTGGACGGCGGTGCCGACGTACTCCTAATAGAGACGATTTTCGACACACTGAATGCTAAAGCAGCCATTGTGGCGATTAAAAAATACGAGAAAGAGATTGGCAGGAAGCTGGAGATCATGATCTCCGGAACCATCACAGATGCTTCCGGAAGAACATTATCCGGACAGACGGTAGAGGCTTTCCTGAATTCAGTAAGCCACGCACAGCCCCTAAGCATTGGCTTTAACTGTGCGCTGGGTGCCAAAGAGATGCGTCCTCACATTGAGGAACTTTCACAGAAAGCCGGTTGTTACATCTCTGCTTACCCCAACGCAGGGCTTCCGAATGAGTTTGGTGCTTACGATGAGATGCCACATGAAACAGCTCATTTCGTTGAAGACTTCATTGAACATGGCTATGTGAACATTGTGGGCGGTTGTTGTGGCACCACTCCGGAACATATTGCCTGCATCGCTGGGAAAGCGAAAAACGTGCAGCCAAGAGGGATTCCCCAAGTAGAGCCGCATCTGCGCCTAAGTGGGCTGGAACCCGTAACCATCACCCCCGAAAGTATCTTTGTAAACGTCGGCGAACGTACGAATATCACGGGATCTCCGAAGTTCTCTAAATTGATCTTAAGTGGTGATTACGAGGCCGCACTCACAGTTGCACGTCAGCAGGTGGAGGGCGGTGCACAGATCATTGATGTAAATATGGATGAGGGGATGCTGGATTCGGAGGCTGCAATGACTAAATTCCTGAACCTGATTGCCTCTGAACCGGATATTTCCAAGCTTCCGATCATGATCGACTCCTCCAAATGGACCGTCATTGAAGCAGGATTGAAATGTATCCAGGGCAAAGGGATCGTGAACTCCATCTCTTTGAAGGAAGGCGAGCAGAAGTTCAGGGAAAGTGCACAAAAAATTATGCAGTATGGGGCAGCTGTGGTGGTAATGGCCTTTGATGAGCAGGGACAAGCAGACAGCCTGGAGCGCCGGATAGAGATCTGTAAGCGCTCGTACGACATCCTGGTGAATGAAGTGGGCTTCCCTGCTTCCGACATCATCTTCGACCCTAACATTTTAACAGTAGCGACCGGACTGGAAGAGCACAATAACTATGCGGTTGATTTCATCAACGCAACACGCTGGATCAAACAAAACCTTCCACATGCACATGTAAGTGGTGGGGTGTCAAACATATCCTTCTCCTTCCGGGGAAACAATACGGTAAGGGAAGCGATGCACTCTGCATTTCTGTACCATGCCATACAGGCCGGACTCGATATGGGTATCGTGAATGCGGGCATGCTGGAGGTTTATCAGGAGATTCCACCGGAACTGCTGGAGCGGGTTGAAGACGTCTTGTTCAACAGGCGGAATGACTCCACAGAACGCCTGGTCGAGTATGCAGACACCATAAAAAGCAAGGGTAAAGAAATCGTACGTGATGAAGGTTGGAGAAACGGAACGGTAGAAGAACGCCTATCGCATGCACTGGTAAAAGGGATCATAGAATACCTGGACGATGATGTGGAAGAAGCGCGTCAGAAATACCCTAAACCCATTCAGGTGATTGAAGGACCTTTAATGGATGGTATGAACATCGTGGGTGACCTGTTTGGTGCCGGCAAGATGTTCCTGCCACAGGTGGTTAAATCTGCCCGTGTAATGAAGAAAGCTGTGGCCTATCTCCTACCCTTTATTGAACAGGAGAAGCTCGATAACCCGGATGGCAAAGAGAGTTCATCTGCCGGAAAGATCCTCATGGCTACTGTGAAAGGCGACGTACACGATATTGGAAAGAACATCGTTGGGGTTGTACTGGCCTGTAACAACTTTGAAATTGTGGATATGGGCGTAATGGTAGCCGCACAGGATATCATCAAAAAAGCAAGAGAAATTAACGCCGATGTGATCGGACTGAGTGGTCTCATCACCCCCTCACTGGATGAAATGGTACATTTCGCCAAAGAGATGGAGCGTGAAGGGTTCACCATTCCATTAATGATTGGCGGTGCCACTACCTCTAGAATTCATGCCGCCGTAAAGGTAGCGCCGAACTACTCCGGCCCGGTGATCCATGTTCTGGATGCCTCCCGAAGCGTTACGGTATGCAGTACCCTGCTGAATGACGACAATAAGCAGCCCTATGTTGATGGCATCCGTGCGGAATATGATAAGGCGAGAGAAGCACATTTGAATAAAAAATCAGATAAAAGATATAAGTCTATAGAAGAAGCGAGGGCCGACAAGTTTCAGATCGACCTGGAACAGATCGCACCGGCACCGAAATTTCTCGGGCAAAGGGTAATCGAAAACTATCCTTTGGAGGAGCTGCTACCTTATATCGACTGGACGCCGTTTTTCCATACCTGGGAACTCCGGGGCAGCTATCCAAAGATCTTTGACGACAAGTCTGTAGGTGATGAAGCGAGAAAGCTGTACGACGATGCACAGACCTTGCTCAACAAGATTGTTAAAGAGAAACTGCTTGCCGCAAAAGCGGTGATCGGCTTCTGGCCGGCGAATACGAATGGAGATGATATCCAGCTGGATGTAAACGGTAAGCAGGTAACCATCCACACATTGCGCCAGCAGGGGGAGAAAGTTGCCGGAGAACCTTACTATGCACTGTCCGATTTTATTGCTCCACAGGCGTCTGGTAAAGCAGATTACTTCGGTGGATTTGCCCTGACCGCCGGCATTGGCTGCGATGAACTTGTTGCGGAGTTTGAACGCAATCACGACGACTACAACAGCATCATGGCGAAGGCACTTGCCGACCGACTTGCGGAAGCTTTTGCTGAAAAGCTGCACGAGGTGGTGCGTACAGATTTCTGGGGATATGCAAAAGATGAAAAGCTGACCAATCAGGAGTTGATCAAAGAACAATATGCCGGTATCCGCCCTGCACCAGGCTACCCGGCATGTCCCGATCATACAGAAAAAGCTACCCTGTTTGAACTGCTAAACGTAGAAGAACAGATCGGACTGAAACTCACCGAAAGTTTCGCCATGTACCCGACCGCAGCGGTAAGTGGCTTCTACTTCGCACATCCGCAGTCCAGATACTTCGGCCTTGGAAAGATTTCCAAAGACCAGGTGGAGGAATACGCACAAAGAAAGGGCATGACGCTCGAAGATACTGAACGTTGGCTTGGACCAAACTTAGCATACTAATCAAACCGAACACGACACAACTTTAAAGCGACCATGAACCAACAGATTACGCAGGCAAAGGAAGCCGCCTAACTGAAGAACTGGATGGTTCATAACCAGAAAACACATGAAGATAACCGATCATATTAAGAATGCAAATGGCAAGCCCCTGTTCTCTTTTGAGTTGCTGCCGCCAATCAAAGGAAAAAGCATCAACGATATATATAGCGCCATAGATCCGCTGATGGAGTTTAATCCTCCATTCATCGACGTAACCTACCACCGCGAAGATTACATTTACAAGCAGCACGACAGTGGCCTGCTGGAAAAGCTATCCTACAGGAAGCGCCCCGGAACTGTAGCCATCTGTGCGGCGATCATGAACAAATACAAGGTAGATGCCGTTCCCCACTTAATCTGCGGAGGTTTCACCAAAGAGGAAACAGAGAATGCATTGATCGACCTTCAGTTCCTGGGAATAGACAATGTCCTGGTGCTGCGCGGTGATGCCCGCCATACCGATTCGGCCTTTGTTCCCACGCCGGGCGGCCATGCGTACGCATGTGAACTCCTGAAACAGGTGGTTGGAATGAACAATGGCCACTACCTGTATGAAGATCATGCGGCTTTTAAAACAGAGTTCTGTGTGGGTGTTGCCGGCTATCCGGAGAAGCACTTTGAAGCGCCAAACCTGAAAACAGACTTCAAATACCTGAAACAAAAGATAGACATGGGCGCCGAGTTCATCGTCACACAGATGTTCTTCGACAACAAGAAATATGTGGAGTTTGTGGAGAACTGCCGGGCGAATGGTATCAATGTGCCGGTTATCCCAGGGTTAAAGCCGATTACCGCTTCAAAACAGTTAATCAGCTTACCTAAAGTATTCCATATCGACCTGCCGGAGGAACTAACAGAAGCTGTTGCGGATTGTAAATCGGAAAAAGATGTGAAGGAAGTCGGTATTGAATGGATGATCCATCAATGCAAAGAACTGATGCAGCTTGGTGCACCAGTTCTTCATTTTTATACCATGAGCAATCCGGAACCAACACGGAAGATCGCTCAGGCTATATTCTAATTATCGTTTCAGCAGATACTGCTTGAATGCATCAAAATCTACCGCTAGTGTACTGGCCTGCTTGGTCCGGTGCGCTAGCACTTGTACACTTTCCGGGATGACAATCTCGTCTACAATCTCCTGAGGTATCGCTTCCGGAAACTTACATGGATGTGCGGTAGATAAGAACACCGAGGCAAATCCCACTTCCCCTTGTTGTTTCTGATAAGCCTCTGTGGCCAGCCATGCGATTGCTGTATGCGGGCAGGCAATATAGTTGTACTCCTTTTTCAGCTTATATATGGCTTCAATGGTTTCCTCATCCGTAAAGCGGAAGCCTTCCATTAACTTCAGAACCGCTTCGCGGTCTCCGTCAAACATGTCCATAATCCTTACCCAATTGCTTGGTGCACCCACATCCATGGCGTTTGCATAGGTATGTACGGAAGGCCGAACTTCATATAGTCCCGTTTCCAGGAAACGCGGCACGGTATCATTGATGTTTGTTGCCGCGATGAACTTACGCACGGGCAAGCCCATTTTATAAGCAAGTAGTCCTGCGGCAATATTCCCGAAATTCCCACTTGGAACCGCAAAAACCACATCCTTAATCCCCTTACGGACCATCTGCGCATAGGCGTTGAAGTAGTAAAAGGTCTGCGGAATCAGGCGCGAAATGTTGATCGAGTTGGCGGACGTCAACCGCAGGTTGGCATTCAGTTCTTCATCGGCAAAGGCCTGCTTTACCAGATGCTGGCAGTCGTCAAAAGTTCCGTCCACTTCCAGCACATGGATATTTTGTCCGTTGGTGCAGAGCTGCAGTTCCTGAATGTTGCTCACCTTCCCGGCAGGGAAAAGTATGGTCACACGCGTATTGGCCACGCCTAAAAATCCCAATGCAACCGCAGCGCCGGTATCTCCGGAAGTGGCAACCAGCACATCAAGCACCTTCTCCTCCGGTTTGAGGTAGTAGCCCATCACACGGCTCATGAATCGGGCACCGAAATCTTTAAAGGCCAATGACGGCCCATGAAACAATTCAAGCACATAGGTCTTCTCATCGAGTTCCTGTACGGGTGCTTCGAAATTAATGGCATCGTCGATGATCGCCTTCAGATCTTCCGTAGGAATAGAGTCTCCAATCAGCGCAGATGCCACTTTAAACGCAATTTCCGGCAAGGAATAATCCTGAATGTTATTTATAAAGTCGGCATCTAGTGTGGGGATTTCCGTGGGCATATACAAGCCTTTATCCTGGGGCATACTTTGAAATACAGCAGTTTGAAAGTCGACTTCCAGTTCTTTATTGTTGGTACTATATAATTTCATTGTTTGTAATTGGTTTAAGGTAATGAAACGATCATCTGCTGCGATGAACAGCTTTATGATCGTTTCACAGTATGTTTTAGTAGGTTAATCGATAATTACAGGCCCTTGCTGGTTCACTGAAGAAACAAAAGCCAGGCTTTTTATGTCGCTTGATTTCAACTGTTGCTGCAAAGCCACCGTTATTTCTGTAGCCACCTCTTTGCTTCTCGTCAGTGCAAACACAGATGGGCCGGAGCCCGAGATTCCGAAGCCAATGGCCCCTTTATCCATCGCCAGTTGGCGCATGGTGTAAAAGTCCGGAATAAGGATGGAACGTGTGGGTTCGATCAGAACATCGACCAAACTGCGGCCAATCAGGTCATAATCCTTTAAAAAGAGTCCAGTCACCAGTCCGGCAACATTTCCCATCTGCACCACGGCATCCTTCAGCGTTACTTTCGTGCGGATCATCTCACGTGCATCCTTGGTCGGCACATCCACCTCCGGGTACACGACTGCAGCATACAGGTCGTCCGGAAAAGGAAGGCTGATGATATCCAGGGGCTCATAGCTTCTGATCAGCACAAAGCCGCCGAGCAATGCCGGTGCGACATTGTCTGCATGGCCGTATCCGCAAGCGAGCTCCTCCCCTTTCATGGCGAAAGGAATCAGATCCATATTGCTCAGCTGAACATCCATCAGGGAATTGATGGCAAACAGTCCGGCAACGGTACTTGCAGAACTTGAACCCAGTCCGCTGCCAATAGGCATCTTCTTATGGAGTTCAATCTCCACGCCCAGATCTGGTTTACCGATATGGTTTAAATAATGCTGAACGCTGGCGCTTACTGTATTTTTCTTTGGATCCAGCGGAAGACGCCCGTCATCCCCTGTTATTTTCGTGATGGTAATGCATGGCTTTTCTACCAGCTTCATGTGTACCTCATCTCCGGGCTCATTGATTGCAAAACCCAGGACATCAAAGCCACAAACAACGTTTGCGACAGTTGCAGGAGCAAATACTTTTACTGATCTGCTCATTTCTTTCCGACGTTAATGATGTCAGCAAATACACCCGCAGCGGTAACTTCAGCAC
>JAZQRI010000027.1:0-4182 GCA_045629455.1 Pedobacter sp. | reverse complement strand
AACTCTGTATTGCCATTAAAACGAACACTATACCGGTTGTAAACGTCCTTATTGCCAGGAAATACCCCGTCAGAATTTACAGAATTCAAACCCAGATAAAAGGTAGTTTTCTCACCTCCACCGGAAAAGCTCAGGTTATTGTCGGTCGAAAAACCGGTTTTAAAGAAATCTTTGATGTTGTTCTTAACCGCTGAATACGGTTTCATCTGCCGGACGCCGTCAATCATCTGTCCCCATTCCTGCATTTCACCGGTAAAAGGAGCGCCCCAGCTCCAGTTTTCTTTAGGATCATTGATATAGGTAGCTGTTTTACCACCGGGCAGTATTTCGTCGTAATATCCCTGTCCGTACTCATTTTGAAATTCCGGTAATTTTAGGATAGAAGATGCGGAGTTGGACGTATTGAAAGTGATCTCCGTCTTCTGTGCCCCTTTAGTACCACTTTTAGTTGTGATGATCAAAGCACCGTTGGATGCACGCGATCCGTAAAGTGCAGCTGCAGCAGGGCCTTTCAAAACAGTCACAGAGGCAATGTCATCCGGGTTAATGTCATTACCCCGGTTTCCGAAATCAACACTGGCCAGGCTGGATGGTCCTCCAATTACACTCGAGTTGTCGATTGGAATACCGTCGATCACAATAGGCGCCTGGTTGTTTCCGGCAATAGAAGAACCTCCCCTTAATACCACGCGGGAGGATGCTCCAGGGGTATTGGATGTGGTGGTTACATTCACACCGGCCACACGGCCCGTTAAGGAATTGATCACACTGGGTTGCTGGCCCTGATTTAACTCTTCGGTGTTGATAACCGGCGCGGAGTACCCCAGAGATCGCCGTTCCCTACGAATGGCATTTGCGGTTACCACCACCTCGCCGAGTGACCTGGCACTACTCGCCAACTTAATGTTGATCACGTTGGAGGCACCGAAGGTCACCGATTGGGTATTGTAACCAATGGAACTGAAATCCAGCCCTGTCGCGCCAGCAGGGACGGAAATACTGTACTTTCCGTCGCCAGCAGTCTGCGTACCCCCCTGCGCACCCCGCAGCCTGACGCTGACTCCTGGAATTGGCAATCCATCTTCACTGTCGATTACCGTTCCCGTAATTGTTCTTACCTGCGCTACAGCAGCTGCTGCTACGGTTAGGATCAGAAACAAACTAAGTATGAATCTTTTCATAAAACTGTATTTAGGTAGATGATGGCATAATCCGTCAAAAATTAATCCACAACTACCTAGCTACTAAACATTTACGAAGACACTTTGTAATTTCTTTCCTGAATTAAAAAAGATGTATTGCCGGGAAACCGGCCTTGTTTATTAACAGAAAACAGAACCTAATAATTACAGTTTTTAACCATTTTTATATTGCGGAACGGCCGCGTGTTTGCGGGTGTTTCAAAAAGTCGACAGGATTCGACTTCGATACAAAAAATTTATATATAATTTTACTGACCTAAGTTAAATTTACATGACCACTATCGAAACGTTATATACCCGCTTTCTTCAAAACCCGATCATCTGTACTGATACCCGGTCCATCTCCCCGGGTAGTTTGTTCTTTGCACTCAAAGGCGATAAGTTTGATGCAAATTCATTTGCACAGCGGGCGTTGGAACTTGGGGCAGCCTATGCGGTCATCGATGACAGCAGATATGCCCTTGCGGAGGAGTACATACTGGTCGATGATGTGCTGGAGACACTTCAGGCACTTGCAAGACACCACCGGCAGCATTTTAACATCCCCGTAATCGGGCTGACCGGCAGTAATGGAAAGACCACCACCAAGGAACTTATCCATGCGGTCCTTTCTCAGAAGTACAACAGCTATGCAACGTTGGGCAACCTGAACAACCACATCGGGGTTCCGCTAACCATCTTGTCCATTCATGCTGACGTGGAAGTGGCTATTGTTGAAATGGGTGCCAATCACCAGAAGGAAATCGAACTGCTTTGCACCATTGCACAGCCTACACATGGCCTGATCACCAATGTGGGAATGGCACACCTGGAAGGTTTTGGCGGTTTTGAAGGCGTTAAAAAAGGTAAAGCTGAGCTGTATGCATACCTTAAAGAACAAGAGGGTACGACCTTTATATATAAGGACAATGCTTACCTGATGGAGATGAGTGCTCACGCAGCACTAGATAAGGTTGTATATTATGGTACCGATGCGGATAATGAGGTATCCGGTAAGCTGCTGCAGGCAGATCCCTTGCTCCAGGTCAGCTGGCGTGTAGCTGCTGAAAATACTGCTGACGCGGACTATACCGCGAAAACCAATCTAACCGGAAGCTATAACTTCGAGAACATATTGAGTGCAATTTGTATCGGCCATTATTTCGGTCTGACGCCAGAGGAGATCAACAACGGTCTTGCCGGTTATGCACCAAAAAACAACAGGTCTCAACTGACCGAAACGACAAACAACCGGGTCATCTGCGACTTCTACAATGCCAATCCCAGCAGCATGGTCGCTGCGATTAACAATCTCTCCACCCTTTCCGCAGCACGCAAAACGGCCATCATCGGAGACATGTTTGAGCTTGGACCCGAAGCTGCTGCCCAGCATAAGCTTGTTGCCGCGCAGGCTTCAGCTGCATCGCTGGACCAGGTAATCTTTATAGGGAAGGAATTTTATGCTTTCAAGGATCAGTTCAGCGGGACCTTCTTCCGATCTCCAAAGGAGGCACAGGCATATTTAGAGGAGAACCCGGTTAAAGATCATTTGGTATTATTAAAAGGATCCAGAGGTATAGCGCTGGAGCAGCTGCTGCCTTTACTTTAATCCTCAGTAGCCCGTCGGATTTTGAAGTTCCTATTGTACAAGAACGTATCCTCCTTTGTCAAAGTTGGAGATTTAGCGATCCTGGGTGTTCCTATAGAGATAATCGGAGTTGACACGTAAATATTTAAGTTCTTGAAGCTGGCTTTATTTAAGCTTCCCGATTTCGTCAGTAGACAACTTGGTTAGCTTAGCGATCTCGTCAATTGGATAGCCCTCTTTTTTCATCTCAAGGGCAATATCCAGCGCCGTTTTGCGCGCGCCTTCTGCTTTCGCCGTAGACACAGCATACTCCATTACACTTTCATTGTCCCATTTAACTTTCAAACTACTATCGTACATCGTCTTTTCCTCCTTTGTCAGATTTGTATATTCAGCGATGCTGAATAGCTTTTCAAATATCGGTTTGCGCAAATAGGCCGGGATTTTATCCATACGGCTCATGTTCTTCAACACATACAGCCAGCGATCCAGGTCCTTCACCAGGTCCACATCCGCTTTCACAAATTTACTTAATTCAATATAGGTATAACCCAGCTTATCGTAAAATATTTCACCTGTCGTCCTGTTACACAGGCAAATATCATGCAAGTAGTCGTTTGCCGGACTACCTTCGAGTACAAAATCTTCCAGTACGGCAATCAGGTATACTTCAGTGATGTCATAAGCCCAGGAACTGCGATCACCCCGGGGTGCCTGATCGCTGATCAGTCGGGATGTATAAAACAGCGCCCGTTCTTTAAAGCGACCAGCTCTGGCCCTTTGCACTTCAATCAAAAAAAATTCACCCTGGTCTCCGGTGCAGCGCAAGTCGAATATAGCAGCACCTTCTTCCTTCGAACTGCCCGGATGCTCGTTCTTATTGTACACCAGATCAACAATATGCTTACGGCCCCTGAATACGTCATTCAGGAATGCAATCAACAAGTCCTTATTCGGGTCACTACCGAATATTTTCTTAAAAGCAAAGTCAACTAAGGGATCAATGTATTTCCCGGCAACGGGCGGTTTACTCCTGGACATGCCTTGAATATAAAGCAGCGTACAGAAATTATGGTAAACTAAAAGCGTACAGCATTTGTGGTAAACTAAATTAGAACACCTCGCTTACTGAACAGCGACGGCCAAACCAGCGTCACTCACTTCCTTAAGCGGGTTGTCGCGCATGTTCTGCTCTATCTCAAATGCATACTTACCTGGCTCCGGAAAACGATAGTTTTCCAGCAAGGCCAGCTTGTAGGTATACAGGTTTCCGGATCCGGACCCCAGCCACTGCCCGTCGGCCTGCGCAAGTTTAAACTCAAATCGCCTGGTCACGGTCTTCTGATGCGGATCTTTGATCCTCAGCAGCACAAAAATGTTAGAGTACCGGTACTCGGCAGTATGCCTGAGTTT
>JAZQRI010000026.1:0-4505 GCA_045629455.1 Pedobacter sp. | reverse complement strand
CCTTATGGGGCACATGAGTGTAGTTGGACCAAGGCCACATATGCTGCGGCACACGGAAGAATATAAAGCCATCATTAGTAAGTTTATGGTCCGCCACTTCCTTAAGCCCGGAATAACGGGCTGGGCGCAGGTAAACGGATTTAGAGGTGAAACCAAGGAAGATGAAGATATGGAGAATCGTGTGAAGTATGACATCTACTACCTGGAAAACTGGACCGCCGCGCTCGACGTGAAGATCATTTTTATGACCATAATCAACGCTGTTCGCGGAGAAGACAATGCTTATTAAGGGCATTTGTTGTCCTTCCATCCCTAACCTGCCCGTGCGGATCCGGAAGCAGGCAGTCTAAACACTTTTTCTCGATATCAACACTTTCCTGTTCTCAATATCAACACTTTCCTGCACAGATCTCCTTGTGGGCTGAATTTTAACGCGACAATCGTTATTATGCCAGCAATTTACTGGTGCTTTGCTGCGAGTTACGCAACAGCCTGAATTAAACGGTAAAGATTACAGGGTATTTTTACCCGAACTGTCCCATCTGACGAATATCGAAAACATTTGTTGCCTGACAGCTATTTAGTTAGTTGTCAAAATCAACGATATACTATGGAGAAAAAGTACGATTATTTAATAGTAGGTGCAGGCTTATTCGGCGCTGTTTTTGGTCATGAAGCAAAAAAAGCAGGAAAATCAGTTTTAATTATTGATAAACGGGAACACACCGGCGGGAACATTTACTGTGAAAATGTAGAAGGCATCAATGTTCATAAATACGGTGCGCATATCTTCCACACGAATGATAAAGCAATCTGGGATTATGTGAATTCATTTGTAGAATTCAACCGGTACACGAATAGCCCGGTAGCCAACTATAAAGGTGAGATTTACAATCTTCCCTTTAATATGAATACCTTTTACCAGCTTTGGAAGGTGAAAACACCGGCGGAAGCGCGGGAAAAAATACAAAGCCAGATCGATCAGGCGAAGACGAGTGCTCCTGCCAATCTAGAGGAACAGGCGCTGTCTCTTGTTGGTACCGACATTTATGAGAAGCTGATTAAGGGCTATACGGAGAAACAGTGGGGACGTAGCGCTACAGAACTTCCAGCATTTATCATCAAGCGGCTGCCGGTCCGGTTTACCTATGACAACAATTACTTTAATGATAAATACCAGGGCATCCCGATTGGCGGATATAACAAGCTGACGGAAGGTTTGCTTGATGGTATCGAAGTCAGGTTGAATGTTGATTTCTTTGCTGACCGGCATACCTGGGAAGGAATGGCGGAAAATGTGGTGTTTACGGGAAAGATCGATCAATATTATGAGTATCAATTTGGAGAACTCGAGTACCGCAGTCTTAGGTTTGAACACCAAACGCTGGATGTAGATAATTATCAGGGAAATTCAGTTGTAAACTATACAGAAAGGGAGATACCATATACCCGCATCATAGAACATAAACACTTTGAATTTGGGACACAACCGAAAACGGTGATCACCCATGAATACCCAGCGGATTGGCAGCCCGGAATGGAAAGCTACTACCCGGTGAATGATGAGGCAAATACCCTCAAGTATAAGAAGTATAAAGCGCTGGCAGATACGGAGCGCAACGTAATTTTTGGCGGCCGCCTCGCTGAATACAAGTATTACGATATGCACCAGGTGATCGGGTCGGCGCTAAGTGTTACCCGAAAAATATTCTAACAGCCATGAAGTGTCAATTGAGGATGTACTATGCGAACGTGGAAAACAACACCGCGGGATCTAAGGCAACTCTCGATTGTTCTCTTATATTAGAAGAAATCGGATTCAAAAATTACGATGTACCAGTTTACTCCAAGAAGAGCGTTCTCTTAAATATCAGTAGTCTGCTGCTCAGGCTGCTGAAACTCTTTTATCATCTGCATGCGCGTTCTACTGTGGTTATTCAGTATCCTTTGCTTGGTGTTCACAAATACCTGAGGACTATCATCAGGTTGCTCCGGATCAAAAGATCAAAATCTATTTGTATCATCCATGATATAGATTCGTTACGTCATGCCAATTGTAAGTTCTCGTTGTCGCACGAGATCATCCGGCTGAACAACTTCGACGTCGTGATCTGTCACAATGCAGGAATGGAGCATCTGCTGCTGGAGCATGGTTTGACAACGCAGACCTGCATTGGAGTTGTTTTTGACTATCTACTGGACCGCCGCGCAGTTGAGCAAATTAATCTCCGACCGGTAAAAGCACCCAACAGAAAAGTTGCATTTGCAGGGAACCTCGGAAAGAGCTTCTTCTTAAAAGATCTCAATCAGGTTCAGGATGTATGTTTTTCATTGTATGGACCGGGTTTTAATCCGGTACAGGAGCAGGACAATATTAAATGGTGTGGTTCTTTCAATGCGGAAGAGCTTCCAATCCAGCTGGATGCAGATTTTGGTTTGATCTGGGATGGAGATTCGATAGACGCATGTGTTGGTTACCTCGGAAGTTATCTGAAATACAATAACCCGCATAAAGCATCATTGTACATGGTCTCTCAACTCCCACTAATCGCACCAAAGCAATCTGCCATTGGCAATTTTATCGAAGAGAATGCAATCGGTGTAACCATCAATTCTTTGTTTGAACTCAAAGACGTTTTCAATAACCTTGCGGAGGAGGATTACTTCAGGATGAAAAACAATCTAAAGACCATTAGCGCACGCGTATCCTCCGGTGCTTATCTGAAGCAGGCCATTGCGAGTGCTACTGCCGCGGTTGAATCTGCTCCGGCCGGCTTTTATCAGGGGAGTCCACGGTCCGCTTTTGAATAGCACTATCACGCTGAACGCTGCCGAAAACATGGTCAAATCCTAAATAATTAAAGTTTTTAAGACCTAAACATTGTAGCACATAATGAGTTATAGAGTTATGCAACTTGTGTTTTTTACCTATTGTTCCGAGTTTGAAAGCGCCTTGCTTTACTTATATAACGCACAGGTATGGTAACTGTAAGCATTATTACCGTCGTATTAAACAATGAGTTTGTAGGTTCAGCAATTGAATCTGTAATTGGTCAGGATTATCCCTTTATTGAGTATATCATTATAGATGGGGGATCTACAGACCGGACGCTGGATATCATTTCTACTTTTCCGCATAAAGTTCACAAGTTCATTTCTGAACCGGATCAAGGGATCTATGATGCGATAAATAAAGGGATCAGACTCGCTACTGGGGATGTAATCGGAATTCTCAATGCAGACGATTTTTTTGTAGACAATGGAGTTATCAGTAGAGTTGCCTCCTACTTTAATAACAACATGGGTGAAATTGATGGCGTTTATGCGGATATCTTGTTTACAGCGCAGTACGACATCACCAAAGTCACCCGGCGATATGCCTCCAATAGGTTCAGGCCATGGATGTTCCGGTTTGGCTTTCAGCCTGCCCATCCGTCGTTCTACGCAAAAAAAGAATTATTCGATCGATATGGGCTTTATGCGCCAGATTTTAAAATAGCCGGTGATTTTGACCTGCTGCTACGTTTTTTGTATATCCATAAGGTGAAGGCTGTTTATGTGAAGGATGTTTGGGTTAAGATGCGCATGGGTGGAGTGAGTACTGCAGGTTTGAAGAGCCTCATTTGTCTAAATACCGAGATTCTAAAGTCCTGCAAGGCAAACATGGTTTATACAAATATGGTCATGATTTATTCGAAATATTTATTCAAATGGTGGGGCTTCGTTTTTGCCCGGTTTTATCTGTGACGATCATCATTTCGATCGGATTTTTGTTCTTCTGCTCTAATTATACTTAATGCTAAAAAAATGGCTACAGATATTCAAGGTTCTGTGAAGTTTGAAAACAATGAGATATCCCTCAAGGCGGTGATATTAAAGATCCTGTTTTGGCTTGAGTATTTGTGGTCGAAATGGCTGATCATTCTGGTATTTGTAATTCTGGGTGGCATAGGCGGATTTTGTTATGCATATTTTAGCAAACCTGTTTTTACAGCCTCCAGCACCTTTGTTTTGGAAGAATCAAACCCGGCTGCACGCCTGGGTGGGTTAGGTGGGCTCGCTTCCATGGTTGGGATTGACCTTGGTGGCGGAGGTGGTGGCTTGTTTCAGGGTGACAACATCATTGAGTTGTACCGTTCGCGTTCCATGTTAAAAAAAACACTGCTCACGAAAATAAACCGGAACGGAAAGCCAGCACTGCTCATAGATGAATATATTCGCTTTAATGAACTTAGAGAAAAGTGGGAGGACAATCCCAGGCTAAAAACCATTCATTTTAATGTTCCTGCCGGGCAGCCCCCGACCAGGCTACAGGACAGTGTGCTTCGAAAGGTGATACATAAGATCAATCAGGAAAACCTTGTCATATTCAAACCCGACAAACGGCTGAGTATCATCAGTGTTGAAGTGAGGGCGAAAGATGAGTTTTTTGCTAAGGCATTTGACGATCAAATTGTAAAGAATGTGAATGATTTCTACATTCAAACCAAGACCAAACGTTCCCT
>JAZQRI010000025.1:0-14586 GCA_045629455.1 Pedobacter sp. | reverse complement strand
GTCATTCATCAGGTTCTTTGCTTTCTTTAAGAAGGTCGGTATCAGGAATATGCCGGCCAGAAACCACAGCACCAGGAAGAAGCACAGCTTGAGTATGGATGTGAGCATTTCTACCCCAGCGAACTGCTGGCTCACCGCAACGGTAGACAACAACACCAAGAGTAAAATGGCTACCAGATCTTCAACGATCAGTACGCCGAATACCAGACCCGCAAATTTCTTATGTTTGATGCCGAGCTCTTCAAAGGCCCGGATGATGATGGTCGTGGAGGAGACGGATAGAATTCCACCCAGGAAGATACAGTCCATTGTAGACCATCCCATGGCTAAACCTGCAAGAAACCCGATTAGAAGCATACATACGACCTCTACAACGGCCGTGATGGATGCGGATCCGCCAACCTTCACCAGCTTCTTGAAACTAAATTCCAGCCCTAAGCTGAAAAGCAGGAAAATTACGCCAATTTCTGCCCAGATGTGTATGCTGTCATTGTCCGTAACCGTTGGGATAAAATTGATGTGGGGTCCGACCAGAAAACCGGCTAAAATGTAGCCGAGTACGAGTGGCTGTTTGATAAATTTAAACAGCAGCGTAGTAACCGCCGCAGCGGCCAATATCAGGGCCAGGTCGGAAATCAGGACGGGGAGGTGGATCATAAGCAGCGTGATTTGCGGTAAAATAAGCAAATTAGCACGTTTGCAGATTAATTTAACCCACTTTTTTACGTTCCCTCAACACGGTTGAAGTACGCGATGGTATCTTCCTTATCTTTCTTAAGCTGGTCCTTAAGGGCCTCCAGGCCTGTGAATTTAACATCATGACGCAGGAATTCCATGAAATACATCGTCACATATTGCCCGTAGATCTCCTGGTTGAAATCAAAAATGTTTACTTCTATGTTGCGGGTCATGCCATTTATCGTCGGCCGCTGGCCGATATAAGCCATTCCTCTGTAGCTATTTCCATTCATGGCGACGGCCACGGCATAGATCCCATCGGAGGGAATCAGCTTATAATTTTCTTCAATAAAGATATTTGCGGTGGGGTATCCGATGGTGCGTCCGATTTTATCTCCTTTGATCACTCTTCCGTGTAACGAAAACGGATAGCCCAGAAATTTGGCCGCCAAAGCAACATTACCGCTCAGCAGGGCCTTCCGGATCTTCGTAGAAGACACAGACACATCGTTGATGTCCTGCTCTGGAATTTCTTCTACGGTATAGTTTAATGGTTCGGAAAACGCAATCAATTCCGCCATTCCACCTTTCCGGTCTTTTCCAAACCGGTGATCGTAGCCCACAATCAGGTGTCTGATGCCGATTTTGCCGACCAGTACCTCCGTAATGTATTCCTCGGCAGTAAGGTTGGAAAAATCCCTGGTGAAAGGCGTGATGATCAGGTGGTCCACACCCAGCTCTTCCAGAATCTTTGCCTTTTCCGCAATGGTATTGATCATCTTCAGGTCCTGGTTCTCCGGATCGATGATCAGCCGTGGATGCGGGAAGAACGTCAGGATAACACTTTCGCCACCTGTCGCATCAGCGATCTCGCAAAGACGTCTGATGATCTTCTGATGGCCAAAATGCACACCGTCGAAAGTGCCAATGGCGGCTACCGCATTAGGCAACTTACTAAACTCAGAAAGATGATGGTATATTTTCAAAACCTTGATATTAAATTAAAACATGTTTTTTAACAACACCGCCTTTAATGTCTGCGATCTGCTGCTGAATGACAAAGGCGTCCGGGTCAATCTGCCTGATGCTCGTCTGAAGTTTGCTCATTTCGAGCTTGGTTACAACGGTGTAAAGAATATCGATATCCTTTTTTGTGCCATAGCCACCTTCACCTTTGTATATCGTTACACCACGTTTCATATCGTGAATGATGTAAGCCTTAATCTCGTCGTTGTGCTCTGATATTACCGTTACGCCGGTATACTGTTCAATACCGTTAACAATATAGTCTACCGTATTTGATGCGGAGAGGTACGTCAGGATGGCGTACAATGCCGTTTCCACCGTCAAGAAGATCGCTGCAAAGGAGAAAATAAGGATATTCAGGACCAGGATGATGTTCCCTACGGTCAGTACGCTTTTCCTGCTGATGTAAAGCGCGAGTACCTCGGTACCGTCGATGACACAGCCGCCACGCATTGCTAGCCCGATTCCGCCGCCTAAGAACAAGCCGCCGAAGAATGCAATCAACAGTTTATCGTGGGTAATGGGTTGGAAGGGCGCAAAGGCGATCATGAGCGCCAGCACCAGAATGGCGCAGGAGGTCTTCAGCGCAAAGCGTTTGCCGATCTGGTGGTAACCCAAAATTATAAAGGGAATGTTAATGACCAGGATTAGATAGTGCAGTTTAAGTGGAGTAATCCTGCTGAGCAGCAATGAAATTCCGGTCACACCGCCATCAATAAAACCGGTAGGCATCAAAAAGCTTTTTAAGCCGAAACACGCGGAAACAATGCCACAAGAAATTAAAAATAGCTCTTTTAACAGTTGTAGTTTTTTGTCACGTGGTTTGCGGCTCATAACGATCTCTTGCTGCGAATGTGGTCTACCAAGTCCCTCACTTCAAAGGCATTCTCCAGCAGGAAGTCGCCGCTGCGGGTTCTGGTCAGCTTGGACAGGTATGCGCCGCTTCCGAGGGCCGTGCCGAAGTCGGAGATCAGCGAGCGGATGTATGTTCCCTTGCTGCAAACGATCTTGAAGTCGATCTCTGGCAAAGCGATCCGCGTGATGCGGAATTCTGATACCGTCACGAAGCGAAGCCGGAGTTCTGTCTCTTCACCTCTACGTGCTTTCACATACAGGCGTTCCCCGTTTACCTTAACTGCAGAGTGTGCCGGTGGGTACTGCTGGATGTCACCGGTAAAGGCAGCTGTTGCTGCATGAACCTGCTCATCCGTGATGTGGTCGATCGGGTATTCCTGGTCAACAACCGTTTCCAGATCGAAAGAGGGGGTGGAGGCACCGACGATCATGGTGCCTGTATATTCTTTTTCCTGTGCCTGGAAGGTGTCAATCTGCTTGGTCAGTTTCCCGGTGCAGATGATCAGCAATCCTGTTGCAAGCGGATCCAATGTGCCTGCATGGCCAACTTTAAGCTTCAAAGGTTTTAAGGAGTTCCTGATCTTGCCGACCACATCAAAGCTTGTCCACTCGTATGGTTTATTGATCAGCAGCAGTTCACCTTCTGCAAAGTTGAATTCAGGGAATTCCTTGATTGTTATTGTTTGTTCTGTCGTTTCCGTCATTATCCTACCACCAATGGCACATTTGCAAAGTAGAGGGCTAATATTACAATTCCCACTACAATTCTGTACCAGCCAAAAATACGGAATCCATGTTTAGATAAATAGCCGATAAAGGATTTAATCGCCAGGATGGCAATGATAAAAGCAACAACATTACCAAAAAGCAACAATTTGATGTTGTCGCCATTGAGCAGCTCATAACCTTTTAACAGTTTATATCCTGTTGCTGCACACATGGTTGGTACGGCAAGAAAGAACGAGAACTCTGCTGCGGCATTCCGGGTAAGCTTTTGTTGCATACCACCAATAATGGTTGCTGCACTTCTGCTTAAGCCTGGAAAGGCAACGGCCAGTACCTGGAAACAACCGATTTTGAAGGCGGAAAGGTTGCTGATCTCTTGTTCGTTGTGGATTGTAGGCTGTTTGAAAAAGCGGTCGATAAACAGCAGTACAACTCCACCGACCAGTAAAACCACCGCAATAAAGATTGGATTGCCCAGCGTGTTGTCTATAAAGTCGTTTAAAAGAAAGCCGAAAAACAATGCCGGTATGACGGCGATGATCAGCTTGATGTAGAACTGCCATTTGCTGAAGTCGAAGAACTTCTTCCAGTAAAGGACGACAACGGCGAGGATTGCACCCAGTTGTATGGCAACTTCAAAGAGCTTTACAAATTCGTCATCTCCGATGCCCATGATGGAACTGGCAATAACCATGTGACCGGTAGAGGACACGGGTAGAAATTCTGTTAATCCCTCAATAACTGCAAGGATTAAGGCCTGTAAATAATTCATGTATTACTCTATTTCTTTAAAACAGCGTATACACCGAATCCAAACCCAAATAACACCACTAATGGTGCAATCAACGTCTTCCTGGTATCGTAAATGTCGGTTGTGCCGCTCATTAAAACAAAGCCCAATACAACGATTGCGATGCTGATTAGAAGCAACTGGTAGTTCTTTTTGGTGAATACCAGTTCACTGTTTGCGTCCTGATGTACAGGAGTTGATTTTTTGTCTGCCATTATCTGTAAAGATCGTAAATTTTAAGTCGTAAATATTTGCTCACTGCAAACGATGTACTGATTGCGGTAATGAAGATTCCGACGCCCACCAGGAATAGTAAAACAAAGCCAAACTCCGTATAGTTTCTCAGGATGACGATCTCGGGAATCTCCCTTTGTGCATAATATAGGATGCCAAGCAGGATAATGATCGCGATAATTGCGGCGATCAGCCCATGCAAAGCCGCGATAAGTACAAAGGGACGCCGGATAAAGCTTCTTGTGGCACCCACCAGCTGCATACTCTTGATCAGGAAACGCTGGGAATAAATGGCCAGGCGAATGGTATTGTTGATCAAGGCAATGGAAATCAGCATCAGGATCGCGGCAAAAGCCAGGATGATCAGACTGATGGTGTTGATGTTCTTATTGACCATGTCAATCAGGGAGCTCTGGTAGATCACTTCTTTAACCACCGGGTTCTTGCCGATCTGGGCTTTTAATGCTTCAATGCTCTTGTTGTTGGCGTAATCTGCTTTCAAATATACATCTACAGTAGAGAGTAAGGGGTTGTACCCCAGGAAGTTCACGAAATCCTCGCCAAGGTCCTTGGTCAAATTGCGCGCAGCAAGCTCTTTATTAACGTATTGTGTCTGTTTTATGGCCGGATTGGCATCCAGCTCTTTCTGAAACTGGAGCACATCTGTCTCTTTTGCACCCTCATCCACAATGATGTTAAGTACGATATTTTCTTTGACGTAGTTGGACAGGTTCTTCGCATGAACTAAAATAAGGCCTAACATTCCAAGCATAACCAATACCAATGCAATACTAAAAATGGTAGATATGTAAATGGTTTTAGTCTTTTTAGAAGCGTCACTGACTTCAAATTCTTCCATGTATCTCTATTTATGTTTTGCGAAAATAAAAAATATAAGCTAGTAAAATAAATTTAATGGGGATAATACAAGCATTAAATCGTTTCCTTTCAAACGAATGGGGAGGATTTATAGTGCAGGAGGGAAGCAAATTGGGGATTGCATTTGATTTCACCTGGTGTTAAACAGGCGTTAATAGGGCGTGGATCCGGCTTTGGCCGGATCAACGCCGGTTCAACCCCGGGTCAATGGCGGCAGGGGGCCGGGTCAATTTCGAAGCATGGTGCAGGCTATCTTATTCTAGAGTACAATATCATCGTCCACTTCCAGGATCTTTGCTACCCCGGAACCGTCAATATTACAGACAAATATGGATTTTATCTGACTGTTGGACTCGCTTTCCGCTCCAAAAATGATCTTATTCATAGTACGCTTATGGCCTATTGTAAAAGGCTCTATGATATAGCCGGCTGGAAGCACTATAGGAATACGCTTGTTGACTGCGCCGCCCATGGTCAACCTCCAAAACTCAGGTTCTCCATTTAACCCGTTTCCTTGCAATAGATAACATCATCGTACTCTATTATAGCTGCTACAGCTGTTATTTTACCTTCCTTGTCGATAATTACGCTTGCACCATCAACCATTACTCCGCCGAGCTTGGTCGTTGATGCGATCGGCAATATGTAGGACGCGACCTGCGCAACTACATCTTTTTTGCAACTGAGTTGAACCAATAGTAGCGAGAATGCGAAAGCGGTAAGTACAATTGTACTTAAAACAAGTTTTTTTAGTGTATTCAACATGATTTATGGGGAGTTTACGTGTGACTTTTAAGACGCGCTATTTGTTTTGAAGGGGGTATACCCTTGAGGTATTGCACCCGCTAAAGCGTAAGACTTATCTTAAACTGTAAATTGCTGGCTTTAATTTTTTCTTTTCCAAATGTGGTACCGCCTATCGGGTCATAAGCTTCGTAGTTGCTTTTAACTTTCCCTGAAATATAGTCCAGCGACAAACCCAATGCTTTGCGACGTACCGTAATGCCAACTCCTGTTCCTACGCCGAAGGCAATCCGGTTTTTAACACTTTCGGGATCGAAATCCTCATCCACATCCGACTGCGCGTAATTGGTGAAACTGAAGTAGCGGCCTTCACCATTAACCTGATCGTCTGAATATCCAAAATCAAAGAAACGGAAGGTCGGTGCGATCTGAAAACGCAGATCGACGACCAGCTTTTCTATTAAATTGAGCGAAACCGTTGGTCCTATCTTAGAGGAGACGGCCCCTGCAATTTGTTCCCCCTCTAGCCCCGCATACGGTGCGCCGGAAGCCATAGCATAGCCATCCCACTTATCCATCTTGTTGTAATTCAAAGAAAGGATCGTCCAGTCCAGTCCGTAGTTCACCAGGCCTAAATTTTCTCCCCGCTTGAAATAGTAGATGTGTCCAAATTCAAGAACATAGCCTGAACTGGCTCCATATCTACCATCAAATATGTTTTCTTTGGGAGAAAGACCGTAATCAAGTTCGTTGCCGAGCTTGTTAATCCCCAGTCTGAGGTAGCCGGAGCGAAAAACGGACCGCTGCTGGGCATGTAAATTTGTACCCATGCAGATTGCAATAGCGAGAAACAGAAGTTTTACTTTCATAAGTTTAAGTGTGGGTTAATCGGTGATAAGGATTGGATTAAAATTATCATCGGGGCGACTTGCAATCAATAGCCATTAATGGCCATTTTGATTGCGTACCTCCGGCTCGATTAAACCCAGTTTTCCTGGAGGGATCGCACAGATAGTTCTGCTGTGGACTTGGAGCTGGTTTTTTTTAGCATGTTCTTGCGGTGACGATCTACCGTCGCTTTACTGATGTTCAGCGACCAGGCAATCTGCGAACTCGTCTCGCCCAGTAACAGATACTGCAGAATTTGTTTTTCCCTTTTAGATAATGTGAAGTCTTTTCGGGTACTTAAGACCCTTCCCGTGCTTACATCTTCAAAGCTAGGGTAACCGTCCAGGCCGATAAAGGACAATGTAGAGCCATTCTCTTTTTTAAACCGGGTGATGTCCGTATGTACGCCCAGCACACGCAAAACGGCTCCTTCTTCATCACTCTGGATCGTCGTTGCCTGATGGAGGATACGAGCGTACTGACCATCTGCCTTCCGCATCCGGTAGTCGTAGCTCACTTTGTAGCACAGCACCTTTTCTGGGCTGAGCTGGGCGAAAAACTCAGTTACCTTTGCTTCAAACTCAATAAAATAGGGGAAGTCATCAGGATGTATGAGGTCAGGCAGATTCTCCACAATGAAAAAGGACCGGTCGTGGCCAAGTACCGTATATAGCGAATCGCTGACAAACTCGATCTTGGCGGCAAGGCAATTGAAAACATAGTAGTAGAAGTTGCCCACATGAAAGATGTTGAGCAGTTTCCTGTGGATGTCCAGCTCAAGTGAGAAATTGTCATCGGCTGTATACTTCGATATGGCCCTCCATAAGGTCTTGACCGTTTCAATTTCGCTTTTTTTCATCGGCGCGCGTTTTACTTGATCGTTGAGAGAGTGGTACTGAAATTACACATATCAATATGCATAATTTGCAGCTATAATTTCAACAGTGTGAAAGACTATGTGCAAACTAAGGCCCCGATCGTTACACCAGTAACTGGATAGGGGAGGCGCGAATAGCTGTAAAGCCTCACCTTCGAATTTCGGTTTTGGTAAATTATCTTTAATTTCGCGTTATATTAAGGAAATAACTGATAATGGATTATCAATTTAAAGAAATAGAGAAAAAGTGGCAGGGATTCTGGGCAGAGAATCAAACGTTTAAAGCAGAAGACAATTCTGAGAAACCAAAGTTTTATGCATTGGATATGTTCCCATATCCTTCAGGAGCAGGATTGCATGTTGGCCACCCTCTAGGTTACATCGCTTCAGATATTTTTTCCAGATACAAAAGAACGAAAGGCTTTAATGTGCTGCATCCAATGGGGTATGATTCCTTCGGACTCCCTGCAGAGCAATACGCGATACAGACCGGCCAGCATCCTGCAGTAACCACTGCAGATAACATCAGCACTTACCGCCGTCAGTTGGACCAGATCGGGTTTTCATACGACTGGAGCAGGGAAGTGCGTACAAGTGATGCTTCGTATTACAAATGGACGCAATGGATTTTCATGCAGCTGTTCAATTCCTGGTTTAACCTGGAAACGGACCGGGCGGAAAAGATCGAAACCCTGATAGAAAAACTAAGTACTTCCGGCACTTCCGCGGTCAAAGCCGTCTGTGATGAGGAAGTTTTGACCCTTGCTGCCGGCGATTGGGACAAGCTATCCGACAGGGAGCAGCAGGAAGAACTCCTGAAATACCGCTTAACTTATTTGAGAGAAAGTACGGTAAACTGGTGTGCAGCACTGGGAACGGTACTGGCGAACGATGAGGTGAAGGAAGGTTATTCTGAAAGGGGAGGGTTTCCTGTAGAGCAGAAAAAGATGATGCAATGGAGCATGCGGATCTCTGCCTATGCAGAACGCTTGTTGCAGGGATTAAATACGATAGACTGGCCGGAGCCGGTGAAAGAGATGCAGCGCAACTGGATCGGCAAGAGTGTTGGTGCAAGTGTCAAATTTGACATTGAAAACCACTCCAGTAAAATTGAAGTATTCACCACCCGTGTGGATACGATCTTCGGGGTGTCTTTCCTGGTACTGGCTCCTGAGCATGAGCTGGTTGCCGAACTAACGACCCCGGAACAGCAGGAGGCGGTAAATAACTACATCGCACAGACAAAAAAGAAATCAGAGCTGGACCGCATGGCGGATACCAAGACCGTTTCTGGTGCATTTACAGGAAGTTATGTGATCAACCCGGTGAACGGAGAAAAGGTGCCGATCTGGATCGCTGACTATGTGTTGGCGGGTTATGGAACAGGCGCTGTGATGGGTGTGCCAAGTGGCGATCAGCGCGACTGGCTTTTTGCGAAGCATTTCTCGCTTCCGATCCCGCGGATACTCGATGCACAGGGAGACCTGGAAGTTCAGGCAGATCCGACCAAAGAAGGCAAATATGTGAACTCCGGATTTATCGATGGGCTCACGTACAAAGAAGCGGTAGAAACGCTGAACGCCTGGCTGGAAGAAAGAGGACTGGGTAAAGGCAAGATCAACTACCGGATGCGTGATGCGATTTTCGGACGCCAGCGTTATTGGGGAGAGCCGATCCCGGTGTATTTCAAAGATGGCTTGCCATACCTGATCAAGGAAGAGGAATTGCCATTGGTACTTCCCGAGATCGACAAATACCTGCCTACGGAAAGCGGTGAACCGCCGTTGGGCAGGGCAGAAAACTGGAGCTATGAAAACCAGTATGAATATGAATTGAGCACCATGCCGGGATGGGCAGGATCCAGCTGGTACTGGTACCGCTACATGGATTCGCAGAACAAGGATGCTTTCGCATCGCCGGAGGCCATTGCCTATTGGAAGGATGTTGATTTGTATATCGGAGGTTCGGAACATGCCACCGGCCACTTGTTGTACAGCCGCTTTTGGAATAAGTTCCTGAAGGATTTGGGCTATGTGCAGGAGGAAGAGCCCTTCAAAAAGCTGATCAACCAGGGTATGATTCAGGGCCGCAGTAACTTTGTTTACCGCGTAATGGAAGAAGACGGCAGGGCAACAAACACCTTAGTTTCCCACGGCTTAAAAGGGGATTATAAAACCACGGCATTGCATGTGGACGTGAATATCGTTGAAAATGAGATTCTGAACATCGAGAGGTTTAAGCAGTTCAGACCTGAGTTTCAGGACGCGGAATTCATTCTGGAGAACGGGAAATACATCTGTGGAGTGGAAGTGGAGAAGATGTCCAAATCCAAGTTCAACGTGGTTAACCCAGATGTTTTAATTGAAAGCTATGGTGCGGATACCTTGAGGATGTATGAAATGTTCCTTGGCCCCCTGGAGCAAAGTAAGCCCTGGAACACCAACGGTATCGAAGGTGTATTTAAGTTCTTAAGGAAGTTCTGGCGCCTGTTCCACAATGATGCATGGGAATTTACGGTTGTTGATGCCGAGCCTTCAAAGGCAGAGCTGAAAGCGCTTCATAAGATCATTAAAAAAGTACAGGAAGATATTGAGCGGTTCTCGTTCAACACCTCTGTTTCGAGCTTTATGATCGCTGTGAATGAACTGACCGACTTGAAATGTAAAAACAAGCAAGTTTTGCAGGACATGGTCGTGGTGTTGTCTTCTTATGCGCCGCACATTTGTGAAGAGCTGTGGCTGTTGTTGGGCAATGCCCCGGGCAGCTTGTCTTATGCATCCTATCCGACGTTTAACCCCGCACACCTGGTGGAGGATGAATTCAGTTATCCGATTTCCGTGAATGGAAAGACAAAGCTGAACCTGAATTTAAGTTTAAGCCTGGAGGTGAAGGAAATTGAAGAAACGGTGCTGGCAAACGAGCAGGTCCAGAAATATCTGGATGGGAAAACACCGAAGAAATTGATTGTGGTGAAGGGAAGAATTGTGAATATTGTGGTTTAGCGTAGAGCGTAGAAATGCGCGGTTAAGTCCCAAAGACCTAAAGCGGCTATAGATCTCAGATTTATAGCCGCTGTCTTTATAAGATTGATTTTAGTTGCTTTCGATGGGGTCGGACGCAGTGGAGGGGATGTTCTGCTTCAACCTAGTTAAAAGACTGCCTGAATTCCAGGGGCGACAAATTCGTCTTCGTCTTGAACAACTTACTGAAAGATTGCAGGTGCTCAAAGCCGAGTTCATAAGCAATTTCACTCACAGACAAGTTTGAGGTCGATAGCTTTTCCTTGGCCAGCTCGATGAGTTTATTGTGCAGGTGCTGTTGTGTACTTTGGCCGGTAAGCGCTTTCAGCAGGCTGCTCAGGTAGCTTGGTGATAGATTCAGCTGTTCCGCGATGTAGGCCACGCTCGGAAGACCTTGTTCCGCTAAAGCGCCACTCCCAAAGTAGTCGGAAAGCAGTACCTCCAGACGCATCAAGATTTCATGATTGACAGCCTTACGGGTAATGAACTGCCGCTGGTAAAATCTTTCGGAATACGTAAGCAGCAGCTCGAGCTGCGCGATGATGACGTTCTGACTAAACCGGTCGATGTTCGATAAGTATTCCTGCTCAATGTTGTTTGCAATTACGGTGAGCATGGTTTCCTCTCTATCGGAGAGATACAAGGCCTCGTATACCGAATAACTGAAGAACTCATACTGTCTGATGGTTTTCGCCAGTGAGGTATTCCAAAGGAAATCGGGGTGGATGAGGATCATCCAGCCCTCAGACCGGTGCACGACATCCTTTTGAAACTCCGCGGTAAACACCTGTCCTGGTGCCATAAAGAAGAGCACGCCTTCGTCAAAGTCACTTGCCTGCTGTCCGTACTTAAAGCGCGCATTGTAGACACGCTTGAGCGCAATGCAATAGAAATCATAGATCATGCTGAATTTGCCTTCACTTACGAGCGGCTTAACGTCCTTCATACGGATCAGGCTGATCAGCGGATGCTGAGGCTTAGGCAACCCCGCCTTTTTGTGGTATTCAGAGATCGTCTTAAACCGAAACTGCTGATTGTGGTTCATGCTACAAGATACTTAATGTTTTTACGAATAAACACCGTTTTCGATATCAGCAACCAATGTGCTTTGGATAGGCTGCCAGTTCAAACGCGCGCACGTAAGTTTGTTTGACGCCGGACAGTCGTTCGTTGCAAATGCTGCAAGCCAGTTGAAATGCTGATCTGCCTGACCGGCAGGGATAGAGACGGCCGGGATCTTCAATAGCTTTCCAATTGCTTCCGCGATGGATTTAAATGGGATCTCTTCTTCGGCAACGGCATGGTAGCGACCGCCAGATCCCGGATTTTCCAATGCCAGCCTGTATAAGTTTGCGGCGTCCAACCGGTGTACGGCATTCCAGCGGTTAAGTCCATCGCCAACGTAAGCAGAAACGCCTTTTTCGCGGGCTAAATTGATGAGCATCGGAACAAAGCCTTGTAAATCTCCTTCACCATGTACCGACGGCCCCAGGCGGATGATTGAAGTTCGTACACCCAGTTTGGTGGCGGCATCTGCCGCTTGTTCCGAAGCACGTGGCCAGCCTGGGTTAAATGGCGGCTCCATATCTTCCGTCGCCATTATACCCGGGCTCACAAGCGCGGTGCCGGACGTAACGATCAGGGGTTTGTCGGACCCCGCAAGAACCTTTGCGAAGGTCTCTATGGCGACCTTATCTACTTCGCACACCTCGGGGAACCTACTGAAATCATGAATGAATCCGGTGTGGATTACCCCATCTGCTGCGGCAGCACCGCTTTGTAAGCTCGCGAGGTCTTCGAGATCGCCATAGTGGACTTCCGCACCTGCAGCCATTAATTTGGCTGAGGATGCTTCGGAGCGTGCCAATCCAAGTACCTGATGTCCGGCATTAATTAGTTCTTTCACAACGGCGGAACCAACAAATCCAGTGGCTCCTGTAATAAATGTTCTCATAGTTCTGTTGTTTTTGTTTTGTAAGTGGATCATAAGCACGCATCTCTCGCTTTATGCAAGCTTTTGATTGCACCATGAATCTGTGGTTCTGATTATTCAAAGTTCAGATTTCGGGATCAGGAAAATTTAGCCGAATCTGCTTTTGTCTTAGCCGGATTTGAGCATACAGGTGAGCAGGTTTTATCAGGGGGGACTGACGCCAGCAAGGGATTGGGCCTCTGGCATATGTTATAATTTATTCATCATATTTAAAGGAAGTTATTTACCTTCCCCTTAACCATTTTAAACTTAATGAAAAAATCAGCTTTACTATTTACCTTAATTACAGGAGTTATTTTCACAGCCAATGCGCAGTTTGGCGGAATGGGCAAACTGATCGCCTCGAAGGGAGCCGAACTGGCAGGCGGTAACCTGAGCAAAATCATCAAACAGCCCGCGGCGATCACAACCAACTTTAAAGATGTTGATCCGACCGGCAAGAAACCACCATCTTTTAAGGAGAATGAGGTTGCACAACCGCTCTACCTGTTGCCGAAAGCGGATGGCGGAGGGTATAAACTTTGTGCCGGCCTTTATGCCATGGTCAATAAAAGTTATTGCCTTCATGCGGGTACCCGAGGTCCCAGCAAAGGGGATGGTTACATGCTTGCCCCGGTTTTAGGGCCTAAACATGATGTCGTTGTTGCCATTCTTAAGAGTGCGGAGTCACATCCTAAAGTTAGCCAGCGCGATATTCAGGAACTGCTTTGGGCCATAATCGCCCGCACCCGCCTGGCCGATTATAGCACGCGTATTAAGCTTACCGCGACCACCTTGCTTAGTCCGGCAGACTTACTTAAGCTGGAGGGCGGCGCTTTGGGCGTGTTGCCGGCGAATCTCGTTGAAAAAGCAAAGAGTCAACTGCCTTCAGCATTGCAGGCGGTATTTGAAGCGGAAAACAATATCCGCAGGCTGGCAGCATCCGGTAATGCGACTTATGAAGAAATGGAAAGATATGCAATGCTGGCTGGCCTGGTTCCTGTAGTTGACGCAGAGTACCCATCCGGCACATGGTCCTTGCATCCCGAAGGGTATTACATCCGCTTCATTCCAAGAGGCTACTCCGTTACGGAGACACAAATCTTCGTGCCGCAAGAGCTTGCAGGCAGCAAGCCAGGTTTGATATACGATGCAACAAACAGCATTGCGTGTCCTGCCAACACAGGTGCCCAGCGGCTGATTCAAACCAACGAGCCCCTGGAAGCCAACTATTCGGCGAAGTTAAAAACCCAATGCTTTTAGTTTTTTTAAGTTCTTAGGCAATCCTGTTTTAGGTTCTTAAGCATTCCTATCCAGCGTTGTCTAAGTTGCTTTAGTTGCCGGGTACATCCGATAAAATCAGAAATGGGTTCACCTTCCCGCGGAAGTAATGCTGTAATGCGAATGTTACAACCGGGATATTGGACCATTTCTCCTGTCTTGTGGAGTCTGCTCATTTGCGCCCGATGGGCCAGAATATGCGTTTTTAGCTTAATTTAAATAGTTTTTGCACCTTCGAACTCCAGGAGGTTTTATTTTAAACAACGGTCTTGATGACTTCTGTATTTTAATTAACTATAATTTTTATCGTATATTATTCAATAATTAACTGAGTTGCTGGATAATGTCAGACGTAGATACTTCAGCGTGTCACGCCGGAGAATGCAGCAGCAAGGAAGGTAACCAGATATAACGTATGTACAAGTTTACCATAGCAGGCATCACCTTGCGCACTCCAAAGCACGTGGCCAGCTATTCTTTCTTCGTATGGTCTTGTTTTTACTTGCCTGAACCTCTCTCGTTGTTTAACTGCGCTTAGCGGCGCATAAAGGAAGTAATTCGTTTCAAACTTTAATATAACATGAAAGATTCAAATCAATTTGAAGCCAGTCGCAGG
>JAZQRI010000024.1:0-101334 GCA_045629455.1 Pedobacter sp. | reverse complement strand
TACTGATATTGTGTAAGCTTAGCCGATTCGCTATTCAGCCAAATCACGTGGTAGTCAGCCAATGCTACATTTATCGCATCAGAGAATCCGGAACAAAGCATTACTTCAGTTAGCTTATAGTTGGCTTTCTTCTTTTTAGATTTCTTTCCGCCGTCCTCATCCTCGTATTCGTCTTCTTCAATAAGCTTCCGATTGTCATCATATGCCTTCCGAAGCTGCATCAGCCCATGTATGAAATCTTTTGGCTTTTTACCGGGGATATACATAAAGCGCATTCCCTTTTCAGGGTGAAGCGGCTGATAAATTTTTTCATGCCCTTCTTCTTTAATAAGGAAGATTGGATAGTGATCAGTCGATGAAAAGGTCATCACCTTACGGTTTTTTACAATCGAGTAGCTAGCCAAGGGGAAACAATGCAAATATTTGAACTTGGCGGCGATCACCGAATATGCCTGCTTTTTCTTCTTTTCGTCATTCCAGCCAAGGCCGTGCAGTATTTTCTTGCTAATGATCGTTTCGATTTCAAAGTCAGTGAAGCTTGTATTTATCTCGTAAGACCAGGAGCCTTCATCCTGCTCAGGCGTTGCCGGCTGCTCGCTATAATTGGCTTTGACAACTTCCGAAGCTTGTGCTGCAGAAACAACATTGAATTTAACGGCGAGTTCTCTTAGCGCGGTGACGTAATCGCATTTGTGTTCCAATGCATAGCACTGAATAGCATTACGGTTCTGCTGGTCACCACCGAAATCAATAACCAGGTAAGTGCCGTCGGTTCCCCGGTTAAGTTTTGCAGATGCCGTCTTTTCGTCTCGGGTTTTAAATTTTCGATTGGGAACCCTGGAGGATTCGGCCGCGTCCGGATACAACATCAGAATTATATCAAGGCCATCGGTTGTGGCATTTAAAACGTCTTTTTGTTCTACGTATGCCATGGTTATGAGGTTAAGCTCTGGAGGAAAGCGTGAAAGGAAAATGCAGGCATTTGAAGGTATTGAGCAATCTCATATTCAATCGTGGCACCTTTGCTTTGTTGCCAATCATCCAGCATGATGATGATGTCGCAGTCCATCAGTGCGATGATACATTTGCGCATGCAAGTGCTCCATTCAGCGGCCGGGATCCCTTGACAGATTACATGCGGATTGACAACGATATATCCCAAGTCACGGAGGGCTTTAGTAACCTTCGCAAACAAGAGGACGTTTAGATCAGGTATTCCGCTGATGGCGCCTGAGATATAGAGTTTCGGTTTATTCATTTTGGAGCTGTTAGTGTCTTAGAAATTCACTCCTGCACGACCTTGTGCAGGAGGAATAATTGGTATTCAAGTGTGTATTTAAAGAACTTGCTTCAGTTGGTTTAAGGGAGAAAGCACCCTTTTAATGTTCCCGACAACGGCATCGGGAGAGTCGCCAAACTTCTTTGAACTGCTTACCGTTGAATGTCTTTTAGTAGCTGGCCGGTAGTTATCCCTTCGGCGTATTCGTACTCCAGCATTTCAGTGAGTTCCCGGATGGCTGAAAGTGCCTGGTTCATCTCCTCCTTGAATTTCTCTCTTTTCATGGTAGAGGTCTCGATTCTAAGGCGAATCAGTAAACGATTCCGGAAAACTTGATTTAACTCCAGCTGCTCCAGCATTTCTTCGACAATTGATGTGTTTATCATAATATTTGGTTTTTATCAGCCGTGATACGTTTTCCCGTTTTTTCATTGTATTACTCACTTTCAAGCTCACTTTTTCTCACCTAAGGGCATACGAATTGCAGATCGTGCCAAAGCATCGTTAATAATTTTCTATACTAGTTTATACTTGTAGGCCAGTATCGATAGACCAGCTTTGCGCTGCACCCCTGACTTCTGATACAAATGATCTTTATGGGTTCTAAGTGTGTCCTGGGCAATATTCAAAACGTCGCAGATCTCCTTGTCAAACAAACCAAGCCCAATCTGACGCAGCACCTCAATTTCTTTTTTCGTCAAGATGCCATACTCCAACACAATGGAACTGCAAAGTTTACCCTCATAGTCGCACATGCCGCCTCGTCTACCGCAGTCTACATATTCTGCAGCTTGCACCACACCATCCCGACATATATCCGGAGTATTATCAAAACCGCCGAATCGACAGGCAACATACTGCCGCATTCTTGCATCCGGATCTGTGATATCCCAATCATATAGAGCTTTCATTGCTTTTGGATTGGACACCATATCTGAATCCAGGACATCAAGGATATGTTCTGGAAAATTTTCAAAGCTTATCCGATTGCCGCGATACAAACACCAGATCTCATTGTCATGTATGAAGAACTCAGCGGCATCGTCCATCAATCCCGGAGGCAGTACTTGGTTGCGATCTATAAGGTTCATCCTAATACGCTTTTGATTGTTTCCTCCTGTTTCTCAATAATTTCCCGTTGTTCTCTGATGACTTCAATTGTAGCATCAATCACCTCTTTTTTATACCGCTTCGGTTCGCTTAATACTTTTCGAACTGTCTCCGCAGTAACTCGGGTTAGTTTTTCGGAAACTAACTTATAACCGTTCTCAGGCAATGCTACCCTTAGCTTTTCCAGTGATTCTTCGCTTAGTGTTGCTTTCATGGCACTTTAATGTGATTGTGTGAATTATTCGTTTGTCCGTTATTTGTCCGTTGACAACACCACAAAAGTGTAGATAAATAACATCATAATCAACACATAGTGTAGATAAACCTACATAAAGTGTTGGATAAGTTTGTAACGTGCTGATACATAGAGGAGAAATTTTACAGAAGTACATTGAAAATCTTAATCCAAAGGTCTCTATTGCGGCCCTTGCACGTAAGGTCGACTACGATAGAACGACAATCTATCAACACTTTAAAAACAGTCAGTTAGACTACGCAACGATTCTGAAGTACGGGAAGGCGCTCAAACATGATTTTTCGGTTGAGTTCCCGGAGATGATGCAGTTTATGTCTACAGTTGAGGAACCAATTGCGGATTATACCGCTATGACTGTAGCCGAAGCACTTAGAGAAAGAGACTACTGGAAAGACAAGTACATCTCTTTGATGGAAAAACACCATGAATTAGTAATGACACACCTCGTTAAGGACAAATAGCCCGAGGATATATGCCAGAAAAATTAAAGAATTGAAAGTAAGATTGTATTTGATTAACCGATAATTTTACTAAAAACGAACTATAAGAGGGAGTCGCCAAACTTCAAATAAAACCGCAATCTGCAACCTATTGAATTGCAAACACCTGATTAACAAGCATCTTAAGGCAGTAAATTCGTCCTATTGGGTGTACTTTAAAGATTCTAAAAAGGTCTGTTTTTATTAAAACAGGCCTTTTTTAGTTTCTGCAGTGATTATTCTTTAATGGTATATTACAACACCATCGTGCTTACCCATGATGACCATCGTAGCCAGGTTCACAAATAAACCATGAGCGAGGATACCGTCGATCGCGTTCAACTGCTCAGACAAGGCTGCCGGGTCATCAATTAAGCCGAAATCAGCATCCAGTATGTAGTTTCCGTTATCCGTGACAAACGGGGTATGCTCCCTTTGCCGCAAAATTCCCTTTCCGCCTATTCCGGAAAGTTGCCGCTGAACATAATTCAGCGCCAGCGGAACAACCTCCACAGGAACCTTGAATTTCCCAAGTTGTTCAACGTATTTACCTGAGTCGGCGATGATAATTTCTTTTTTGGTTAAGGACGCGACTATTTTTTCCCGAAAAAGGGCGCCGCCGCCGCCCTTAATCAGCTGCCTGCTTTTGGTAAATTCATCAGCTCCATCTATTGTCACGTCTATGGCGCTCACATCATTGATGTCCATCAACTCAATGCCCAGATCTGACGCAAGCAGTGCAGACTTTTCTGAGGTCGGAACCCCCTTTATTTTTAATCCATTGCGCACAAGTTGCGCAATTTGCTTGATTGCAAAATACGCGGTAGATCCAGTGCCCAATCCGACAATGTCGTGCTCTTTAATGTATTTTACGGCTTCATCCGCTGCATTTTTACGCTCTACGTCTCTGGTAATATCTGATCTGTCCAAAATATTCAAGTTAAAGTTCTAAATCGATTATTGTCCAAGAGGCTGATCCTAAGGTCAGTTTGCAGATGCCTCCTCATTAATTTTGTGAATGATTACATCCAGTTCCTCCGCACAGGCACGTAGCGTCTCTAGCATGTGTTCCTGTTCTTTTGTATCTGTGCTTATGCTGACAAGTTGAATCAGCGACAGAATAGATGCGACTGGTTTGCGTATCCGGTGGGAATTTAACCAGGAAACGTTCCTGAGTTGCTCACTTTGCTGTCCAATTTTAGCTTCTTTTTCTTTGCGTTCGGTGATGTCATTCTCTACGGAGATATAACTCTCCAATTCTCCGGCATCATTAAAAATGGGCGATAAATTTATCGACACCCAGTACTCGGCTTTGGACTTCATATACAACAGCAACTCCCCACTAAAGGCCTCGCGCCTCGTTACGGCAGCGATAAGCTGGTAGACGGTCTGCCAGTCGGTTTTGGGTCCATATAACAGATCCGCATGCTTGTACCCGATACATTCCGCTTCAGCATAGCCGGATCGTTTAACAAAAGCAGCATTCACCCATGTAATTACGCCTGTGGGATCGGAGATAACAACCGGATTGTGGATTTTATCAAGAATTTTTCCCTGCTGCCTGATCTGCAACGCGCTGCGTTTTAACTGGTCAATATCCTTTATGGATCCGATAATCCGGATGGGCTGGCCTTCGCCATCGAGTAGCAGGTAGCACTGATCGCTTACATGTTTGTACTTATTATCGTGCAAGCGAATGCGGTATTCTGCCTGCCACTGGTGGACCTTCCTTGAAATGTGGTCTGCATAATCACTCGTTACGCGATCGATATCTTCCGGATGAACCAGTGTTCTCCACCAGTTTAAAGTCTGGGAGATTGGGGCAAGCGGATCACCTGTAAGTGCCCTCAATTGGTCGCTGAAGATAACTTTCCGCTCAGAAAGGTCAAGATCGTAGATGACATCGCCTGTCGCCTTAGCAGCAAGATTGTAACGTTCCAGGGCAAGTTTAAGCTGATTGGTGGTCTCCTTTTCAGCGGTTATGTCAGTGAAATAAACGGATATACCCTCTTTCGTCGGGTAGTACGCGATCTTAAGCCACTTATTCAGGGGATTATAGTGAGCTTCAATCCGGACGGGCATCTGGCTTTCCATTGCCTGCTTCGCACCAAGATAGATGGGGGAATTGGCATGACCCGGAAATAACTCGCCCAAAGCCTTTCCTATGACATCGGCATTGATGCCTGTACATTCATAAAAGTTTGCATTTACACGGGTAATTACCCAGTTTCTGTTTAGCGTTAAAAAACTATCTGATATGCTGTTAAGTGTATCCTCCAGGTGAAGGTTATCCTGAATCTTATCTTCGAACTTCCCAAGTAAAACATACAGCAACACCGCGGTGACCACGATGAAAAGTGTTCCCTTAACAGCGCTGAGGGTCGTGAGGAGACCTGAATCAAGATCTCCCGCTATGAAAAGCATCGTTTTGTCACTGAGCAGAACCCAGAAAACACCAATGATGGCGTAGAGTAATGGGATGTAAATCTTTTTGGTTTTCATATTGCCTGATTACTCCATGGATGCAAGGCAAGTTTACATCTGCCCGGGGCGGTATCCCCTTATGATAACTTATCACTAACGTTATAAGTTGCTAACCTGTTTAATAAACGGCACAAAATTCCTTGCCGCAACATTAAGAATTAAACTTAATTGCCCCTGATATTGAAGTTGGCAACACCACTAAACAAGAAGGGGCCGCAAAATAGCGGGCCCCTTTTGAATTTTGCAGCTTATTTGCTGGTATTTTTTTTCTCTGTTACTTCGGTACGGATTTCCTGAGCAAGGTTCTTTAAATCCTGCATTGCTTTACGTACTCGAGTTCCAGCAGCACCATTACCTGAGTTATAAAATTTGTCTGCATCAGCTTCTACGCTAGCAACCAGTTCCTTTAATTTCGAAAATTTTTCCATGTTCTTTTTAAATTAGTATTTGATTATGGGTTTAAAGTTAATAATTATTGGATTTTCTGCAAATGAAATACGCCCGATTGGCTCTTTTTTGTAGGTTTTTACAAATTAAAACCATTTATCGATGCGTTTGTTAAAGTACAAAGTCCAATAATCTCAGCCTATTAAATTATACCGTATGGAAAGCAATGACACAAACACCAATCCAAAATCAGCAAATTCGGAAGATTATGATCCAAACAACCCCCAGAACCTGACTAAACCGGCTTTCAATAGTACAACAGATCACCGGTCAACAAACGATTTACCAGGAGTAGAAAATTTGGACGATCAAAACCTAGAGGAAGATGAGGTAGCACAAGATCCCGAACGGCTGTCAGGTAGTTCTTCGAAAACAGATCTCGGTAATGGAGAAAGAACTCAGGAAGATAAAGATGATGAGAAAATAATTGAGCCCGGTTAGTTCCGGACTCAATTATCGTCCTAATTTATCCTCTTTAACTCGAAATCAGTGGGGATGTCTACCATCAGGGGCACCTTTTCAACGGTGACAAAACTCAGATCGAGCCCAAATCCCTTTTCTTCCGGAACACTGAAGTTCTTGAGTATCTTATAATAGATCATGGTACAGCGATCAATGAAATTCAGACTGTAAGCTGTTGACATTATCTTTTCGATGACCACAAATCTGAAATCGCCCGCAATGTTATGCTCCTGAAGCGACCTGTAACGGCTGGTGATGTTTATCTCCCCATTCTTCACCATTTCTTCCACAACTTTACGGAAAAGCACGTTTATACGCTGCTCCACTCTAAAGCCAAGTCTGAAGTCGACACGGATGAGTTTTCCTTCTATTAACGGAACAACCTTGTACTCCATAGTATGTGGTTCGTCGGTTACATCAACATGGATCAGCCAGTATACATCTGCCCGCTTTGGAAGCTTTTGGATCATGGAATACATAATTGAAGATTCAATTTCACTATTGAAGTTGGCGCTCGTGAGATACACCAGCTGAGAAGCGTACTTGGGTATGGTTTCGTCGACGCTTATCTTATTGATGATCGGATAATACTTTTCAATGTCGATGAAACTCATGTATTTGTTCCTGATCTTCCTTCCGTTGAACCACGTCCACATGATCGAGAAAAGGGACATACCGAGCAAAACCGTAAACCAGCCACCGTGGAGAATTTTAGCGAGATTGCCATACAGAAAAGTAAGTTCAATAACACCATAAATGGCTAGGAAAATTCCAATCAGGTAGGCAGGTACACGCTTACGCATCATAAAGACTGATACCAGCACGGTAGTCATGAGCATGGCAACGGTAATGGAAAGTCCATAGGCAGCCTCCATATTTGTTGATTTTTTAAAGATCAGCACGACGATGATACAGCTTACACAAAGCACCCAGTTCATAGAAGGCACATAAAGCTGTCCTTTCTGATTGCTCGGGAAATTAATCTTCACTTTTGGCCACAGGTTCAGTCTGACGGCTTCAGCGATGAGTGTAAATGACCCGGAGATCAGGGCCTGACTTGCTATTGCCGCTGCAATGGTGGCGATACAAATACCCGTAAATAGAAACCACTCAGGCATTAGATGGTAGAAGGGGTTCATGTCTCCAAGGTGTTGCCCCTGAAGTTTCCAAAGCCATACGCCCTGCCCCATATAGTTCAACACCAGGCAGGTTTTCACATAGATCCAGCTTGCCCGGATATTCGAGCGTCCACAATGTCCAAGATCTGAATAAAGTGCTTCAGCTCCTGTGGTACAAAGGAAAACGGCCCCTATAATAAGAAAAGCTTCGGGATTGGTAGTAAGAATATGGTAAGCATAGTACGGGTTGATGGATCTTAGTATCCCGGGATACTCCAATACGTACGCTCCTCCAAGAACCGCAATCATCGTGAACCAAAGCCACATGATCGGGCCGAAGGCCTTCCCCACCAGGGAGGTTCCGAATTGCTGTAAAATAAACAGTACGGCTATGATCGCGATTACAATCGGTACAGTTGGAAGGTCTTCATAGATGATTGCAAGCCCCTCTATAGCAGAGGAAACCGTAACGGCAGGCGTCATAATACCATCGGCCAACAAGGCTGCGCCGCCGATCATCGCCGGATATATCAGCCATTTCGCCCTTCTTTTAACCAAAGAATAGAGCGAGAATATCCCGCCTTCACCTTTGTTATCTGCTTGCAGCGTAATTACAACATACTTGATGGTGGTCTGAAGCGTAAGTGTCCAGAAGATGCAGGAAAGTCCTCCAAGAATGAGGTCTGCAGTAATAAGCCTTTCGCCAATGATTGCTTTAAATACATAAAGCGGAGAAGTACCAATATCGCCGTAAATTATTCCAAGACTAATTAACAACCCAGCCGCGGACAATTTACTTGCACTTTTATGATTTGACATTTTCGAAAATTGAAGACGCCAAAGGTAGTAATTGCTAGGTAACTACAACATTAAAGCACGTCTTTTAATGTCGCCCAGACATTTTCTGCTAAGATCCGGTGTCCGGCAGCCGTTGGATGTATACCATCGCCTTGGTTCAATCTCGAAACGCCGCCAACTCCTTCCAGCAGGAAGGGCACAAAATAGAGTTTGTTTTGTTCAGCAAGCGCGGGAAATACTGCTTTAAAGTCATTTGCATACTGGATTCCCATACTCGGTGGCATCATCATGCCTGTGAGTACGATTTTGCAGTCCGGATATCGGGACTTCACCTGATCGATGATGGACTGCAGGTTCTTTGACGTTTCTGTCGGCTTTAGGCCGCGCAGGCCATCGTTTGCACCAAGCTCCAATACAAATACATCAATTTTCTGCTTCAAGATCCAGTCGACCCTGGTTTTCCCACCAGCGGTAGTTTCACCACTTAAGCCGGCAGCGACAACATTGTACGGCAGACCAAGAGAGTCAACCTTATGTGCAATAAGTTTTGGAAAAGCTTCATTGGGATCTTCAAGTCCGTATCCGGCGGTAAGGCTATCGCCGAAAAATAATAGTGTTTTCGTCTTCTGTTCGGCCACTTTTTTTTCTACTTTAACGGTTTCTTCGGTTTTGTTCGTTTGGCTTCCATTGCTGCATGCCATGAAAAATAACAGTATCGAAGAAAGATAGTTCAGGCATCTGTACTTTGTCATCATTGCAAGTTAGAAGGAATTATCAAAACATATAGCGGCCAAATAGGTTTTTTGTTTATAAACATTAGAAGATAACACGTGTCCGGAATTTTAAATGTCTCCAATCTAAATAAGTCATACTCCTCTGCCGGAGCTTCATTATCGGTGTTAAACGATGTCACATTCAGTGTCAGTGAAGGAACAACAGTATCCATCGTAGGCCCCTCAGGAAGTGGGAAAACAACCCTTCTAGGCTTGTGCGCTGGTCTGGATCGTGCAACTTCCGGATCTGTCGTGCTCAATGGGATCACTTTAGACCGCTTAAATGAAGATGAACGTGCAAAAGTAAGAAACCAGTTTATCGGCTTTATATTTCAAAACTTTCAGCTGCTGCCAACCCTTACGGCTATAGAAAACGTGATGGTTCCACTGGAATTACGCGGCGAACTCAACGTCAGATCCAGGGCACTTGCATTGTTAGATAAGGTTGGGCTTGCAGACCGCGGCCACCACTATCCCACACAGTTGTCCGGAGGAGAGCAGCAACGTGTATCCCTGGCCCGTGCATTTTCAAACAGCCCCAGGATCCTGTTTGCCGACGAACCTACGGGAAACCTGGATACAGAGACTGGCCAGAAAGTGGAAAAACTGATCTTCGACCTGAACACAGATGCAGGTACAACATTAATCGTGGTTACCCACGATCTGGAGCTTGCAGCAAAAACTTCCAGAGTCATCCGGCTGAAAGCCGGAGCAGTGTTAAGTGACGACCAACAGCCCATCTACCATGGATAGAAACAAAGGAGCTGGTCTGCTATGGCTGATAAAAATGGCCTGGCGCGACAGTCGTAAAAACCGGTCCAGGCTGTTGTTGTTCATTTCGTCCATGATCCTCGGAATTGCTGCTTTAGTAGCCATTTATGCCGTGGGTGACAACCTCAACGGGGACGTTGACAAACAGGCAGCAACCCTGCTGGGGGCGGATCTGAACTTACACAGCAACAAGCAGCCGGCTGCACCTGGTAAAAAGATAATTGACTCGCTGAACAAATTATCCCTGGGCTATGCAGAAGAGCAAAGCTTTGCGTCTATGGTCTTGTTTTTAAAAGGCCAGGGTACCCGGCTGGTGCAGATCCGGGCCCTGAAGGGTGAATTTCCCTTCTATGGCACCATTGAAACTACACCGCTGTCGGCCGCATCTGCCTTTAAACAAGGGAGAGAAGTCCTGGTTGACAAAACATTGATGCTCCAGTACCAGGCTGAGGTGGGTGACTCGGTACAAATTGGCAGGTTGAATTTCAAAATAGCCGGTGCACTGGATAAGGCGCCCGGACAATCCGGATTTACGAGCACCATTGCACCCTCGATATTTATTCCACTGGAATACCTTCCCAAAACAGGCCTGGTTGATAAAGGTAGCCGCATTTCCTACAACTACTATTTCCGTTTTCCGGACACATCTGATGTTGATGCATTGGTTGAAAAACTTGCTCCGGCATTCGACAAGTTCGACATGGACGAAGAAACAATAACCTCCAAAAAAGCAAGTACAGGGAAATCTTTCTCCGACGTCACCAAGTTCCTGTCGCTGGTTGGCTTTATCGCCTTGTTGCTTGGATGCATTGGCGTAGCAAGCGCGGTGCACATCTATGTTCGCGAAAAGATGCAGAGTGTTGCCATACTGAGGTGTCTGGGTTTAAGCTCCAGGCACGCCGTCCTGATTTACCTCATTCAGATTACGGCACTTGGATTTATTGGCGCTTTAGCCGGCTCCATGCTTGGAACAGGGATACAGCAGATCCTGCCATCAGTTTTCAAAGAATTTCTGCCTTTGGAAATGAGTACAGATATATCCTGGAGGGCAATCGTCCAGGGGTTGGTTTTAGGCGTGCTGATTTCATTTTTATTCTCCCTTTTGCCTCTAATTTCCATCCGAAAAATTCCACCGTTAAACACAATACGGATCTCTGGTGAGCATGAAAAAATTGACAGTGATCCATGGCGATGGTTTGTGTATCTGCTTATCTTCGGCTTCATCACCTGCTTCGCCCGGCTGCAACTGCAAAGCTGGCGGGAAACAGCGATCTTTTCCCTGAGTATTGTTGCTGGCTTCGCTCTCCTTTATGGCGTTTCCGCGGCGGCTATCATTCTGATACGAAAGTACTTTCCGAGCTCCTGGAATTACATCTGGCGTCAGGGCCTCTCCAACCTGTACAGGCCCAATAATCAGACGACGGTACTTGTACTCGCCATCGGCTTGGGAACCGCCTTCATATGCACCCTATTCTTTGTTCAGTCCATCTTAATTGGCCGCATCACGCTTTCTACTTCTGATAACCAGGCCAACATGATCATATTCGACATCCAGCCTGTGCAGAAAGCGGCCATAACAGAACTCACCAGAAAGCAGGGCCTCCCAGTGATACAAGAGGTTCCGATTGTAACCATAAGACTGGAAGAAATTAACGGGGTTAATGCAGAAGAAAATAAGAATGACTCCACGAGGAAGTATTCAAACCGTGCCTACAACTCGGAGTTGCGGGTAACGTTCCGGGACTCATTAACTTCCTCAGAAAAACTGGTGTCGGGTAAATGGCAGGGTCAGGCAAATAAAGGTGATACCGCGCGGGTATCTCTGGAGGAGGGTTACGCTACACGCATCCATGTGGGCCTCGGCGATCGCCTCTTGTTTAATGTTCAAGGGGTAATGGTCCCGGCTGTGGTCGGAAGCATTCGCCAGGTCGACTGGAACAGGATACAGACAAACTTCCGGGTATTGTTCCCGAAAGGCGTCTTAGATGATGCGCCTAAGTTCCACGTCCTGGTCACCCGGGTCCCCGATCCTACTGCTTCCGCAAGTTTTCAGCAGAAGGTTGTCTCCGAATTTCCAAATGTGTCAATTATCGACCTTGCACTGATTCTCAATGTTGTCAACCAGATACTGGAGAAAATTGGCTTTGTGATCCGCTTTATGGCGGGGTTTAGCATCACTACCGGTTTGATCGTCTTGATATCCTCGGTGTTGATCAGCAAATATCAGCGAATGCAGGAAAGTGTTTTGCTGCGCACACTCGGGGCCAGCAGCAAACAAGTGTTCCTGATTACCGCGTTTGAGTATCTTTTTTTAGGGGCGATTGCATCCATAACCGGAATTGTCATTGCCTTGATTGGCAATTGGGCACTTGCCAGGTTTGCCTTCGATATTCCGTTTTCACCAAGCTGGACCGCAGTGCTGCTTATATTTATATGCATCTCCCTGATCACCACCCTGATCGGCATATTAAACAGCAGGTCCGTATTGAACCGTCCGCCGCTGGAAGTGCTCCGGAAGAACAACTAAAAACAATCGTGCAGGTTGCACTTCAGTATTGTTAGCGGTGACACGAAAAGTTAAAGGGTTGTTGCATCATCTGCCGCACAAATGCGCCGGCAAGTAAAACAACAACCCTGCACAATATCATTTATTCAACAACTGCTCTGAACATCAGGGCAGCCACCGTAAGGTGTGTTCTAGGATCTATCAATATGGCACAGCCATTCTTCTTGTTTTCCGTGTACAAGTCGTAAGCAAGCGCATCAGCAGTCTTAATCACGACACGTCCGATATCATTCAGCCTGAAATCATACTCTTCTTTCTTCTCAAGGGTATTGATATCAACTTTATGTAAAATTTCGCGAATCTTACATTTCGTTACTTTGCTGTTGTGCTGGAGTAAATACATGGTTGACTCATCCATCGGACGGTTATCCATCCAGCATAAATCCGCCTCAACAAGCTGTGAGTGTTCAGGAAGGGCATTTGAATTCACCAGTACGTCTCCCCTGCTGATGTCGATATTGTCCTTTAAATGTACCGTTACAGACATACCTGCATGTGCGGTCTCGGGAAGCTTATCGAATAGCTCAATTCTGTCTATTGTCGATGTATGACCGGAAGGTAAGACCGTCACCTGATCGTTCACGGAAAAGGATCCGCTCAGTATACGTCCGGCGTACCCCCGGTAGTCATGAAGTTCATCTGTTTGCGGACGGATTACCCATTGTACAGGCATCCTCGCAAACCTTGATGCTTTTGTGTCTTCAACATCTACCGTTTCCAGAAAGTCAATCAGACTCAGGCCGGTGTACCAATTCATATGCAGAGACTTCTCTACTACATTATCACCCTTCAGCGCACAAACCGGAATGAACGTTACATTCTCCAGGTTTACGGTCGTAGCAAGTTGTACATATTCTTCTGTAATGGCTTTAAAGACGGATTCGCTATATCCCTGCATGTCCATCTTGTTTACACAAACCACTACGTTCGAGATACCCAGAAGCGACACCAGGTATGAGTGGCGGACCGTTTGCTCCACAATGCCATGGCGTGCATCAATAAGAATAATGGCCAGGTCTGCCGTAGAGGCACCCGTAACCATGTTCCTAGTATATTGGATGTGACCTGGGGTATCAGCAATGATAAACTTCCTGTTTTTTGTCTGGAAGTACTTATAGGCCACATCGATTGTGATACCCTGCTCCCGTTCGGCTCTTAACCCATCTGTCAGAATTGCGAGGTCGATAGAACCATCATCGTTCTTTCTGTTTGATGTCTGGAGCGCTTCCAGCTGATCTGCAAGAATAGATCCCGTATCGTATAACAACCGGCCAATCAGCGTGCTCTTACCATCGTCAACACTACCTGCCGTAAAAAATTTCAACATATTCATTAAAAGTATCCCCCTTTCTTGCGGTCTTCCATTGCGGCCTCAGATACTTTATCATCTAACCTCGATCCGCGTTCGCTGATCTTAGAAGCACTAATTTCATCTATAATATCATCTATCTGGTCTGCATCAGATTCCACCGCAGCTGTACAACTCATATCGCCTACCGTACGGAATCTCACCATTCTGTTTGTTACCACATCATCTTCATCCATATTCAGGAACGGTGACGCGGCCATCAGCTGCCCATTACGGGTGATACAATCCCTTCTGTGTGCAAAGTAGATCGATGGTAGGTCCATGTTCTCGCGTCGTATATAGTTCCACACGTCCAGTTCAGTCCAGTTGCTGATTGGAAATACCCTTACATTCTCTCCTTTATGGATCTTGCCGTTGTAGATGTTCCAGAGTTCAGGACGTTGCCTTTTAGGGTCCCATTGCCCGAATTCATCCCGCACAGAAAAGATCCGTTCTTTGGCCCTTGCTTTCTCTTCATCCCGCCGGGCACCCCCAATACAGGCATCGAAACCATTTGCGAGAATGGTATCAAGCAGCGTGATCGTTTGCAACGAATTACGTGATGCATTCTTTCCTTTTTGTTCAACTACTTTGCCCTGATCAATCGAATCCTGTACATATCCTACAATCAACTTTTCCCCAAGACGTTTCACCATTTCATCCCGGTAAGTGATGGTCTCCTGAAAGTTGTGGCCGGTGTCAATGTGCACCAGTGGAAAAGGAAACTTCCCCGGCCGGAAAGCCTTTTCTGCAAGACGCACGAGCGTAATCGAATCCTTCCCGCCAGAGAACAGCAAGGCAGGTTTTTCAAATTGCCCCGCAACCTCCCGCAAAATGTGGATTGCCTCTGCCTCTAATTCATCTAAATAATCTAAATTGTATTTACTCATCTTTTTTCTACTAACTGGCATGCAAGCCACATTCCTTTTTCGACTGATCTTCCCACCACCATCTTCCGGCGCGGAAGTCTTCACCTTCGCGCACTGCTCTCGTACATGGAGCGCAGCCCACACTGGGGAAGCCTTTGTCGTGCAAAGGATTATATATGATATTATTTTCTTTCACGTACGCTTTTACCTCATCCAGGCTCCAGTCGAAGATTGGATGAAACTTCAACATCTGATTTCCTTCATCCCATTCCAGGTTGCTCAGCTCATGCCTGTTGGCAGATTGCTCCGCACGGATTCCCGTGATCCAGCACTGGTAACCATCCAGGGCCCTCTTCAAGGGTTCAATCTTACGGATGTAGCAACATTGTTTTCGGTTCTCTACAGACTCGTAAAAACTATTGGGTCCTTTCTCCGAGACCAGGTTCTGTACCGCTTCAACCTGCGGAAAGTACGCGTGTATCGGCTTTTGATACTTCTCCAGAGTCCTGTTCCAGACATAGTACGTCTCCGGGAACAACCTGCCGGTTTCCAATGTAAAAACCTTTATCGGTAGATCGTTCGAAAAGATCATATCTGTAATCACCTGATCTTCCCACCCAAAGCTGGTTGAGAATATTACCTTTCCCGGGAATTGCTGCACAAAATACCGCAGGGAGTCCACCGGATTAAGGTGTCTGATCTCATTTGCGATTTGTTGCAATTTTTCTTTCATCACTATTTTCTTTCTAACGTTATAAAAACATTTGTAAGCTGATTATCAACGAACAAAGCTTCACTATATAAATTTCAAGATCATCAATATGATACTTCTCAGGCTGACCAGGATAACAATGAAGCCCACCGCCATCATGATTGTCTTAACCGATATTTTATTGGAAACCCGTGCTGCTATCGGCGAAGCAAGTGCACTTCCAACTACCAAACCCATTACTGCATGCCAATTTACAAAATTCAGCATGGTAACAAAGGTTAGGGAGCTCATTACCGCAATAAAAAAGCGCGTTAACTTCACCGTTCCCAGCGAAAAACGGGCGTTTCTTCCACCGGCGATCAAACTCGACAGCACGATCGAGCCCCATCCGCCGCCGCCAAGCGCATCTATGAATCCACCCGAAAATCCAAGCAGACCAATTTTCCTAATCTTCGCTCCTGTTCTTTTGCGTGCCGTTCTAAGGGATTTCATTAAGATGACGAAACCCAGGATAAGTGTATATATGGATACCGCAACCTTTGTATAAGCACTGTAATGCTCCAGCGAAGATAGCAAATAGGCACCTGCGACAGCACCAAGGATCCCGGGAATAATCAACATTTTGAATAACTTCCAGTTGATATTGCCCATAAAGTAATGCATCCAACCCGCAATACCATTGCTTAGAATTTCCGACAAATGCACGGCCATGCTAGCTGATGCGGGCGTTAGTCCCAACGAGAGGGAGAAAGCAGTAGAGGTCACGCCATAAGACATACCGATAGACCCATCGATCATCGCAAATATAAATCCACCCGCCAGAAACCAATAAAACGAAGGATCAACCTCCGACACGTATGCCCTGAAGCCTGGCTCTTTATACCAAAATAAAGTTCCGACCAAAGCCAGCGACAAAATGATGGTCAGCCAGATCAGCCACTTGAAGCTCGTGTTCGCAGTAACCGGCATAGCAGGCACTGCAATTGGCATTGCCTCAACTGTGGGTGTGTCGTCCATGGTCAGTATGGGTTCCTTCAAAATGGAGGTCACTTCGTTCAATCTTTTCACTTTCGACTGGAAGTCCCCTTGTAAGCTGTTCCGCAGGTGGTTCATCTGTGTCAGTGTATTATCTAATTCTGCTGGCAAGTTCTCATTAAAAATTTCTTTTAAACGCTTGGCAATTGTTGGCGATTTTCCGTTTGTTGAAATGGCGATCTTCAAATTCCCTTTCTGAACAATGGAACCGAGGTAAAAGTCACAGAGATCTGGCTTATCCGCCACATTGATCAGCGCATTGATGCTCGCCGCATCTTTTCTAACCTGCTGGTTCACCTCTGTTCTGTTCGTTGCGGCAATGACAATAGAAGTTCCGTTCAGATCACTCCGCTCATAGGTTTTTTGCAGGATCGTAACATTCGGATAGTCACGCGCAAGCGCGACAACTTCCGGAGCAACCTCCTCAGCGATGATTGTGATCGTTGCCTGCGGACTGTTTTTCAGAAGCGCAGACAGTTTCTCCAAACCGACAGTTCCCGCTCCAACCAACACGGTACGAAGTTCATGAAGTTTCAAGAATACCGGAAATAATGTATTGCCCTCCAATTCCAAATTCGTAAACTATAACTCTTCTGTTATTGCCCGGTAAAAGTCGCGGATGGGCTGGAAAGACGGATGAAGGGAAACGACTTCTCCAAAAATAAGTATTGCCGGTGCAGCGATCCCTTTTTCTTCCACAACTTCAACAATGGTATCCACGATACCGATTGCGACCTTCTCGTCTTTCGTCGAGCCACTCTGAATCACGGCCACAGGCAACTTATGCTTACCTTCGTTCTCGAATAGCTTCACAATGCCCTTCAGCTTGTGCAGGCCCATCAACACGACGACTGTAGCTTTAGATCGCACCGCCTCGTACAGGTCGTTTGAAATTTCTCCGGAAGCCGTAGTCCCCGTCACCACCCAAAAGCTTTCACTCAATCCCCGGTGTGTTACCGGTATCTGCTGTAATCCGGGAACCGATATTGAACTCGACAGACCGGGAATGGAAACTGCAGGTATGCTGTAACTTGCCGCAAAATTCAATTCCTCGTATCCACGGCCAAATACAAAGGGATCTCCGCCCTTGAGCCGCACCACGTGGCCATACTGTAAAGCATAGCGGATCATAAGCTGATTGACATCATCCTGCGAAAAAGAATGGTTGCCGGAGCGTTTGCCCACATATATTTTCAGCACCGACGCCGGAGCATAATTCAAAATTTCTTCATTTACCAGTGCGTCATATAAGATCACGTCGGCATCCTTAATGGCGAGTACGCCCTTCATCGTTATCAACTCGGGATCACCGGGACCCGCCCCCACCAATGTGATACGGGGTTCGATAACTTTGTCTATCTCTCTAACCCTGCTCATAACTGAAACTGCGCCTCACGTCTCGCTTTAAGCGTTGTATAAAAAGATGTGGCTTCCTGCAAATACTTTGCAGCAAACGCCTCAGAAGGTTCATTCTTGTTGATTTGCAACACAAGTTCACTAAAGGACTGATCCATTGAAACCTCTCCGGTTTGTACGTAATGGGTATCGAACTCGCGGATCACGATCGTTTGGGTACTGCAGCTCACCCCTTTGTCAAGCAGTAATGCTTTAGCGGTATTTACAAACACCGCATAAGAATGGTATATCGAATCTGACCAGGCCTGACGTGCAAAGGCGTCATTTGCCCAGCCGAGTTTTTCCTCGCCTTCTAACAGTAACGTAGCAACTAGGTCTATAACAACACCGGCACATTCACCTACCCCAATTGCGGTCTGGAAAGTTTCTTCATGACCCCAATCCACATACTCATCAGGCATCAGCTTCGTCAGGTCACCAAGTGGTTTTAACAACTGGTAGAAATAATCCTTTCCCTGTCTGTCATAATATTCGTTGAACAGCTCGTCTTCCGTTGAATGCTCAATGTAGTTGTCGAGAAGTGCCCGTAACGCGATCGTGGCACGTTTTGAAGGCACCTTAATGACGCGTTCCGCAACGCGGCCCTCGCCATTGCCTACGGTACCTCCGCCAAGCATCACCTGTACTGCTGGAACAACCTTGCCGTTTGCCTTTACAGAGCTTCCGTGAAAACCGATGTGCGCCAGACCATGCTGTCCGCATGAGTTCATGCATCCGCTGATCTTTATTTTCAAATCCTTATCGTATACCAAGTCGGGATACTCCTGATAGATCACCTGCTCCAGTGTAGCCGCAAGCGACATACTGTTTGAGATTCCAAGGTTACAGGTATCCGTACCCGGGCAGGTCGTCACGTCAGCGACACTGTCAAAACCAGCGTCAGCGAAGTTCAGCGCCTTCAATCGCGTATATAGGGTTGGTAGTGCTTCTTTTCTTACGTATTTAAGCAATAATCCCTGGTTTTGGGTAACCCTGATTTCGTCTGCAGCCACATCCCGGATGGCATCCACCAGGGCTCTTGCTTCAAAACTTTTTATATCTCCAATGGTAACTTTTATATAAACACCATAAAATCCTGGCTGCTTTTGTTCAAAAACGTTCGTAGCGCTCCAGCGTTGATATTCCGAAGTATTTTCGACTTCTAAGGGCGCAAATTCTTGTGGATCAGGAAGCACCGGCATTTCCACTGCGTTCCGGTCAATAACAAAGCTCTTCGATTTATTGGCAACGCGCTCTGCATCAACCAAGGACAGCACTTCTTCCAATCCGATCTTCTGCACCAGATATTTCATCCGCGCTTTATTCCGGTTGTTTCGCTCTCCGTTACGGTCAAATACCCGCAATACAGATTCAGTATAAGGAATTACCTGATCTTCGGGCAAAAAGTCGTGAACGGCAGTAGCGAGGAAAGGCTGCGCGCCAAGGCCACCAGCAAACATCACTTTAAAGCCACGCTCACCTTTCTCATTGACTTTAGGAATAAAGCCCAGATCGTGGATATAGCTAAACGCGGTATCCCGGTCATCCGAAGAGAATGAAATTTTGAACTTTCGCCCCATCTCCTGGCAGATTGGATTGCGGAGAAAATATTTGAATACGGCCTGGGCGTATGGGGAAACATCAAATGGCTCGGCAGGATTAATTCCCGAGTCTGGCGATGAGGTAACATTTCGAACCGTATTCCCGCAGGCTTCACGCAAGGTGATATCGTCACGCTCCAGTTCGGCCCACAATTCAGGGGTTCTGTCCAGGCTCACATAGTGAAGCTGAATGTCCTGCCGTGTAGTCAGGTGTAAATTGCCGCTTCCATATTCATCTGATACATCTGCGATTTTCAGGAGTTGTTTAAACGTAACCCGGCCGAACGGTAGTTTGATACGTATCATCTGAACGCCGGGTTGCCGCTGCCCATAGATTCCACGTGCCAGACGCAGGCTCCTGAACTTTTCTTCATGAATTTGCCCTCCACGGAATGCGTTGATCTTTTTTTCCAGATCGATGATATCTTGTTCTACAACGGGGTTTTCCAGTTCGGTTCGAAAGCTTTGCATATTTTAGGCTATAGGTAGTAAAGTCGATTAATTGCGTTTATTATTCCAAATATATATAATTCCTATAGAATTGGTAGTTGAACAAACGAAAAGATTGGAAAAATGTTACATTGTTGTGGATTTCCCAGGCAACTTCTTTAAAAACAATTATTGATGAAATTATCTTAATTTTGAAATAAATCAATACCTATCACGTTGGCGAAAATCAAAAAGAACTCCCATAAGGTCTTATACCGTAAGTATTCATCGAACATCAAGTACGTGATGATGTTCCTTACCGTACTATTTATAAGCTTATTCTTACCCAAACAACCCAGGTTCAGATATGAATTTGAGAAAGGTAAAGTATGGATGAACAAGGACCTGATATCGCCATTTAGCTTCGCCATCCTGAAAACCGATCCCGAGGTGATTACCGATAAAAAGGATGCACTTGATAACGTTCTTCCCATATACCGGTATAACGCAGACCTGATCAACAGTGTTGAAGAAGCATATTTGAATGAATTTGAGGTGAAATGGCGGTCCGGTGCATTTAAAGAAGCCGAGAAAGAACAAATCCGGACATCCTCTGTCAATCTCCTCAAGCAGATCTACAAGAAAGGAATCATTGCCCCAAACCCAAAGCACCAGAAAGGTGATACCTATTACGACTTCTCTCTGTTGGAAGACAACGTGTCGCGGACGGTAAGCACACAGGATGTATTCACGGTCGCAACGGCCTTAAGCTACTTTAACAATTCATTCACATCAACAGATCTAAAGCTCAAAGAGGTTATTACAGGGCTTATTGAAGACCATCTGCAGCCAAACATAACCTTCGATGAAAAAATGACGGCTATTGTGCAGAACAATACCGTAAATAGCCTCTCTACAACCCGCGGGATGGTTCAGAAAGGGGAATTGATTATTGCCAAGGGCAATGTTGTTGATGACGAGACCTTCCAGAAGCTGAAATCATTCCGGGAAACGTACGAAGTACAAACAAAAACCATCGGCGACAGCAAACTGGTTTTCCTGGGGCAGACGATTCTCGTCGGCTTTATCATATCACTGCTGATGGTGTTCTTAAGCATGTTCCGAAAGGACATATTCGCAGACAACAGGCAACTCTCTTTAATTTTACTGGTCATCACCGTCATGCTGATGACACTCACCTGGGCCATCAAAATTGATCTCCCAAGCCTATACTACATCCCCTTCTGTATCGTCCCGATCATCATCAGGATCTTATTTGATACCAGGCTTGCATTATACCTTCACCTCCTGGTGATCCTTATTGCCGGATTCTTTGTGCCAAATAGTTTTGAGTTCGTCGTATTTCAAACTACAGCGGGCATGGTTGCCATATACAGCATCAGGAACCTGGTCAAGAGAGAACAATTGCTGCTGTCGGCCCTATTTATATTATCGGCCTACTTCATCTGTTTTGTAGGCGTCGCCTTGTTACGTGAAGGCTCCTTTGCGGGGATCGAGTGGATGAATTTTTCACCTTTTATTGTCAGCGTCCTGCTGTCGCTGGTTGCCTACCCAGTAATTTACGCCTTTGAACGTGTGTTTGGCATTACATCCGACGTCGCTCTGATCGAGCTCACGAACACAAACAACAAACTTCTTCGGGAACTGGCATTTAAGGCTCCGGGAACATTCCAGCATTCACTACAGGTCGCCAACCTGGCAGAGGCCGCGATCTTTAAGATTGGCGGAAATTCATTACTGGTTCGTGCCGGGGCACTTTACCACGACATTGGTAAGATTGAAAATCCACAGTACTTCATTGAGAACAATACGGGCGCCAGTCCGCATGATAAGCTGCCCTATGAACAAAGTGCTCAGATTATCATCAAACACGTACATAAAGGCCTAGAACTCGCCCGCAAATACCAATTACCAGAGAGTGTGGTCGACTTTATAAAAACGCACCACGGCAATACGCGGGTCGATTATTTTTACCAGTCCTTTCTAAAGAACTCACCGGAGAAATTCGTCGACGAAAACATCTTCCGCTATCCCGGTCCGATCCCTTTTTCAAAGGAAACTGGCGTTCTGATGCTTGCCGATTCCGTCGAAGCGGCCTCGAGAAGTCTGAAAAACCCAGATGCCCAGCACATAAATGACCTCGTAGAACGCATTATCGACTACAAGCTGGAACAAAAACAACTCGATAATTGCGATTTAACACTAAAAGATCTGGAAACTATAAAGCTGATATTCAAGACAATGCTGATGAGCATCTATCATGTGCGCATTGATTATCCCCAAATGGCATAATTTATTTTTTGCAAAGATAATTGAATTGCTATATTTGCAACCTCGAAAGGGAGCTTTTGAGTAATTGGAGAGGTGCCTGAGTGGCCGAAAGGAACAGTTTGCTAAACTGTCGTACTGGCAACGGTACCGCGGGTTCGAATCCCGCCCTCTCCGCAGAATATAACTAGATTCTAGCCTTTAACACTTGTTAAAGGCTTTTTTATGTCCAAAAATTGGATAGAATAGTGAAGAGAATACGAGAAAGCATCGAAAATCCTATCATCATACGTGCTCTTGTGCTATTAGATAACGATATATGTGGATGGATTTTGCACATCTCTGTTCATTTAAAATGCATGAATGCTTCCCTTTTTAAGGATGTAAACTTTGCGAAGTGACAGTATAGCACTGCATTGCTGCCTATGTTAGGTCATCTTCGCTCCTTTCGATTTGAAGACGATTGTCTTGGATCATCCAGGGCTGGTTTCTTCATTTTGAAAGACAGGATAGATCTTAATGTTTGAAAAGTTAAATAAGCGAAGCGTTACGGATTACAGCCGAATATTTTAAGATTTCTACTATTTCGCTTTTGTTACAATCAAACTTCTCATCATCGCTGTTTAACTGTAAAAAATATGTGGATCGTATGGGCACTTTTGGCTGCAATATCAGCCGCACTTGTTGTTGTTTTAACTAAAGCAGGACTAAAAAATGTAGACTCCAATCTGGCGTTTGCTATTCAAGCTGTATTCATCTTTTGTATCACCTGGACAATCGTGACTGTGCAAGGAAACTTTGCTGAACTGAAACAGATCGAAAACAAAGCTTGGATCCTGTTAATACTTGCAGGTATCGCGACTACACTTTCAACTGTATTCTCTTACAAAGCGTTAGCAATTGGCCCTGCCGCTTACGTGACTACTGTTGAACGACTATCCCTGGTTATTGCCGTGATATTGTCTATAGTATTTTTAAAGGAGAAGCTCACCTGGCAACTGGTTGTTGGTGTCTGTGTCATGATTGCTGGAGCGGTCCTGATTGCGATGTCGGAATCATCGGGAAAGTGACCATCACGATAACAAACCGTCTTCAGCTACCGCAGCTGTTTCATGTAGGTACCTCTACCCTCAGATCCAGAATGATGGCCAACTGCACCAATAGGCTTTTAACTGTGGCGGCTTCCTTTTCTGGTCTGCATTCTTGTACCCGAAGAAGCAACTTTCCTGTACTCGCTTTGAAGATATGTGTGAAGTATATTCCTGGTTTTCTCCAGCAATTCCAGCCGATATCTCATGTACTCCGTGTTCATTTCGACAAAATCATTCTTTGCCGTGTCGAATACACAAGCAACAGGCAGTGGCAGTCGAACGGCTCTCAAAGCCGATTTAACACTTGAAATATCGCTTTCAATTCTATACCAGTAGTCGCTGGTATGCGGGTCATAAATTATTCCAATACACATCCATCTAAAATATCTCAATGAACACAGAAATAGTGTGAAAAGCCTGAACAGATTGGTACACGATTTACGAACGACGGCAAATTTGAACCTAGGCGGTCTAAAACGGTGCCCCGACCTGATCTTAATAGATAACTGGCTGAATCATCACTCTGGTGCAGAAATTTGCCAGGAGTTGAAAACAAATCCAAGGACTGCCCATATACCTGTCGTAATCACCTCTACAGACGACAAGATTAAAGATCTTGCCTTGAGTTGCATGGCAGATGCTTACATATCCAAACCTTTCGACATTCAATGCGTACTTGACCAGGTGGAAAAGTACCTTTAGAACTTCAAACACGGGAAATTTACCTGCCGCCAAATAAATACCTAAAACCAAACGAGTGTTCTCCCAACCACAGTAAGGGGGTTTATCTCATTGTTTGGCTCGCCTTTGTTAATTTTTTTTGTGCCCGTAACACATTTAGATCCGATGTACAGACTGATTTACTTAACAGCAGAGAATACCTATGATTTCTTCGATTCAGAAGACAAAGGACTGATGGCCGCGAAAGAAGAGGACTTGACCCAGCAGGGACTTGACGTTGTTTGTATTGTCGATTACAAACGCCAGTTTATACTTAAGAAAAGCCTTAGGTACACCCAGCACAGAGATTTCATTGACGATCTGATATTTGACCCTAAGTTGGTCAGCAACTTCTGACATCAGGCATTTCTTGCCTCAATAATAAAACAAACCAGATACGGTTTCGTGGTATGCTAATTGTTAATGAGCAACTTATGAACAAAACCTTACTCCGGATCGTGTTAGCAGTACTAATTATTATTTTGATCATTTTCGCAATCCGGATGATCAGGAACTCAGACAAAGGAACTCCAAACCAGTCTGAAAAAGGACGACCTTTTTAGATCAGCTCTTCGAAGTCAGTACAATCTTGTTTCTCGGACCACCAACTCGCGTGGAACGGTAGTTACTTCATTATTGCACAAATGACGCGCTTGGCGCTCATCAGAATTTACGATCAGGAACTTTGATTAGATGAATTTCGAATATTCAGGCTTGTAGATAATGTAATCTTTTGTGTAGTCTGGGAACTATTTAGGTCAAGTCGTCGAAGTAAAAGGCTTATTAAGTTGTCTGCAATGGCTTCAATGGGCTGCTCAATTGCAGTTATGGAAGGAAAATGCAACTTAAAAACATCATAGTCATCAAAGGAAACCATTGCAACGTCCTCTGGAACCCTGATGGCGAGCTGGTTTATTACCTTCAGTCCGCAGGTACCAATGCCGTCAGTGCCAAATAGAATGGCATCAAGCCACGCATTTTTTTTCAGATATGTGCTTAGTGGTTCCTGAATCAACTGTTCATTACGATTAAAATCAATTTCTTTGATATTAGCTTTCAATTTAAACTCTTTAATAGCTGCTTTGTAACCCTTCATACGGTCCATCATCTGGGTTTGCTTGGAAGAAAAGGTAATAAAAGCAATATTCTTATAGCCCCGCTCAATCAAATGTCGGGTCGCGTTATAGGTACTAAATTGGTTGTCCACTACAACGTAGTCCGTATCGATATCAGGGAGATAGCGATCAAACATTACCACCGGAAATCCGCTTTTAATCAGATCGGTTACATCCTCCTCGATATTTCTTGGAGGGGCCATGATATAGCCGTCCACGTGTCTGTCCCGGAACATGGCGATGAGATCCTGCGTTTTCTTCGTGTCGTTATCAGTGCTGCAATATATTATACGATAACCTTTCTCGTATGCACGGTCTTCTATTAGGCGGGCGATATGGGCAAAGAACGGATTGGAAATATCTTCGACCATAAGTCCAATGATGTTAGACTTACCCGTCCGCAGACTTTTTGCGAGCGAATTTGGCTTATATCCGACCTCCTTTACAAATTTAAGCACACGGGCAACCAATTCCTCACTTATCCGTTTCTCCTGAGCACGTCCATTTAATATGAAAGAAACTGTTGTTTTCGAGATATTCAAGGAATTCGCAATATCAACGATGGATATTTTTTTGTTCATACAATCGAATTAAAGATTAATTAACTATTTTGAGCCTAGCACAACCTTTGAACACCAAACTACCTGATTCACGAACTCTTTTTTATCATGTTGTAACTGTAGGCAAAGGCGAATATCACCAGGTAGCATAGTATAGGAAGCAGGTAAGACTTGGCGACACTGGTATTTGCAATAAGTCCCATCAGCGGTGGAAACAATGCGCCGCCAACAACCCCCATTACAATAAAAGAAGATCCCTGTTGGGTATGCTGTCCAAGATCTTTTAGACCCAAGCTAAATATCGTTGGAAACATGATACTGAAGAAAAAATTGATCATGATCAATGCGGCAAATGATATCCAGCCCAAAGCCGTCGAGACGATTATACACATGACAATATTCCCAAGCGCAAAAATTGCCAGCAATTTGTTTGGCGGAACGTAACGCATTAAGAAGGTTCCCGCGAAGCGTCCAATCATCATAATGAAAAGACTGAAACTGAAGTAGTAGCCAGCCTTCTCATCGCTGAGATGCATAACCTCATTGCCATAATTGATGAAAAACGCCCAGGTTCCACCTTGTGCAGCTACGTTAAAAAATTGTGCAATAGTAGCGAACACAAAATGTTTATTCTGTAAAAGCTTCTTAGGACCCGGGGAAAGGTCCCCAGTTAATTCGTCTTCCCTGGAGATGGCATGTGGATACGAAAGACCGGCAGGTACTTTCAAAAAAGAAAATCCCAGACCAACCACAGCAATGACACACCCAATCACCACATACAGGTACTTAACCGATAGTAGATCAGCGGAATGCCCCGCTTCCGCACGGAGAATAAAATAACTTCCTACTGCGGGCCCGATTATTCCACCTAGACCGTTAAAAGCCTGAGCGAAATTGATCCGCTGATCACTCGTCCGCTGGTCGCCAAGGGCAGCAATAAAAGGATGAGCGACCGTTTCAAGTGTGGCCAAGCCGCACGCCAATACAAACAATGCGATTCTGAAGAAGCTAAAGGAGGCTGCATCCGAAGCCGGTATAAAAAGAAAGGCACCGCATGCATAAAGAAAAAGCCCCAGGAGCACACCGTTCTTGTAGCCAAAACGTTTCATAAACAAGCCTGCAGGGATACTCATTACGCCATATGCACCAAAAATGGATAGCTGGACCAATCCGGAATGGGCTTTAGAAATATGTAGCACATTTTGAAAATGTTTGTTCAATACATCCCCCATAGTCATGGCTACCCCCCACAGTAAAAACAAGGATATTACAAATACAAAAATCACATAGAACCGCTTCTCCGTAAATCTAGGTTTGTTCTCCATCACAGCTTTATAGGTACAGTTGCAATTATAACATAATACCGCCGTGCGAACAACATAAAACAGTTTAGTCGGTCCATTTCTGGCAGCATTCCAGTCAGGGTCTTTCATCCCTGCAAACAGCATCAATTTTCCCCTTCAAAAAAGCGGCTGAAATAAAGCATCTGATAGTATAACGAATTACTCCAATAGCTCCAGGTGTGTGCCCCTGGCCGGGCTGTATAATCATGGCCAATCTTCGCCTTCAGCAGCTGTTCATGCAGCGCATTGTTCACGTCGAAGAAAAAATCGTCTGTACCACAGTCAAAGACTATCTTTAACACGCCCGGTTTCAACTCATTTATGATCCCAACGACACTATGATCTGCCCAACTCTTGGTATTATCCTCGTATTTACCTAACACCTGGTCTATGGCAAACGATTTAGCGAAAGGCTTAAGATCAACTCCTCCACTCATTGAACCAACTGCGCCATAAATATCCTGATGTTTGATGGCAAGGTACAATGCCCCATGTCCACCCATGCTCAGGCCGGTAATCGCACGTCCTTTCCGGTCCTTGATGGTCGAAAAATGACGGTCTATATAACTGACCAGCTCTTTTGAGATGTACGTGTCGTATTTAGATTCGGGGCTTACCGGACTGTCTATATACCAGCTTGCGAAGGCACCATCCGGACACACAATGATACAGTGGTACTGGTCAGCAAAGGTCTTTACAGACGCATCCTTAGTGATCCAATCCGCATAACTGCCGCTATATCCATGCAACAGGTAAACAACAGGAAACTTTTTCTGGTGTGAATATGCATCCGGCAGGATAACTACCGCTTTGATATCCTTGCCCATCACCTCACTATGGGTAAGTACGGTATCTACTTTTGAAGCTTCTGCGTTTACCCAGATGCAGGTAAGCAAAATGATCAGCAGGGTTTTTGATAATGTCGTCATAATACCTAGTCAATACGGGTAAGCGAAATTTTGTGGGCAACGGGCTTATTAATCTTGTAAATTTGAGCGAGCAGCACATCCATTTCCATTTGCCAGGCCTCCCGGATCGACTTGTAACGTGACATCAGGTAATTGGGTTTGTTCACCGCGACAAAAAGTTCTTTTTGAGCACTCGCATTTACAGTGTCCATCGCCGCTTTGCTGTCGGCGTTTAGCAAACCCCGGTCGAAAAGTACATTGTATTCAATGAAAGCATGGTTGCGCAGACGCCGCTCTATTTCCCAGCGTTCCTCATTCAGGACCATCACCTGAATCGCTTGCTGATATTGTGGTGTGTTGGTCTGCTCAGCCAGGTTTATGCCCGATGCCAGGTCGTCTGCCGACCAGCTGCCGATCACCTCCTCATCGATCTTGAGCTGATACTTACCTGCCTTAAGCGCTTTAACGCGGATGATCTCCCGGTTGAACTCATTTGTGAAGGGAACCACTTTAAGGGCATCGGACTGCTTGTTCTTATTCCCCCAGGCTCGTGGGATGGTATCTAACGGATAGGGTAGCGATTTGGCGAGATACTCAAAAGATATACCGGTCGATGAGCTTTCTATTTTACCAATTTTACTGTTGTCTGATTTTTCCGCCTTTTTGTCCGCAGCGTTGATCACCACATCGGCAACCGAACTACCCGCCAGCCCCTGGGCTTTTAGAATGAGGTAAGCCATCACCATATGTCCGTCATTGTCGGGATGCACCCGATCGCCAGGCGTCAGGCTGTATGCAAGGTTTTTTTCCTGTTCCCTTCTGTTTATCGCGGTCATCGGTCGATTAAGATCTATGAAGTCCCAATTGTTTTTCTTCGCGGCTGCTTCCTGGAATTCAGCAACTTGCAGCAGTGCCGCACTTTTACCCTTATATAAGTTGTTTGGTGTAGCGGCAGTGAACTCATCGTAAGGCGAGGAAGCGATCAGTACCTTTCTGATGTTCGGCAACTTCAACAGTTTAGCTTCCACCTGACGATAGTATTTAATTGAAGTATCCAGCCGGCTTTTAAATGTTTGTTTCGCATCACTGCGTAACCATTCCATATAGCCGGTATCGTTCATTCCCCAGGAAAGCGTTATCACTGTCGGTTTACGGGAAAGCACATCCGTATCAAACCTCCGGGCGATCTGCTTGGATACATCCCCGCCAATACCAACATTGTAGCAGGTAATATGCATGTCTGGGAAGTGCGTCATATAGTAAAGCCATATATAGGAATGAAAATGACCACCATCGGTAATGCTGTTGCCTACAAATGCGATGCGGTCGCCGTCCTTAAAGGGCGCCACATCCTGTGCTTTCAGCATTGAAAAGGTTGCAAACACGAACAGCAGAGTCATTGCCCAGCCCCTCCGCATTCTAAGGAATGTCAATCTTGTTTTTATGTTCATTGGTTCTCTAAATTGGTTGTATGAAGAATTTTAATGTTACTGCTGTCTTTCAAGCCCCCAGCTCTTAGAAGGATTGGGACCCATTTTCAATATTAGCGTTCCGCCTGCGGCAATATCCTTATAATCAATATAGCACTTTGTGTAAGCTTGCCCATTTAACGTTGCACCCTGGATATAAATGTTCTGGTCGGAATTGTTTTCCGCTATAATGTTGAAAGTCTCTCCGCTGGCATATTCTCGATCAAGCTTGATGCTTACTTTGTCAAATACCGGACTGGTGATCTCCTGCCTGGTGTCACCAGGGCAGACGGGATGGATCCCAATCGAGGATAGTACATACCAGGCTGACATCTGTCCAACATCTTCGTTCCCTACCAAGCCCAGAACGCCGTCGTGGTAAGCACGTTTGCAGATCGCCCGGGTCCACTTTTGAGTTAACCAGGGTGCGCCCAGGCGGTTGTACAGGTAGGAAACATGGTGGACAGGCTCATTAGCATGGTTGTAATAGTCATTCCACATCATGTCCTCCGGAGCCTGCTCAAAAAAGTTATTCAAGTCGCCGATCACTTTCGACTTACCCCCCATGAGTTCAACCATACCTGCTACATCCTGTGGCACAAACCAGCCTTGCTGATAAGCGTTGCTTTCCATGGCACCGTACCACGCCTTTAATCTGCCTGAATCCGGCCAGATTGCCCAGTCGCCATTTTCTTCTCTTGGCCTGAACCAGCCTTTATCTTTGTCGTAAACGTTTTTGTATGCCTGTCCCCGACGCATGTATTTGTTGTAATCTTTTTCATTTCCCAGTGCTTTCGCCAGTTGCGCAACGCACCAGTCCGTATAGGCGTACTCCAGTGTATAGGATAAACCAAGTCCGCCGGGGGTATAACCCTTATCGCCATTCCCAAACTTCTCCACTGAATTCACGGCGCGTTCATACGCCTTTTTAAAATCGAAACCACGAATACCTTTTGCATAGGCATCTGCAATGACCGACACGGCGGGGTTGCCAAGCATACATCCGCTGTAAGCATTCATAATTTCCCAGCGTTCCAGGTAATTCTTGTCCTTTTCATCCGCAAGGGTCAATAAAGAGTTGATGACATCATTTACCAATGCCGGATTGATGATGGACTGAAGGGGCATCTGGCTGCGAAAAACGTCCCATCCACTGAAGATCGTACGTTTGGTAAAACCGGGAGACTGATGTGGCTTGTTGTCTCCGCCGACATACTGTCCATCCACATCCTCATAGATCCGCGGATCAAGCATCGTATGATACAATGCTGTGTAGAACACCGTACGTTCCTCCTTCGTACCGCCTTGAACGGCTACTTTCGACAATGCCTGGTTCCACAGGTCGACGGCCCCTTGATGTACAGCGTCAAAGTCCCACCCGGAAATCTCCTTTTTGAGGTTGTTCTTTGCACCGGCAACACTAACGAAGGATATCCCGGCTTTGAGCAGCACCTGCTCCCCTTCATGCGTTGCAAATTCGGTATAAAACCCCAAGTGCTTCCCTTGCTTCTGCGTGACCTGCGGAAGAACCTGCGCATTGGCGATTTGCGTCTGGTAGCGCGGACTTTCTACATCCTCACGCTTACGACTCCACTCGTCGGGGATGTCGGCGCTCCAAACGCCATAATTCCTGAGCGGCTTGCTAAATGCAGCATGAAAGTATACTGTATAATCAGCTTGTCCATCACCATTGCCCCAACCGCCGCCTTCAGGCGTACATTTCATCCATCCTTCAATGGTGTAGGCATCTATAACCTTTATATACTGCTCCGTAGCGGTGCCACCCACCCGGCGTGCCAGATCTATCTGTATCCGCGACTGCTTGTTTTTTGGGAATGTAAAACGAAGCATGCCACTATGTGGGGCTGCAGTCATTTCGGCCTTGATGTTGTGGTCCGTAAGTTTTACTGCATAATACCCTGCAGAAGCTTTTTCAGTTGCCTTATCGTATTTCGACCGGTACCCGTCCGTGGGTTGCTGCAGGGAACCCGCACTCGTTTTTAATTTTCCGGCTGTTGGCATGACCAGGAAATTCCCCAGATCACCAAACCAACCAACGCCACTCATTTGTGTAAAGGCAAAACCTTCGATACTGGTATGCTCATAGCTGTAACCCGAGCCATTATCGCCTCCCGTGATCGTATTAGGGCTCACCTGTACCATTCCAAATGGTGTGTCAGCACCTGGAAATGTTTTTCCAAGACCATGATAGGTACCGGCAGCCTCTGTACTGGTGCTTGCGCCTATGAAAGGATTGACGTAGCTGGCAGGCGACTGGCCAGATACAGATATCACCTGTGCGGTTAGTACAGAAAACAGGAGTAAACGTTTTAGTCTCATCAGATTGATATTTTATTAAGCCAGGCAACAAAAAAGGAATAGTAACCAGATCCCCTGCCGCCTCTTCGGTAACTAAAGTAGTTAACTAAATTGATTTAGCAAAATTAATTAGTTTTGATGTTCACCTGAGTTGCCTTACTGGAACTTCACCCGTATAAAGCGAGGACGGTATAGATGAGGATGAATCTTTAGATCGTTGATGAAATCCACAGAGTTGATGTTATAACTGATCAGCAGTTCATTCGGCTGCGACAGGTTTGGATGAGCCTTTGCATTGTAAACCACAAAAGTGTTTTTAATCAGATCTTCCTTGCAGTCCCACAATTTAATAATTGGCCCCCATGGTCCGGTCAGGCGAGTCGCGAGGCGCATACCAATACTGGTACTCATTCCGTCAACCTGAAAGACCATTACATAACGACCGTCTGGAAGCTGCGATACGCTAAGTTCGTTCGAAGCATTACTGGTGACATCTGCCACGCGATTCATGTCGGCGACCCAGTTGGAGCCATCCCAAAATTGCCAGTTACTGAAGTTTTCAAACTCTTTTGGCTGTACACGTGCGACCATCACGTTTTTCTTCATTCCCCGGACGCCATAAACGTAGACATAACCATCAGCAGACTGTACCCCCGCACTTTTTGTGTTTACATAAATGCCTGCACCGAAAGAGCCGATCTCACCTTTATTATCCAGGAGATAAAATGGTGTATCGCGTTGTTTCAAACTTCCCACTCCGGGCAACTGTTTTACATTCAACTTGAGCAGCGTGTTACCAACTTCTCGAAAACCGAAAGCCTCGTTGCTGATGGTACGAACCCTGTAACCAAATATATAGAGTGCCCCATTGCCTTCGGTGTTAACGAAACCGTCACCCAGCCAGTAATAATCGCCATCCTGCGTATTTGCGGTTCTTGGGATAAACACAGATTCGGGTTCGCCGCCCTTTATCGTATCCGAGTAAAACTTAAGGTTTTCCGCCTTAGGATCACTCCCCCTCAACAGCGCATATGAATTGTGGATCATCTTATAACCGGGTTGCATCGTGCCGCCACTCACCGCACCGATCATGCTGTCGCTGAATATGATCATCGATTGGTCCGATTTCGCGGAAGGTGTTGCTTCTGCCCCATTCAGGGGAATGGTATAGATGCCATCCCCGCCAAACCAACCCGAACTGCGTTTCAGCAGTGCCGTCCAGGCGGTGTCTGCAGACACAGAAAAACGAATGGAGGCCCGGTCGAAAGCTGAGGGCACACTTTTCTCCTGGGCATTTAATTTGAATGCACTCAAAAGCAGTAAAATAAAACCGCAACGTCTGATCATAAGTAAGCGCTTTGTTCTAAGATAAGATTCAGTTCCCAACTTTGCGGGGTCGAAAACAGGGTAAATATGAGATGAAATTCCGGTATTCGGTTGAAAAAAAATTAAAATTAATTTTTTTGCTAAAACAATTTAGCTACTTTTAGACAACCAATATATGTCTGTACCTGAACTGCCGGACGAGTTCCACTCAGCCAGGTTCATAAAAATCACTGAAATGAAGAACCTATACATCCTGGCCGTAGTGGCGTTCAGTATATTGTCTAATAAAGGAGTGGCTCAATCGGGTCACAAATCAACGGAACTACGCCCATGGAACGCACAATGGATAGCTGTCCCCGGTATCTCTGGTGATGAATACGGTATTTACTGTTTTCGCAAAAGCATAAATTTAACCCATAAACCAGCAGCATTTAAAGTTCATGTATCTGCGGACAACCGCTATAAACTTTATATCAATGGAGCGTTGGTTTCGCTTGGCCCGGCTAGAGGTGACAGCTACTATTGGAACTACGAAACTGTAGACATCGCTTCGTATTTGTCTCCAGGGAAAAACGTGATATCCGCACTCGTCTGGAATGAAGCGCAATATCGCCCTGAAGCCCAGATCAGCCTGCGCACTGGGTTTATAATGCAAGGCAACACGGAGTTGGAAGATATCGTAAATACCGACAGCACCTGGAAATCTATTCAGGATCCCGGCCACCTGCCTATCCCAGGCTACTTCTTTGCAGCCAGTAAGGGCGAACTGGTTGATATGAATCATGCTGTTAAGGGGAACTGGCAGTCGCGCTTTTATGACGACAGCAGCTGGCCCCATGCAGCAAGAATCATGGATGGAAAATTAAAGGGCATGGCCTGGGGAATAGAATGGGCCTTGGTGCCATCTACGCTGCCGCCGAGAGAAATGACTCTTCAGCGCATTTCGAAATTGCGTAGTGCCTCGGGCATAAGTGTTTCGCCAGATTTCCCCTCCAGGAAAGTGCCAGTTACAATACCGGCAAATACGACGGCTACACTACTGCTCGACCAGACTTTCGAAACCAATGCCTACATTACCCTAAATTTCAGCGGCGGTAAAGATGCAGGAATCTCAATCGGCTATGCAGAATCACTCTACCAGAAGGGTACAAAGGGCGTAGTTAAAGGCAATCGGAATGAAGTGGCCGATAAGGAGTTTATTGGTAGAACAGACAGCCTCATTGCCAATGGAACTAAGGGACAATCATTCACCACCTTAAACTTTAGAACCTATCGCTACATCAAACTTCATGTAAAAACCAGTGACGAAGCCCTGACCATTGATGATCTTTATGGCACATTCACGGGCTATCCCTTCACACGTACAGCAGTTTTGGAGTCAGACGAAACCCAACTTAAGGAGATTCTTGATATCGGCTGGCGAACCGCAAGGTTAAATGCCTGGGAAACATACATGGATTGTCCCTACTATGAACAGTTGCAATATGTCGGAGATTCCCGGATTCAGGCCATGGTATCTTACTACAATACCACAGACGACCGGCTGGCTCGAAATGCAATTTCCCAGATAGACCACTCCCGTTTACCTGAAGGCATTACCAGAAGTTCTTACCCTGCCAAGGGTACCCAGATCATTCCTCCATTCTCGCTGTGGTACATCGGCATGCTGCACGATTACTGGATGTACCGGAATGATGGTGAATTTATAAAAAGCAAGCTCGTTGGCGAGCGGTCCGTATTGGATTTCTTCAGTAAATATCAGCAACCTGATGGTTCTCTAAAAGATCTCCCCTACTGGACTTTTGTCGATTGGTCCGGTAATCTTTGGGGTGAGGTTAAAGGCAAGGATGGTAGCGCTGCCATACACGACCTGCAGTTACTGCTGGCCTACCAATGGGCAGCTGCAATGGAAGCGCAACTGGGTATGAAGGAATTTGCAATACTATATAAACATCGTGCAGCCCAACTTGCTACAACCATAAGGCGAAAGTATTGGGACAACAGCAGGATGTTATATGCGGATACGAGAGAAAAAAACGGGTTCTCTCAACATGTGAATGCGCTTGCCATACTCTCCGGAATTGTCAGCGCTCAGGAGATGCCTGCAGTAGTCCGGAACCTGATCAGCGACAAAAGCCTGACACAATGCTCCGTCTATTTCCGGTATTACCTGGATCAGGCACTAGTTAAAGGAGGCATGGGCAACGAATACCTGAACAGGCTCGACATTTACCGTGAAAACATGGCACTCGGACTCAGTACCTGGGCAGAATATTCTGATGTAAACACCTCACGCTCGGATTGCCATGCCTGGGGCTCCAGTCCCAATATTGAGTTCTTCAGAACCGTCCTGGGTATTGACAGTGACGCGCCTGGCTTCAGCAAGATAAAGATTGAACCACATCTAGGGACCCTGAAAAGTATAGGTGGTGAAATCCCGCATCCCGCGGGGAAGGTTTCCGTGAATTATGTTCTGGAGAAGAATAAATGGAACATCAAGATCAGCCTGCCGCAAAATACATCAGGCGAATTGATATGGAAAACAAAAGTCTTCACACTGAAGAGTGGCAGCAATCAACTCGTAATCAATCGATAATGATAAAAACGAAAATCAGAACAACAGACAATTGCTAAATCGATTTTAAATATTTAACTAAAAAATCTTTACAGCACCTGAACACCATAGCAAACCTTATTATCCAAACCAATTAAATTTGTATGAAAATCAAGTTTCATCCCCATCCTAATGTCTGGTTAAGACATGGGAAAAGCTGCTTCGGCGGATTGATCATCCTCAGTTTAGCGGCCACTAATCAAAGCGTTTCGGCAGCACCAAGAGGTGATCTGCATGCAGCACATGCGAGAAAGCGTGTCAAACTCGCGATCCCCATTACTGGAACTGTTGTCGACGAGAAGGGCCTCCCACTACCCGGGGCAACCGTACGGGTGAAGAACCAGCCGATGGCCACAGTTACCGATGTAAATGGCCGGTTCTCCATAGAGGTACCCGACGCAAACGCGATATTGGTTGTCAGTTATACCGGATATGAGGCCAGGGAGGTGCAAGCATCCCAATCTGCACTTCAGATTACTTTAGCTCCGAACAGTAACGCCCTTACTGAAGTCGTCGTTGTCGGGTACGGTACGTCGAAAAAAGCGAATTTGAGTACTTCCATAAGTTCCATTAAAGGTGAAGCGCTGTCGGAGCGCCCCACAACCATCAACATCGTTCAGGGACTTGCCGGTAAAGCTCCCGGCGTAAACGTCATGACAAACTCCGGCAAGCCAGGTGGTAACCCGGCCATCAAAATACGCGGTACGGGTTCCATCAATTCATCCAACACGCCGCTCTATGTCATTGACGGTGTAGTGGGTGCCGATCCTTCCTCTATAGATCCAAATATCGTAGCCTCTGTTGACGTATTTAAAGATGCAGGTTCAACGGCGATCTACGGTTCCCGGGGCGCGAATGGCGTCGTTGTAATTACGACAAAAACCGGCAGAAAAAACACTTCGGATATCGTTTTCAACAATACCATCAGCTTTGGCTCGCTTCAGCGTAAGGTACCCCTGTTGGATGCTGCCGGGTCACTTGAGATCTTTAAGCGTGAATACGAATATGCACCGGACAGGCTTGCGCCACACCTGGATCCCGCCAACAATTTTCCACGTAAAGCAGAGCTCTTTAATCCGGACGGAACGCCAAAATACAATGTCGACTGGCAGGATGAGTCGACTCAGCTTGCTGTCTCCGACCAGCATTCCCTAACTTTTTCCGGCGGAAAGGACGAATTTACCATTCTCGCTAATGTGTCGTACAAGAACAATCAGGGCATTATGCTGAATAGCTATGCCAAACAACTAAATGGATATATCAATATCGGTTGGGATGTCAAGCCCTGGCTCAATATCAAAGCGAGTTTGAATGCCGGTGGGTACGAATCCAACAACGTGGACCTGAACACCCTTGGGCTCAATGCCGTGCGTGAGATGTATGAGTTTCTGCCGTTCTTACCCGTAAAATATGCGGACGGTACCTATTCACGGAAAGGCGACTATCCAGGTGCAGAGGACTCCGAGAACCCCGTAAAATTACTGAACAGCGTAAAAGATGTTACTGGCAGAATGACAACGCTCGGCAACTTCGTGGGCACCTTTCACCTCAGCAAACATCTTGACTTTGTCACTTCCTTCAGCGGTCAGCTCGGCAGTAGTTATGAAAACTATTTCTCCGGAAATGATGTATTCGGCGTCTCTCAGCAGCAAGGTGGAGTTGCACAACGTACAAACACTTTAAACTCCGTATGGAGCAATGAAGACTATTTTTCTTACGACAATACCTTTAATAAACACCACATCAATGCCGTACTGGGTGCAAGCTGGTACGACTACATCACGACCTTTACCAGAACCGGAGCCGAAAACTTCTTCGATAATACTTTTGGCTACTACAATCTGGGTGCAGGATCGGTCATCCAGACGCCTGGATCTTCACAGATCGAAAACCAGCTGAATTCGTTTTATACACGTGTAAACTATGACTATGACGGCAAGTACCTGTTCGGTGCTTCATTCCGGGCAGATGGTAGTTCGAAATTCAGGGGTGGAAACCTCTATGGCTATTTCCCAGCTTTTAATGCAGGCTGGCGATTATCGAAAGAAAAGTTTTTTCAACCCCTGCTTTCCGTAATCTCAGATGTTAAACTCCGTGGTAGCTTCGGTTTCGTAGGTAACCAGGAGATTGGAAATTACCCGGCAATATCGCTGTACAACAGTACGCAATCGGTGTTTAATCAACAGAAAGCTGCTGCAGTAACCCTGGGCACCTTCGGTAACCCCGACCTGAAATGGGAGAAGTCACAACAGCTGGATCTTGGCCTGGACATGAGTCTTCTCAACGGTAGAATTAACCTGAGTGGGGATTACTACAATAAGATTACCAAAGACCTGATCTATTTTGTACAGCAACCTGCAACTACCGGATACGGAGGGGCTTTCAAAAATCTCGGCTCCATACGGAACAGGGGTTTTGAATTTTCAATCAATACAAACAACATTGTAAACGACAATTTCAAGTGGAGCTCGGACTTCAACTTCTCGATAAATCGTTCCAAAGTTCTTAATATCAACAATGACATCATCTATACCTGGGGAGGTCGCATCATGGAAGGCGGACCTTTGAACGAGTACTATGGCTATGTAAGACAAGGTGTCTGGAAGGCTTCAGAGGCAGCAGAGGCGGCTAAGTTCGACCGCAGACCTGGCGATATCCGTTATGCAGACTTAAATAATAACGGAATAAAAGATGCCGACGACCGCACCAATCTCGGTAATGCCATGCCGAAATGGGAGGCTAACCTGTCCAATACCCTCAGCTATAAAAACCTAACCTTTTATTTTGATCTGCAGGGTATGTATGGTAACAGACTACTTAACCTCACCCGTTTTATCATGACTGGACCGACCATTAACGTCAACAGCTATCGCGAGGTACTCGGCGCATATACGCCGGGCAACCAGAACAGCCAAAACGGACAGGTACGTTTGCCGAATGATCCATTCTCCGACAACGAAGTAGCGGACAGTCATTATATAGAAGACGGCTCCTTCCTCAGACTGCGGAATGTTGCGCTTACCTACCGCTTCAAAAAGGACCTGCTCCAAAAGATAAAGGTGACAAACCTGTCCTTAGGGGTGAATGTGGAGAATGCCTTGTTGTTTACAAAATACAAAGGCTACGATCCGGAAACCACTTCATTCGATGCATCATTGAACCAGGGTGTAGATGTATACCAATACCCTAAGCCTCGAACCATTTCCATCAGTTTAAACGCTAACTTCTAAATCATCAGCTATGAAAAAGATATTAATACCGGTATTGATCCTCTTAATTGCCGGCACATCCTGTAAAAAGTTCCTGGAGGAACAACCGAACGGGATCCTCACACCAGACAACTACTACAACAATGCGGAACAAATCAGAGCGGCAGTTAATGGTGCGTACCTCGGCCTCAACTCACCCTTTGCCACCAATATAGGGGTCGCCGTGAGTTCCGTCTTCAGCTTAGAATACATCACTGGTTATACCCAGCGGCCCCGGCCAAGCGGATATGAAGACAACCAGTTTCTTCAGCTAACCGGCATTGATCAGGCAAACAGTACCCTTCAAACCTTCTGGACCGCGTCGTATTATCCCATTGAAAACTGCAACAGTGTAATTGCCAATGTCTCGAAATCAGATGTCATAGGTCAGGCAGCTAAAGACAATTTTCTGGCGGAAGCATATTTTCTGAGGGCTTACTACTATTTCCAGCTGGTGAGGTTATATGGCCGTGTCCCGCTTAAGACCACACCTACTGTAAACCTGGACAATACACAACTGGAGCGCGCCTCCGTAGAGGAGATTTACGCCCAGATCGTATCTGATCTTACAACAGCTGAAAATGCGCCACTTCCATGGACCGACAAAACCGGGCATGTCTCTAAAGGGGCAATCAAATCGCTTCTATCGAAAGTATACATCACCATGGCAGGACATCCCCTCAACAAGGGAACTGAGTATTATCAAAAGGCTTACGACAAAGCGAAGGAAGTGATCACCAGTGGGCAGTTCGCCTTGTTTAACAATTACAGTGATCTACGTAGTCCGGCGAACGCGAATAGTGGTGAGCATATCTTCATGATCCAGCACGATGAAAACACCATTTCGAACATCATGCACTTTACAATGATGCCTTTCCCTGAGCTCCCGATCAGCATACAACCATCCTACAGCGGTGCAATGGCGCCAGCGAAGGAGTTCTATAATTCCTATCAGGCAGGCGACCAGCGTGTGAAAGAACAAAACTTTTACTATACCGAACACGCTAAATATGGTGATGCCTCCACCATTATCAAATTGCCAATGCCTTACATCTACAAGTATTGGAATGACCAGGCAGAGGTAAGCGGAAGGGACGGCTCGAATTTCCCTTTAATCAGATACGCCGACATATTACTGATCTGTGCAGAGGCCAAAGCCAATACAGATGGTGGATCGACAAGCGATGCCACTGCATTAGATGCTTACAACAAGGTTCATCAGCGTGCTTTTCCGGCAACAGCGGCAAACACATCAGTTTCATTGGATGATGTCCTCAAAGAAAGATACTGGGAACTGGCGTATGAGTTTCAAACCTGGTACGATATGTTGCGTACGCAGAAGGCATTTGACGTCGCCAACAATAAGATTGTCGACCTGATCGGCTACAAAGCACCAATACATACCCGGCCATTCCGAGAGGCAGACCTGTTATGGCCTATACCACTATCCGAAGTGCAGAAAAACCCGAATCTGAACAATTAAACCTGGGTTTAACAACTGCCGTGTTGAAACACACACCTACGTTGATCATATAATTAAGCCGTCTTGTGTGATCCATGAGGCGGCTTAATTATTATTCGCCTTCAGCTAGAATTCAACGCAAATTACATTTCCGGAATGTCAGGCTCTACGAGTTTTATCAGCTTTTCCAGGGATTCCTGCCAGCCGAGATAACACAGCTCGAGTGGTATCATCGCAGGTATCCCTTCCTGAACCACTTTGAAGTCCGTACCAACGGATGTCTTCTGAAGCCAAACGGATGTCGTCATAACGCCAGGTAAATTGGGATCGTCGAAAATATCGCTATACTTCAGAAACTCATTGGGTTTAATCTCCAGATACTCCCCGCCAAAGGAGTGACTGCCTCCTGTACTGAAATTCTGAAAGGACATTCGATACTTACCGCCTACTTGCAGGTCCATTTCGTGTACGATACAGAGAAAACCATAAGGCGGCAACCATGAAGCCATCGCTAATGCATCCGTCAAGGCTCGATATACCTTTTCCGGAGAAGTCTTAATTACCCGGTGCAATGAAACTGTGTTTTCTGTCATAACTTTAATTTTATGTTTACGATTTGTTTTTCTTTCTCTCCTGAGCCTCTGGGGAGCTTTCTGCACAGCGCTGACGAACACGCGTTCATCGACGCTGCACAAACAAATTTGATCATAAAATCAACAGGAACACAGGGCAGTTTGCGACAAATTCAGGGGCATACTAAGACGCCACAATGCGCTAATTGGAAATGTTTATACCAAAATCAGCCTTCTACTTATATGCGTCAACAACTTACATTTCGTAGCTTTAAGTAAGCTAATAAAGCATCTTTGACAACACGCATGGAACATAAAGCAATTTCAATCCGGCCTTTTATTGGCGCAAAAGATTATGATCTTTCTAGGAACTTCTACCGCGACCTGGGTTTTGAGGAGGTAATGATCAGCTCAAATATGTCATTGTTCAAAATCGATAGCTTGGGATTTTACCTTCAGGATGCTTATGTGCAGGACTGGTTAGACAATACCATGGTCTTTTTGGAGGTGGAAAATACCCGGCAGTTCTACGATGCGCTACTCAGCTTAAACCTTCCTAACAAATACAAAGGTGTAAGGTTAAGTCCGGTACGTGTAGAAGACTGGGGGCAGGAATGCTTCCTTCATGACCCCTCAGGCGTTCTCTGGCACTTCGGTGAGTTTTTCAATCCCGACAACAAATAATTTCAAACCACCTCCCTTCTCTCCCATAGGAAATCTCAGAATGTATTTGCACAATTCGATTTTATACTTAACTTTGAAATACAAAGTACTTTCAAATGAAAGAAGAAAGAGATTACATTCGGGATATAACAGAGATACGGTCCATGATGGAGCGCTCGTCTAAATTCTTATCGCTCTCCGGATGGGCAGGCGTCATGGCCGGCCTGTATGCCCTGTCCGGAGCGTATGTCGCTTACAAAGCCTTCCGGTTTGATCCAAACACCATACAGTACAACAGCCTGGCGGCAAGGTCTTCTGGCGGGAACCTGATGTATGTCTCCCTGATTGCCGCTGCTATTTTAATCCTTTCAATCGGGACAGCTATACTTTTTTCTTATAGGAAAGCTGGTAAAAAAGGTGAAAAACTCTGGAATACAACAGCAAGGCAGCTTGTGATGAGTATGGCGGTTCCGCTCCTGACCGGCGGTCTGCTGATCTTGATTCTGATCGCACATGGGCTGGTTGGTTTAGCCGTTCCTTCTTCTCTCCTGTTCTACGGCCTTGCGCTCTTTAATGCCGGCAAGTTTACTTATGGTGAGGTGAAATTTTTAGGGCTTATCCAGATTGTGCTCGGCCTGATCAGCGCCTGCTTTGTTGAATATGGACTGTTGCTCTGGGCACTGGGCTTCGGCATATTTCATATTGTCTATGGTATTTACATCCATTATAAGTACGAAAAGTGAAAATTTCAATCGGCGGTCTACATAAAGCATTTGAAAGCAGGATCCGGCTGGGCATCATGTCGGCACTTGCTGCAAATGACATGCTGGATTTCAGCTCGCTGAAGGAATACCTGGGTGTAACTGATGGAAACCTGGCAAGCCATTTAACGGCATTGGAAAAGCTGGAGTACATCCGCGTAAGCAAGCAGTTTATCGGTAAAAAACCAAATACGAGCTACTCGGTCACACCATTGGGCCGAAAAGCATTTAGCGACCATCTAAATATACTGGAGAAACTGATTAAAGGAGTTGCCGAATAGATAACGCTTCCTGAGATAAGACAATACTAAAAAACAGCGGCCTTTTGCGTAATATTCAAAAGTCCTTGGAACACGAAATCAGTCAAACAAATACTAAATATTCTGTTTTATGAAAGATGATATTTTGTCTAATATTGACAATCCTGCACAGCTTGAGAAGTTGTACAGAGCCGACAAGCAACGCTTTAAACGCGAATTCAATTTGATTTATCCGGAGCGCAAGGATCAGACGCTGCTAAGCTTCTGGAACGAGCGTTTGAATTTCGTCAGTGAGGAGATTTCCTGGGGAACGCGGCAGGATTTCGTCTTCGTTATTGTCGCTTCACTCCTGGCGGGACTTATCGCTAAACTTCCTGCACTATTTCCGATAAACGAAGAATTTTTCTACACTAGGAATATCGGCTTCATCGTATTCCCGATCTTGTCGGCTTACTTTGCCTGGAAGAATAAATTCTCAAACGGCAAGATTGCTTTGGTGGCCGGCCTGACGCTGGCGGGCATTGTCTTCATCAATGCCTTTCCTGACGTCAAGAAAAGCGATACCTTAACACTGTCCTGCATCCACTTAATTCTATACTTATGGTCCATACTTGGGTTTGTTTTCGTGGGCAACGACAGGAACAACCCGGAAAAGCGGCTGGGTTACCTGAGGTATAACGGCGACCTGGTGGTGATGACTACGCTGATCCTTTTGGCAGGCGCCATACTCACCGGCATCACCATTGGCCTTTTCTCCCTCATCGGCTTTAGCATTGAAAAATTCTACTTTGACTATGTAGGCATCTTCGGCCTTGCTGCCGCTCCGGTCGTGGGCACCTACCTCACCAGAACCAATCCCCAACTGGTCGGCAAAGTTTCGCCGGTAATTGCAAAAATATTCAGTCCCCTGGTGCTGGTGATGCTGGTTGTTTATCTTTCCGCAATCATCTATTCCGGTAAAGACCCTTACAACGACAGGGAATTTCTGATCATCTTCAACGCCCTACTGATCGGTGTTATGGCCATTATCTTCTTTTCTATCGCGGAGACTTCTAAAACGACGCAAAGCCGTCCGGAAATCTGGGTTCTTTTTCTACTATCTATTGTAACCATAATCGTCAACGGGATTGCGCTCTCGGCCATTGTATTCCGCATTTCCGAATGGGGAATTACGCCAAACCGGGCTGCCGTTCTCGGCTCTAACGTATTGATATTGATAAACTTCCTGCTGGTAGCTGCACAACTCTTTAAGGTACTATCAAATAAGGCTGTACTGACAGATGTAGGCAAGGCGATCGCCTTCTACCTACCCATCTATGCCTTATGGACAATCATCGTCACGTTTGTTTTTCCCCTGCTATTCGGGTTTAGATAAACCTGCAGCTTAACGCCCTCCACTTTTACTCAGCTTTAACGGTCCTGCGGTTTCGCTTCGGGTCATGAACGGCGTTGCTTCGGGGTTGCGTCGGGGTTGGTTCGGTTCCGACCGAAAATACCCTGAAGCAACCCCATCTGTGCTATGTATTAATATCAAATTACTTAACAACATATTCACAGTAAATCACTACCTTAAGGTTTGAAGCAAATCCATGCCAATCAGAAATTTAATATTTAAACCTTGAGAAAATGGGAACATCAAATGGCGGCCCGCATGGCCCCGCAAATGGCAAGATCGGAAAACTGATCTGGTACACTCTAAATGGGCGGCAAGTGATCGGGCGGCCGGCACAAGTACGGCTAAACCTTCTGCGGATCAGCTGGCCAGCCGTGCGAAAATGCGTGTGGTTATGGAACTTTTCCGCAGCATGAAGCCCTATATCAAAGCTGGATTTACCAATGAAGCGAAAGGAACTACATCTTCTTACTACAACAAAGCAACTTCCTACCAACTGCTCCATTCTGTAAAGATGCTGGAGGATCTGCCCTACCTGGATTATTCAGCTGTTAAGTTGAGTGTTGGTACCGTGGGGATACCGGAGAACCCGGCAGTAGAACGTGTGACGGATGGACTTAAATTCAGCTGGATGTATAATGAGCAGCAAGAATGGACCTCCCGAAACGATCTGACCATGACAATGGCCTATTTTCCGGAGGATCAGGAGGCTATATACAGCTTAAGTGGATCACGAAGAATGTCCGGTTCTGACATCCTCGAGATCCACTCTGCTTATGACAACAGGATCATGGAAACCTACATGTCTTTTGTAAGTGAAGACCGCAGCGAGGTATCCGATAGCATCTATCTTGGACGCATTACCCCTTCTTGAACTTCATAAGCATAGGCTACGAGTTCTGAAGCGCGGTGGCTAGCAGTGTGTGCAGACAGGATCTTCGCTCTTGCACGTTCCCCTGCAGCAATGCGGGATGCTTCATCCATCGACCGGAGATAGTCCAGCGTCTCTGCACCCGACCTGGAAACAAAGATCTCCGTTCCAAATTCAAATACCGTATCCAACCCTTCCCAGAAATCACTGATGATGGGAACGCCGCAGGCGGCAGCCTCAAACAACCGCACACTTGGGGAATAGCCAGCACGGATCATATCTGCCCGGGTAATGTTTAATGCAAAGCGCTGGGAATTGTAGAACTTCCTGTGTTCTGCAGGCGGTAAGTGATGGATATACCGGATGTTTTCCGGCCATTGAATCGACGCCGGATACTGCGGCCCGGCTACAGCGAACCGGCCTTCAGGCCATTGTTTTGCCGCATCAAAGAGCAATCGTTCCAAAGGTGGCTGCCGGTCATCGCTATACGTCCCCAGATAACCGAGATCAAGTGTCTTCTCTAAATCTTCCGGATAATACAAGGCCGGGTCAACGGAACAATACAAAGCCCGGGCACAAGGCGAGCCATATTTCTGCTCCAGCAGGTTCAACGTAGAGCCCCCGGTAAAGGAAAGATACAGGTCGTACGCAGAGATCAGCTCCGGACTTAAATATTCGTAGTCCTTTCTTTCAAGTTTCGCCAGGGTAACCGGCGTATCAATATCATAAAAGGCTTTTATCCCCTTAGCGGTTTTACAAACCCATTTGCCGACCTCCACGCCCTCAGGCACGTAAGAACCGACAATAACCAGGTCTGCCAACTGCACCAGGTCCTTGTGCCGGCTTTCCAGTTCAGCGGCATGCTGATACAGGTGGAGGGTACAGTAATCTGGTGCCGGAAGGTCCCTGTTTTCCGCGTACCAGGGCACATCGCGTTCCAGGAAGGTCACCTGATGCCCGGCCTGGTTGAGCTCTTTCACCAGTGCACGGAAAGTGGTTGCATGGCCATTGCCCCAGGAGGAGGTAATGGATAATCCCAGAATGGTAATATTTAAAGGCTTTCTGTTCATGCGGGATCCGAGTTTATCAACTGAAAATGTGCTTTAAACAACTTGTCTGCATCCTTTGCCCGGTGTGCATAGGTATGGTGCTGCAAGACCCTGTCTTTTGCAGCTTCACCAATTGCCTTTGCCTCTTCCGCAGATAAGCCGCTTAAGATTTGTGCGACTTCGTCTCCGCTTCCGGCAACCAGAATCTCTTTTCCGGGTTCAAAGAAGTAGTCGATCCCCAACCAGTAATCTGTAATGATGCAGGCGCCTGCACCGGCGGCTTCAAAAACACGCGTTGCGGGAGAAAAGCCCATCTTCGCCATACTGTCCCTGCTGATGTTCAAAACCGCTTTCGGCGTACAGTTGAAGGCATTATGTTCTTTGGTGTATACATGACCGATGTATTGAACATTCTCCGGCATCGGCTTATCGCCCCAGCCGCTTCCACCGATCTTAAAGGTTTCTTCAGGTAATTGAGCCGCAGCTTTCAGGAAGAACTCTTCTACCCTGGCCTCGCGATCCGGCAGCCGGTTCCCAAGAAAGGCAAGATCGCACGAAAACTTTTCCTCTTGAGGCACCGGATAATGTGTTTCCGGATCCAATGCATTGTAAATCGGAATGCAGCGTGCGGCACCGAATTCCGCATAGGCATCGATAACGGGCTGCCCGCCGCCGTAGGTCAGGATCATGTCGTATTGCGGCACCAGTGCACGGAAAGCATCCTCGGGATTGTTGGTCATGCGTTCCAGCGTTGCCGGCGCATCCACATCCCAGAATATCACGAGCTGATTTTCTTTCCTCAGGTTAAGCACCTCCGCTTCCAGCAATTCATCAAATACGCCGACACCACTTGCTTTAATTACAATATCGGCATTTGCCGCCTCCGCAAGCACCTTATGGGCACTTTCTTCGTTGTTTTCGTAAACCACAACCTTTGCCCATTCCGGATCCGGAATGTCCCGGTGTTGCTGGCGTTCGTAGGCATCAGGCTCATAAAAGGTCACCTGATAGCCGAGTTTATTTAGTTCTTTGATAATTCCTCTATAGTAGGTCGCCGCGCCATTCCAGTACGCCGAGACAAGACTTGAGCCATAGAAGGCGATTTTAAGTTGGTTCTTCATAGTTGTTGTAAGCTAGGTGAGTGACTTGTGGTATTTACAAACGGGAGGTTTCCATCGTGAGTGAATCCACAATTTGCAACAGTTCGTCGACGCGGTGTGCACAGGTATGTCTGGATTGAATCGTTTCCAGCCCCTGCGCCGCAAGTGACTTTGCCGTTACTTCATCATTTAAAATCTTGAGCAATTGTGCTTTCATCATCTCCTTCGTGTCTGCGACCAGGTAATCTTTGCCCGGCGTAAACAGATGTTCGGCATCATTCCAGGGTGAACAAACCAGGGGAATGCCACAGGCCATGGCCTCAAAAGGCCGTATAGTAGGAATTCCCGGCAGGGATTCCACATATGGCCGGCGCGGCACGTGCACCGTCACGCGATATCTGGCGAATACTTCCGGAGCTTTATAATTCGGCAGCCAGTTCCCGTATTCGATGCCGGCATCTTCGAGCGCCTTTAGTGCAGCATCCGGGTAACGAACGCCATATATTTTTGCTTTCAATCCGAGTTCCTTAACAGGATCGATCAAAAAGGTTTGAAGCTCCTGAGTGCGCTCATTGTCGCCCCAGTTGCCGATCCACACCAGGTCTCCATCCTTCTCCGTGCTTTCAACCGGATGAAAAATACGGGTATCCGCTGCTTCATGCCAGGTCCAGGCATGTTCCGTCCAGCCTTCTTTCAAATAGATGTCGCGGATCACATTTCCAAACGCCAGCACCCCGTCATAGTGTCGTAAATCGTACTGTTCCATGCTGGTACGCTCCGTTACAGCGCGATGGTGGGTATCGTGAAACAGGAGATTGAAGTGTCCGGAATTCGCATGGTACTCGCCGATGGCTTTAACCAGGTCGTGTTCATTCCATTCATGTACAATCACCAGGTCCTGATCTTTCAATAATGCATCAAGATCAACGTTGCCGGCTTCGTAAAAGATGGACTGCAGTTGCGGGTAGGTACTTTGAAACTCCTGAATATAGGACTCGCCATGTCCTTCAATGAGGTTCGTTAAACTCCAGTTGTCTTTTGGCTCATACACTTTTACCTCATGTCCTCTATTTATAAGTTCAGCAACAACACCACGTAAAAAATGTGCGTTGCCATGGTTCCAGTCCGATAGAAGAGAATGGTAAAACATGCTTATTTTCATATGTATTCAGTTTTTCTTAAGTAATCAGGAAACTAAGTTGGTTTGTACAAGGTACTGGTACAAATTCAGGTAATTTTTCGCCATGGAATCCAGGGAAAAAAGATTCGCCCTGGACATTGAGCGTGCAGCAAATTTTGAACCGAGCTCCGGGTTATCGCAGATGTCCAGCAGCAACTGATCCAGTTCTTCGGGCCGGTCCGGATGGAAGTAAAGCGCAGCATCCTGCCACAATTCCCTGAGCGTCAGATTGTCGGCAAGCAACAGCACACATCCGGATAATGCAGCCTCCAAAACCGACAAGCCAAAGGGCTCATATTTTGCCGGAAGAACATAAAAGTAAGAGGCTGCCAGGTGTGCACGAATTTCTGGAGGGCTCAACCTGCCAAGCAACCGGACATTCGGGATCTCTACGGGAGTTCCGGAATTGGGCTCCGTATTGTCGCCGGCGATCAGCACCGGCAGTTGTGCGGAAGCAGATAGTTTACTGAGCAGAGAGAGATTCTTGGCCTCATCCCAGATCCTTCCCATCGCAAACACCTGTCTCTTTTTCTCCCCGGCGAAGAATGAAGCTGCATCCCTGCCGTTGTAGATCACAGACATATTATCTATAGGTCCGTACAGGCGGTTCAGTTCCGCAGCGTAGGTGTTGGATATGGATACAACGGCATCCGCAGCCTTCAGCCCTTCTGCAACCCTCTTGCGATATTCGTCCCAAACCGCCGGAGCCGGCTCATTCTTTACGCCCTGCCACCAGGAAAGCACACAAGAATGTGCCACCACAACCACCGGCGTACTCCAGTTCAATGCGGCATTGGTATATCCGTTTAAATGAATGACATCCGGTTGAATTTCGCGCTCCAGCTCCAAAAGCCAGGTGCCGGCCTGCGCAACGTCGTCCCAGGGATCATCCATCCATTCCAGCTTATAGTCACGTTCCCGCAGATCTACATTTGGGCAGTTACCAGCTTCCACACGCTGGGTGGCAGATAGACGGGCGCCCATGGTGGCCAAACACACCTGAATGCCGGCGGCGTCAAATGCACGGCACAAATCGAGTGCATACGTCCACACGCCGCCAACCGGATCGGCTGTCATCAGTATATTTCGAATGGGTTGCTCGGATACAATCATGGGCGCTGCCACTATTTTCTTTTGTAAATTTTATCCAGGATCTCCGCGGCTTTAAGGTATTGGTAAGCCTCTGCATTGAAGTTGTTTCCCCTGGTGGCCAGTTCTTCCGCCCAGGCAATGGCGGCCTTACCGCCCCAGGAATCTCCGGGGGTGCTGATCACCTGCCGGGATGTCCCATGGAAACGCTCTGTGCTGAAATCGTAAAACGATCCGTTTACATTTCTGAAGGAAACACCGCCGTTGCTGCCGTAAAAACTCACTTCTATAACGGCATCAACACCTGCGGGCAGGTTCCATGAACAGGCGAGCTGCACGGCGATGCGTTCATTTAAGAGCATCTGGGCAACGGCATAATCTTCAACTTCTGCATCGGGATCTTCAATCTTTCTACCTTTCGAGAAAAGCTGGCTGTTTACTTCTGCTACATCCGGGTTGTCTAACAACCAAACCAGAAGGTCTACCAGGTGTACGCCAAGGTCCATTACGCAGCCTCCACCGGCGAGTTTCGGATCGAAATACCAGGGCTTATCTGGTCCGTAGGCATTGTGAAAAACCAGGTTTACACCATAGATGTCACCCAGCTCGCCGGAGTCAAGTACTTCTTTAAGCGCCTTGATTCCATTGGTAAAGCGGTAAGAGAAATCCACACCCAATAGAACGTCTTTGGCTTTCGCTTTTTCTACGACTGCAGCAACCTCTTGTGCATTTCTGCCCAGAGGTTTTTGGCAAAACACGGCCTTCCCTGCATCAATTGCCTCAGCCGATTGTGCAGCATGCATTGCACTTGGTGTAGCAATGATAACACCATCCACATCGGTGGAGATCAGGTCTGTTAATGATGGTGAGATATAGGCGTCAGGTGCGAGCTGTGATGCTTCCTGCGCATATTGGGAATTGGGGTCTGAAATGACCTTAATGTTTGCTATATTTTTTTCGGCTATGGCTTGTAAGCGGTTGCGGCCGATCCAGCCAACGCCTATAAAACCCAGTTTAGGTTTACTTTCTACCAGGGTATGCTCCATGTCAACTAATCTTTAAACGTTATTAATGCTTTGGTAAAACCTTCAGGGTTTTCATGGTGCAGTTCGAATGCCTGCTGCAGGTGCTCTGCGGGAAAAACATGTGTAAACAGCGGTTGGGGATCCAAGCGACCGTCCATGACGGCCGCCACGGCATTGCGCATTCCTTTAAGGTATTCTTCAGGGTCACGTTCATGTGCATTGATCACATCGATGCCCCGCCAGTTCCAGAGCTGCATATTCACCTGCCGGCTTCCGTCCTGGTGATAGCCTGCAATGATCAGTTTTCCGCGTATGGCGGTTAATTCTGCCGCAAGGTCGAGAGGCCACTGTTTGCCTGTGGCTTCAATGACGCGTTCGCAAAAGTTTTCATTGGTAAGTTGCTTGACTTTCTCGATGATCTGCCAGTGGTCGTCCATAGCGATCACATCATCTGCACCGAGTTTGCGTGCCAGATTAAGCGACGACTTCTTCCGCGACAACGCGATTACCTTTGCACCCGCGTGGTGTGCCAGCTGGATGAGCATGGCACCCAGGAAGCCGATGCCAAGAATGGCCACGGTTTGTCCAGCGCGAATGTCACTGCGCTCGAAAATGTTCATTGCACAGCCAAGTGGCTCCGCCGGAAAGGGTACGCCATCCAGTTCCGGTGGCAGTTTGATCAGGTTGCTTGCTTTGGTGAGGTCATATGCGGCAAACGCATTGTAAGTGATGGCGGCGACACGTTCGCCTTTGCTGAACCCGGTGACCGCTTCTCCTACTGCGTCAATTCTGCCCCAGCCTTCATGACCGGGATTACCGGCAGAGATCGGGTATTGAAACCATTCCCGTCCCTCCCATACCGGCAGGTTCGACGCACAAAGGCCACAGCCCTCCATCTTAATTCTGACTTCATCAGCCCCTGGTTCCGGAAGTGGTATGTGCTTGACGGTGATTGTCCTCGGCGCCGTGATTTCCAGCGCTTCCATCAGGTCTGTCTTTCTATCTGTCGTATTTATCTCTTCAATTTCTGATTTCATTATATCGATTGACGCGAATATATCTTGTTTGTTAAAGGGCTATTCCTAAAGGCTGCTAACCATTGATACAGGTTTTCAATGCCTTGCTGTGCCGAGATTTCCGGTGCCCAGCCACCTTCGCTACTGAATTTTCGGATGTCTGAGACATAGTACCGCTGATCCCCCGGGCGCCAGTCGCCGAAATCCACATCCAGTGGCTCGCCCTGCATGTTCTCGATGATTTTAAGCAGCTCCAGCAAGCTTATCGTGTTTTGAACACCACCGCCGATGTTGAAAGCCTTCCCGGTTAAAAATTCCATTTTTTCCTGGCCGATTTTCATTGCACGTACCAGATCTTCAACAAAAAGAATGTCTCTCACCTGCTTTCCGTCTCCATAAATGGTGAGCGGCTTACCTTCCAGAGCACTAATTAGAAAATGGGCAATCCAGCCCTGGTCTTCTGTACCGAATTGATGCGGACCGTAGATACAGCTCATGCGGAATACAACAGCCTTCATGCCGAAGGTCCTTGCATAATCCAATATATACGCATCGGCGGCTCCTTTTGAACATCCATATGGACTGTGAAAGTCGATACTGCGGGCTTCAGAGACACCGGAAGCCTCAATAGCGGTATCCTCCGGCGCATAACGGTCGCCTTTTAAAATCACTTTCATGTCTTCCAGGTCGCCGTAAACTTTATTTGTTGAAGTGAAAACCAGCGGTGGTCTTTTTTCAGACTTGCGGATGGCCTCTAACAGGTTGATTGTTCCCCTTGCATTAACCTCGAAATCCATCAATGGGTCCGTGCAGCTTGTGGTCACGGCAACCTGAGCCGCGAAATGATATACGGCATCCGCTGCATTAACGGCATCTGTTAGTGCGGCTTCATCTCTGATGTCGGCAATTTCTATCCTTAAATTCGAGCTGTACTTATCTCTTAACCACTGCAGGTTCTTTTCTACGCCGCTACGGGAAAGATTGTCATATATAATTACGGACTTCCCTTCAGACAAGAGTGCATCCGCCAGATTTGTTCCTATAAAGCCGGCGCCTCCCGTAATCAGCGTGGTGTGCCGATCTGTGTTACCTAATGATTTGCTATTCATATAGCCTCTGTTAAAAATGTCTAATTTATACGGTTAATCCCCTTGCGGCAAGCTCTTCCTTGGCCTGATCTACATTGTCCACGGCGACCTGCTCTTCAAGCCAACCGGCCAGCTCCTTCAGGCCATCTTCAAAGCTCACTTCCGGTTCAAACCCAAGAATGTTCTTCGCTTTGCTGATGTCACCGAAACAATGACGGATATCGCCCACCCGGTATTCCCCGGTTACATTTTGTTCTACCTGTACGCCCATGGTATTGGACAACTTACGGGCGATTTCGTTAACGGTGTAGCTGTTGCCACTTCCGATGTTGAACACTTCATAGGCAGCTTCTTCCACTTCCAGCGCAAGCCTGCATGCCTTGGCAACATCTTTTACACTGACGAAATCACGTTTCTGCTCGCCGTCTTCAAAGATGAGCGGTGCTTTATTGTTTAAATATCTCGATGCGAAAATGGCCAGCACACCAGTGTACGGGTTTGAGAGTGCCTGGCGGGTTCCGTAAACGTTGAAGAAGCGTAAGGCCACTGTCGGGATGTTGTATGCTTTCCCGCAAATCAGACTCATGACCTCCTGATCATATTTAGAAAGTGCATATACGGAAGCAAGTGATGGCTTTTTAGTCTCCGGCGTAGCGATTGGCTTTAATGGAACGCCGTTGGCCTTTAACTCCCATTGCCCATCCTTTAGTTGCTGCAGCGGACGGCTTGCATCCTCCACAACATCACCAGCATCTGACACGTACAAACCTTCACCATAAATGCTCATGCTGGATGCTACGATTAACCGTTTCACAGGATTCTCGATTAACGCTTCCAGCAAAACGGCAGTACCACGATTGTTTACGTCTGTATACTCATTGACTTCATACATACTTTGTCCCACCCCGACGCGAGCAGCAAAATGATAAACGGCATCCATGCCTTTGAGCGCCTTTAAGACTGCGGCCTTATCACGGACATCGCCCACGAACAGCTCAACCTCTGGGTGGAGGTATTCCGGACGCTCCGCTTCCGGACCATGTACCTGGGCAATCAGACTATCTAAAACCCGTACGTGGTAACCTTTTTCAATCAATTCATCACACAAATGGGAACCTATAAAACCAGCTCCTCCTGTTATTAAAATATTCTTCATAGATAAGGTGTTACATCTTAATTTGGGTTTCTGCAACAGCACGGTTGCCGGTTTATCATCTGACACAAAGCTGCGTGCCACTCGTACAACGGGAAATAAACCCAAAGCTTCTTCAATGCTGCAAAAGTTTTTCAGGTTTTTACGAATCAATTCCCATCTAACACCTGATTTACCTAGCAATCGATAAAGGACCTTCAGCTACTTGTATTATATCGTCTACGTATCGGAAAGAAGCCTTTTTGCCGCGGTAATTAAACTTTTAAAACCGTATTTAAAACAATAGTTAATAAAAAAGGTTTACCTAATAATCAAATTATTGATGAAAATTAAAATATAAAAGAATATTCTCCATTATACTGTAAGTTGTTGATTTTCAGAGAAACAGACAAAACCTAAAAACAAAATTTTAGCACTTTTTGTCGTCAAGAAGAGATTCAGCACAGGTGATGGTATCACAATTAACCTTTAACCAGCCAAATTGTAAGTCGATGAATGACAAGATTACTTCTCCAAGCGAGTTGATGACGGATGACATACAGGAAAACGTCAACAAACTCGGAAAATGGTTTCACAACATCAACCTCAACGGAATTCAAACTGCACCCGATCACTTCCTTGGTGACTATCCTAACGTCAAATTCCAGATGTTTGCGGATGCAATCCCTAAAGATCTTACCGGAAAATCTGTACTGGACATCGGCTGCAATGCCGGTTTCTATTCCATCGAAATGAAACGTCGCGGTGCGGAGCGTGTCCTGGGAATAGATTCGGACGATGTTTACCTGAATCAGGCGCGCTACGCAGCCAAAGTTTTGGGTGCAGATATCGAGTTTAGGAATATGTCGGTCTATGACGTCGGCTCTCTTGGTGAAAAATTCGACGTGGTGATTTTTATGGGTGTGCTCTACCACTTGCGCCACCCGCTCCTGGCCTTGGATATCTTGTACGATACCGTTGTTAAGGACCAGTTAATTTTCCAATCCATGCAGCGCGGCAGCGATCAGGTGGGTCCTGTTGAAGCAGACTACGATTTCTGGAATAAAGAGATCTTTGAGCGCCCGGAATTTCCGCAGATGTATTTCATCGAACACCGGTATTCCAATGATCCAACAAATTGGTGGATTCCGAACCGTGCCGGAATGGAAGCAATGCTTCGGAGTGCCGGCTTTGAGATTGTTCAACATCCTGAACTGGAAGTTTATATTTGCCGCCGTGGTCAGTTGATAGATGACCAGGTGCGTCCCGTTTACCCTATAAAGAAGTAATATACGATATGATCGAAGCTGTAAAGTTCTGGAACGAACCGAATAATAAATCACATTGGAATTTTGACATCGACCAGGGATGGCATATGTATGCCGACATGGTAAAATTGGCTGCAAGAGCAGCAAAAGCCGAAAAGCCGGATATCACCAGGGTACTTGGAGGCATCTCACCTATAGATCCCGGCTTTCTGCAGCACTTAAAAAGCCTGGGTACACTTGACGACCTGAACGCGGTTGCAGTCCATGGTTTTCCGCTCGACTGGAACCTATGGAATATAAACGAATGGCCGGATAAAATTGCAGAGATCCGGGCGATTACAGATCTTCCCGTATGGGTAACGGAGGTCGGCGTTTCTACCTTTGGTGCGGAAGAAGTACAGGAATTTGGTTTCCGGCGCACTGCGGAATTATTGACGGGGCTGGTGGACCGTATTCACTGGTACAGTTTATACGACCTGCCGCAGGCATGGGGAGCCACAACACGGCACCGCGAGGCAGAAGGATCTTCTTATTACCGCCACTTCTATATGGGTCTGCTGCACGAAGATGGAACACCAAAACTTGCATTGAAACACTTTTCGGATTACACCCCTGAATTTGGTCTTTGCCAATGGTTCCACTTTGAAGATCACCGCCTGGAACAAGCTGTGGAATGGCTGAGACGCCTTGGCGTAAAGCGCCTGAGAACCGGACTGAGCTGGGCAGACTCACTGCGGCCGGATTCAGAAAAATGGTTCGATAAGATGATGACCGCTTTGGATGAATTTGATGTCACAATCACATTCTGCTTTACGCCCGAAGAAAAAGGCATTGAGGCGCACCATACCAGTCCACCTCATCACATCGAAGAATTTGCGGATTTTTGCGCAAGAATGATGCGTCGTTATGCATAGGTTATGTACGACCGCAAATCGCACCATCAGCGCCAGCAAAATCCAGAGGATTTAAAGGCTATTCCGAATGCCTGGATGCAGTGTATGCGCCACGGCAATTTCGAAGAAGCGTGGACACTTAGTGAAAAGGTTCTGGAAGCGGGCGTCAATCGTGATCCCCGCTTGCCCAGACACTACCAGTGTGTGTGGAATGGGACGCCGCTACAAGGAAAACGTGTACTTGTGCGCTGCTATCATGGGCTGGGTGATACCATTCAGTTCATCAGGTATGTACCCCTGCTGAAAAAAATTGCCCGGGAAGTAATCGTATGGGCACAGCCACCGTTGATTGATCTTTTAAAGAACCTTCCGGGTATAGATCAGCTTCTAGCTCTCCATGAGGGAAAACCGGAGGTTGAATATGACGTGGATCTGGAAGTAATGGAACTCCCCTTTATTTTCCGCACAACACTGCAAACCATTCCTCGTGACATCCCTTACCTGTTTGCCGATCCACTGCGGCTTACTGGCGGCGAAGACCTGAATGTCGGACTTGTCTGGCAAGCCGGAGACTGGAACCAGTCGCGCTGCATCCCGTTTACCGCACTTGCGCCTTTAAATCAGGTCAAGGGTATAAACCTGTATATTCTTCAGGCCAATCCACCCGCAGCCGGATGGAAAGAAGGATTTGGTATCCATCCCGGGGAGTTTAGCTTGTATGACTATGCAAGGGTGATCCGGGGTCTGGATCTGATGATCAGCGCGGATTCCATGCCGGCACATCTCGCCGGCGCATTGAATGTACCTGCCTGGACGTTATTGCACGATCAAGCAGACTGGCGATGGATGGACGAACGGACTGACAGTCCATGGTATCCTTCCATGCGGTTGTTCCGGCAGCCACAGCAGGGCGGCTGGGATCCGGTCATCGAAAAAGTAGCATCAGAATTGCAGATACTCGCTTCGGCTAAGCATCCTGATGCTGGAAAACTGTAGCATTTTACTTCTTAAACTCCACGTAACGCTTTTTCATCTCTCCGAAATTTCCTTTGTGGTAGGCAAGTCCGTGGTAAAATGATGCGGCAAAACGTGCCCAGTTGACATAGATCCAGGGCATACTGGTTTTCCTCGCCAGCCAGAACATACGGTGACTCCATTTGGAGATCCAAAATCGAGTCCGGTAAATCATCTTACGTGATTTTTCAGGCCTGTTTGCATCGGGGCGTACACGTTTTACGGGCTGAACGCCATCTGGCGCCCAAGTCAGGCGATAAGCCAGTCCTTCTCTGCGTTGTCTGAAACCTGCTGCCTGCGTTTGTTCTACAAACTTGCCATCTACCTCCTCCAGCTGCAAACGGCCTTCAAGCGCTGCGGCAGAAATTAGCGCGCTGACAAGAAGCGATCGTGCCACCACCACGTTGGTTCCATTTCCGTCAGAAGAATAGGGTTCCACCCAGGCATCACCGAACGCGACATCTGCAGTCTCCGAAACTACATCATCGCAGAAGTTGCATGCAGAACTCATGAAAAAGCCGGCACCCCAGTCGCCATCCGCCAGGTGCCACCAGTCTTTATTTACCTGATGTCCGTCATTTAACTCGAGCATGGCATTGTACCAGTTTGCCGGGCGGTTCGGATTTTTGTACCGGTATTCTACTTCTTTAACTTTTTCTAAGGGAACCTGCATCTGCCAGGCAAAGCTTTCCACAAACTGTGCGCTCTTCATATGTCCGCAGAAAAGACCCAGCGTAAAGCAAATGCGCTCCTGGAAGACCGGATCCTTCTGCCTCAACAGCTGTATCGCCTTGATCATACAGGGAAGTGCGACAACTGCATATCTTCCGGGTACCTCATGAATTGTTTGTAGAATTTCAGACATCTCAACGGGGTAATAGCGGGACTTCGCCCCGTAATTGAGTTCCTGTTGACTTCTCGATATGCGGTAGCGGAAGTATTTTCCATCTTCCTGAGGATCTTTGGTCGCGATAACATGCGCAACACCATCAATCAGACCTTTACGCATCAGTTCTGACGCCACCCATGTGACCATTCCACCGGAACTCCCCTGTGTACGATAATTATCTTCCAGCACATGACCGACAAAAGCCTTCTGGAAACGGCCAATTGTATCGCTGTGTTGAGGCGTTGAAGGAAAATTCAGCACAGAAAGTTCATCTTCTTTTTCTGCAACCGGCGAAAAGGGACAGGTTTTACTGAAGGTTTCTGAGGGCTTCCGGTACCACTGAGAAGGCCCATGTGGCTTATAAAGGCCGTAGGCATCGAACTGCATCTTCGTGTCTGAACCGTCCAGACGCGACTGCGCGACACAGCTCCCGCAGCCAATGCACAATCCGGAACGTACGATGTCATTTGGGCTGAACACTGCTGTCATGACAATTCGAATAACTTCGGTTCCAGGGCCTCATCCAGATAACGGTTGGACTGTGCCCGCAACAAGGCAATACGATCCTGAATCTCCGGATCGAGTGGTTCAGACAGACGGGCGTGGTAAACTTCTGCAGGCGTATTTTCCATAATCAGGTGCTGCTCACCGCCTATTTTCTGCATTAGCCCCTGAACCTTAATGCTTCGGTATGGCGATGTTTCACAAACGAAAGGCTTTGAATTGATCAGCGAAAAGACACAGCCATGAAAGAAGTTTGTTACGACCGCTTGTGATTGCGCAATGAAAGTTGCAAAATCGTGCGGATCTGCCGTAATCCAGTGCTCATCCGCCCAGTTGTTTCGGTAGCCAATGCTTACGAGCGGGAGCTTCTCGCGACTGGCCCACTCCCGGATCTCACGGATGAAGAACTCCGAGAAGTTATGGCCATAGACTGCCACGTAGGGATGCGGAATGTGGCTTAAATCTGCGGGTTGGTAGTGGATTGGAAACTGCAGGCAGGGGTCAAGCACCATCTCTGGTTTAAATCCCAGGGCAGCCTCAATGATTTCACGCGAATTCTCGTCACGCACGGAAATATGATCAAACTTTAGAAGCTTCTTAGCCCAGTCTGCATCCAGTCCCCAGGACGAGTGATAGTTGCCAAAACTAGCCGCATAGGAGATCAGACGTTTAGCCTTCAGCCCTTCACCATAAAATAGCGGACAATAGCTATACCAGGGATGAGAAAGATTCCAGACTTCGTCACTGCCAACCACCACAAGATCATATTCGTCCATACCAGCTGGATCATCCAGCTCGAAAGGGGCTGAAAGCGGCAGGGAGTCAAACAATTTAAAGAATTTTTCAGTTTTCTGCCGGTAAAGGCCGTGATCGGCCTTCGGAACGGGAGTGGGCAACACCGGCTGCAGCGCACACTTCCATTCTGAAAAGTTGACGCGGCTGGAATGATGATCCAGAATTACGGCATTGTGTCCGCGTTGCTGCAAACCTTCAACTAAGCAGCGGGACTGCCAGTAACTTCCATAATTTATACAACGGTGAAATGTGAGAACGCCTATTTTTAAACTTCGATTGTTCGTGTTTTCCAAATCAATTAATTTATGCTTAAGTAAACAAGATAGATTAGCCTGGTTGATGTTTAGAAAACAAAAATCCATTCATTAAGTTTACAAGGCATGACTAAATTTCTCCTTATTCGCCACGCGACCACCAACGCTGTGGGTAAAAGCTTGTCCGGCCGTTTGCCTGGAATAGATTTAAATGATGACGGCGAAGCCCAGGCGCAGCTTCTGGGTGAACGGATGAGAAACCTTCCGGTTTCGGCTATATATAGTAGTCCGCTGGAGCGTGCGGTGCAGACGGCCGCTCCCATTGCAGCCGCACTGGACTTATCCTGCAACATAGCGGAAGATTTTGTGGAGATCGATTTCGGTAACTGGACCAATAAGCAGTTTAGTGAGCTGGAAAATGATGCAGACTTCAAACGGTTCAACATGTTCAGGAGCGGGACCCGGATTCCGGGCGGCGAGACCATGCGGGAAGCACAAACCCGGATGCTTCGTGGTTTGGAAAAACTCGCGTCCGATCATCCTGGGGAAACCGTTGCAGTGATCAGTCATTCTGACTTGATCAAGTCCGCAATTGCGTATTATGCAGGCATTCACCTGGATATGTTCCAGCGGATTGAAATTAGTCCGGCTTCAATAAGTGTGTTAGAGATCTATAATGATTTCGCAAGAATTCTGATACTAAATGACACTGGAACATTGAATATTTAAGATTGAGATATGTGAGTTGGAAACGCAAATATCCACGGATGAGTGCGTGTAAGAATTATGACAGTTTGCAAACATAATATTTTGACAGTCAGTTATTATACGTAGTTAAAACAAGTAGTTTTGCACCCGAAATACGGAATATACGTAAGGCGCGAGTTGAATCCCTTTTTGGCCAGCAAGCCGGAGGTAAAAGGTCAACAATTCTAAACCTGCATACCACAAAACTACAAAGAACTACAATGAACTTTCAAACTTCCGAGGTTTTAACGGAAACTCAAATCGCATCAGGACAAAAATCCATTCTGAAAGACAGCCTTGCCGGTGAAGCAATGGTTAACATGTCTGGAGGGGCATTCATTACAGCAATGGCGCTTCACCTTGGGGCCTCTAACTTTCAGATCGGTCTGCTTGCCAGTTTGCCGATCTTAACGAACATTTTTCAGCTGCTATCCATCTGGCTGGTACAGCGCTACAACAACCGACGTGCAGTTGCGGTAATCGGATCATTTTTAGGGCGGGCGCCGATGCTACTTGCAGGCTTTCTTCCGTTTATATTTTCTACGGCGGTGGGCTTGAAATTGTTGCTCGCCATCTTATTTGTACATTACTTTTTTGGCTCCATTGCTGGTGCAAGCTGGAATGTCTGGGTAAAAGATCTGATCCCGGAAAAAGGTCTGGGCAGCTTCTTTTCGAAACGGACGAAATGGGTTACGATGCTGAGTGCAGTGCTTGGGCTTTGTATCTCGCTGACGATTGATTTCGTGAGGGCACAGCATAGCGATTATCTTACGCTTACCTACTACGCCATATTCATTGGCGGAGGGCTGGTTGGTCTGGTTGGGGTGTATTGGCTTGCGCAGGCACCAGAGCCTACTCCCATCCAAGTCAGGGAAAATATATTTGAGCAGTTTAAAAAGCCCCTGGGAGATATAAACTTCAAAAACCTGTTGATCTTCAATGCGGCCTGGGCATTTTCTTTAAACATTGCTGTTCCTTTCTTTACGGTATTTCTGATGAGAACCATGGGTCTGCCGCTATCCTATGTGATTGGCTTTACCATACTTGCGCAGCTCAGCAACATCTTAACGATTAAAACGCTTGGAAGCTATACGGATCGTTTCAGCAACAAGACCATCATTAACATTTGTGCGCCAGTATACATCAGCTGCATTTTCGCATGGATATATGCCTCGGTTCCGGACAACAGACTTTATGGAATTCTGATTCTTGCCATTGTAAGCGTAATCAGCGGAACAGCAACCGGGGGAATTAACCTGGCCTTAAACAACATAGGGATGAAACTGGCGCCCCGTCGTGAAGCCATGGCCTATATGTCTTCCTTGAATATGGTTGTTGCATTCTTCTCAGCGATTTCGCCAATGATCGGGGGAGGTATAGCGGACCTGCTGGCCGGCCAGGAGATTGTCTGGAATGTACAGCTTAAGAGTAGCGAAGGCATCCGCGTGATCGAAATGATTGACCTGCATGGATGGGGCTTTCTGTTTGTCATCGGGGCACTGATGGCTGCAGCATCGCTCAAGTTACTGAATAAGGTGAAAGAGCGTGGAGAAATACAAAAAGACCGTGTTCTGCATTACATGCACATCCGCTTACGGAAAGAGATCCGCAAGAACTCGAGTGCCATTTACAGGAGAGGCGTGATCAGCCCGATGCAGAAAGCACACACCATGCTTCGCCCAACCGCAGATGAAGCGGCATAGCAACCCGGGTGTTGTGTGCCTGTGCTAATCCATAGCAAGCCTGTTTATTAAGGCTGTACTCTGCATGGTGGCGTGCTCCAGGCGGTCTTTGAAAAACAATTGCGCCTGATTGAAATGGGTTTTGTATCCGTTCATATCGCGGTATCCGATGATGGAGGACCATTCCCGCACGGCGGAGTGGAATTCGAGATCATCACCGCGTATCGTTTTATCGTATAAAGCGGTTTCTATGGATTCTTCGAGCAGTTCTTCATCCTGAAACAGCAACTCGGCAATGCCCAGGCGCAGGCGGAAGGGCGGTGTTTCACAGATCAGGTTGTTGTAGGGATTAACCCCTAAGTGGTGCCATGCATCTACCATGCTCAGCAAACTTAAATGGGAATTGGCCTTTCGTACCATGTCATTTGCGCCCAGCGAGAATTCTTTGATGATATCCCGGCTGAGCATCACCGGCGTATTGTGTTCATGAAAGACAAACTCTTTGGCTTTGTACAACCGCTTACGCAAGGCAGCTTCGTCTTCTCTGATCATCAGTTTAAAAAGTTCTGATTCCGACTGTGCGTATTGACGTACCTGTGGAGATACATAGGGATTTAAAATGGCTAAGCCACCGTATATGTGTGCCTTTTGGCTGAATATGCGAAGGGTTGTCAGTATTTTGATGTTGTCGATTCCGCCCGTATAAGAGGCATTTTCCCAGGGGAAGAAACCGGCCTCCTTCCATGCGGTTCCCATACTTTCGAAACCAAAGTGGGTGACGGCTTGCGTATCTGCAACAATCTTATCGTGATGGTGATAATCAGAAATTTCGACAAGTTCGGATCCTAATGTAACCAGTATGTCGGTCATGATCTGATAGGCGCGCGCGCTGGAACGATAAGGGATGACGATGAGCTTCTGCCCTACTGGATCTATCCCCGGTCCATGTAACGAATGACACGTTACGATGTGGGTATCCTTTGGGAGGTACTTTTCGAAGGCGTCGACCTCGGGGTGCTTAACGGATGTAAGGCCGGACACGATTGCACCGTACTTCGTCGCCCATCCGTACTGTTGTACTACCTCACTGAATTTCTCCGCTTCCACCGCATAAAAGATGACGTCACATTCCCGGCAGATGTTCCGCCCGTCCTCCCGCATTTCGATGCCTAAGGTATCTGCGGATTCACGAAGTTGTTCCAGACGATGTGGAAGATCACAACCATACACCTGATAACCTGCCTGAGCGAATAATCTGGCGTACAGAAACCCCATGTCACCCATACCTATAATCCCAATTTTCATTCTTATATATTTTAATGAGATGCCCCGATTAGAAGTTCATCATTTGTTCATGTTCCTGGAGAAACGTGCTGTCGCCCGGTTATTCATTGCTAGTCTGTACTCAGTTACGTTTCTTAATTAGTAAATTCTGCAGGTCTGTTTATAAGTCTTTTATTATTGTTTTGTACAAAAATCCATTCACACGGACTATTTAAGCAGTAAACATCAACATTAAATGTCTTTTCACAAAACCTATACGAAAAAAGGGATTGTGCGACTTAAATGTCCGTATTCTTTTGCTGGCTTTCGAGGTTTTGTTTCAAATTAGTGAAATAAACGACTTTTCACTTAACAATTAAGGATCCTGTATTTACTTCTCTATCTGACGGATCAGCATTTCCGCAGTCGCGACCACCTGATCCATGTTCGCCGGATCGTCCATGACCCGCGCAATCATCAATCCGCCCTCAATGAGTGCTATAAGGGTTAGCGCCAGCTGACGGACGTTTATGTCCGGTTTAAAGACGCCGCTTTTGATTCCAGAATCCATGATTGCAGAAAGGTTGTCCGCCCAATTCCCAATTGCCTGAGCCGCCTTTTCTTTCAATTGTGGATTGGTATCATCCGCTTCCACCGCTGTATTCAAAATCGGGCAACCTCCACGATCAACCGGATTTCTGGTGATCATCCTGTAAATGTTCGCATAGACCATCAATTTATCGCGGTGGGACTCAGCCTTGGAAAGTTCTTCGTGTATTAAATTTAAGATTATGGAGTAATTAAAGTCAAAAACAGCCAAGGCAACTTCTTCCTTATTTTCGAAATTCCCATAAATACTTCCCTTCGTTAACCCGGTGGCCTCCGTCAAATCTGACAAGGAGGTACCGGAAAAACCTTTCTTATTGAAAATTTCTGCTGTACTTTGAATAATGAAATTTCTAGTACGCTCGGCTTTTGACGCTGATCTATCCATAATCTAAATCTGAATAGGTGATACCTTGAAGCACATTAAATGGCCTGGAAAATCACGATTCCGTTGTGCCCGCCAAATCCGAACGTATTGCTCATCGCCACCTTTACCTTGTGATCTATACTATCGCCCGTCAAAATATTGAGATTTTTAGGGATAGAAGGATCCAGCACTTTGGTGTTTATGGTAGGTGGAACGACCTGGTCTCTGATGGAAAGCAAAGCGATAATTGCTTCGATCGCACCCGCTGCACCAAGCAAATGTCCAGTCATGGATTTTGTCGCGCTGATGATGAGGTTTGTGGATTCATCCTTCGTTGCTGCACGTATGGCATTGATTTCAGACAAATCGCCGACAGGCGTTGACGTTGCATGGACGTTGATATAGTCGACTTTTGAGATTGGTATGCCTGCCTCGCGGAGTGCAAGATCAATTGCCTTTGCCGCACCAATCCCTTCCGGATGGGTCGCCGTCATATGAAACGCATCGGATGTCATTGCCGCACCGGTTAGCTCAGCATATATGTGTGCGCCCCTTTTTATGGCGTGTTCATAATCTTCCAATACCAGCGCGCCGGCACCCTCACCCATTACGAAACCATCTCTAGCTACGTCAAAGGGTTTGCAGGCATGTTCCGGATCATCGTTCAATGTAGACATCGCTTTAAGCGCGCTGAAGCCGCCCAGAGAAGCTGCTGTAATTGGCGCTTCGGATCCACCAGTGATGATAACTTTGGCTTTTCCTAGTCTGATGTAATTATATGCGTCCATAATGGCAGTATTGGACGTCGCACAGGCGGAAACGGTTGTGTAATTAATACCCATGTATCCGTTCCGAATGGAAATCATACCTGACGACATGTTACTGATGAGCTTTGGTACAAAGAACGGACTGAAACGTGGCTGTCCGTTACCCGTTGCATATTCAGTAACCTGCTCTTCAAAAGTTTCCATACCACCTTGGCCGGATCCCCAGATCACGCCGACATCAAACGGATCCATTTTCGAAATTTCAAATCCGGAGTCTTTTATGGCTTCGTCGGATGCTATAATTGCATATTGGGTAAAAGGGTCTGTTCTCTTAAGGTCTGCCCGCTCCAGGTAATCTGAAGCATTGAAATTCTTCAATTCACAGGCAAACTGCGTCCTAAATAACGATGCGTCGAAACGCGTGATTTTTGCTGCACCGCTTTTGCCGGATACAACGTTCTGCCAGAATGTTTTAACATCATTACCTAATGGTGTTAAAGCGCCAAGGCCGGTTATTACTACTCTGTTCAACATAGATTTTTAACTAAATGTATATTGTAAAAGTAATAAATAAATTATACCAGTTGGTATAATATGCAAAAAAGCCTGCTGATTTTGATCAGCAGGCTTTTTCGTTAGATTTTTCATCTTAAACTACATTTTGTAAGCTTGACGGGCGATGAGCTTCCACTTTCCACCCTCTTTTTTCCAGACCAGCATATTGCCGATCTTTAGATTTCCCTCAGTTCCATTCATAATCGTCTTGGAGCTGAACACATGTCTTACAACCGCAACTTCTCCCGAGACTTTTATGGTCTGGTTACTAAGTTCAACAGTAACGTAGTCAATTGGCTTAAGACTTACAATCTCTTCCACAAACTCCGCTTTATTCTGGACCTTGCCGCTGGAATGGCCATATACCAGATCTTCCGACGTGACCGATTCCAACAGTTTCTTATCGGAGCTCTCGATGCCTTTTCTGAACGTTTCTACAGCAGCAGAGACATCACTCTCAGATTTAGATTGGGCGTTTACACTGCAAAATGCAGCAAGTAACAGAATAGGCAGAAACAAGTACTTTTTCATCAGCAATATATTTATTTTAATGGTTACGAAGCGATCACAAGTTTAGGCCATCTTTTCATCCGGCGTAAAATTATGATGGTTTCTTTTGAAACGGATCCAATATAGCAAAGAATAGTTGGAAATTAAGAACCCGCTTGAAAACAAAAAAGCGGAGTGCTTTCACACTCCGCCACATTATTAACGACTAACTGAAAATTCGGTCATGTGAGCGCTTCTCATCCCACTCCGTGGTTGGAGCAAAGAAGGTCTTGTCTTTTACGTGTAAATGTTCTTTTACAACATCCATATTCAATTCGATACCTAAACCTGGCGCGGTCAATGGCACGTTTGCAAAGCCTTTGGTGATGATAGGCTGTCCGCCTGTCATTGTCACCAGGCTTTCCCACCATGGAAGATCCACAGAGTGGTGTTCCAATGCCAGGAAGTTTTGGGTAGCTGCTGCACAATGAACATTCGCCATGAAAGAAACCGGAGTTCCAGCCTGGTGCATCGCCATTCCGATTCCATGTTCTTCTGCATAATCGCCGATTCTTTTGGTTTCCAAGAGTCCGCCGGAACTTGCCAAATCCGGGTGGATAAGATCCACGGCATTGTTGTCAATGAGCGGTTTAAAGTTCTTTAACAAGTAGATGTCCTCACCCGTGATTGTTGGTGTTTCCAGCGCATTGGTCATTGTTTTCCACTGATCTGTCAATTCCCAGGAAACGATATCCTCTAGCCAGGCCAATCTGTATTTCTCAAGTGCCTTACCCAGGCGAATACCGTTATTCAAATCAAAGTGACCGTAGTGATCTGTTGAAATTGGAATCTCGTACCCCACCAGACTTCTTACATTGTCTACGATTTTTGCCAATTCGTCGAGTCCCTTGTCGGTAATTTGGATCTGAGTAAATGGATGTTGTGTGTTTCCGTACGACATATAGTTGTTTGATCCCCACTGCTGAAGATTACCGTTGGTCTCCCAAAACTTGCTGTTCACAACAGCACCGGGAATATTCCGCAACTCGCCAATGGAAACATCCATCTTTAACCAGGTATATCCTTGGTCTTGTGTACGGTATTTGATCAGCTTCACTTGTTCAGCAGTAGACTTCGCCTCTGGGGTATCCGCATACAAGCGGACCTTATCTCTGTAGCGGCCACCCAATAACTGCCATGCAGGCACATTGTAGGCCTTACCACAAATATCCCAAAGCGCCATCTCAACTCCGCAAACCCCACCGGCCTGGCGTGATGGCCCACCGAACTGTCTAATTGCTTTGAAAATCATCTCCACGTTGCAGGGGTTCATTCCCAGGATCCTGCTTTTCAACATCAATGCATAACGCACATCCGCGCCATCTCTAACTTCCCCTAAGCCATAAATGCCCTGATTGGTATCAATTCGAATAATTGCAGTTCCACCAAGAACAGAGGTTAAAGCATAGCGCATATCTGTTATTCTCAAGTCGGATGGTGCCGAAGCTCGGCTGACTTTTGAAGTTGTTTGTGCAATGGTATCTTCAATGGACAGACTTAGCAGACCTCCCAGTGCTATTCCTCCTAAGGCAGTTTTCTTTAAAAAGTTACGACGGTTCTCTGTTGTTGATGGGTTATTGATTTCCGCTTGGTTAGCTGCAGCTTCTGATTTTTCCAGTTCTCTATTACTTGCGGCTATCTGTTTTAAAATACTTTTCATGTTATAAGATTCAAGATTAATTAAGGTGTTGTTTAAAGATTTTGAGATGTGTTAATCGTCTGCCTACGAACTTTTCATAGATAGATGTCTGGGAGGATTGATGCTTTCTTGTTCATTTGCTATGTTTTGATTAAAAATTTGTGTTTCTAGTACGTTAATTTGCAAGCTAATGGGTACGATGGTTAGGGTCTATCCCAGAACAAACGCACGCCCAGGTTGTCTCCGCCCATACGCTGACTTGCAGCCTGAAGATTTGCTGTATTTACAGATCTCTCTCTAAGCGGATATGGTAAGCGATGGATAAAACCGCCAGCATCACCAGCATCAACAGATGGATCTTCACCAGGGAAGTTTATAGGAGCAAGTTGCGGGTAACCAGTTCTTCTGAAGTTTGCCCAAGCCTCTGTCCAGTTCCGGAATGAGGCCACCCAGTATTGTTCATTGATCTGTTTCAAAGCTTGTGCAGGATCAAAAGCGACAAGTGGCTGAACCAGATATGCATTTTGCTCTTGCAAGGTTATTTCAGGAGCAGTCACACCATACAAAACGGTTTGGGTCATGTGTGCTCTGATGCCCGCCTCATAGTGCTCCTTCACAGAACCAGCAGCATAGCCCCTCTGGATCGCGTCTGCAATAAGCAGTTCTGTTTGCGCGTAAGACACCAAAAATTCCGGTGCTTCAATCCTGAAAACTGTTGACCTGTTAAATTGTGAATACAAGAAGGCGTTACCATTTTTCCCAGGATATCCCGGTGCAGTAGCAACTGAGCTCTCGTCATATCCATATGGCATTCCCTGCTGATCTGCAGGATTTGTGTTTGCTGCACCTGTTGTTGCTAAAGGATTACCAGGGTTTTCATATTTTACAGCAATCCGGCTCAAGCGCGGGTCATTTCTGGTTTTCATGAAATCGATAAAAGGCGCACCCACGTAATAGTTAGCCCGCTCACCACCAAGTAGTGCATTCGAAGTCGAGTTTGTGTAAATGGCGTTAAACTGGATGAAAGCGTTGTCTGCGTTGGAAGTCATTACACCTCCCCTTGCAGGGTCAAGTGCCTTAGCCACGGTAGTTCTGGCAGTAGCCTCATCAACTTTTGAATACCGCATTCCAACACGAAGCAACAGCGAGTTCCCGAGTTTTTTCCATTTTACGATGTCACCTTGGTAAAACATATCGCCGTTTACCACATCCTTACCAGCAGTAAGTGCGTTTGTTGCCTCTTCGTATTCCTTTAGAAGATCCTTATAGATCTCCTCCTGATTGTCGTATTTAGGCAGGAAGGTACTTTCCAGATAGCCTCTTCCAGCTTCAGAATATGGAATGTCGCCGTAGGTATCTACAAGGATCTGGAAACAATAGGCCCGCCAGATACGCGCCATGTTGTACAGGTTACTGCGTTCCGGAATATTTTGAAGTTTCAAAATGATGTCCGTTAAATTACGGATCGGTCCTGTGTACATGGTGTTAAACGTTGGATTGGAGTTCACCTCATTGACCGTGTTCCGGTTTCCGCCTTCCAGTACACCACCAAAAGGTGTGTTCACCTGCTGTACAATTTCACCCTGGTAATGATAAGATGGAACAGCTGATGCCTGTTGTGCATTTGAAAACTGATAAACCGGATCCAGGTCCCTTGCCTGTATTGGATTTGTATTGATCTCTTCGAAATCTTTCGTACACCCACTGATCACAATCAGTGCTGAACAAAGAACTGGGAGTATGCCTTTAATTTTCATGGTTATTCAATTAATGGTGCTAAAACTTAACATTTAGATTCAACCCAAAAGTGCGGGTTGTTGGTGATGCATGGGATTCCAGTCCGGTCAGTAAATCTGATGCAGAATACTGCGTTTCCGGATCCAGGTTGTCAACATATTTTTTGATGATCAATACGTTGTTCACAAATCCATTCAGCGTCACGCTTTTCAGGAAAGTATTCTTTATATAAGGTGTCAGGTCATAACCAAGAGAAATGGTACGCAGACGTACAAAACTTGCATTGTACACAAATGGTGTAGCTATGCTTTTACCACGATAATCAGAGTAGAAAGATTCTGCCTCAATTGGCGTCGTATTTGGCGTACCATCTTCATTAAATCCAGGGAATACTACACCACCTTCACGTCCAACCAAAGATCCCTTGTGCAAACCTTCACGCATAAAGTTGAAGTTGGAGTTGGAGATCAACTTGTGACCTGCCTTGAAATCCACCTGTGCGAAAAAACGGAATCCTTTGTAAGTTACGGTATTCAACCATCCCCCAACGTGTTTAGGCACTGCACTTCCGTAAGTGATGATGTCTCCGGCAAGGAACCTGCCATTGGCAGTAAGAATTCTGCCTTGTGCATCACGTTTGTAGTCAACCCCACGAAGTGATCCCATTGGAAGGCCAACTTCCTGAGAAACGTTTCCGATATATTCACCGGTTCCTACGTCAATACGGGTCTGACCGTTTGCCAATTGCAATACTTCACTGTCGTTATAGGTATAGTTGAAGGCCGTTTCCCATCTGAAATTGGTATTGCGAACCGGCACAATGGAAAGCAATGCTTCCACACCCTGATTCCTTAATTTACCAACATTCACTTTGGTTTGTCCGTATCCGGAAGCATTCGAAATATCCACATTCAGGATCTCATCAACTGTATTCTTACGGTATATTGCAACATCCAGGTTTACACGACGGTCAAACAACCCCAGTTCCAAACCGAGCTCGGTTTCTTTAACTTTAAGTGGTTTCAAATTTGGATTCGGGCTTACTGTACCGTTGATACCACCGATAGCAATGCCGTTGAATTGATTGTTGCTGATGCTGTAGAACAAAGCATTTGTATAAGGGTCTGTATCGCCTCCTACTTCGGCATATGCCGCACGTAGTTTACCATATCCCAACCAGGCTGGCAACGAGCTTTTTAACGCTTCAGAGAACACAAAACTGGTACTTACAGAAGGATATAGATAGCTGTTCGACTGTGGATTAAGGGTAGAGAACCAATCGTTACGTCCTGTTAAGTTCAGAAACAAGTAGTCGTTGTAAGAGAAGTCTACAGTAGCGTATAAAGAGTTTACACGTTTTCTGTAGTAGGTGTAATTTGGCTCTTTAATTTGTCCGTTTCCAATGGTATATAGATCCCGGATATAGAAGTTCGTAACAGAGGTACTTAAAGACTCACCACGTTGATCCATTGAGTTTCCCCCAACTGTAGCGTCAATCCCGAACTTGCCAAACTTATGATTTGCTCCAATCAGGAAATCCAGATTTCGCTCTTTGAAAGTTTCGGAATCCTGATAAAAGTTACCGTTAAAGCCAGATGCAGCAACAGGTAAAAAAGCAGTACCTGTAGGGCGGTTCACATGATGCAGCACAGAGAAATAATCCTGACCAATACGGGCCTGTGCATAAAGCCATGGTGCGAATTGATACCTCAACGCGATGTTACCAAACAGACGGTCACGTTTAATGTTTTCCTCCCTTTCATTCATTACCCAGTACGGGTTAGAGCGATTGGTGAAACGTGAAGGTACAATTTCATTTCCGGTTACCGGATCTTTATAGGCATTTTCCAACCATCTTGGATCGATACTGTTTGCCAAGGTATATATGGTTTGGTTGATGTTGAAGTCCTGTTGAGCAACTACCGGTGGATTCAGGTTGTTCTCTACAGAATAGTTCATGTTTACCTGGGTGGACAGTTTATCTGTCAAATTGTAATTCAGGCCCAGGTTCAATAGTTTCTTGTTGAATTTCGCACTTGGTATAATGCCGTTGGCGTCGGTGTTTGCAAAAGACAACCGGAAGTTTCCATTATCGTTTGATCCTGAAAGCGCGACAGAGTTGGTTGTGTTAATGCCGGTGTCATAGAACTTGATACGATCCTTAAATGGAGCATATGGCCGTTCCACTCCATCAACCTGCATCATTTGCGTACCGTCGAATTTAGGACCGAAACTCCAGAGGCCGGTTCTTCTTGCGTCCGCCAGGGTCACGTTACGTATTCCATTTTCACCCTGGCCATACTCATACTGGAAGTCTGTATAGTCAAGGGCTTTCTCTGCCTGGAAGCTGGAACTGATTTCAACACCAATACCTTGCTGTCCTTTACCGGATTTTGTAGTGATGATAATGGCACCGTCTTTCGCACGGAAACCATACAGCGCTGCTGCAGCCGCTCCTTTCAGAACGGTCATGGATTCAATATCATCCGGGTTAATACTTTGTAAACCATCTCCGGAATCGGAGTTCGCCTCACCGGCAAATCCTTCACCATTTCCGTTCGCGGCACCGCCGGCTTCATTATTAATCGGAACACCGTTCACTACAATCAGTGGACTGTTGTTTCCTCCGAACGAAGACTGACCACGAATCCTGATTTTTGACGATCCACCTGGTCCGCTTGGCGGAGCAGAAACGTTTAGTCCGGCTACTTTACCGATCAGGCTGTTACCAACGTTCGTAGTTCTTGTATCTGTTAATTGTCTGGTATCAACTGATGTAGCTGCATAACCCAAACTTTTACTCTCCCGTTTAATTCCCAGTGCAGTAACGACAACTTCGCTCAGTGCCTGTGCATTTTCGGCAAGCCGTACGTTGATTGTTCTGCGGTTATTCACCGCTACTTCCTGTGAAACATAGCCCATAAAGGAAAATACAAGTGTTGCATTTTCGGGAACTGTCAATGAAAAACGTCCTTCACCATTGGTTGAGCCTCCTATTGTCGTGCCTTTAACCATTACACTTACCCCTGGGAGTGGTCCTCCAGAAGCGTCAGTGACCTGGCCTTGAACGGTGATGTCTTGTTTCGCCTGCTCCTTATTGTTGGCGATGACAACAAGACCGTCGCCAACAACCTGGTAATTTAGATTGGTGTTTTTGAGCATCATTTGCAACGCCTGCAAAGGCGGCATGTTTTTAACGCTTAAAGAAACGCCATTGTCGGGTTTCAAATCTTCTTCACTGTACAACAAACGGAGTTTGCCTTTTTGCTGCAAGACATTGAAAGCTTGCTTGAGCTGCATATTCTTAATGTCCAAATTCACAGGGACCTCCTGTGAATAACTGTTTGCGGAAACGTTTAAACAGTTAAAAAATGTGAGTATAAGTACCCAGTTTAACATCAAGAACTCTCTTCTGACAGGAAATATCAAAGAAGAGTCAAAGGATAAAACCGAACGGTAGAGTTTATCAATTTTCATAACTTCGTGGCTTATAATTTTTAAAAATCTTAGATGGTAGCTAACCTGCTGTGAGGTTTTTAGAGGCGGGATATGTTGGCGCATTCCCGCCCTTGTCTAGTATATGATTACGTCATGCTCGTTAATTTTAAAGTTAAAAGGTCTGATTAGTTTTAAAGACGTAAGTGCTTGTGTCAGATTCTCATCCGTAAACACACCCGTGAAATGAAAGGTATTAATGTCTTCATTTTTAATATCCAGTTTTACGTTGAACCAGCGCTCCAGTTGGGGCTTCATCTCCCGCAACGACTGATTTCTAAATACAAGTTTGTTTTCAATCCAGGCAACTTCTTCCGCGTACGCCTTTCCTGCGACCTGAACCGGTGATGTATTTTCTACTTTTATCCGGACGCCCGTAGTCGGCATTGACAAGGAAGGTGTAATGTTATTTGTACAATTGTCTATCAACTCGAACTTTTGCGCCGGCTTCAAACGCAGCGATTTTACATTCCTGTTTTTGACAGACAGTTCAATGGAGCCACGTAGCAGTGTAGCCTGGGTTTCTACATCCTCAGGGTATGCCTTCACGTTGAATGCGGTGCCAAGAACTTTGATTGAAATCTTATTTGTATTGATGATGAAAGGACGGGACTGGTCGTGACTGACATCAAAGAAGGCTTCTCCGATTAGCATCACAGACCGCACCCCCTTCTTATTCATGTTTTTATCAAACAGCAACTCGCTGTTGGCATTCAGATAGACCCGGGTCCCGTCAGGAAGCACAATATTCTTTCTTATCTTTTTACCAGAAGTAATCTTTGTATTGAAGTCGTTGCGTTCTTCATTTTTCAATGTAAAAAGGAACAGCAAACCAATGGATATGATGAGGAACAAGCTGCAGACAGCAAGAAATAATTTTGTGGAGGAAGATTTAGCGGAAACGGGAGCCGCAGTTTCGGTGAACTTTAATTTGTCTTGATACTTTTGACGGTGGCGCGCGTAATAGGCTTCAATATCAGCCGCCTCTTCCTTATTCTGAAATAGTTCTTTTAAGACCTCATCGTGATAGACAGTATCAGGCTTTTCAAGAATTAATTGTTCCAGCTCATCAAGATCTTCCTGGGTTGCTTCCCCAGAAAATTTCAGAGCAAGTAACTGAATTACCGTGCGTTTATACATGCAGAAATAAGGCTTATATTTGGTTATATAGGTATGACAATAAAAAACGAAAAACTCCCTAGTATAAAAATAATATTTTTATGTCAGGTTGAATTCTTTTGCCAATACCACGGAAATCTTCTTCAATGCCGTCACCAAATGTGCATCTACAGTCTTTACAGAGATGTCTAGAATTTCTGCCACCTCCTTGTAGCTGAAACCATCTTCCTTAATGAGTTTAAATACCAGCTTGCCGCGCGGAGGTAAAAGGTTGATTGCAGCTTCTAAAGTGGTACTTAACTCAGAACTAATCAGGATTTGTTCTGGCGTATCATTATCAAGAGAAATGTTAATACTAAGCTCATCAATGGAAATGGTATCCATTTTCAGATTCTTTTTCAGCAGATTTAAAGATAAGTTACGTGCGGTTATAAAAGCATAGGCCTGAACGTTCTCAACCAGCACCAGATCCATCCGGCGCTTCCATAGAATAAACATGACATCACTTGCCACTTCCTCAGCGAGTTCGTGTGATTTTAGTAAGTAAAAAGAAAATTTAAGAAGGGGGTTAAATAACAAAGTGAATAGCTCTTTATATGACTTTTCACTATTATCAACAGCCATGCTGTTGATAATGCTTAGTAAACACGGCACCTTTTTATACATCTGGTTTATATTTGGTCAATACCTGGTAATCAAACTTACTGATTAATAACATTAAAAGACAACATTAATTCACAGCAGTTCTACTTTGTGAAGATTACTTTTCTTCTTGCGCCAAACAACTGCGCACATGCATTCCTTTGAAAATCTATAGGTGCGGAATACCCGTATACATACACGCCCTCAATCAAATACACTTCAAGGCAAAGATCAGAGGCTAAGTAATGGGACTCCTTGCTCATAGTCAAGAGCATTCTATTTAAGTGACCCAAGAACCTTTTCATGAAAATACCAAAAATAATTGACCAACGCCAATCCATCGAAGGAGGAGCGCTATGTGGGGGAGGAAATGTAGAGCAAATGGTGAAAACCTGTGAATATTGTATACATTAACACACAATACGGGAACAGAAAAGCAAAAAAACCGTCTTTAATGAATTTTAATATTAGTTTTAAAAAAGAAAGGGTTGCTCCATCCAGACACAACCCTATTCTAACCAAATATAAACCTGTATGAACGGGTTTTTCTTTAAACTTCCGCAAGGGGTTAATGTCACCGCCCTGACAGGAAAACGTATATATCTTTTACAATTCCCGAATGTCGTTAATTACTTAACGTTCGTGATTTACATCTCAAATATACAACCTTTCTAATAGTGTACAAAATACACTTATTAACTTTTTCGGTTTGTTGACATTTCACAGATAATTGACGTGCGCCGCCCCGAATCGTACCTCCACCGCTTTTCTTCCGGTAAACCATGCCCTGGAAATACCATCCATATACACAAAGGATTGCATGCAATTATGGAACCAAAATTTAGTGGGGATCAGGATGCTTAAAGAAGACCTTCAGAAAACGGAAAATAAAACTCACGGAAAATTAGAAGATTCAAAAATTAATACTATTTTTAAAAAAGAAAGGGTGCTCCATCCAGACGCAACCCTATTCTAACCAAATATAAACCTGTATGAACGGGTTTTTTCTTTATAGTTCCCATAGCTCGAGTAGGTCTCCCCTACGCGCTTCGATCAGGAACAATTTTAAATCTTCATTTTAATGTTTTACTGTTCAATTCTTTGTTGATTCAAATATACATCAATTTTATTAGTGTACAAAATACACAAGCTTTTTTTTAACATTTTTTAACATAAAAGTTATAAAAACACTTAATTAATCATCGCGAGTAACAAACTAAAATGACAAAACCTGTAAAATTGACCCTAAAACATCGTGATTCTCAAACTTCAACCGAAATACAAGCTCCGATATCTTATTATTTTGCTGTAAAAACAAAAATCATTCGACGAAACGATGATCTTTGTCGATAATTCACACCTGGAATTAAATTTTCAATCAAAAAATGCCGGATACAAGGACGCTTAGTGTTAAATTGACGTAAATAAATCATCAAATTATCATTTAGACTTACTCGTGTCTACTGGGGCTGACCACTTTACCAAACATCGTCTTTCGTCATTCTTAAAGTGTCAATCACAAACTCAGCGACTTCATCGTCCTCGGCCGGTTCCTGTATACGCTGCTGAAGATTTTTTTCCCACTGGTATATTGCCTCTTCGGGGGTCGCCCCCTTGCCTAAAATCCCGCGTTCCAGATCGGGTCCAAGCAGACAATTGTAAGCAGCACCGTCTCTATATACGACAGGTTGTAAGTTTTTCAGTGTCCTGTTTACTTCCGGCTTTGTAAAATCATAGTCGACAACCAGGCTCGGATCAATTACCATTTGAATCATAGTATCTCTTTTTTAATCTACAACCATTAACAGCCCTAAAACCTCGTTGTTTTCAGCACCTCAGCATATAAAACGAATAATTCTTCTCCAAGGTATAATCGTGTCATTTCTTGTTGATGTCCGGTTCTTGCTTAAGAAAAACAATGATGATGGTCAGAAGAAACGCAAGCTGAATTGCCGCGTCTACCAGGTAAACGCACCATATACGCCCGACAAGCGCATAATAAGTATCGATGAGAAAAAAACTGAGCGCCGTACAAAATGCTAAGATCAGGGTGGGCTGTTTACTCTGAAGCCCCGACAGTATTGACACGGCAATCGATACGTTCAGTAAAGCCACCATTTTCACGAGCCAAACATCTATCTTGGGGCCAGTTACCGCCATAAAGCTATCCACATGCACCAGCGGCCACACGCCGGTAACGAGGTTGTAGAAACCTTGGGTTACAAGCAGGATTCTTTTCATCAGTATACATTGATTTTCGTCCGTGTATTCAACAGCAACATTCCAACCAAAATGCCTTGCAGTTTGCGAGCACTTACAGTTTTTCATCAACCTGATTTACGCAATAAAAAAGGGGATGCTTACAGCATCCCCTCTTCTTAATCTATTTTTGAGCCCACCATATCGGTGTAAGCACTTCGTCAGCACCGCCGAGATCTATCAGCGCCTGACTGTAGCCTTGCGCATTGGTATTCCTCAGTGTAGAAGGAAATCTAAGTCGCTGTGGGAAGAACTTCACATTACTTGTCATGTAATTTGATGTTGTTAACGCAGGCAAGGTTTGAATCGGAATTTCGACAGCAGGGTTCTCAAAGAATGGTAAACCCAAACGCCTGTGGTCACTCCAGGTTTCCAAAGGCAACCAAGGAGTTTGCGCAATAAACTTTTGTGTAATGATCTTACTCAAGTGATCGTTCTTAACCGATCCATTTTTATAGAGGTCATTTTTCGGATAGGCTACTGTTACAGTGCTTCTTGCGCCGGTCATTCCATCCTCATACTCCATCATGCGGCTGGTAGGCTCTGCGGTATGGGTCCAGCTTACTGATGTTCCCACACGGTTGTATGTTTCAGACGTTAGATAAGAACCCAGATTAACATTATTGTATTCAAAACTTTTCCGAATTGCGGTCTCGTAGGCAGTTTGTCCGTTCACCGGTGTATTCCATCCACGTTCTGCGGCTTCGGCCATCAGGAAGTAAGTTTCCCACGGACCAAAGAACAACCTTTTTTGCGTACTGGTACGGAACTGCATGTTCAACCGTGGCATCGTACCACCGTAGTTTACAGGTTGGTTCATCGGATCTTTAGGCCCCCATGCACCGTCTGTCTTTGCATTCCAGGTATATTTCGCATCTATCTCTTTAACATTCTCCCCACTCGCATTTCTCAGGAGCCGCTTTGTGATGGTGTCGTAGTCGCCATTCTGATCCGGGTAGTTCGGGTTGTCCAGGTCACCAGGAATACTGAACAACACATATGCACGGGGATCCATGATTTCCGGTAAACCGTTAAACCAGTATCCTGCTGCCGGGTCGTTTGTTTTTGTGGTAAACTGATCCGGGAAACGCTGCCCCAGCCAGTTTGATGGCTTAATGTAGCCCTGGAACTTCTCGTCTAGCAGTTCGGCAGTCTTAATACCACCCAGCCCCACAAAAAGATTATTCAAGGTAGCAGATAACGGCTGTGTATCCCATGAGCGGGTCATCACACCGGTAAGGTCACTCCAACCGTCTTTCTCCTGAACCTGGAAGCTATCATCCTGGTTGATAATGAAATCGTTAGTCGGACCGGCACTTGTCATGACCGCTTCAAACTCCGATTGTGCTTTGGCCGGATCAACCTCAGACAAGCGCATCGCCAGGCGCATACGCATGGAATTCGCATATTTCCTCCATTTCGCATAGTTGTACCCAAACGCTGGATCTTGCTTGTCCAACCCGGAAGGATTCACAACCGTAAGATCAAGCTTTGCCGTTGCATCCGCCAGTTCGCTAAGCATAAAGTAGTATGCGGTTTTAACATCATTGAACTCCGGATTCACGCCATTAAAAGCATTAACCGGGATCGGCCCAAAGTTGTCCGACATCTCGCTCATCAGATAAGCTCTCCAGATTCTTGCCACCTGGATCAGGTTAGCGGTATACGGTTTGGCTGTGCCATCGGCAATTTGCTTATCCCCGATCTGAATACCAGTATTGATGGAATTCAACCATCCGGATACCTGATTGTAGTACGCTTCCGTCCATTGATCGTTGTAGTCGCCAATGGAAATTGTTCCACCATCCACGTCCGCCGCCTGACGGCCGGCCGGTTTCCAGTACAGGACAAAAGAGCGTTCTGCCACATCGGGGTTCATTTGCGCACCGATGATAGAACCGTTTATAAAATACTCCACCTGTACCTGCTCTTCGTTTGCAGCAACGGGGTTTACGTTAATTTCATCGAACTTTTTACATGATGCCAGCAACAGGGTCGCCGTAATTAGCATGCATGATTTTTTTAGTATATGTTTCATGATCAGATGACTGATAAGATTAAAAACCTAGGGTTAAATTGAAAGAGAATGTACGTGTAGTCGGTGCTGCAGAGTTCTCAAATCCTGTTGCATTGGTATTCGTCGCAAACACAGACTCCGGATCGAGCCCATTCATGTGGCTGGATATTAGCCATACGTTGTTACAGGAAACGCCAATTTTCGCGCGCTGAATTGGTGTTTTCCCCAACAGTGCCGGAGAAAAGTTGTACGACAAGTTTACGTTCCTGATGCGGATGTTCGAAGCATCATAGATATTTGCCTCGGTAATACCCAGGTTACCCACACCTGCTACTGCTGTCCAGTATTGTTGCGGCGTTACTTCTAGTGTATTCGGCACATACTCATTGGATGAATTCAGAATTACACCGTTGGACACCATGTTATCACGTAAACCATTCACAACTGTTTTATCGGAGGTACCGTTCCGCTGCATCAGCGCCAGGGTTGATGAAAACATTTTCCCGCCAAATCGGCCGTCGATTAAAAACGACAGGTTGAAACCTTTGTAAGAGAAGCTGTTTGTTATACCCAACAGGGCATTGGCCTGCTGGTTACCCAGACGCACATTCTGTTCGCCTCTTTGAGGTAAGCCGTTTGCATCAAGAAGCAACTGCCCGTTGTAAGGACTGGCTGCGTCGTCCACCCGCTTGAACGTACTGCCATAGATTTCTCCATACTTCGCGTTCTCTGCTGCAAAAACGGTTACATCATCGAAACCGCCTAGACGGTATAAAGGAATACCTTCTTTAATGGACTTAACGGTGTTGTTGTTGCGCGAGAAGTTCACACCCATATCCCAGTTTAATCCGGTTTGACTTTGCAATATCCGGCCATCGAGCGTGATCTCGATCCCGGTGTTCTGGATATCTCCACTGTTTATCTTCATAAACTTGTAGCCGCTGAGTGGATCCATAGGAATATTGATCAACTGGTTGGTTGCATTTGACTTGTAAACTGCAAAATCTAGTCCAACCCGGCTGTTGAACAATCTGATTTCGGCACCTGCCTCGTAAGATTTGATCAACTCATTTCTAACGTTGGGGTCAAACAGCGTTTCATTTCTTGAACCTGTCGTATTTCCGTTCGGATCTTTCCCGATGTTAAATGTATTATACAATTGGTAAGCTGGTAAGTCATTACCAACCGAAGCGGCAGATCCTCTGATTTTAGCATACGTCAACCATCCGGGCAAGGTTTTACCCATTTTTGTCAGCATATCAGAAAGGACAAAGGATAAGTTAACTGATGGATAAAAATAAGAACGGTTATCGGGGCTTAAAGTAGAGCTCCAGTCGTTCCGGAAGGTTCCATCCAGGAACAGATACCCGTCCCAATTAACACCTAAAGTTCCGTAAACAGAATTGATTTTCTTTTGATTGAACAACTGGTCGACAGTAGGATTATTAACACCATTATTCAACGAGAACAGGTTCGGTACAACCAGCTGTCCGGAATTGCTGCTCAGTCCGCTATTTTCCTGAGACATCAGGTTTCCACCTACTGTAAAGCCGCCACCAAGACGATCGAAGACGTTGTCTTTTTGTCCCGATAATAAGAAGCTAATATTCGTTTCGGTAAAAGTTTGTTTTCCTAAGCCGTATGTTCCCGTGCTGTTGGCAGGACTTCCGGCATAAAGCTTATTCTCTGTCGTTGTGCTGTACATATCCGCACCCGCTTTGAATTCCGCATTCAGCCAGCTGTTGAAGTTGTATTTTAACGATCCGTTTAACAAATACCGGTCACGCACATCCTGGTTCAAATTGTAATCTTTTGCCCAGTATGGGTTTAGCTGCGAGCTGGTGCTATTGTATCTGATCATATTTCCCGTAACCGGATCTACCGAAGGATTCAGCTGCCTGATGTCTAATGATCTCGGAAACATGTATAGCGTAGAGAAAACGTTATTCAAGTTGTACCCTCCCGCTGGTCTGTTCTGTGCATTTGAGTTGCTGTACTGGATTTTAGTATCCACCGTCCATCGGTCATCGGCACCAAATCTACTGATGGCTCTGGCCAGCAAGTTTGTCCGCTGCAATTTCGCGCCTGGAATCAGACTTGTGTTGTCCAGGCGGTTGAAGGAGGTATAAACAGAAGTAGATTTGTACTGCTGCTGCAAAGAGACACTCTGGTTGGAGCCAAATCCCTGCTCCACATAATTTTTAAGGTTGTCATGTACCCGAAGCGACTCCTGCTCGCCTCTCCAGTTCTCAACCATCTGCCCCGTAACCTTAGGTCCCCAGCTGGAACCTTCAGTCGGATCGAAGCCGTTCTGATCGCCCTGTGCGTAATCGTTTTGCATGTTGGGACGTGTAAATATGCTTTCAACGCTAAACGTAGAGGAAACGGCAATACCGAGTCCTTTTTGAGCACGGCCACTTTTAGTGGTGATCAGAATGACACCGTTACCTGCCCTTGATCCATACAATGCAGAAGCAGAAGGGCCTTTTAATACGGAAACACTTTCAATGTCTTCGGAGTTAATATCTGACAGACCATTACCATAGTCTACAGAGGGGTTGTAATAATCGTTGTTGGTTGATCCTGTAAAGTTGTTCACCGGCACGCCGTCAACCACAATTAAGGGCTGGTTGTCTCCGGTAAGGGAGTTATTACCCCTTAGCGTGATTTTCGAGGATCCTGCAGGTCCATTGCTCGACCGTGTCACCTGCAAACCGGAAACCTTTCCAGACAGCGTATTCACCAGATTGGGCTCACGTGCCTCCACGAGCGCCTGACCTTTGACCTCCTGCACCGCATAACCGAGGGATTTCTTTTCCCTGCGGATGCCCAGGGCAGTTACAACAACCTCGTTAAGGCTGGTATTTTCATCCTGCAACACCACATTAATGGTGGTTGTCGTCCCAACGGTCACCTCCTGAGTTGTAAAGCCGATGTAACGGAAAACGAGCACATTGCCCGCCGTCGCCGCAATGCTGAATCTTCCATTTGCATCAGAACTTACACCTTGTGTGGTGCCTTTCACTAATATGCTCACTGCAGGAATGGGATTTCCCTGAGTGTCCTTCACCGTGCCCGAGACGGTGCTTTGTGCATAAGCTGTTACGGTCATCAGAGTGAGCAGTAACATACTTAAGCATCGGGAATAGAGCTTTTTCATAATTTAAGTATTAGGGGGTGAAATATTTGGGTTATATAGTTTATTCAAATTCAATATGTTCAATGACCAGGCTTGCTGCAGCAAGCAACTCTGCATTTTCGGCCAGTTCCGACAGAACGATCGTGGTCTGGTTTGCAATTCTGGGGATACAAAATTCATTAAGCGCCTGCTGAATGGGCGGCAACATCACTTGTCCAGCAACTGCTCCCCGCCCACTTAACACAATACATTCCGGGTTAATGATGTGAATCAATGTTGCCAGTCCCTTCGCGATCATAAAGGCGGCTTCAGATAGGATGGATACCGCAAGCGGATCATGTTCCTTCGCGGCCTGCAGAAAAACGTCTGCGATGTTCCTGCTATTATCCTCCAGCGCCTGCCGCATGCTCGTCGCTGCTCCAGCCTTGATCTCCGCTATGGCGCGGCCGGTCATCACCAGCAGAGAGGTATCCACCTCCAGGCAGCCGCGCTTGCCGCAGGAACACAGGTTATCAGACTTAGACAAGGGAATGTGGCTGAACTCACCCGCATAGCCGCTGCTGCCCCGATACAGCTGCCCGTTCACAATCATGCCCAGACCACTTCCCCACCCTACATTGGCAACCATAACGTTTAGCTTACCCTGAGCAGCGCCGTAGCGCAGTTCCGCGAGGGCGATTAAACTGGAATCATTATCCAGAAAAACCGGCATTCCAAGCCTTTCCGACAAATAACCTCCAAGTGCCTGGTCATCGGTGGTCTTCAGGTAAGAGTGACTGACACCCAGTTCTGCATTGACAAAGCCGGGCATGCCAATGCCAACCCCAAGCAGATCCTTAGGGTCCACTCCGGAAGCGGATATGTTTGCTTGGATAAATACAATAAGCTGTTCTGTTGCATCCGGCGTACTTGCTAAGGGAAGTTCAAGTGTCGCAACATCCGACCTCAAGGAATGCATAAGGTCATATATCGCCATGCGGCTGATGAACTGGTCCATCGCTATGGACACAACATATTTGTTCTTCTGCGGGTTAAGTAAGAATAAGGAAGCCCTCCGCCCTCCTGTGGAGGGTGCGAGTCCCTGCTCCATAACATAGCCAGCAGCCACCAAATTCTGAACAACTTTAGTTACCAGGGGTAAACTTTTATGGGTTAGTTTACTAAGCTCTGTCAACGATAGAGTTCCCTTGTAATACAGTTGTTTGATGATGTCATTCCTTAGTAGTTGATTTTTCTCGACAATCGCGTTCATCACAGTTCGCCGCCAAACTTAATAATTAGTTTGAAGTAATCCAGGAACTTAATAAATTATTTTTTAAGTTGTATAAAAGTGTGATAAAACAAAGCGGGACCCTAATGGAATCCCGCTTTGTTTATTAAACGATGTTCGTACGCAAATCCTTCTAGGTCGCAACTGAAAATTTATAGACAGAAACAGTTTGGTAGGTTTCTCCTGGTTTTAGTACCGTCGAAGGGAAAGAAGGCTGATTGGGTGAATCCGGAAAATGTTGGGTCTCCATGGCGAATGCAGTTCTAAACTCATCCTTGTGGCTGTTCTTCATCTCGTTTTTCCCTTCCATAAAGTTGCCGGAATAGAACTGCATTCCCGGCTGGTCTGTAAAGACCTCCATGCGGATGCCGGTTAAGTCGCCGGTAGCAATGGCCACGGGCTCATCCTTCCCATGTGCCCGAAGCACAAAGTTATGGTCGTATCCTCTTCCATTCTTCAGCTGCTGATCTTCCGCGTCAATGCGCTCGCCAAGCCGTGTTGGCATGGAAAAATCAAACGGCGTGCCTTTTACCTCCGCCAGTTTTCCTGTAGGGATCAACCCGGTACCTACTGGGGTGTATTGATCCGCATTGATCTGGACGATATGATTTAGAATTGTACCACTGTTTTCACCGTTTAGATTATAGTAGGCGTGGTTGGTTAAATTAACAACGGTCGTCTTATCTGTAGTTGCTTTATAGCTGATCTCCAAGGCATTGTCATCGTTCAGTACATACGTCACCTGAACATCCAGATTTCCGGGAAATCCTTCTTCCATGTCGATAGAAAGATAATGGAGCTCCAGAGTCCTGGCGTCTATCTGCTTTGCATCCCACACAACAGCTTCAAAACCCCTCTTCCCACCATGCAACGTATTTTCTCCGTTGTTTATCGTTACTTGGTATTCCTCGCCCTCAAGCGAGAATTTTCCCTTCGCGATCCGGTTACCGAAACGCCCGATCGTGGCACCGTAATAGGGTTCTGTTGAGCCTAAATATCCATCAATGCTGCTAAACCCAGCAGAGACATCAATCAACTGACCACTTTTATCAGGAACAAAAAGGCTGACCAACCGGCCACCATAATTCGTGACCGTGGCCCTTACTCCTTTGTTATTTTGAAGGCTGAACAAACGTACATCCTTACCATCAATTGATTTTTCAAACGCAGATTGTTGTTCTATATGCATGATGCTGTGTGTTTTTGATCGCCGCAAACCGCGTGATGTCCTGATGGATAAACCGGACACGTGCGCAGACAAACATGATTGAATTTAGTCCATTAGCGGCAAAGAAAAGAAAAATTCTGAACCTTTACCAAATTCACTAACCACGCCGATCTTACCTTCATGGCGGTCAATGATTTCCTTTGTTAGATGCAAACCTATACCCAGCCCAGACACACTACCGATGCCATCCGCCCTGTAAAAACGCGTGAATATTTTGTTGATATCTGCAGGCTTTAAACCGATACCATAATCCTTAATCTTTACAGCTACCTCGCCGTCCGCCCTTTGAATGCTGACGAGGACCTGATCTGCCTTCGGAGAATATTTGATGGCGTTCGTCAGCAGGTTAATGATCACCTGCTCTATACGCTGCTTGTCTGCCAGAATGATAAATTCCTCTTCAATGTCTTCCAGAATAATGCGGTGCGACTTGTTCGTATAAGGGAAGGTATCCAAGACATCAATCACCAGTTTGCGAAGATCGAAAGTATCGAAATTGAATTGCAGTTTGCCCGCTTCAATCTTGGAAATATCCAGAAGATCCCCGATTAAGGAATTTAATTTACCAACCTGATCTAGTGTTTTATCTACAAATAGCTTTCCTACGCTATCCTGATCCTTTTTGGCCAAGATCTGAAGATATCCTTTGATCGTGGTCAGCGGGGTCTTGAGTTCATGGCTCGCGAGGGCAATAAATTCATCCTTTTTTGCACTCAATGCACTCACTTCCTGGAACAGGCGGGAATTTTCGAGTGCAATCGCCGCCTGGGCGGCAATACTGCCTACGATGTCCTCATGTTCCGACTTAAATACGCCTGCATCAGGGTGCCCGAAAATTAATGCACCGATCACCTCGCCTGCTGAAGAAACAACGGGCACCGCGAGATAACTTACAACAGGTAAGTGTCCTTGCGGCATTCCAGGATGGGGAACAAGTTGTCCGAAATCCGGACTTCTAGTTACGTCATCTATGCGCACAACCTTGCCTTCCGTAAATGTAGGCCTGAAAATTCCCGTTTGCCTCGGCATTCCCAATTTTTCGAAACTTGACTTCGATGCACCGGAGAGGGTAAACAGCACGAATGGATCACCTTCGCTATCAACTGTATTGTAGAAGAAGGCGCCAAATGTGGCGCCGGTAATCTTGGTTGTTGCGTCTGTGACCTGTTGCAGCAGACTGTCAACATCCATGGTTCCTAAAATGACCTTTCCGACAGAATTCAATAACTCCAAGTTTTCCGCATTTCGCTGTTTTGCTCGCTTAGCCGCGATCTGATCAGATATATCCCTTGCTATTTTTGAAGCGCCAACGATATTGCCGAAACTGTCCTTAACCGGCGAGACGGTAATGGAAAGTGGGATCTCGCGTCCCGATTTCGATACACGAATGGTCTCGAAGTGATCCACCTTTTGACCACTTCTTATTTGACGCAGTATAGTTTCTTCTTCGTTTATTCGATTGGGCGGAATGAGTATAGTGATGGATTTGCCCAGGATCTCTGCTTCTGTATATTCAAATATACGTTGTGCACCGGCATTCCAACTCATTATAATGCTGTTCAGGTTCTTACTGATAATCGCATCATCGGATGATTCAACAATCGCCGAAAGAACGGCTTGTCTGGATTCACCCACAATCCTGTCGGATATGTCAACAAGGGTGTTGTGCGCCCCGACTACATTATTTTCATGGTCAAATATAGGCTTGGAAAACACCAGTAGACGCTTAAATACATGTTCCGGAGTTTCTATTGTAATTTCCTGGTTTTCAAATGCTCGCCCCTCCTGTAAAGTTCGTGCCATCGGGCATTCACTTAAAGCCATCGGACTGCCATCCGGATTGTAAATCTTCCAGGCCCCACACCATAAGTCTTCGCCTATCCTTGGCGAATTGCCCCAAAGCCTGAAAGCCGCCTGGTTAAAGAAAGTGATATACCCATTCCGGTCACAGGTATAAATTGCCACCGGAGAATCCTCCAGCAGAAACTTAAAACGTTGCTGATCGTTATCCTGAACCGCATTATCAAGTGTACCATTGGCCTCAACTTTTGTAATACTAGATTTCTGATAAATATCGGGCATGTAAGTTAGATTCGTGTTTTCATCTCAAATGTACTTATTTGAATTATAATGCATGCAAAAATCGGACCTATCTGCCAGTCTCCATGTTGGGTGCATCTACAGGCTTGGACTCCGGCGAACCTTTCTGACGCAGGTAAATTGTTAAAAACACGATAGATAGGACAGATAAGAATTCACTTTGCCAGTTTTGAAAGGTCTCGAACCAAAAGCGGGGCTCCAGCAGGAATACGGCAAGACTGACCTCAGCTTTACCGGAAATTACCTTTTCAACATTATACGCCTTGAAGCTTCCGAACAAATGGAGGCCCCAGCTGATCAGAAACAAAACCAGGAAGGCCAGTGAAAGTGAGTTGCTGTATATTTTTAAAATCCATCCGCCTTTCCGTACTGGCCAGGGTGCATCTTTCGAGGGTACCGGCTCCCGATCAACCTCTTCCGGTTCGTCAAGCGACTTGGATTCTGAGGAACCAATCTGCCGCAAACGCATGGTGATCAGCACATACATCGCCATCTGAAGGAACTCACTTTCGAAATTCTCAAAGGTTGCCGAGATGAAATGCCCGGTGCCAAGGTAGGTCTGTAGTGTAATTTCCCGGGCATTTTGATCCTTGAGCTCCTCATTATGCTCCTTCCAGCCGGTTAATGCCTGCCCGCAGAGGGTAACCAAAAAAATAAACAGGAAGAATAAAGAGAGACCGTTCTTATGGATGAAGGAGTGGTTTTTAGTTGCAGACATGTCTTATAGCTTGAAATTCACCACAGTAAAAGGAATAACCTTAAACTTAGCTTCTTGTTTCATCCCTTCGCCTTAAAATCTCGCTATCTCACCCACCATTTTCCGTACGAGCTCCACGGAGGTTACCCTCCATGCGTACTCATCATCAACCGCCCCCATTTTGCCCTGTTCATTTCTAAAGACCATAGTACTGTTCTCGGCATGCATAAGCGACCCGTGCACCACCTTTGCCCCGGTTTTCTCCAGGAGCTGCCTGACGTTACCCGGATGAATTCCGGCCCCCGGCATGATCTCGATCCGCCCTCTTGCCTGCTCAACAAGGGCAGCCAGGACGTCTGCGCCTTCCGGTGCACTGCTGCGCCCCCCAGACGACAATACGCGTTTGAATCCAAGTTCAACAAGAGTCTCGAGTGCTTCAGGAAGGTTGCGAGTCATGTCAAATGCCCGGTGGAAAGAAACCTTCATAGGTGCGGCCAGCTGCATCAACACTTTACACCTCTCCCCATCTATGGTCCCGTCCGGATTCAATATTCCAAAAACAACGCCATCACAGCCCACCGATTTGCAGGCTGCGACATCCGCTTTCATGATTTCAAACTCCAGATCGGTATAGTGGAAGTCTCCTCCCCTTGGCCTGATGATGGGGAAAACCTCAATATGCAGCATCTTCCTGGTGAGCGCGACTTGCCCGTAACTTGGTGTGGTACCACCGTCCGCTAAATTCTCGCACAGCTCTACCCTGACCGCGCCGCCCTGCTGCGCTGCCAAAGCCGAGGCCAGCGAATTTGCACATACTTCCAGTTCTGCCATGACTAATAATAACTTTTACCCGAAATCAATAGTTCCTGATTTTCTGCATCGCACACGGCAAATGAGAATCCCTTTTGAATCGCGTAAGCGCCATATTCACCCTTTTTATTGATAGCCAGAAAGCCAACCTGAATGTTCTTCGCAGTTTCTGGCTTCTTATTGATGATGCGCATTACCGCTTCTTTACACGCTGCCTCGGGCGAGTACCCCTGGCGCATCAGTTCTACGACGAGAAAAGAGCCCACATTGCGCACAACTTCCTCGCCTACACCGGTTGAAGTCGCGCCGCCAACTTCATTGTCTACATACAAGCCGGCGCCGATAATTGGACTGTCACCTATTCTTCCGTGTATCTTATATGCCATACCACTGGTCGTGCATCCGCCCGAAATGTCTCCATTTGCATCAATGGCCAGAATGCCGATCGTGTCATGGTTGTACTGGTTGCCTGGGAGTTTCTGCGGGCTGCTTTTCTGATAAAGCTTATTCTCTGTATTGATAATCGGGTTATACTTGGCCGTTTTCAGCCATTCTTTCCAGGCTTTCTCGCTTTCTGGTGTCAGCAGATTTTCTTTGGTGAACCCATTCTCCAGGGCAAACTTTAAAGCGCCGTCCCCGGCAAGCATCACGTGTGGCGTTTTTTCCATTACCATACGCGCAACAGAAATGGGATGCTTAATGTCCTGAATGGCCAGCACCGCACCGCAGTTTCCTTTTTCATCCATGATGCAGGCATCAAGCGTAACGAACCCGTCACGGTCGGGCAAGCCTCCATATCCTACGGTCTGGTTATGCACATCTGCTTCGGGAACCCAGGCGGCCTGTTCAATGGCGTCCAGTGACTTCCCTCCCTGGGAGAGAATTTTCCAGCCTGCTTTGTTGGCTGCCACCCCAAAATCCCAGGTAGATATGATGATGGGTTTGCTTTTTTGAATTGGACGCGCTACTGGAACCACCTTGCTCCATGCCTGATTTTCAACAGCAAGCAGACCTGCCGTAGCAGCCGTTGCTTTTATAAATTTTCTTCGGTTAAACATGTGTAGTTAATCGTTGTCTGTTATTGGCGGTGAAAATACTTAAAAACTACATATGGTGTTCATTAAAACGTTTGAGCCGATCTCTTCAGGGGGTTTGGAGGCCTTTGCTAGGGCGTCGCTAGGACCTTGGTTCGGCCATCGGCCCTATGAACCCCCTGGCAACACCCTCGCAACGACTACTGAAATACTACTCCGATGCCTTTCTGCAGGTCAATTCATGGTGGTATTCATCCAAAAATCACATTTGTTCCTAAACCATGCGCTAAAAAAGTGCAGTCACGTAATTTTTTTCTTGTTGATCATGAACCCATTACAGCTTAAACGCCGAAAATTACGCAGACACAGTTCACTAATCTGATTTTTTGTTCTACATTTGCAGCATACCAATCACAGAGGAGTCTGTGAGGCGAATTGAAATCTGAAAATATATTTTAAAATATATTTCTTTATTAAAGTAAAAGTTCTACTTTTGCAATCCCAAACAACGAAAGAAATTAAATTCTCAGTTGTTAAACACCAAGTTCGGGGTGTAGCGTAGCCCGGTATCGCGCCACATTTGGGATGTGGAGGTCGTAGGTTCGAATCCTGCCACCCCGACAACACTTACACTAAGTAAGGTCGAAAACCCGCAAATTCTATGAATTTGCGGGTTTTTTGTTTTATATCATACCAAGAAATCCCAATATCCAGGATCAATGCCAAATGTGAGTTAAACGCTAAGTCTTTCTAGATTTTATATTTACTCACCAAATAGCTTATAATTACGGTAAATCATTTATTTACAACATCTATTTTGATGCTATTTATGATTGCTTGACTCCTGTACTGCATTTCATTTAACCCTTGGAATCCAGGCATATTTATGAAACCACTATCTTTATAACACAAGGTGAAGGATACACCACGATTGAAGATGCAAAAGTACCATGGAAAAAAGGCTAGGCAATCGCTTTCCCTATTGATGTTCTAGATCTTTACCTGACTGAAAATCGAGATATTCTAAAAAGGCGGGAGCAATTGCCAATAGGACAAGCTCTGCACTTGAATGTAATTGTAAAAAATAATGGTGAACCAATATGATGAGAGAACTGATTGTAATAGAGTGCCCAACCAATTTAGGCCTTGCTAAAATGCCTTACGCCAAAGAGCCCGGAGTAAAGAAATTGCCTGACTGGCTTAAAAGTCTGGGGTTTCATGCAGCAATCGACCCGCACAAAATACTTAGAATAGAAGCACCAGAACATACAATGGCCATTGACGAACTAACGCAAGTAAGGAATGCCGACAATCTGATTAGTTATGCAATTCGTCAAGCAGATCTTGTGGAAAAAGAAATTAACACAAATTCATTTTTATTGCTGTTAGGTGGCGATTGCAGTTTGTTGATAGGAACTGCAATGGCGTTAAAAAAAAAGGGGCGTTTTGGTCTTTTTTACCTTGATGGGCATACCGATTACATTAAGCCAGAACAATCAAACACACATGGCGCTGCTGGTATGGATTTAGGCATTGCCTGCGGGTATGGGCATCCAAAGTTAACCAATATACATAATCTCGGGCCGTATGTAGAAGAGCAACATGTTTTCTGTATTGGCAATAGGGAATACGACGCCTTTTATGAAAAGCCAATCAAAGAATCTCAGGTAAATTATATTCCACTTTACCTGCTCAGAGAAAGAGGAATTGAAAAGGTGCTTTCACAATTTTTAGGTATGCTAATTCAGAACAATCTCGACGGATTCTTTATTCATTTTGATGTAGATGTATTGAATGATACAATCATGCCTGCCGTTGACAGCAGGCAAAACGACGGACTAAGCTATACGGAATTGAATGAAATATTGGTGCCTCTGCTAAACAGTAATAAAGCCGTCGGAATGGAAATCACAATTCTCGACCCTGATTTAGATCCGACTGGGGAATATACCCGAGGGTTTATCAACCAGATGGTCCCTATAATCAATAATATACAATAAACAAAGTCTTACCCACGGATATACCAGGTTTCATGTCTGATGATTTCCTTTTCTTCCCATTGTACTTCAATGGAAAACGAGAAAAGATTTGATATCCTAAAAACCTTTCGCAATTAAGTCCAGATATCCTGTATTATTAGACCTCGTGAAACGAACGTCCAAGCATTGATTAAATTGAACAAATCGTTTTAAGCACTTGATAAACTTCTCGAGGGTAACCTCATCAAGAACAATGGGTTCGAAATGAAGGTTGTGAACGATGAGCACCCTTTCCTTACGGTCTGCTTTTGCATCCATTCGCGCAATAAACGTATCGCCCGCAAGTACCGGTAAGGAGAAGTAGCCATATTTTCGCTTGGCAGCAGGCACAAAGCATTCGACTTGGTAGTCAAAGTCAAAAAAGCATTTCAAGCGATGACGAAAGACATTGAGAATATCGAAAGGTGAAAGAATATAGACGTCATTGGACAGCTCAATATCGGTGCCTTGAGCAGGAAGCATATACAGCGGACCTTTCAACCCCTCAACCACGACCGTTCTTACTTCATCCCGCTGCACCATCAGCTCGAGTTCCTGCTTAATCTCGTTGCCTTTTACACGGCGGGCACGCCAGAGCATTTCTTTCAGAGCACAGATACCTAGCGCAGCTAAGCTGCGGCGAATCACAAACCGCGCATATTCTTCAGCCGTAGGCACCCTCAGATCTGTTTCTTCCGTCACCAGGTTAAGCGGCAGAACATATACTTTCTGGAATGTTTTCGTACGGCGGATCATGAGGGTTCCTTCCAGGTAAAGCCTCTCCAGGGCAACTTTTGCCGGCCTCCAGTCCCACCAGCCTGAACTTGCTTGCACTCGATCATTCTCAAAGTCCCCAACCATGAGCGGTCCCTCCCGCTCTACCCGGTCCAGGATTTCTTTCATCAGATTCGCTTCCGGTTTGGTAAGTGGTTTACGTTGCAATTTGAACGCTTCCTTCACAGGTAATGTGAATCGGAAATCATGCATGGGGAGAAGTCCCGCATCCGAACTGAAGTATTCAAAAACCCGGCAGTCCTCGCTTAGATCCGCGAGCCAGCTGGTTTCGTAATTCGGTATTCGTGCCATCATGACGTGGTGGTGGGCTCGCTCCACCACGAAGTTCGTATCCAGCTGTACAAAGCCCAGGTGATCTATCAAACGGTAAACCGCCTCGATGCCCGTCCCAAACTGTGCAGTACGGGCGAGCCCGGCGGCATGGAGAATGATCTTACGGGCTTGCGGCTTGGTAAGTACAGTAGCGTCCATTGCACTAAATTAAAAATTTAAAATCAAGCCGTCACTGCCCTCGCATTAAATTAACCGAACTTGCGCTCAAGGCACGTCAATGTACCAAACGGGTGTCCTTTTTACCTATCTTAGTTCCCAATGAAATTTGAATTCATCGCCCACCCTGGTTTTGATTTCCTGGAAAGCTTTGCCAGGCAATTCGAGATCCCTTTGTACGGCAACACGCTGATTATTCCAGCGGAGCTGGGTAGCGGAAGCATCAGAAAGGTAGAATTTTCCCCGGATTTCAAGCTGCTGTTTCACCACTATACCTTCCATGAAGAATTCATCTTAAAGCGTAGGGCACCAGAGGAAAAAAGCGACCTGGTTTCCATCATATTCTACACCTCTGCGCTGCCCAACAACGTTCTTTCCAATGCGCAAAGATCATTTTCCTTCTCAAAAATCAATCATTCGGCAATTGAAATATCGTCTACCGACCTGAATTCTGAAATTAGATTTCCAGCAAAGACGGAGATATTTTTCACCGTAGTAGGCATCATGAAGCCCGTGCTGGCTGAGTTGCTGAAGATTGATGAACCGAATGCAGCTATAGCGCGCATCATGGTTGAGAAGTCCAGCTATCTATTCCATGAAAATATGTGGGCAGACATCGACAAGAACGTCAGGCACCTCTCCCTGATCAATGAGCAGGAACTACTGAGTCATTTTTACTTCAGGATCAAAGTCCAGGAATTAATCTATCTGCTTTTCAGTAAACTGATCAAGCGGGAAAATCAAGCGCAGCAGACCCTCGGGAACACCGATGTCGAAAACCTTCATGCGGTACGCACGTTGATGCTGACAGATTTAAGTAAGCCACCCCGACTAGCCGACCTGGCCCGGGCCGTCGGGATGAGTGAGACAAAAATGAAGGCGCTTTTCAGCCAAATATTTGGCGACAGTATTTACAATTATTTCCAATCTGCCCGGATGGCTGAAGCGGCATTTCTCTTAAAGCAGTCCGATTATTCTGTGTCCGAGATCGGCTATCGGCTGGGATTTACAAACCTGAGCCACTTCAGCCGCTTGTTTGAGAAACACTACGGTGTGACTCCGAAAAAATACTCCACTGCCGGATAAGACTATTTTGATGCCGCATCCGGTTATTTAAGCACTGTAGATCTTGTGAGATTTGCTTCAATATAAAAATATAAGCAAATGAAAACGATGCTCACACCATTCGAGAAATATGGGTTCAGGTTGAAAAATCACCTGGTGATGGCACCCATGACAAGGACCAGGGCCATCGGCAACCAGCCGAATGCGCTAATGGCGGAATATTACGGACAACGCTCCGGCGCGGGGCTCATCATCACTGAAGGCACGGCACCCATGCCCAATGCCTTAGGCTATCCGAACATCCCCGGCATTTTCAATTCGGAACACGTTGAAGGCTGGAAGGTAGTTACCGAACGGGTACACCGGGATGGCGCAAAAATCTTCCTTCAACTGATGCATACCGGCCGGATTGGCCACAGCGATAACCTGCCGGAGGGTGCTGTTCTTGTAGGGCCTTCAGCGATTGCAGCTGCTGGTGAAATTTACACGATGACCGGCAAGGCACCCCACTCCAACCCTGTCGCACTTACCACAACGGGTGTTCAGGATGTAATTGCAGGATTTGTGAAGGCAGCCGAAAATGCCATGCTTGCCGGCTTCGATGGCATAGAACTTCATGGCGCCAATGGCTATCTGATTGAGCAGTTTCTGAATCCCAATGTAAACACGAGAACCGATGAATACGGCGGTACGCTTGAAAATCGTGCACGTTTTGCAGTGGAGGGAACGACAGCCGTCTCAGAAGCAATCGGCAAGGATCATGTAGGCATTCGTTTGTCGCCATTCTCTGCGCTGGGAGATCTTGCGGGTTATGAGGAAGAAGAAGTGCATGAAACCTACGCTTACCTGGCGGAGCAATTCGACCGCATCGGTATCACTTATATCCATGTTGCTGTAAATGCGCCCATCCCGGAACGGACACTTGAAGCCATCCGTCAAAAATTCTCCGGAATTATTACCCTCTGCAATGGACTGACCCCCGAAACTGCTGAAAAGGCACTCCATGCAGGCTTCGCGGATCTGGTTGCCTTTGGAAGATCTTTCCTGGCCAATCCTGACCTGCCTCAACGTATAGCCAAAGATGCGCCGCTCAATGAAGCGGACTTCACAACCTTTTATGGCACAACTGAAGCAGGGTATACGGACTATCCGACATTAGCATCTACCGGTCCGCAGTTGTCTTCTTGGTGATTCCAGAGTAGAATTATCGTGACTTGAGGTGCAGGACCTACCCGGTGTATTATGCTTAAATAGCTTAGAAAGTAATACAACACGATGCCTGTGACATTTATCACGTAAACTTCTTATCAAATGTCCTCGTTGCAATTGGCAGCTTCATCTCATTTTTGCCCTGATTAATGATTAGGAATATGAGATTAAAAAACAAAGTAACCGTAGTTACAGGTGGCAACAGTGGTATAGGATTCGGTATTGCGGAAGCGTTCAAAGATGAAGGTGCTATCCCACGGCTCTCATCTCCGCAAAAACGTTAGTCTGGTACAACTTTGCAAGTTGACCAACCACCTGGTCAACCTCCTGCTCCGTATTAAATTTGCTGAAGGAGAAGCGGATTGTCGATCTGCCGGAATTGTTTCCCAGCGCGCTAAGGACATGCGAGCCGGACCCACTGGTGCAGGCACTACCACCGGAAACACAGATATCGTGTTGGTCCAGGTAGGTTATCGGTGATTGAAAACTGGCAGGTTCCGGTAAGGAAACACTCAGCACAGTCTTCAAGCTATGCAGCTCCGCTGAGTTCCCGTTGAATCTGATGTCGGGAATTGAGCTCCGTAAATCCCGTATCATCTTTTGTTTGAGGCTGCCAATTCGTTGCTGATTGGCATTTGCATCGGCGTAGCTTATTTCCAGCGCCTTCGCGAGACCGACTATTCCGGATACATTCTCCGTACCACTTCGCTGCCCCCGCTCCTGAGCACCACCCGTGATAAACGAAGTCAGCTTATCACCAGCCTTTCTGTACAAGAATCCAACTCCTTTCGGGCCGTGAAACTTATGTGCCGAACCGACCAGGAAATCCGCCTTCAACTGTTGCGTGTCGTATCTGTACTGACCCATGGTTTGTACCGTATCGGTGTGAAATATTGCGCCGTACCGGCAACAGAGTTCGCCAATGGCATGAATGTCATTCAGGTTACCGATCTCATTATTGCCATGCATGATGGAGACAAACGCCTTTTCACCTGCTGACAACAACTGCTCCAGCTCCCCGATCGAAATGTTGCCTTGCGCATCGTAATTCAGGTAAACCAATGCTATTTCTCCATGCTTTTGCAAATCCTCTAGCGTATTTAATACGGCATGATGCTCCAGGCGTGTGGTAACCGCACGTTTGATACCATGGGAACCAATCGTGGAACGGATGGCCGTATTATCAGCTTCCGTGCCGCCGGAAGTGAAGATAATCTGCGCTGGCGAAGTATTCAATAGATCAGCAATGATCTTTCGGGAGGCTTCGATGGCCGTCCTTGCTTGTCTTCCATAGGAATGTGAGGAAGAGGGATTGCCGAAGTTCTCGAAAATATAAGGCTCCATGGCCTGAAAAACTTCTTTACTTAAAGGGGTGGTTGCTGCATTGTCCAGGTAAATTCTCATTTCTATATAGATTTAAATTGATAAGGTTACTTATTCAGAAAAATCTGATAGAAATGTTTTATCTATCCACCACGCGGTGGAAGGAGTTAGCACCTTGTAAGGTTACAGGTTGCTAAGACGTCATAGGGCCTTTCCCTCAGTCTTTCTGGATAAGTAGTAAATTTAAGAACTGTTGTTGGCAACAAATATATGAATACCCTAGTAAACTAGTATACTTTATTTGAAAATATATCCTTTAACCAATATTTTCGCTCAATCCACATATGCGATGCAGTCTACCTGCACCAGTATACCATCTTTACCCATCTGATCGGCACCGCAGCCGGTGTACGAACGTACAGGCGGTGGATCAGGAAAGAATCCACGGTATGCTTCATTCAGCGCAGTAATGTTCTGATTGGGCTCAACCAGGGTCATGTGTACCTTAAGAACATTAGCCATTGATGACCCAGCACTTTCGAGGACTTCCTTCATCGTGGTCAGCGCACTGCGGATTTGTACCTTAATGTCTCCGGGTTCTGCCCTTCTTTCAGCATACCATCCGCCAATCCCCGAGACAAACAATAAGTGTCCGGAGCGGATACATCCGGATAATACGCTTGCTGGTGGGCGGTTAGCGCCCTGTGCTACGGTCGGGTTGGTGTTCGCACCACTGTTTGCCTGACGCACAACCTGCTTTTTAGGTATCCATTGACTTCTTTGTCCATTCTGGGCCATCGTCTCTTCCGGACTTAATGTAAGGCTTGCTGCACCTGCCAGTGGAAGCAAACTAAAGCTTTTCAGTAGGGTTCTTCTATTCATATGTTAGATTGGTGATTTTGGTGATCATCAGTTGGTATGGTGAAAACTGCAGGTTAGTCGACATAGGCAATACAGCCGATCTGGACAAGAATGCCATCACGACCCATTTGTGTTACCTTAGAACTGCTAAATGAACGTGCCGGCGGATCATTGGGAAAGTATTCAAATAAGCCTTCATTGATGAGGTCCAGGTTTTTATTCGGGTCCGCGACGGTCATGAAGATCTGAAGCACGTTAGACATATTCGATCCTGCGACTTCCAGGGATTCCTTCATACTGGCCAGGGCGCTGAGCACCTGAACCTTGGCGTCTCCCGGATCGGGACGGTCACTCTCGTACCATCCTCCAATTCCGGCCACAAAAAGCAAGTGTCCGGAGCGCAGGCATTTGGAGATCAGCGAACCATTCCTTGATGTTCCAATCAGCAGCTTTTTAGGTAGCCACTCCCCGTCTTCATCGCTATAAAGGGGTGATGGCGGAGCAGAGCGCGTATTTAGCAGTGCTCCGGCCAGGGGAAGAAGTGTTAGGCCGGAAAGGATCTCTAGTCGATTCATAAGAAATTACGTTTTTGTTATTGATCTACCCTCAATATGATGGAATTACGAGATTAACCATCAATTAGAATGTAAAATATTAAAAAAAGCTCAACTTTCTATGAAAAATTAAGAAAAATGCCACAATCTGCTGCGCAGTCTTTGCTTAGATACAAAAAATGCGCTTACATCCGCAAAATCGCAGATGCACGCGCTTTCTTTTCAGACAAGTTCATTGATTATAGGGACCGGGCCGGGTTGCTCACCTGCTGCAGCCGCTTTCAAGCCGAAACCGGGTTAACGTTATGCATGGGAAGCCTCAACTTTCAAAGTATGCTGGAGCGGCTTCCCGGGATCTTTACCGTCGGTCTTTGCGGTTTGTCCCTTTCGTATTTTAAGCAACACCACACAGCTGACAACCGATAAAGCAAGAAAAAGCAAGTCGACAAACAGGATATCATAGGCTTGCTGATTAAAGGTATTCCAAATCCAGTTGTTGCGTACAACCCCATCGAGCAACGGAACCAGAAAACATGTTATGGCCGACAGGATAAGCGTTTGGCGGTTGGTCAGTGCGAGGTCCCGCCGTACAATGAAATACACCGACAGGATCAGCCAGGAGTAAAAATACCAGTGGTAAATGTCCGACTGGTCCGGCTGATCTAAACACAACAGGACCAGCATGGTAAAAGCCGTGACCGGCAGCATGGTTAAACCCGAAGCGAGAAATATATTCGCTGTCCAAAAGTTAAACTTCCGTTTGTATTCGGGAACGCTCGTTTTATCTCTTGCAACCAGCCATATAAGTATACCTGAAATAATAACTATACACCCTATTATCCCCAAAACGAAGAACATCACCCTTAGCGGCCGCCCGCCAAAATCACCGAAGTGCAGGTGGTAAACCGCGCTCTTAACCTTGTCTACATAGGTCGACGGCCCCAATGGTGACTTCTCATACAGCACCTTATGATCGCGCACGCGATAAACAAGTTTCCCTGTACCGGAAAACTGGAGCTTCGGATCGGGCTTTGACTGCAGAATCACGTGCATATTTTCATCGCCAAAATTCCGGACCGACACCAGGGTTAACATACCCTCGGACCATTTCTTCTCCACCTGCGCGACAAACGTGTTCAGGTTAAATGCAGTTTGGAGTGGCCGGTAGGAATAGTCAAATGTTAGCGTATCAGCGTACTCCAGATCAGCATAGAGCTGCTTACCATCACCCTTATAGAGCAGCTTTGTATACGGTCCGATTAGGAACGAATTGACGATAAGGATCACGCCGGTAACGGCGAAGATAAATTGAAACGGAAAACCAATAACGCCCAGTGCCGTATGCAGGTCTGTCCAGATGGTTTTCCATTTGCTCCATGGCCTGAATACAAAGAAGTTCGAAACCATTTTATCCCAATGGAGCATCAGGCCCGTAATCAGCGCAAAAAGAAAAATAAAGGATACCACACCGGCAAGCAGATAGCCAAACGGTGCACCCAGGCGTATCGGTACTTGGTTAAGCTGGGCCAGGAAATGCAGCCGGTACAAGAACTCACCCATGTCATAAGAACGCACATAGTCCGATTCTTTTTGATGGGCAAAGTCATACGTAAAAAATGCGGAGTCGCCATCGCCCCCACGTCCACCCCTTCTCCCTTTAGGGCGTACAGCGGGCTTTGCTTTTTTCTTTAGGGTCGTATCACTCGACGAAGACATGGTCACATAGGCACCCATTCCATGTTTTTGCATGGAAAACTCGAAATTTCTCCCTTTTAATTCATGATGTTTCGACAAAGAGTCGGTCAGGGAGTTAAAGTCTTTTGGAATAGGCTTTTGGTGCGCGACATACGACGTGTTCTTCTGCCAGGCGGCGATGTCATCTTTAAAGAAAGCAAACGACCCGGCAAAGAAAATCACATAGAGCAACGCGCAGATAATGATCCCGCTGATGGTATGTGTATGGAAGTAAATGTTATATCTTCTGTTGTCCATGATTCAATTACGACGGGATTAAATAGGGTAGTGAAAATAAAAGTGTCAGACCCAAATAGGTAAGCCATACTTTCCAGACATTCCGGGCCAGAAAGGCGCCAAGTAAAAGGACAGCCCACAAGATGTAGCCGGTAAAAAAGGAAGTGACAATCACGCCTTCCCGTGGAAAGATCCGGCTCAGCAGCAGATGAAAGCTAAGCATCACCGCATAACCACCAAGGGTTCCTGCCAGTATTTTTGAAAGTCGAAGCCAGGGCGACTTGGTCAGGTATTTTTTGTTCGCAGGCATGGTGATCAGATAAATAGTTCCAGAAGAAGAAAGGCGATATACAGGGCGCATATGACTTGCCAGCCTAGGGTACGAAAGGGCGCCAGCACAACAACTAAACTCCCTACGCCCATCAGGCCAACGAGACTGGCGCTTACCCCACTCATCCAGCCCAGCTGCGCCACAAACAAGGCAGTTGCCAGCATAAACAGCGTCCCTCCGGCAAGCCGGTATTCCCGCGGACTTCTGGTTATGTGAAGGATATACCCGGCAAGGTGCAAGTGTTTCACCTTCCTTGATGTTAAGTACCAGAGCTGAAAAGCAATGAGTAACATGAAGTATAGCGTGCTGATCATATGTGTTCTAAAAATGAGCGCCATCCCTCGACTGTATGCGCAGGATGGCGCTTGATAAACTTTCTAGTTAACTATAAAACTTGTTGTCGTCCCCTTCCAGCTGTGTGTAAACGCTTTGTCATTCCACTGCCCAGCCTCTTTCTTAAACTCAGAAGCCTCAATCACGTACCTTCCTTTAGACTGGGGCTTGAATGATACTTTCCCCTGATTATCCGTCTTTAGCGTTTTAACCCAACCTTCCGGTGACATGATCAGGACCTCGGCCTGACTAAAAGCCTCGGTTCCGTTCCTCACCTGCAACTCGACAATCTCATTGTCCCGGTACAGTTTTGGCTCAGAAACTACGGCGAGCGACGCCGATGGTACCGGGCCAGACGCCGCGCCAGCCTTTCCTGCAAGGATCGGTACCAGTGAAGAAAACTCGTATTTTGTGGTACCACCCAGGTCTTTCGTAGCATGCACAGTGCTGATGTAATACAGCCCGTCCTCATCCGGAATGAAAGAACTAACCAAATGGGTGGCAAGATCTTTCAACTCCAGCTTTGTTTTACGCTGACTCGGGCTGGTCACCCAAACCTCCAGATCCTTCAGATCTGAATACCATTTTGCCGTTGAGTCCGTTTCACCCGAAGGATACTCACCATAGAATATTTTTACTTCGTGGGTCTTGTTCTTACTTGCTTTTGGGTCGCTTTGTATCCAGATGGCGTGTGCACTGGCATCTTCGTGTCCGAAGTAAGTCGCCAATGCAATCAGGAGTACGGTTAGTTTTTTCATAATGATATCGTTATTGTTGAATTACTGAACAGTTATAGTTTTTGAATCGAAGTGATTGCGCCTCCATCAACTTGCAATCCCTTGGTCGCCGTTTGCGTGGCCGCATCAATTTTGTATACATAGGCAGTACCATCGGTAAGATTCACACCGATAAACCCGGTCTTGCCATCCTTAGGCGAATAGTTGTTCGTGCTCATTGCCTTTATCGCGGACACCTCCGGCAGCCCGCTGACCGCTTTAAAGGTTTTATCCACAACATTCACAATACCGATATGACTACCCGCTGTGTACGCTCCTTTTTCAGCCTTCGTAGTGGCATGCACGATGAATGTGTTGTTTCCAATGTACTTCCAGTTGGTGATGTTCATCCCACCGCTGGCCGCTTCGAAATCAAACAAATAGCTTTTATCAAACTCCGTGGTCCCTGCTTTGATGCGGGTAATTGCAGAAGGTTTCTTCGAAGTAATGGCTTCGCCATTTGTGGCTACAGCTGCAGAAAAGCCATAAACATCGCCGTTCTCAAGCACAGCCAATCCATCTGTTGCATACCTCCCGATGAAGCTGGTTCTGTCGTCTTTGATCACCTTCTCCAACTTCATATCTGCATAGTTAAAAACCGCAATCCACGCACTATCCGGGTATTTGGTGCCAAAGTTCCTGTCCACGATGGAAAAGTATGGGGCGTAGACCTTG
>JAZQRI010000023.1:0-41253 GCA_045629455.1 Pedobacter sp. | reverse complement strand
GTAGCTGAGTTAAACAATAAAGGCTGATAAATCAGCCTTTATTGTAAAATATACTATCTCACATTGGGATTTCTGTCGAGTTCACTCTGCGGTATTGGCAGCAGTAATTTCGCTTCCGTAACGTTGTAGTTCAGTGATTTTCCTGTACCATCTTTCTGCGCGTTCATCACGTCGATTGCACGGTTGGTACGAACCAGGTCAAACCAACGGTGACCTTCAAAAGCAAGTTCCAGGCGACGTTCTTTTTCAATCGCCAGGCGCATAGCAGCCTGATCAGCGGCAGGCGTACCCGGAAGGTTCACCCGGTTTCTGATCTGATCTACGATCGTTTTCGCCTGTGACCATCCAGCAGCAGATAGTTCATTCTGTGCTTCAGCTTTTAGCAGTAAAATGTCCGCCAGACGAAGGATGTACGTGTCTGTCTTATCGTCCGCACGGTATTTACCGATGTGGGGATAGATCTTTGGATCCTTCCAGTAGTCGTCGTCCCATCCAATACCATCGATCAAAATGCTTGAGGTTTTACGCACTACATCTTTTTCAGCACCGAAAGTATTCACCAGGTCATTGGTTGGTGTATTGAACTTCTTCCAGCCTGCACCGAAGAGCTGGCTTGGCATCCAGTTGCCATGCGCACCACTCCAGCCATCATATTGCATTTCCCAGATCGCCTCTGCGTTATTGTCGTGCTGAGAATCCCAAAGGTTATCGTAGTTGGCCATCAGTGCATAGCCGTTGCTGATGGTTGCATCAGCATACTGCAGAACTTTAGACCAGTCCGGCGTTTTTTGTGTCGCATATACTTTAGCAAGCAATGCATTGGCAACACCTTTGGTTACAATTCCTTTGTTTGCCGATGTGGCACGCGCATGTTCCGCGCCATATTCCAGATCAGATATGATCTGTGCGTAGATGGCCTCTACAGGGGCTTTAGCCGGCTGGAATTCTGCCTCGGTAGAAGGAATCTTCAATACCAACGGAACGGATCCCCACAGTCTTACCAGGTTGAAATACATGTAAGCCCGCATGATCCTTGCTTCTGCAAGAATTTGTTCACGTCTGCCACCTTCATCCAGCTTTGGATCCTGAATGTTCGGTACATTATCTGTAACAAGGTTGGCATTTTTGATGTCGCTGTACAAAGAATTCCAGTCGCGGCTTACATTTCCATTAGTAGAGTTCACCGTAAAAAGGTCCAGCTGGATGTTCGCCGGGTTGTCACCACCAGCATAGCAGTTGTCGGCCATGGCATCGCCGTTTACAATAAAATCGTTGATGTGGTAGTCGTTGTACATACCGTCATACACCCCCTGGATCAGCTTTTCTGCAGCCGCGGCATCAGCGAAGGCCTGATCTGGCGTAACCTGACTAATCGGTTGTTTGTCCAGGAAGTCTTTCTTGCAGCTGGCGAAGCTAAGCGTTAACGCCCCTGCTGCTATAATTGAATATTGTCTAAGTTTCATTTTGTAAGTATTAAAATCCAACATTTACACCGAATAAGAACGTCCTCGACTGAGGGTAAGTTCCGTAGTCGATACCCATTGAAGGACTGTTCCCTTCATACCGCTGAACTTCAGGGTCAAATCCATTGTATTTGGTGAACGTAAGCAGGTTGTAGCCAGTCGCGAAGACGGTTAGTTTGCTCATTTTCCATTTACTAAGCGACACTTCACCAAAGTTGTAGGATAGTGTTGCCGTTTTCAAACGCAGGTAAGAACCGTCCTCCACATATCTGCTGGAGGTACGGGAATTGTCTGTGTTTCCGCGTACTGCCCTCGGAATATTGGTTACCTGTCCAGGAGTTGTCCACCTGTCCAGTACGGTAGTAAGCTGGTTTTTCGAGTCGTAAAGACCTTCCAGTTCTATTCTGGAGGCGTTAAAGATGTCGTTACCCTGAACGCCCTGGAAGAATAGCGATAGTGCAACAGGGCCATAGCTCAGGTTGTTGTTGATGCCGTAAGTGAACTTAGGCTGTGCGTTCCCGATATAAGTACGGTCGCCGGCGTCAACGCTGCCGTTTCCATTGAGGTCTGCATATTGCGCATCGCCTGTTTGTGGATCGACACCTGTGAACTGGTATCCATAAAACGAACCCAAAGGCTGTCCGACTTCTACTCTGATGGCGTCGTCACGTTCGTAGATACCACCGAAGTTGATTGAAGTAAGGGAGTTACCTAAACTTGTAACCTTGTTTTTGTTGATGGAAAAGTTTAAATCTGTTGTCCAGGTGAATTTATCACGCTCGAAGTTCCGGGTCGACAAGACGAACTCCAAACCTTTGTTCTCCATGGAGCCAACGTTCCTGGCCTGATCAGCGAAGCCGGTAGATTGTGGCAAAGGCACCTTGATCAACAGGTCATTTGTCTTTTTCAGGTACGCATCAGCCGTAAAGGTTACTCTGGAGTTGAACATGCTTAAGTCCAGACCGATGTTGCTTTGCGTTGTCTTTTCCCAGGAGATGTTTCTGTTTTCCAGTTGAGAGAAGTTGTATGAACCCTGAGGTGTTGGTGTATAAAGAGCCAGGTAAGCGTAATCGCCGATACCTTCGTCATTACCTACCTTACCCCAGCTACCACGGATCTTCAGGTCATTAATGATTTTACTATCTTTCATGAAGTTCTCCCCGGAGATCCTCCATCCCGCAGATACAGAAGGGAAGTAACCATAGCGGTTTTCTTTGGCGAATCTTGAAGATCCATCCGCACGCATGTTAGAACTAAAAAGGTATTTGTTGTCGTATGAATAGGTTACACGTGCCAGGTAAGAGCGTTTAGTCCACTGTGCAAAGCTTGGTAGCTGTGCAAGCACGGAAGTACCATCAGGAAGCAGATTCTTATTTTGATCAAGGAACCTGGTGATCTCATATGGATAAAACTTGTAATCCGAAGACTGCATCGTCATACCACCGGTTGCGGTAAACGCGTTCTTACCGAAATTTTTAGAATAATTTACGATGTTCTCGTTCAGCCACACATTGTCGTGGGTTTTATTGTTCCTGTAGATCCCTTGTTGGGTCCTTCCATAATCTGTAGAGAAAGGATCCAGGAAATAGCTGTAGAAGTTATTGCTGTTGTTTGTGCTGATACTTGATTTGAAGTACAAATCATCGGTGAAGTTCACCTGTGCTGCAAAAGCACCCAGGAAACGGAAATTCCTTGTTGAATTTTGTGCCGCATACGCATTGGCAATCGGGTTTTCCCATCCACCTGCATTTGGGTTTCCAGCATACTGGCCATTTTCAGCGAAGATGCCGATGGTCGGAGGGGTAGTTAGTGCAGATAAGATCGTTCCGCCACGTGCCACACCTGCGTTATCACTCACATCAATAGACTTCCTGGAGGTCAATGAAGCGGTTGCAGTTAGCTTTAACCATTTCGTCAGGTTCTGCGAACCATTGAAGTTAGCTGTATATTTATCCAGTACTGCCGGGGAGACTGTTCCCTGATCCTGCTGATATCCGGTGGAGAAATAATACTGCCCGCCTTTTGTGCCACCTGCAAGGGATACCTGGTAGCTGTGCTGTTTACCGGTTCCGAATGTCAGATCCTGCCAGTCGGTATTCTGATTGCCAACACTGGCATAGCCAAGTTCTGTCATCAGGGCGCTGTATTGCGTCGAGTTAAGCACTTTTTGCTCCTGCCAAAGGTTCGAAAAGCCAGTAAATGCATTGAAGCCAGCCTGTAGTTTTCCTGCTTTACCTTTCTTGGTCGTGATCAGAATAACACCATTTGCACCACTCGATCCATAAATGGCAGCTGCCGATGCATCCTTTAAGATGGTCATGCTTTCAATGTCATTTGGATTCAGGAAATCTGCATTCCTCGAGGTCACCCCGTCAATTACATATAGCGGGCTGTTTGATGCCGTTATGGACGTGTTACCACGGATGCTCACCGACACGCCGGATCCCGGTTTACCGGACTGCGAAGTGATTTGTACACCTGCTGCCTTACCCTGAATGGCCTGCAGCGGGTTGGTCACCGGTTGGTTCTGGATATCCTTTGCAGATACGGAAACAACCGAAGTGGTGATGTCCTTTTTTGTTGTTGTACCATATCCGATAACCACAACCTCGTTCAACTGGTTGTTGTCTTCTGATAAGGTAATGCTAAGCGAGGTATTGTTGGCTACGGGCTGTTCTATGGTTTTGTAACCGATAAAAGAAAAAGTTAACACAGCATCTGCAGGGGCAGATAAACTGAATAATCCATTTCCGGAAGTAACTGTACCTTTCGGCGCTCCTTTAATCTGAACAGAAACTCCAGGTAAAGGCAAACCTTGTTTGTCTTTCACTTCACCCTTAATCGTGATCTCCTGTGCGAATGCCATCGAGACACCGTACAACAGAAAAACAATCAAAAGCGTAATCTTCTTTCTCATCATTGCTTTTATATGTTTATAATTTGGAGGTGTAAAGTTGATTGAAATTCAGCTCATATCAAAGAAAATGCGCTGATTTATTCAGTGTAACATCCTGATAAGCAACTGATTATAAATATTTGATACGCTTTGGTACCGTAAATAGATAATCTGCTTTACGCTGATATTCAGCGCCAAGCGGCGATTCTTCCAAGCAGTATAATTGCGTTCTGATACGGTTGGATACCATTAAATAAAAATGCGTTTTTGAAGGATTAATGGAGCCTGATTACTCCAGAACAAGCTGGCTCCAGCCATGCTTGTTTGCCTTTTTAAGCAGGGATTTACGTTCTCCCATCACGGTTTTGATCCTTGCGCCATACGTCCAGCATGTACTTTGCCTCATGTTGAGGATCTCCGAAAGTTTGTGTGAGGAGATTTTCCCTTTGGTGGTATAGATCAGGTACACCATATAAAATGCCTTGTTGATCGGAATTCTGGTGTTGTGAAATATACTGTAGGAGGTAACAGATTCTTCATAGCTGCATTTGCTGCATCTGCGGCTGTACTGGATGTGTCCGCTGTAATATTGCGTGTTTTTACACTTCCTGCATACGTAACCATTTTTCCATTTCAGCTCTGACAGAAACAGGTTGCAGCTTTCCTTGTCGGGATACACCTTGCTGAACTCTTCGAAGTCCAGATCGGTAGACATCACACGGTCCCGCGTTACTTTTTCCACATTGGTATGCAGCTCCTGGTTGTCCTGTTCAAGGAGGACGTTCATCCTTAGAATTTCCTCGGCCTGTTGTTTAAGCAGGTCATTTGCCTTTTGCAATTCACTGTTTTTAGCTTCTATGATCAAAGATTTATGGAACACTTCTTTTGTGCGTTCCTGAACTTTTGTCTCCAGTTGGAGGTTGAGGCTATCTTTAAGCTTCACATTATCTGCCATCTGCTGGATCATTTGCCGGTGTGCACGTTCCCGCTTTACCTTAAGGATCCGGAGCTGATCGGCAATGGCAAAAGAGAGAAAGACCATCTCCGCCACAAAGGAGAAGCTCAGGCTGTAATAGCTTACTGCCCCAAAATTGAGGGCGCCGTAACCAAGCATGATCAAAAACTTCAGGGTGAAACCCAGAAACAGAAAACTGTAACCCAGGACAAAAAACCGGGCTGCCAGATAGCCTGAGCGGTAAATGTAAATGCCCGTAAAGAATGCTATGGAAAACGGAATAAACTCAATAAACTTGTAGTTGAACAGGTTCTGGTTGAAAATCAGACAGTATACAAAAAACAGAAGCCGGCAGGCGATAACGGCGATGATAAGCTTGTTCAGGCGGGGTGCCTTGGATGGCACATGGAGCAGCTGCCGGGTAAAGAGCAGTGCAAAGACACTTGTTGCGCACAGTGCAAAGGCATATGCAATCTGGTTCCAGGCCGGCTGATTGGGCCAAAGATACTGATAGGCAATCCCATCCGTACTCATTTCATAAAAGCCTACACTTAGAATGTACAGCACATAATACAGGTACTGCTTCTGGCGCATGGAAATAAACATGATGAGGTTGTACAGACTGAAAACCAGTATCATCCCATAGAATATCCCAAAAAAGAAATATTCATTGAGTGCATACGAGATGAACCAGCCAACGGAGCGGAGCACGATGATGGCATCTGCAATCTGGGAAGACTTCATCCGGATGTAATAGGTCTGGATCTCATCGCCAGAATTGTTAACCGCGATCTGGAAGTTCTTATGGCCGAGGCTCCGTTCTGCAAACCGGAAATCGTCGCCAAGCTGCCTCAGCGCATAACGGCCATCTGCCTGCGGCATATACACGCTGATCTGGTCCACGGTCTGGTCGAAGAACTCCAGAATATAATGCTTCTCTGCCTTTGGGTTGCCCTTTATGCGGATTTTAAACCAATAGTTGGTGTTCAGGCGCAGCGTCTGCGGAGTACTCGCTTCGCTCGCTTTAAACTGCCCGGCATATTCCTTACTGCTAACCTGCGCCAAACCCAGCTTGCCAGATGGATCCGCCAGAACCTGGATCTCCTCGTAAGTGAATATATGCTGATCTACGCTGTCGTGAATTTGTACCGGTGTTTGTGCGAAAGCGCTGCTCAGGGAGAGTAAGCATAGGAGTATAATGTAGAAGCCCATCCTCGCGGATGTTAAATAATATCTAGCCATTGGAAAGACAAAGTTAATAAATCCTGCATGCCCTAAGTGTATAATCGCCTAGGAATGTCATGCTTGCGCCAGAAGAGGTGTTTGTGTGGATGTGACTTTATTGTTACAATGGTCAGTCTTTGATCGCTAATCGCCCTTGGAGACCTGAAATCCGCCCGCTTAAATGCATTTTTGCGTCACAAAAATAAAAGCCGGTTCCTGCGGATTATTTTGAGCTGTAACAAAAAGCTGCAAGGGCCGACTAATAGCCATAAAACTACGAATTACTTATATGAAAAAATTTTTACTGTTGTGTTTAGGTTTGGGAACGATGATTAGTGCCAAAGCGCAATTTCCGGGGATTGGCGCTGCAGCCACGAAGGTTACCGTGACCGGAAAAATATCCGCAACAATCTTAGACTCTGTGACCCAAAAGCCAGTTGATTATGCGAGTACTGCCCTCATCCGGGTGAAAGACAGCAAATCCGTAAATGGCGCCGTGACCGATGAGAAAGGCAAGATTTCTCTTCAGAACATCACGCCAGACCAATACAAATTAACCATCGGCTTTATCGGCTATAAAACCAAGACGGTGCTGGTTAAAACCACGCCTGAGAAACCTGACCTCAATGTAGGGATCATCTACCTGGCGCCAACATCCAGCAACCTGAAAGAAGTGGAGATCACCGGGCAGAAAGCCCTCGTGGAGACCAAGATCGATAAGCTCGTCTATAATGCCGAGCAGGATGTAACGCTTGCCGGCGGAAATGCGGGTGACGTGATGCGTAAAGTGCCGATGCTCTCTGTCGACATCGAGGGAAATGTTTCCCTGCGTGGAAGTTCGCAGGTGCGCGTGCTGATCAACGGGAAGCCGTCGAGCACCATGGCGAACAGTGTGGCGGACGCCTTGAGGATGATTCCTGCGGAGCAGATTAAAAGTGTGGAAGTGATCACCAGCCCTTCAGCAAAGTATGATGCAGAGGGTTCTGGCGGTATCATCAACATCATTACCAAGAAGAAAACGGCCCAGGGCGTGAATGGCTCCGTGAATACCTCTTTCGGTACACGCCAGAATAACGGAAACTTTAGTCTGAATACGCGGCAGGGCCGACTGGGCTTTACCAGCAACTTCGGCGTACAATATGCGATTCCGCAGGATACGCGGGTGGAGCTGTTCAACGAGAATTTTAACCAGCAGACCTCTCTTGCACAAAATGGTTTTACACGTGCAAAACGATATGGTGGCAACGGGAGCCTGGGTATGGATTACGACTTCAACAATTACAACAGCATCTCCACCAACATCAAGTTCAATCGTTTTGAGAACGGCTCTGATGGTTCTCTGGATGTGATCAGCAGGGATTCTACAGGTATGACCAACTACGAGCGTGTGACGAAAAACACCGGCCGCGTAAACAATGTGGACTGGAGTGCGGATTACAGAAGAACAACAAAGCTGGATGGTGAGGAATTTACAGTCTCCGGACAGGCATCCTTTGGAAGGAACACCAATAAGTTCAATACGCGGAACATTTTTCCAACAATGGAGGGAGCGCCGATCATTGGCGACAATACCGGGAAAAACAATGAATACACCGTGCAAACCGACTACACCTATCCGTTTTCCAAAACCGTAATCCTGGAAACAGGGTTGAAGGGAATCTTCCGGGCGATCGAAAGTAAATACCAGAATACGGATCAGGATTTTACATACGATCAGAACGTGGCTGCGGCATACGGTGTAATCAGCTTTAAACTGGCAAAGAAAACGAACTTAAAAGCCGGTCTGAGGGGTGAATACACCAATATCTCCGGACTTGCGGGCAATAGCCTTGATTTTAAGAACGATTACTATAACCTGTTCCCAAGTGCAATCATTTCGCAGACGCTCTCGAAGTCGACAACCTTAAAGTTAAGTTACAACAGAAGGATGCAACGCCCGAGTTTATTCTATCTGAATCCCTTCCTGGATGAGAGTGACCCGGAGAATCAGCGCAGGGGTAACCCGGCATTAAACCCGGAACTGACAGATATTATGGAACTGGGTTATTCTACTTTCATCAAGGGCTCCGTGATCAATGCCTCTGTTTTCTACCGGAATACACAGGACGTCATTGAAAGTGTGTTCAATCCTACGGAAAAGGTGACTTCCTACTTCAACGTGGGTACAAGCAAGTCCTACGGGTTCAATACCTTCGCTTCTTACAACCCCCTGCCAAAGTGGACGTTGATGGGAAACTTCAGCTTGAGCAGTTATGAAGTTAAGGATCCGGAAACACAGGTGAGCACCGGCGTCTATGCCAATTACACCGCTTTCCTGCGCTCTGCGATCGGGATCAGCGGCGGCTGGAATACGGAGATCTTTGGTGTGTACAACGGCCCGAGAAGAACATTCCAGGGCACATCTGGTGCGATGGCTTTTTATGGTGCAGCACTTAAAAAAGAGATCCTCAAGAAGAAAGCCACAGTGGGTGTGAATGTGTTCAATGTTTTTGCGCGCGATCTGCATATTGAAACGCGCAATGAAACGGCTGACTTCCTTCAAACGACCAATATCTATTACCCGATCCGTTCTTTCGGCGTAAACTTCAGTTACAACTTCGGAAAGATAAACTACAATGCAAAGCCTAAGAAGAGCAAGGGAATCAACAATGATGACCTGAAACAAGGCGAACAAACACAAGGTGGTGCAGGCCAGATGGGCGCACCGGGACGATAGGTTTTGCTCCTTTGTTATAGATTACTCAATGTTCTAAAGTTAACATGCGACTAAATAGCAAAAGCCCCCGGAACTCCCGGGGGCTTTTTTTATATTAAAAATTTTAAACAGCATCCTTTGTACCTGCTCAGCAGGTCTTATTGGCTTAATTCTTTTTCACGCGCTTCAGGATCATCAAGTTCAATGGATTCATTGGGTAACCAGAAATGTTGTTCTGAAGCATGACAACAGATTGATCGTAAAATAAAGGGATCATTGACCCATGTTCCATGATCATGTTGTCCATTTTATGATAGAGATCATAGCGCTTTTCCGCGTCTGCCTCATAATAACTTGCCTCGAATAAACGATCAAAGGCATCGTTGTAATACCCGGTGTAGTTCGGGCCGAAGGGAACCCTGTTCTTAGAATAAAATACAGAAAGGTAGTTTTCCGCATCCGGGTAATCTGCAATCCAGGATCCACGAAAAAAGTTTACCTCATTTTTAGACATCATGTCCCTTAAACTTGCACTCGGGCTTACATCTACCTTTACCTTGATACCAATCGCATTTAACTCGCCCTGCACAAACTCGATTAAATCTTTATATGTTGTGGAGGTGCTTAGCGTGATTTGTGGCAGCCCTTTTCCATTGGGGTAGCCAGCTTCCCTAAGCAATTGTTCCGCTTTTGTAGGATTGTAAGTATAACCCTTTACTGCGGTGCTGTCGAACCCGGGCATGCCCATGGGCACAAAACCTGCTGTCGCCGGAATGCCGACGCTGTTTCTTAGATATTTGATCAGCTTCGGCTTATCGATCGCATACTGGATCGCCTGACGTATTTTCTTGATCTTTAAAGGAGAGCGTTTAACGATTGCCTTATTGGTATCGACCAATATCCCAATGTACTCTGTACACAGGTATGGGCCCCTGAGCAGTTGGAACTGTCCTTTGTATTTCCTGGTCATCTGTCCGCTTTTCGATAGAATATCGTCCCGGTAACTACCGTCGACCTTATCAAAGAAGTCGAGCTCTTTCTTAATGAAGTTCATGAAAGCACTTTGCTTATCGCTGATGAAGGTTGCTTTAACGGCATCCAGGTAAGGGAGGCGAGTATCACCATCCTTTTCCCAGTAACGTTCATTTTTAAGCAGCACAAGAACCTCGTCCTCCTTCCAGTATTTAAACCGGAAAGGACCGGTGCCGACGGGGTGGCTGCGGAAATCTTTTCCATAATGTTCCACGACCTCTTTCGGCACCACCGAGCAGTATTGAGCGGTGAGCAGGTTGAGGAAAGCGGGGAATGGCTTAACCAGATGGATGCGGAAGGTAGTGTCATTGAGTGCCTGGAAACTGTTGATGTCTTTGACTTTATCGCTAAAGATCCAGCCTCCGGAGGATGCCACTTTAGGATCTATGAGGCGGTAAAAACTATACACAAAATCTTCCGCTACAACCTTTCTGCCCTTACCATTTTTGAATTGTGGATCGTCGTGAAAGTAGACGTCATCGCGTAAATGGAACGTATACTGTAGTCCGTTTTCTGAGACCTCCCATGATTTGGCAATGGCGGGCACCGTGTTCAGGCTGCTGTCTACCTGCACCAACCCATTGAAAATCTGGTTGATCATCCAGATGGCATTCTGATTCCTTGCAAATGCAGGATCCATCGATGTCAGATTTTGGTCTATGTTGAGGTTGAATACTTTTTTATCAGCTGTGGAATCCGTGTTTTTGCAAGAAGCTAGGGTGAGGGTCAGGAACCCCCAAAATATATAGGTAATAATTCGGTGCATCTGTTCAGGAATACTAATTTTGCACAAAGTAATAAATAAATCAGTATGTCTTTTTTAAATGAGGTGATAAATGAAGTAGCCGATGGGGTTTTTAGAGAAGAACTTCAGGAGCGGGTGGAAATCATCTTACATAAAATCAAGTTCATGGATGCAGTGCCGGTAATCTGTCTTGATGCCGAAAATAAGCCATCAAAAAGGCTTAACCACCTGCTTGAAACTGCCGGAGGTGTGATGCAGGAAGATCCTGCCAACGCAAAAGTTTTGATTTACGAAGAGCAGGACCGGGGTATGCTGGAGATGATGGGCATTGTTCCTTCCTTGCTACAGAAAGACTGGCCAGCGGTAACGTACAACCGCGTTTATCTATTTGACGACCAAAAAGAGCTGGACGGGGATCCTGAACGGATGGTGTCCACCCTGGAAGACCTTGCAGAAATGCTGTATCCGGGATATTTCGTGTTTGGCAATGACGGCCGCACGTGGACCGCTTTTGGCGTCTAGAAGATGAACTAAAGGTCGTCGGCAGCTTGCAAAACGACAAACACCCAACAAAGACGTACCAGAGACCTAACGCACACCAAACGCACACAAACAGTGGATTTCGTATGCGTTGAACATGCGTTTGGTATTGATTCCGTGACTGTATGGGCTGAAGGCAGCAGAAACCTTTTAGAGCTGCTAGAAAGCGATAAACTTCTCGATCTGATCCGTTGTATATTTCAATGTGTCCGCCTTAAAGAAATCCCCTTCTTCATCAAATTCTGTTTTTATAGCCGGGATGTGCAATCTCAATGGAAGCACATTCAGGTGCAGGTAGCTGCAGATGCCGGAGAAATGATCGATACCGCGTATGTTGCCATACTTACCCGAAGAAATGCCCGTAAGTGCCGCCTTCTTGTTGTAAAAGCTGTCCGGGAAATCACAGGCGTCAATAAATGTTTTCAGTACACCCGGGAAGCTGCCATTGTATTCCGGTATGATGAAAAGAAACTTGCTCGTCGCTGTGACAAGCTCCTGGATGGGTAAAAATGCCGCACTTCGTTTCCCATAAAGGTCCGTCTGGATGATTTTTGCGGGCAGATCCCGGAGGTCAAATATGGAGGCATCCTGACCTTTTTCCTGAAGTGTTTTGAGGTAATATCTTGCAACTTTTAACGTATAACTGTTGGGTCTGTTTGTTCCGGAAACGATGGTTATCATGTAGCGAAATTGTTAATAAGATGTGCAAAACACTTAGGCCTTTAACAGTAATATTGCTATATAGTTTGTATCTTAGCTAATTGTTAAAAAGCGCCTGAATGATACAAAAATAGTATTTTTTAGTGTAAATGAATCTAGTGTAACAAGCCTCAGAGTATATTTGATAATTTTTAAGAAGATAGATGAGTAAAATTATTGCGTTGGCAAATCAGAAAGGCGGGGTGGGTAAAACTACATCAGCAATCAATCTTGCCGCAAGTTTAGCCGTTTTAGAATATAGAACACTACTGGTTGATGCAGACCCTCAGGCCAACTCCACTTCTGGAATTGGATTTGATCCCCGGAATATCAAGAACAGCATCTACGAATGTATCATCAATGATATAGAGCCTGCGGAGGCGATTCAGAAAACCGAGACCCCGAATTTGGACCTTTTGCCTGCACACATTGACCTGGTCGGTGCGGAGATCGAGATGATTAACCTGAACAACCGGGAATTCAAGATGAAGTCTGTGCTGGGCAAGGTGAGGGACAACTATGATTTTATCATCATCGACTGCTCCCCTTCACTTGGTCTGATTACCATCAATGCGCTTACGGCTGCGGATTCAGTGATCATCCCGGTACAATGTGAGTACTTCGCGTTGGAAGGGCTGGGCAAATTGCTGAACACGATCAAAATTGTGCAGACCCGCCTGAACACGGAGCTGGAAATTGAGGGAATTCTGCTGACGATGTATGATGTCCGCCTGCGTTTATCCAACCAAGTGGTAGAGGAGGTCCGGACACATTTCCACGATCTGGTTTTTGAAACAATCATCCAAAGAAATACCCGCTTAAGTGAAGCCCCTAGTTATGGCGTATCTGTAATCATGCATGATGCGAACTGTAAGGGCGCCATTAATTATTTAAACCTAGCCCGCGAAATCGTTCGTAAAAACGGATTGGTGAAAGAAACGGAAGGTTTAACAACAGCAACTATATAAATATATCTGAATGACATCTTTTCAGCGAAAAACAGGTTTAGGAAGAGGATTAAGTGCGCTTTTAGATGACACCGAAACCACGCATGCTCCTAAGAATGCCGGAGCGCCGGTAGCTGTAACGGAACCACGTGCGGAGAACAACATCGGGAACATCAAGATCTCTGATATAGAAACCAACCCTTATCAGCCACGTACGGAGTTTGATCAGGTGAGTTTACACGAGCTTTCTGAGTCTATAAAGGTCCAGGGCCTGATCCAACCGATCACGGTGCGTAAGGTCGGCGCCAACGCGTATCAGCTGATTTCGGGTGAACGCAGGTTGCGCGCTTCCAAACTTGCCGGCTTAACGGATATTCCGGCCTACGTGCGTGGTGCCAATGACCAGCAGATGCTGGAAATGGCGCTGATCGAAAATATTCAGCGGGAGAACCTGAATGCAATTGAGGTTGCCCTGAGTTTCCAGCGCATGATGGAGGAGTGTAACATGAAGCAGGAGCAGCTCGGTGAGCGTGTTGGGAAAAACAGAAGTACCATCACCAATTACCTGCGTTTGCTTAAGTTGCCACCAGAAATTCAGGTTTCGATACGTGATCAGAAGATCTCCATGGGCCATGCCCGAGCGCTGATCAATGTGGATGATGTGGAAAAACAACTTTTTATTCACCAGGAGATTATTGACAAAGGACTATCTGTAAGAAGGGTGGAAGAGATGGTGCGCAGCATCAACAGCCTGCAACTTAAACCGAATGCCCCGAAACCTGCGCCCGCTGCTTCTTTTGAATATCAAAAGCTTCAGAAAGACCTGGCATCCAAGTTTGCCACCAAGGTTAAGCTCAAAGTTGGTCAGAATGGAAAGGGTGCCATTGAGATCCCGTTTGTATCAAATGATGATTTAAGCCGGATCTTAGAATTACTAGATTGGTAATGACCAGATTTTTGTGGCTAGCGGTTGTTCTGTTGCTTGCATCTTTCGGGGTGAAGGCACAACAGCCTATAACCATTAAAAAAGACAGCACCGGGCAGTCGGTAGCACGTGTCGATACGCTGAAGAGCACCGTTAAGTATGTTAACGTGGGTAAAGCGGCGGCTAAAAAGGCGATACTGCGCTCCTTAATTATACCAGGCTGGGGGCAATACAGTAATGGCCTCAACTTGTACCGGGGGGTGAAGATCGCAGCCATCTATACCGGCGCGACGTTACTTACCTTATCCTTCATCGACAACAACAATCAATACCATATTTACCTTAAGGAGCTAAGAGACCGGCAGGCAAATGGAGGCCGGCCGGTGGTGGGTAGCCCATATTTCGGCATCACCGAAAGCACCGGAATCATTGCCGCGAAAGATACCTACAGAAGGAACAAGGAGGTTATTATTTTCTCTTTGGTCGCCTTGTATGGTATTCAGGTTGTAGAAGCCTATGTGGATGCCCGCCTGAAGTACTTCGACGTGGGCAACGACCTGACGCTCAGTCCGACGATCATCAAATCTGATATGATGTATGGCTTCAATTCCAACATACCAGGCATTAAACTTTCGCTTAAACTTTAATACTTTGCAATCATCACATTGACATATCATATCTTCGTCCATCCTAAAAAGAATATAAAATGAAAATTGCGTTGCTAGGCTATGGCAAAATGGGCCAGATCATCGAGCGTTTTGCACTGGAAAGGGGACATGAGATCGTCCTCAAAATCGACAAGGACAACCTCGCGGAACTAAACGCTTCGAATTTGTCGAAAGCAGATGTAGCCATAGATTTTAGTTCTCCTGATGCCGCCATCTCCAATATTTACGCTTGCTTTGACGCCAATGTTCCTGTTGTTGTGGGCACAACCGGGTGGTACGGGCAGTTGCAACAGGTTAAAGACGATTGCCTGAGCCGTAACAATACCTTGCTGTATGGCTCTAACTTTAGTATTGGTGTAAATCTCTTTTTTCACATCAACAAAGTGCTGGCCAGGGTAATGAACGACTTCCCCGCTTATGATGTGCAGGTGGAAGAAATTCACCATACGCAAAAGCTGGATTCACCAAGTGGAACAGCAATGACGATTGCGGAAGGCATCATTGAAAATCTGGAGCGGAAGGATGAATGGGTGAATGAACTGGAAGGTGAGCCCTTTGATGAGGTGCTTCGGAAAGATCAGCTATTGATTGCCTCTCAGCGCGTGGATCAGGTACCGGGTACGCATACGGTGCTCTACAGTTCTGAGGTGGATGAGATCGAACTGAAACACACGGCACACAACCGTGCTGGTTTTGCACTCGGGGCAGTAGTTGCCGCTGAATGGCTTCAACATAAACAAGGCTTTTATAATATCGCCGATATATTCAATTTTAAATAAGAAAATATGAACTATAAGTTCTGGGAGAAAAGAAAAACCGATACCCCTATAAAGAAAAAATCAAAAGGCCGGGAGTGGGCAGATGCCATCATCTTTGCCGTAATTGCTGCAACCATCATACGCGTATTTTTTATAGAGGCCTATACCATTCCAACTGGATCCATGGAGCGCTCGTTGCTTATTGGCGACTTCCTTTTTGTGAGTAAGGTGAACTATGGTGCACGGATTCCGATGACGCCTGTTGCCTTTCCTTTCGCCCACCACACCATGCCGATAACCGGTACAAAAGCTTATTGGGATGGCGTGCAGTGGAAATACCGCCGTCTACCAGGTTTGTCAGATATTAAAAGAAATGATGTCGTTGTATTTAACTTCCCCGATGGGGATACCGTCGCACTGCAAGCGCAGGACCGCAACTACTACGACCTGGTCAGGTCTCTGGGGCACGCCGCTGTAAACAGCCAGTTTACCGTCACGAGCCGGCCGGTGGATAAACGCGAGAATTACATCAAAAGGTGTATTGGTATTGCCGGAGATGTAATTACCATCAACCGCGGCCTGGTATCGGTGAATGGCAAAGCGGAAAAGCTGAAACCGACTGGTCAGACCAATTACGCCGTGAAGTTTAAGTCTGCTGATGTAAACTTTGGCGTATTTACAGACATGGGATTCGATATACAGTCTGATATTTCGTCTTTGTCGGAACCCAACACGTATGAATTTACTGGAACCGAACCCATGATGGATCAGGTGAGGAAACTTGATTTCGTTGTTTCGGTAACGGAAGATACGGCTTCGCCGGATTACCAGGATACGGGTGTGTTTCCAAACGACAAGAACAGGGTATGGAACGTGGATAACTATGGTCCGGTTACGGTGCCGAAGAAAGGATGGACCGTGAAGCTGGATAGCCTGACCATGCCGCTATATGAGCGTGCAATTCGTGTTTACGAAGGCAATAAGCTGGAGAAAGTTGGCAGCGACTGGATGATCAATGGACAGAAAACCGACAGCTATACGTTTAAAATGGATTATTACTGGATGATGGGTGATAACCGACACAACTCTTTAGACTCCCGCTTTTTCGGTTTTGTACCGGAAGATCATATTGTTGGTAAAGCGTTGTTCATCTGGATGAGTTTCAATGATCAGGGATCATTCTTCAGCAAGATCAGATGGAACCGATTATTTAAAGGCATCCATTAATTTTTTAAACGAATCAACAACTAAGACAGATCGTATAATGACATATAGTGCGCGCCTGGAAGTCATCTTTCCGGGCGCTTATCGTTTATAAGGCTTCTATACCAAATCTGGAAGCCAGTTGATTAAGATCATTCACAACGGCATCTACTAAGGGAATGCCATTTTCTTTTCGCTCCTTTTCGAAGGCATACTCCGGTTCTCCCGGGATAATAACCTTCTTTTCGGGATCTACAGTGGCTGCATTTTGAAAGCGCTCGATCCAATTGTCGAGGTGGTCTTTGAAATCGGCCGCAGGGCGGAACCCGTCTACGCGCATGGCACCGAAGAAGTGCCCGATCCCTTCACCCACCGGATCTGTTGGCGGATCTAAAAACGCTACAAAAGGAGGGACCCAGGGGCCATAATTTGCACCAGACAATACTGCAGACAGGATATCGACAGTAGCGCCCAGGCCATAACCTTTATGGCTGCCGTGGTCTTTATCGCCGCCTAGCGGAAGCAAAGAACCACCCGCTTTAAGTTCATGAGGATCGGTGGACGGATTGCCATTCTTATCCTGTACCCAACCTTCCGGAACAGGCAAATTTGCGCGTTGCGCAATCTCCAGCTTGCCATTTGCCGCTGCTGCAGTGGCCATATCTACGACCACGGGTGGGTACTTGCCAGCAGGAAATGCATAACACATCGGGTTGGTGCCCAACAGACGTTCATTGGCGTAGGTTGGCGCCACCAGGGGGCTGGCGTTAGTCATGCTGATGCCGATCATGTCGTGTTCGACAGCAAGGAGGGAATGATACCCGGCAATACCAAAATGGTTGGAGTTCTTGACCGACACCCATCCGCTTCCATAAATCCTGGCTTTTTCTATGGCTACTTGCATGGCAAAGGGAGCCACCACAAGCCCCAAACCCGCGTCACCATCCACCGTTGCCGTAGTTGCGGTTTCATGAACGATCCTGACAACCGGTGTTGCATTGATTCTTTTCTTCTCCCAAAGCCTTACATAGCCCGTCAAACGTGCCACACCGTGGGAGTCTATGCCCCTCAGGTCTGAACGCAGTAAAACATCAGCAGCAAGTCTGGCATCCTCAGGCGGACAACCCATTTTCAGAAACACCTGCTCTGTAAAACTTCTAAGCCGTTGCTCCTGGATGGTAAGAAAATTCATCTTTAGTTCTTTTATGCAAATAATATGGTAAACTGGTGGTCCAATGGCCGGAAGGTGGCCAGCAGGGAATCGATAAAATCATCTCCGTAAAGGACGTATAGGGGTGCGATATTCAGCACACGTTCCTGCAATACACCAGACGGGAAAAGCTTGGCTTTTAGTCCGTCAATCTGGCTTAAAGATGTTTCATGTTTATGTTTTTCCGCGCGCAGCATCTTCTTTTCCAGGCTTGCGATCAGCTTCAATGCCCGGGTTTTTGCTGCGTCTGCGGATTGGGAAAGCGTTTTGTCTATTTTGTAGGCATTTAGCTTGATCTGATCGAAAACGGCCCGTACTGCGCGCTCCTCATCGTCCAGCGTGATGTTGTTCACATGCGTTTTGATCCATTCGTTCTTCAGGACCTCGTTCTGCTTAAATAAGCCCCTATGGCTGATGCCCAGGATCTGCATCTTACGCTCACTCCGCTTATCAATTACCAAGGCAGAATTCCTCAGAACCAAAACGGGGTAGGGTATGGAATAGAAATCGAAGTTCGCCTTCAGCTGCAACCAGTACGTCACTTCCGCGCCGCCGCCGATATACGCGAGGTTGGGCAGTATGATCTCCTGATACACCGGACGCATGACCACATTTGGGCTAAAGCGTTCCGGAAAGTTATCAATCTCTGCTTCCAGAGCCTCTTGTGTAAAAGTTAGGGATGTATTCAGGACCTGATATGTCCCATTCTCCGAAGTAATGCGCTCACGGAGGCCGTCGGTCATGTAGAAGAAGTTAATCTCCCTTGGGTTGACCTGTGGTTTGTAGCCGGCGGCTTCCAATGCGGAATTGCTGTTCTGAATGTGCTGGTGGCTATTTTGTGCCGTAATATCCTTAAGGATCACGTCACGGAACTGCTTTTTTAATTGTGGCTCATCTGCATCAATACACACGAGGCCTTCTTTTCCGAACAATCCATCTACCAGCTGGCGTGTGGCGTCCGCAAGATTTTTGTTGCCAGTATATGCCTTTTCCACCAGGCTGGATAGCTTTTCAGCATGTTCGCCAATGCCGAGATAACCCTGGTAGCTGGCAAGAACCGGCTTGAAGTCGCTGGTAGAAATGCGTCCGGTGGCACCGGCGGCAGCAGTATCCCAGGTCAACATGCGGTCTTCTACCTTCACATGATTGATTTCCTCAAAATCATGATCTTCGGTGGCCATCCAGTAGACAGGAACAAAGTTGTAATCCGGAAACTGTTTCTTTAAATTTTTTGCCAGATTAATGGCTGTAACGATCTTATAGATAAAATAGAGCGGTCCTGTGAAGATATTCAGCTGGTGCCCCGTGGTGATGGTAAATGTTTTAGAATCAGCCAGCAACTCAATGTTGGTTGTCACTTGAGGAGCTGAATTTAAAGCAGCATACTGCTGCTTCAGCACCTCTACCAGCACAGCACGGTCGGTGAGAACCTTCCGTTGCCCAATTGCAGTTTCAAATCCCTTAAAGTCAGGTGCGTAGTGATAAAAGCTTTTCAGCGTCTCTTTCTGGCTGATATAGTCCAGAACAATTTGTGAAAACGACTGGGTCTCCTGGTAAGATATATATTTTGCCTGCATCGGCACTAAGTTAAATTATTATATCAAGAAGCTTAACGCGCCACTTTTATTTTACAATCTGTCCATAGAGGTCGAAATCTTCTGCGCGGTCGATTTTTACCTGCACAAAGCTGCCATTGGCGGCATAGCAGGTTGCAGCTTCAATCAGCACTTCATTATCTACTTCCGGAGAATCAAATTCGGTGCGGCCAATAAAATAACCGCCTTCCTTGCGGTCGATCAGCACCTTATAGGTATTGCCTACTTTCTCCTGATTGATGTCAAAAGAAATCCCTTGCTGCAGTTCCATAATGGCGTCTACACGTTCCTGTTTTACTTCTTCTGGTACGTCATCCACCAGATTGTGCGCATGTGTTTTTTCTTCGTGTGAGTAGGTAAAGCAGCCGAGGCGGTCAAAACGGGTATCTTCAACCCAGTTCAACATCTCCTCGAAGTCGGCTTCCGTTTCTCCCGGATATCCGGTAATCAAGGTGGTACGCATGGCGATTCCAGGTACCTTATCACGGATCTGATTCACGATATCAATGCTTTTTTGCTTTGTGATTCCGCGGCGCATGGATTTAAGCATGCGATCTGTGATGTGCTGTAAAGGCATATCCAGGTATTTGCATATGTTCTCGCGCTCGTTCATCGCATCCAGAATTTCCATTGGGAAACCAGAAGGGTACGCATATTGCAGACGGATCCATTCAATTCCGGGAACATCAGAAAGGCGTCTCAACAACTCGTCAAGGTTACGCTTTCCATAAATATCCAATCCGTAGTAGGTAAGGTCCTGTGCAATTAAGATCAGTTCTTTGGTGCCATTGGCCGCGAGGATCTTCGCTTCATTTACCAGCTCCTGCATGTCCCTGGAGACGTGTTTTCCACGCATCAATGGGATGGCACAGAAAGAGCAGGGGCGGTTACAGCCTTCTGCAATTTTGAAATAAGCGAAGTGAGAGGGGGTAGTCAGCAGGCGTTCGCCGATCAACTCATGTTTATAGTTGGCACCCAACGAGTGCAGGATATTATTCAGGTCGTTGGTGCCGAAGAAGGCATCCACATTGGTGATTTCCGATTCCAGCTCCGGCTTATAGCGCTCGGAAAGACATCCCGTAACGATGACTTTTCCAACCTTACCTTCGTCTTTAAGCTGGCTGTATTGGAGTATGGTGTCGATTGATTCCTGCTTGGCGTTATCAATAAAACCGCAGGTATTGATGACAACAATATCGTTGTTGTTGATCTGGTCAGATTCATGAACCACATCCATCTGGTTGCCGCGTAGCTGACCCATTAAAACTTCAGAATCATACAGGTTTTTGGAGCAACCCAGCGTGATGACATTCACCTTAGGCTTTACAATGGGTTTTATTTTGGAAACGATCTTTGTATTCATGTTGTGTATTTCAGGGGTATTGCTGTAGATTCAATTTAATTGAATAAGCTGTCTACAAAAGCTTTTTTGTCGAAGAGCTGAAGGTCATTTACACCTTCGCCTACGCCGATATATTTAACAGGTATTTTAAACTGGTCTGATATTCCAATCACGACACCACCTTTAGCGGTACCATCAAGTTTGGTTATCGCCAGTGCATTAACGTCAGTGGCTTCGGTAAATTGCTTGCATTGTTCAAATGCATTCTGTCCGGTAGATCCGTCCAGTACGAGCAGAATCTCATGCGGTGCATTTGGAATAACCTTCTGCATCACATTTTTAATCTTACCCAGTTCATTCATCAGGCCGATTTTATTGTGCAGCCGTCCGGCGGTATCGATGATAACCACGTCCTCATTGTTGGCCACAGCAGATTGCAGGGTGTCGAACGCAACAGAGGCAGGGTCAGAGCCCATGGCCTGCGCCACCACCCGTACGCCAACACGTTCTCCCCAGAGCTTGATCTGTTCTACAGCTGCCGCCCGGAATGTATCTGCCGCACCAAGAACTACTTTCAGGTTTTCTGCTTTCAGCTTATGGGCAAGCTTGCCGATGGTGGTCGTTTTACCCACACCGTTCACGCCAACAACCATGATCACATAGGGCTTATGCTGTCCGTATTCGAAGTTGCGGAAGTCGTTGCTATTGTTTTCTGCAAGAAGAAGCTGGATTTCATCACGGAGCAGACGGTGCAGCTCAGAGGTCGACATGTACTTGTCCCTGGCTACCCGGTTCTGTATGCGCTCAATGATCTTAAGTGTGGTGGTTACGCCGACATCAGAAGTGACCAGCACTTCTTCCAGGTTGTCGAGTACGTCGTCATCCACGGTAGATTTCCCAGCTACCGCTTTGGTGATTTTACTCAAAAAGCCTTCCTTGGTTTTCTCTAATCCCTTGTCCAAAGCAACCTGTGCTTCGGGAGCAGCTTCTTTTTTCTTAAAAAAATCGAATAGACCCATTTGAATTTATAAAAAATAAAAAAAGCCCTCCCAGTGAATAGGGACGGCTCTAATATGATTAGATAATATAATTACTTACCTGCCTGAGGTGCAGTAATCGCATCTTTTACGTGATCGTTGTGAACGATGATTTCTTTGAAAGAATATGCACCTGTTACTGGTGACTTAGTCATCGTGATAACTTTTGAATATTCTTTTCCTTTACCCGTCTTAAGGGTTGCAACTACCTTTTTTGCCATGATCTAAATAGATTGTATTTAGTAAATACTTAATGTATTATTTAATTTCTTTGTGTACGGTTACTTTCTTCAAAATCGGATTGAATTTCTTCAATTCTAATCTCTCCGTAGTGTTCTTACGGTTTTTGGTAGAAATATACCTAGACATACCCGGCATGCCACTAGTTTTATGTTCAGTACACTCTAGAATAACTTGTACTCTGTTACCTTTCTTTGCCATTTTATTTTAATTTAAGCCGATTTCACATCGGCCAATGTTTTTTACAAATATCCTTTTTTCATGAAGCGATTGATGGCTTCAGTAATACCAATTTTATTGATGGTTTTTATAGCTGAAGTAGATACTTTCAGTGTTATCCAACGATCCTCATCAGGAATATAAAATTTCTGAAGTTGTAAGTTGGGATAAAACTTACGTTTAGTTTTAACGTTTGAGTGAGAAACGTTAAAACCACTCATTGCCATCTTTCCGGTTAAATCACAAACTCTTGACATGCCTTTAAATATAGTGTTAATTATAAGTCGCTTAATTTTTTTAAGAGTGTGCAAATATCATAAAAATATTTCGAAGCATCAAGCAGGTGCCCAATATTTTTAAAATTATTTTGATGCTGTTTTCTCCGGCCTTGCAAATCCTTAGACAAAGATAATCAAATCCTTATTAATGCACGGTCAGACTGGTCCGTTTGCGGAAATCAGCGCGGCTATCGCATACTGTAGCTAGCATTCGCAAAAGTTGATTACATTAGAATTGAGAAAGGTATTATCTTTTAAGAAACTAACCTTTCCTTGAATCGTTGATACTAGCACGTTTTGTGGCGCCTGCATTCAATCTACCTGATTCATCTTTATTGTGGTAAAACTTAATTTATAGGTTTAACGCTAATACGTGTAAGAAATTACACGGTCACACAATCAGTGCTTAGTACAACAATAACAAGTGCACAAAAACAGGAATTCCAATCAGACAATTTAACGTTGAAAGACACATCTAAATACTTTATGTTCAATTATATAAATATGTGTTGTCAATAAATAGATGGATATAAAAGTAGAAAACCGTCTCGCAGCTGCCGATAATTTGAAAGTGATTGCCATTACTGCGATGGTTTTCATTCACGGCTCCTCCTTATTTTCTTCATGTTGGTTGCCATATGTTATACTTTGAATTACTTACGCCCACAAAAACATTTTTCCTGTCAAAGTACCCTTAGCATTGGGATTGGTTTTTACGGCATTAATCCCGCTGGAATTTGACTTCTTTAACCTCCGGGAAGTCGGCATCTAACTGCATCCTGCTGTTTTCATTTCCTCCTTTATATTGTTAAGCTCCTGGAAATAAAGATTAGTTGCGAAACCTTAGGTCGGACGGTGACAAGGGGCTCGATGCTCAAGCGACTGAAGTTGGGAATTCTTGTAACAAATTAAATCCAGGGTAAACGCATCAGATCTTTACATCATACCTGCATATCAACTCCTGAAGTCCATTGCTTTCGAGGTGACTATCCTAAAATTATTGTTACGCCCGGATTACAGGGCGTAAAATTCTAAGGAAAATAGATATAAAAGTTATATTTGGTTTTCGATCGACCAATAAATATAAACTATAATGCAAATTAAATCTTTAGAAGAGTACAAGGACGTTTACAAACAAAGTGTTGAACAGCCAGAGGAGTTCTGGGCGAGTATTGCTGATAATTTCCTATGGAGAAAAAAGTGGGATTCCGTGCTATCCTGGAACTTCTCAGAACCTAAAATCAAGTGGTTTGAAGGTGCCAAGCTGAACATTACCGAGAATTGCCTGGACAGGCACCTGGAGAAAAACGGGGATAAACCCGCTATTATCTGGGAGCCGAATGACCCGGAAAAAGACACCATTACTTTAAGCTACAAGATTCTGCATGAGCAGGTTTGCCGTTTTGCCAACGTGTTAAAAAAGAATGGCGTAGACAAGGGCGACCGCATTTGTATATATATGCCTATGGTTCCCGAGCTTGCCGTTGCGGTTCTGGCCTGTGCCCGGATCGGTGCCATACACTCGGTGATCTTCGGCGGTTTCTCTGCACGGTCCATTGCAGACCGCATCAATGACGCCTCCTGCGAGGTGGTTATCACAGCCGATGGCGCATTCAGGGGCGGCAAGCAGATCCAGCTAAAGGAAGTTATTGACGACGCCCTGATCGGCTGCCCAACCGTAGAGAAGGTAATCGTTCTAACCAATACCCGTACTCCGGTATCCATGATTAAAGGTCGCGATGTGTGGTGGGAGGATGAGCTTAAGCTTGTTGGTACGGAATGTCCTGCTGTGGAGATGGATGCAGAAGATATCCTTTTCATCCTGTACACCTCTGGATCCACCGGAAAACCAAAAGGCGTAGTGCATACTGTGGGCGGATATATGGTGTACACCGGATACACGTTTACCAACGTATTCAACTATCAGCCAGACGAGGTGTTCTTCTGCACGGCAGATATCGGCTGGATCACTGGCCACTCCTACATTGTTTACGGACCATTGTCTCAGGGTGCTACTTCACTGATGTTTGAAGGCATTCCAACCTATCCGGATGCTTCCCGACTGTGGCAGATCGTAGAAAAGCATAAAGTTAACATATTATATACGGCACCAACGGCTATCCGCTCGCTAATGAGCTTTGGCACCGAGCCCATAGAAGGACATGACCTCAGTAGCCTAAGGGTACTTGGATCGGTCGGTGAGCCCATCAATGAGGAAGCATGGCACTGGTTCAATGAGGAAATCGGTCAGGAGCGGTGCCCGATTGTGGATACCTGGTGGCAAACGGAAACGGGCGGATTGATGATCTCGCCGATTGCTTTTGTCACCCCAACCAAGCCCAGCTACGCCACTTTACCATTACCGGGTATACAACCCGTACTGGTAGATGAGGCTGGCAATGAAATTGAAGGTAATGGTGTTTCCGGAAACCTGTGTATCAAGTTCCCTTGGCCGGGTATCCTTCGCACCACCTACGGAGATCATGAACGTTGCCGCTTAACGTATTTCTCTACTTATAAGGACTTGTATTTCACTGGTGATGGTTGCATGCGCGACGAGGATGGTTACTATAAAATCACCGGAAGGGTGGATGATGTGATCAACGTTTCAGGACACCGTATCGGTACGGCGGAGGTGGAAAATGCCATTAACATGCACACCGGCGTAGTGGAAAGTGCTGTGGTAGGGTATCCGCATGATGTAAAGGGACAGGGCATTTACGCTTTCGTAATTTTCCCTAATCACCATGGGGAAACAGACCTTACCAAGAAAGACCTGCTGCAAACGGTAACAAGGGTTATCGGGGCGATAGCCAAACCAGATAAGATCCTTTTTGTCAGTGGATTACCAAAAACCAGGTCTGGTAAAATTATGCGCAGGATCTTACGGAAAATTGCTGAAGGAGATACGTCCAACCTTGGCGATACATCTACGTTAATGGATCCGGGAGTGGTTGATGAGATCCTGGAAGGCGCTAAAAACCTATAATTTTCAAACAAAATGTATTTCCATCTGTTCTTTCCAGTATAAATACGAATAGTTCATTTAAACATAGAAATCATGGATGAGTTAGAATTAAAAGGAAAATGGAACGAGTTAAAAGGTAAAGTGAAACAAGCTTATGGCGACCTTACCGAAGATGATTTACAATATGAAGATGGAAAAGGCGATGAACTTTATGGCAAACTGCAGCAGAAAACTGGTAAAACCAGGGAAGAGGTTGTAGATTGGTTGAAGTCATTGTAAATTCATAGCCAAATACCCGGGTGTTGATGAAGGAAAAAATTCCAATATCGGCACCCGGGTTTTTTTGTGGATAATGTTTTATAGGGTAGTTTATCCCTTGTCTGTGTGGCCTTAAATGGCGTTCATGAATCCAGGGAGATTAATCCCAGCTAAAAAGAGCCCGTAGTCTAAAAAGAATACGGGCTCTTTAAATTCGCAAGGTGCTTAACGAAAAGACGATTTAGAGCATTGCGCTTACCTGAGTTTAAGAAACACCAAAGGGTGCGACCAGTGCTAAGACCTGCGCAGCAGTTAGCGGTTCATCGAAAGATTCCGTTGCGGTGGCAACAGAAATATTGCCAGACAATCCCTGCAGGCTGGTGATGTTTACGCCACCTTGAGTTACATTTTCCTCTCCGGCATAGTTTCCATTTACCGCTCCAATGCCGGTGTCATTGCCGCCTGTGATGTACGGCTTATTCGCCGGGGCGAAACCATTCATCCGGCGCATATACCTGATTTTTGCAGCATGCCGGGCTTCCACCGCATGTATGCCCAGGGCAGCAGTGAGGTACACCTGCTGGCCCAACAATTCACCGGCACGTCCTTTATACGCCCGGACGCCGGTATCTTCCAAAACCTGTGCTACGGCCAGGAAAGTGGCATAATCAGAAAAAACGGAAGGGAAAGTGCCGGCTGCAGTAAAGTCGTAGGTCGCCTTAGCGTCAACTGGTTTCGCTCCCGCAGCAGCAATTACTTTTTGCAAAAAGGTAACATGTTTACCTTCACTGTCACGGATGGCTTGCAGCGCGGCCTGATCTGCAGCTTTTATCGGTGCTTTGTCACACCCCTTAAGGTAGAAATTATATTCAAAATGTTCCAGCGTTAACGCATATTGCAGCACGTCAACGACAGGAGAAGGGACGGTTTGGCCGTACGCCTTTTTAAACATGGAACCGAGTGCCAGGGGCATAGCCGCGAGTGCCACCTTTGATCCGAAGCTAAAAAAGTCTTTCATAGCTGTTCTGCGCGGACTTAAACGTTCGTAAACATCGGCGTCTACTTTCTCTATTTCTTCTATTAGATTAATAATGTTCATGATTTCTAGTTAAGATGTAAACCTTCGATGTTAAGCTCTGTTTTTAGGTATTTTCCTGCAATTTTCAAGACTTCCACAGGTGTGTGGGAAATATTTACAGAACTCATGTCAACCTGATCGCCCAAGAATGTATTTGGAGAAATCAGCTCGCGTATCAAAGCCGCATGACGTGCCTCCACAGACACAATTTTGCCGGCTAACAGCAGGTAATCGGCACTTTTTAGCAAGTAGCCAACACCGTCATAGGCGGTGACGCCAAGGTCTTCAAACGCCATTGCTGTACCGAGTACACTGTTTCTGCTGGTGAAATCAATCGAGGAAAAGTCTACCTCCAAAGCAGGAATCGCCGAGGTTGACAGTGCCGCTTTAAAGAATTCACGATGTGCGATTTCATGATCGCGTATTTCCGTAAGAAACGATTTCTCTACCTCCGTCATGCCGGAGTAGGGGGTGGCAATTACCTGGGTGTAGAAGGCAGCTTCGAGCTGTTCCAAAGCATACGCGTAATTCAGGATGCCGATATCGCCATTCCCGATGTACACGCCAACTTTCTCGTTCGTCATTTCCGACTTTTTACATCCTGCAGCAAGTAAAGCAACACTTGCTGCTCCGGCTCCGGCATACTTTAAAAAGGAGCGCCGTTGTACCCGGGATAACATGAGGTCATCTGGTTTTTGTAAGTTTTTCATTTTGAAAGGTTTATAGGTTGTTGTTGGAAGGATAAACGAATACTGTCGATTTGCGGATCTTGGTTTTGAAAATATTTAATTGCCCTTGCCGTTTATGATGTAACTTGGTTGAAGACAGGATGTAACTTGCTTGAAGATTAGTGCCGGATATCCGACTGCAGGTGGTCATTGCGACCACCAAACAAAATGTTAGCTATCCTTGTTGTCATTGCTCAGCATACCACGTAGAATTGGAAACATCCGGAAAAATTAAACTTTCAGAAGATGAACTGGTCAGAGCACTCAAAAGCCAGGAGACTGTAGCCATAAAGGCGCTGTACGACATGTATGCCGGGGCACTGCTCGGCGTGATCACCAGAATTGTACAGCATACAGAAATCGCGGAAGACATTCTACAGGAAACATTTATAAAAATCTGGAATTCTGCAGACAAGTATGAAAGCTCGAAAGGACGCCTGTTTACCTGGATGGTAAATATTGCGCGCAACCTGTCAATCGATAAATTGCGGTCCAAAGACTTTAAAAACAACGGAAAAAACCAGGATATTGAAAATAACGTAGATTTCGTGGACAGTCAAAAGAAGCTCAGTTTAAATATTGAGCTGCTGGGATTGCGCGATCTTGTAACGGGGTTGAAACCTGAACTCTCCAGTGTGCTGGAAATGGTATATTACGGCGGCTTAACGCATGTGGAAGCTGCAGAAGCGCTAAATTTACCGTTGGGGACGGTTAAAACGAGAATCAGGATGGCGATTGTTGAACTAAGAAAACAATTTAATTAGGTGGAAGACGCAAAGGCATATATTGAATCGGGAATTCTTGAGCTGTATGTTCTTGGGGAGCTGACTGCGGCTGAGCGGCTGGAGGTCGAAAGGATGGCTGCTGCCTTTGAGGAGGTGCGCATGGAAATCACGGCTATTGAAATGGCGCTGGAAAAATCTGCCCTGAACAACGCGATTGAGCCATCTGAAAAGCCACTCCATAACCTACTGGAAATGCTTGCGGGAGTACCGACCACCACGGAAACGTTGGATTCCAAAGCATCATCATCGTTGAAGGGTTCCCCATCTTCAACGGAATTTGCGCCCACTAAGGAACACTTGCGCTACAACGAAGTTGCCTTCGAAACCACGATGACCTCACAAGCCAAACTGCGAAGGCTCCAATATGCGTTGGCTGCTTGCGTTGCCTTGCTGGCCGTGAGTATTGTAGCCTTGGTTTCCGTGAATAGCAAGCTTGATAAAGCGGAAACACAGCTGATCAGCCTTAGAACAGAAAAGGACCGTCTTGCAACCCGGGCAAATTATCTGCAAAAAACCAGTTCAGAGCTCCAGAAAGTTGCCGACATGATTAATGATCCGAACTGGGCTGTGGTGAAACTTGCAGGTACGAAAGGTTCTCCTAATTCTGGAATGACGGTTTATTGGAACAGGAAAAGTGAGGATGTTGTTGTAGATAAATCCAGGATGGCCCTGCCGGCCAACGATGAGGAGCACCAATATCAGCTATGGGCCATGGTACAAGGCAAGCCGGTTAACCTCGGTGTGTTCGATATGAAGCCGGATTCTACAGAGATGCTGGTGATTATGAAGGAAATTTCAAAAGCGCAGGCTTTTGCGGTAACGCTCGAAAAACGTGGTGGAAGTGTAAATCCGACCATGGACAATCTCTTGGCAATGGGGGGTGTCTCCGGACAGTAAACATACGGACAACTACATAAAAAAAAGCTGTGTATCCACCTTTCGGCGCTTTATTTAATATCCGAAGATTTGCTCCAGTGTCAGCTTGGTCACGGTACCGAACTTCTGCATGTCCTCCAGTTTCACATTCTTTTCCGATGCAACGATACAGTAATTGTAAGCTTTATTTGCGACATGGTTGGCGTGGAATTTCTTCAAATCGGCAAATGTCAGCGACTTAAGTACGTCGTATTTAGCAATTCTTGAATCCTGATCCAGTCCGAGTTTTTTATCCTGGAAGTAACGGTAGATGATCCCGTCTTTGGTGATTCGCTCGGTTTCAATGGCGTTTAGTGCATTGCTTTTGGAACCCTCAAAAGATCTCTGCAGCTCCGGCAGATCATTCAATAACTCATTCATGCCGGCTACGGCATCATTCATTTTATCTGCCTGGCTGCCTACATAGGCCATCATGCCATACTGTTTCTCCTTGGAATCCGGCGTGATGTAAGATGCAAAGGTAGAATAGGCCAGTGCCTTGGATTCCCGAATGGTTTGGAAAACCACTGAGCCCATGCCGCCGCCAAAATAGCTGTTAAAGAGCTCCACGTTGGCCGACATTACGGGGTCGTATTTACCATCATTGCGGAACCATCTCACTTCCGATTGTACCATGTCGTAGTCGGCGAACAGCACCTGGTTGGCTGTTGTGTTGGTGTATTCATACTTAACCGGATCCGCCGCAGGCGTAAATTCCTTAGGCAAAGCATGGATCTTCGCAATCTCCGCTTCAAATACAGGTGCCGTTTTAGGCCCATAGTAGTTGATGGTGTGCTTGTAATTGTTGATGTTGTGAAAGATATACATCAGCTCCTGAGAAGTTATTTTATTTACTTCATCATTTGTCAGTACATTATTGGTTGGGTTTTTAGGTCCATATTGCGCATAAGAAACCAGGCCGTTCAGTATTGCGGCCTTATTCGTTTTGGTGTTCTGTCTGCTTTTCAGGATGCGGCTTTTCAAGTCGGCTAAGGCCTGCTCGTTGGGCTTGCAGTTGGCAAGAAGTTCTTCCAGCAAGCGTACGGCCTGGTCGAAGTTTTCATCCAGCCCACTTACATTGATAGTCACCACCTCATTCGCTACGTTCATGCTGTAGTTACAGGCAATGTTGTAGAACTTTCTGCTGATTTCTTCTGCCGTGTATTTGTCTGTACCCAAATAGTTCAGGTACTCGGCCGCATAAGGCAGCAATTTATAGTTGTATGTACCCATATCGAAACGATAGGAGAGACGAAACAAGCTGTTGTCTACATTTTTAACGGTGATCACCTCGGCAATACCCGCCTTACCAAAGGTCAGGTCTTTTTTGTAGTCCAGAAACTTAGGTGCAATAGGTTTCACCGGCATGTCCACGATCTTCTGGGTAAATGCAGACGTTGCATTTGCATTTGGGTTGATCGGGGTAATTGCTGGTTTCACCACCTTCAAAGTGTTTTTATCCTCGCCCTTGTGCTTGTATCCGACAACGTAATTGTCGATGAAGAACTTGTTGGCGAAAGCAACAACCTGCGCTTTTGTGATCTTTGCCATGGCATCTTCTTCGTTCAGGAACTTGTTCCAGTCCGTGCCGCGGTTAAGAATAAACTCATTCGTTGCCGTCCCCGCGCGGAAGACGTTGTTTTCAGAAGCCTGCAATAAAGCGAGTCTGGTATTCGCAACGGTTGCTTTAATCAGGCTTTCATCAAATTGTCCTTTTTTAAGCAGGCCTATTTGTTCCAGTAAAAGATTCTTGGCCTCTTCTAAAGTCTGGCCCGCTTTGGGTTGTGCCGTCAGTAAAAAGATCCCGTAGTCTTTCATCTGCTCATAACTTGCAGAAGACCGGAGTGTTCTTTGTTGTTTGTTGAGGTTGATGTCCAGTAAGCCGGCTTTGCCATTGGATAAAATGCTCGAGATGAGGTCCAGCATCAGGCTCTCCTGCGTATGCTGTGCATAACCGCGATAGAACATCATCATGTTCTCCGCACTTGGGCCGTAAACATCAACCGTCTGAATGGCCGTAAGCGGCTTTTCAGGTGCCGGATTGTACAACTCCACCGGTTTAGGCTGCAAATAGGCAAAAGCCTGATCCACCTTCTTAATCAGCTCGTCCGGATTGAAATCTCCAGACATCATTACAGCCATGTTGTTCGGTACGTAGTATTTCTGATAGTACTTCTTGATCTCCAGCAGGGAAGGGTTCTTAAGGTGCTCGATGGTTCCTATTGTGGTTTGCTGACCGTAATTGTGGGTCGGAAAAAGCGCTGCACTCATATTCTCGTATAACTTCCAGGGATCACTATCCAGGCTCCGGTTCTTCTCCTCGTAAACGGCTTCGAGTTCTGTATGAAATATGCGGAGGATGGGATTGCGAAAGCGTTCCGACTGCAATGCCAGGAACTTATCTACTGCATTGGCAGGGAAATCTTCATTGTACACCGTTTCTTCAACAGATGTGTGTGCATTGGAAGACTGCCCGCCGATGCTGTTCATCATCTTGTCGTACTCGTTGGCAATGGAAATGTTTGAGGTTTCGCTTGATGTTTTATCGATCTGCGCATAGATCTCCTTCCGTTTCAGCGTATCTGTTGTCTGATTGTACTGCTCGTACAAGGCATCTATTTTATCCAGATAAGGTTTTTCTTTTGCGAAATCCGTTGTTCCAAAGCGGTCTGTCCCCTTAAAAAGCATGTGCTCCAGATAATGGGCCAGCCCGGTATGGGTTTTCGGGTCGGTGTTGCTTCCAGCCCGTACCGCCATGCGGAACTCGATGTTCGGCTCTTTCGTATTTTTGGAGAGGATTATGGTTAAACCGTTCTTGAGGGTGTAAAACCTTGCTTTGATGGGATCGTTGGTCACATACTTGTATGTATATCCAGCAGAAGTGGCGCTTTTCCACTGGTACTTGGTCTGCGCCATCAAACCCGAGCCGGTTAAAAGCAAACCGGCTATAACGAATAATTTGTGTTTCATGTAAGGAGTAGTAAAATCCAAATATAATCGGAATACGCTTTAGTTCTAGACATTCAGCTGTTTTCTTGTACTTTTATCGAAGATTACGGATGACCGTCTGAAAGCACTTTAAATGGCGCCTGGTCGTTTATGAAATGACTCCAGGCAAGGCTATAAGCGATATGGCGGCTCCGAAATGCTAAAAGCTTCAATACCGTTAAAAAATAAGATACTGATGAAAAAACAGCAAGGTAAACCCAACATATTGGTTGTAAATGATGACGGAATCACTGCGCCAGGAATCAAAAACCTGATTGAAGTGATGCAGGAAATTGGAAATGTGGTGGTTGTTGCACCCGACGGGCCGCAGTCCGGCATGGGACATGCCATCACCATTGGCAAGCCGTTGCGTTTCGACCGTGTAGCCCTGTATCCTGATGTGGAAATGTACAAATGTTCGGGCACACCGGTAGATTGCGTGAAGCTGGCGGTAAACAAAATCTTCAAAGGTAAAAAGCCGGATCTATGTGTGTCCGGTATCAACCATGGTTTAAACAACTCGATCAATGTGATCTATTCCGGAACCATGTCCGCTGCGGTGGAGGGTGCCATAGAGTCGATCCCTTCGATTGGCTTTTCTCTGGACGACTTCTCGCAGGAAGCTGATTTCAGCCATACCAAACCGTACATTAAGACCATCTCAGAACAGGTATTGCAACATGGCTTACCTCCTGCAACCTTACTAAACGTGAACTTTCCGAAGGGCGCAAACCTGAAAGGTATAAAGGTGTGCCGCCAGGCGAATGCCAAATGGGCGGAGGAGTTTGACGAAAGAAATGATCCGTACGGGCGCCCATATTACTGGCTTACCGGCGTATTCCAGAATTTAGATAAAGGCGAAGACACGGACGTCTGGGCACTCGATAATGGATTCGTGTCTGTCGTGCCGGTGCAGTTTGACTTGACTGCACATCATGCTATTGGTGTTTTAAACTCCTGGTCTTTCGACGTTTAAAGCTGTTTTCGATGTTTAAAGATCTTAATGATACGGTTTACCTGGGCTTTGGAATCGGACTGGTTGTTCCCGGCGTACTTGTGGGGATCGTCTGGTTCATCATGCACCAGGTATCTTTTTTAGCAAAGGCAGACCTCCTGCTCATTGGTTGCATCGCCGTGAATGCCATCTTGTTGAAGGTGTTTTTCAGACAGGATAAAGAGCGCCTGGGCAGGGGCGTTCTAAGTGCAACCTTTCTGTGGGCCTTTGCGTTTTTCTTATATAAAGTAAATCAACAATGAAATATTACCTGGTAGCTGGAGAAGCGTCTGGCGATTTGCATGGTGCCAATCTGATGAAGGCACTGAAAATTGAGGATCCGGAGGCGCAATTCAGGTACTTTGGTGGCGATAAGATGAAGCAGGAGGGCGGTACACTCGTGAAGCATTATGCCGACATGGCCTTTATGGGCTTCACAGAAGTGGTCATGAACCTGAGTACCATTTTGAAGAACATGAAAACGTGTAAGCAGGACATCCTGACCTACCAGCCGGACGTGCTTGTACTAATCGATTTCCCGGGCTTCAATCTGAAGATTGCCGCCTTTGCGAAGCAACAGGGTATCCGCGTGTGCTATTACATTTCTCCGAAAGTGTGGGCCTGGAACCAGCGCCGGGTGCTTAAAATAAAGAAGGTTGTCGACAGGATGTTCTGCATTCTTCCGTTTGAAGTTGCCTTTTACAAAGGCTGGGACATGGATATCGACTATGTTGGCAATCCCCTGCTGGATGAAATTTCGATGTTCCGCCCCGATCCGGAGTTCCGGAAGAAACATGATATTCTGGAAAAGGACATCGTTGCATTACTACCTGGAAGCCGTAAGCAGGAAATTGAACGGCTGCTTCCGGTAATGCTGAGCCTTACCGACCGGTTTCCGGATCAGCAATTTGTGGTTGCTGCCGCGCCGACCTTTGATGCCGCCTACTATGCGCAATTTATAGGCGATAAGCCGGTAACACTCGTGTTTGCAAAGACATACGACCTACTGCATGTTGCAAAGGCCGCTGTTGTCGCTTCCGGAACCGCAACGCTGGAGACTGCCCTGTTTCATGTACCGCAGGTGGTTGTTTATAAAGGCGGTCGCATCTCCATCGGCATCGCAAGAATGCTGATCAAGATCAGGTTCATCTCCCTGGTGAACTTAATTATGGACAAGCGGGTTGTACAGGAACTTATCCAGGAGGACTGCAACACCGCACAGCTTTCTACAGCTTTGGAAGGCCTGCTTTCCGGGCCTGCACGCAGCACGATGCTGGCGGACTACGATGCATTGTCGGCAGTCATGGGCGCTCCAGGTGCCTCTGCACGGACAGCAGCCCTGATTGTGGCGGACCTTCGCATGCAAAAATCAAGATAGTAACCTAATTGATACGCTGCCGGGGACTTCTCCTGCCTGATAAATTCCTAATTTGCAACCAGGCTTTTCTTCGTTCAGATTGAGCATTCTTCTTTGTTCCTGCTGATTTCTGGCGTGTGATCTCCTTAGGGATTGTAAATCAGGAAAATAGTTCAGGATATCAATTTGTTGGTTGCAAAATTGCGTGAACAGAAAAGTCGATCTTAAATTAACCTTCATCGTTCCGTAAATGAAAACAAACCTCCATCTGGCATATCTTTTACTGGCAGGTACCCTGCTAACCTCTTGTGGCAATCAAAGCGGTAAACCGGCGAAGGCCGGTGCTGCGGCCGGTCAAGTGAAGGAATATAAGGTGCTGGAACTTCAACCGCGGGATGCTACGCTATATACAGATTATCCGGCCAGCATTCAGGGGCAGCAGAATATAGAAATCCGCCCGAGGGTGGATGGGTACGTTGAACGTATTTATGTGGATGAGGGTGCAGTGGTAAAACGCGGGCAGCTGCTGTTTAAAATCAATGCACCGCAGTACGAGCAAGAGGTTCGGACGGCCTCTGCAAGCATCCAAAGTGCCGAAGCAGCTGTTAACGAGGCACAGCTGGCGGTGAATAAAGTGCGGCCCCTGGTGGAGAAAGATATCGTGAGTAAGTTCGAGCTGGAGTCGGCGCAGAACATGTACCGGACGCGTCTTGCCACACTGGCCCAGGCGCGGGCGGCGCTGTCAAATGCGCGCACCAACCTGGGATATACCTCCGTGGAAAGCCCTGTTGATGGGGTTGTCGGCTCCATACCCTTCCGCCTTGGAAGCCTGGTGAGCAGCTCCAATGCCGAGCCATTAACGACGGTTTCCAGCATTGGGAATGTGTTCGCCTACTTCGCATTTAATGAAAAAATACTCTTACAGTTCACCAACGATAATTCCGGGGCCACGTTTGCAGAACGTATCCGGAAGCTCCCGCCAGTATCGCTAGTACTCGCCGATGGGCGTTTGTACAACCAGCAGGGCCGGATTCAGACGGTGAACGGGCTCATCAACACGGCTACAGGCTCCGTGAATGTGCGGGCGCGCTTTCCCAATCCAGATGGTGTGATCCGGAGCGGAAGCAGCGCAATGGTGCGTATTCCCACGGTGGTAAAAAGGGGCTTGCTGATCCCGCAGAGTGCAACATTTGAGCTTCAGGACAAGCGCTTTGCTGTGGTGCTGGGCGCAAACAACAAAACGCGCAATGCAGCCATCCAGGTGATGGAAAATACCGCAGGCAAATTCTTTGTTGTGGAGAATGGCTTGAAAGCAGGTGAAAAGGTTGTTCTGGAAGGTGTGGCTTCCCTGGAAGATGGTACGCAGGTTAAGCCAGTACAGGTCGACGCTGCGAATGTTTATGCAGACTTAAATACGTAGCGGATGTTTAAAAGATTTATAGAGCGCCCGGTACTCTCCACGGTGATTTCAGTGATCATCGTTATCCTCGGACTGCTGGGGTTGATCGCCCTCCCCATTTCACAATATCCGGAAATTGCACCGCCAACAGTGCAGGTGTCAGCAAGCTATGCGGGGGCAAACGCAGATGTCGTCTTGAAAAGCGTTGTCGTGCCGCTCGAGGAGCAGATCAATGGCGTGGAGAACATGACCTACATGACGTCGTCGGCAACGAACGAAGGAACGGCAAACATTACCATCTTTTTCAAAGTAGGAACGGACCCCGATTTGGCAGCTGTGAACGTGCAGAACCGCGTCTCGCGGGCAACCAGCCTGCTCCCGCAGGAAGTTACACAGGCCGGGGTGACGGTTACAAAGAGTCAGAGTACCAACCTCCTTGTGTTTTCTGTCTACAGCACCGACAAAGCCTACGATCAGACCTTTTTGCAGAACTATGCGAAGATCAACCTCATCCCGCAAATCCAGCGTGTTACCGGGGTTGGTGAAGTACGGGCATTTGGATCTAAGGATTACTCCATGCGCATCTGGCTGAAGCCTGATGTGATGTCTCAATACGGCTTGGTGCCCAGTGATGTCTCTGCGGCATTGGCCGAACAGAACATCGAAGCCGCACCCGGTAAATTCGGGGAGAGCGGCGATCAGTCTTTTCAGTATGTGATTAAATATAAGGGTCGCTTAACGACTGTTCCTGAATTTGAGAATATCGTTGTAAAAGCCGCAAATAACGGGCAGCTGCTCCGGCTTCAGGATGTTGCCAGAGTGGAACTCGGCGCCCTGGATTATACCTCCAGCAACGAGACGAACGGCCTGCAGTCGGTTGGTATTGCAATTAGTCAAACGCCAGGTTCCAATGCCCGCGAAGTAATCAATGAGTCTAAAAAGCTGATTGACGCTGCGGCAAAGAACTTTCCAAAAGGCGTGGAGTATGTAACACTTGTAGATATCAATGAAAACCTGGATGCCTCTATTGAAAAGGTTATCCACACCCTCATTGAAGCCTTCATCCTTGTGTTCATTGTTGTTTTCATCTTCCTCCAGGATTTCCGGTCTACCTTAATTCCTGCGATATCGGTCCCGGTAGCCATTGTGGGTACCTTTTTCTTCCTCAATCTTTTTGGGTTTACCATCAATCTGCTTACGTTGTTTGCATTGGTGCTTGCCATTGGTATTGTGGTGGATGATGCCATTGTGGTTGTCGAAGCAGTGCATTCGAAGCTTGATCACGGATACAAATCGGCGAGGCGGGCCAGTATCGATGCAATGAACGAAATATCGGGAGCGATCATTTCCATCACGCTGGTGATGGCTGCGGTATTCATACCAGTAACGTTCATCACCGGATCAACCGGGGTCTTCTATAAACAGTTTGGTATTACGCTGGCCGTCGCGATCATCCTGTCGGCGGTCAATGCCTTAACATTGAGCCCGGCATTGTGTGCGCTTTTCTTAAAACCACATGAAGACGACGAGCAGCACCGGACCTATCTCAAACGTTTCTACACGGCCTTCAATACAGGCTTCAACACGGTAACCAATAAGTACAAGCGCGGTGTACGCTTTCTGATCGTCCGCAAATGGGTGGCCATCGCATCGATCGTGCTATTTGCCGGAGGATTGTTTTTTATGATGAAAACCACGCCCTCGTCCTTTGTACCAAAAGAGGACCTTGGAAGTTTTTATGCGCACATCAGCCTGCCGCCAGCCTCTTCAATGGAACGGACCACCAGGGTAGCCAATCAGGTGGACAGCATTGCGCACACCATACCGGCCGTGAATAACACCCTGCGTATCGTCGGACAGAACCATTTGGCCGGTGCGGGAAGTGCTTACAGCATGGTTATCATCAAGCTGAAGAACTGGAACGACCGGAAAGGGAACGTGGATGATGTGATTGAGCAGATGATTGCCAAAACCAGAGGCTTTCGTGATGCGTCCATTGTTTTCGTAGCGCCGCCAACAATCTCTGGTTTCGGCCGCAGTGGCGGATTTGAGGTGCAGCTGCAGGATCAGGGCGGCCACTCCACAGAAGCGTTTTTCAAGGTAAACACCAACTTCCTTGCTGCGCTGAGCAAGCGTCCGGAGATCCAGTTTGCCACAACTTCCTTTAACCCGAATTTTCCACAGTACATGATGGATGTAAACCTCGAGAAATGTAAGGAAGCGGGCTTGTCCGTAAGTTCACTTCTGGGAACCATGCAAGGCTATTTCGGCGGGCTATATGCTTCGAATTTCAATAAGTTTGGAAAGCAATACCGGGTCATGGTTCAGGCGGATGCGCGTTACCGTGCCAATCCCGAAAGCCTGAATAAAATATTTGTAAGAACAGCCGGGGGCCACATGGCACCAATAACCACGTTCATCACCATGCGGCGGGTATATGGGCCGGAGTCCATATCCAGGTTCAATCTATTCAGTTCAATTGCGATCACGGGCTCACCGAGCACGGGTTACAGCTCCGGAGATGCGATAAAAGCCATTCAGGAAGTTGCGGCTTCCTTGCCGGCAGGCTATGGGTACGACTTCTCTGGTTTAACACGCGAAGAGCTTGCTTCCGGCGGGCAGACGGTGTTCATCTTTATCCTTTGCCTGATCTTTGTGTATTTCTTGCTGAGTGCACAGTATGAAAGTTATATCCTCCCTTTTGCGGTGATCTTGTCCTTGCCATTCGGTTTGGCAGGGGCCTATCTGTTCTCCATTGCTTTCGGCCTGAACAGTAACATTTACCTCCAGATCTCGCTGATCATGTTAATTGGGCTACTGGCGAAGAACGGGATCCTGATCGTAGAGTTTGCGCTGGAGCGCAGGCGCAACGGGATGCCCATCGTCAAGGCAGCCATTGAAGGTGCTGTTGCCCGTTTCCGGCCGATTCTCATGACCTCCTTCGCCTTTATATTTGGCTTGGTGCCACTGATGTTTGCGTCCGGTGCGGGTGCCATTGGGAACCGTTCCATCGGAACCGGTGCCGTAGGCGGCATGCTTGTCGGTACGATACTGGGTGTGTTCGTCATCCCGGTGTTGTTCGTGATCTTTCAGTCTTTGCAGGAGAAGATCAGTGGGCCGGCGAAGAATTATGATGAGCTGGATGAGGAAGTGGGTGCAGACAGAACAACCTAACTCGGGCAGATGAGCAGTTTTAATGTAAATAAAAGAAGCTTGAAAATGAACAAGAGATATCGGAATGGGATTGTTGGCGCTGCAGTTGTTGCCGTGGCACTTGCGTCCTGTTCGGTGAACAGAACCTATGAGCGGCCGGACCTGCTTACCCAGGGCTTATATCGCGCGGAAACCTCTACAGACACCGCCTCTATCGCCCTGCGTTCCTGGCAGAGCATGTTTTCTGATCCCATCTTAAAACAACTTGTGCAGGAAGGACTGGATCGTAACCTCGACCTGCAGAATGCAATACAGAACATCGTACAGGCGCAAGCGACCTTGCAACAGAATAGACTGGCCTTGTTTCCAAGTCTGGATGCAGGCGCAAGTCTGACCAGGAACAAGAATTCCGTTGCGAGTCTGAATTTCGGCGGCATAAACATCAACACCCTTACGAATACCTACCGTTTACAACTGAGCACCTCCTGGGAAGCAGATATATGGGGGAAACTGAGCAGCGCAAAGCGATCGGCGCTGAATACGTATTTGCAAACGGATGCGGCGCGCAGGGCCATTCAGACGCAGCTTATAGCGGATATTGCCAACAACTACTACATTTTACTGGCATTGGACCGGCAGCTGGAGATTACCGAGCTGACCTTAAAAAAGCGAATCGAAAATGTAGAAACGATGAGGGCCCTGAAGGAAGGCGCTGTAGTCACGGGTGCGGCAGTGGTACAAAGTGAAGCGAACCGTTACGATGCGGAAGTATCCATACCGGATTTGAAGCAGGACATCCGGCAAACGGAGAATGCAATCAGCATTCTGCTGGCGCGGGCGCCGGGGGAGATTAAAAGAAATAAACTGTCTGACCAGCGGCCATTTGCAACGCTTACCCTCGGCGTGCCGACACAGTTGCTGCAAAACCGGCCTGATGTACAAGCGGCAGAATTTGCATTCAGAAGATCGCTTGAAGATGTGCATGTCGCCCGCTCGTTTTTCTATCCCGCCCTGACCCTGACGGCAACCGGGGGACTGTCCACCTTAAAGCTGAAAGATTTCTTCAACAGCTCTATTTTTTACAACGTAGTAGGCGGACTGACGCAGCCGATCTTTCAGCAGGGCGCCAACCGCGCGAGGCTTACCCGCGCGCAGTCGGTCCAGGTGCAGGCCTTCAACGACTTTCAATTTGCCTTGCTCAGTGCCGGGCAGGAGGTGTCAAATGCCTTGTACGCGTACGAGGCTGCTACAAGTAAAGAAGATTCAAGGGTGAAGCAGATCCATGCCCTGGAGAAGTCTGTGGCCTATACGGAAGAGTTGCTGCGCTATAGCTCTGCAACCAATTATACGGATGTGCTGACCTCGGAACAAAGTCTGCTGGCTGCACAGCTGAGTGGTGTAAATGACCGCCTGCAAAAGCTGCAGGCGGTGGTTAATCTGTACCGTGCCCTGGGTGGGGGATGGCAGTAATGCTATTTGCTTTTGATCCAGGTTACAATGTCTGTGATGAGGACCTCAGACACATTCGCTGGCGTCTGGTATTGTTTAGGTGTACCTTTTTCCGTTTGCGGCGTCAGCAAGTGATTTAGTTCCGGGTAGAATTTCAGCGTTGCGCTGCTTTTCTTCGCCAATGCCGCGCTCCACAGTTTATAGTCGCTTTCCGGTATCTGAAAGTCGTTTCCGCCCTGGGCGATAAAAATGCGCTTAGACAGCTTCTTCGCTGTTGCTACCTGGTCGTAGTTGTTCAGGTCTATCCAGTAAGCGACCGGCAGTCCGAGTACCACCGAATCCGGCTTCATGTCACCGGCCTTAAAGATCCTCGACTTCTCTACCTGTGCCAGTGCGTCATCCAGCTGCTTTCTTGTGGCTGCTGTGGTGTCATTGCTCTGTGCAAAGATGTACCTGTTCTGGTCGGCCATAATATCTGTTAATTTCCTTGCAGGCGCAGCAGCCAGAATG
>JAZQRI010000022.1:0-35956 GCA_045629455.1 Pedobacter sp. | reverse complement strand
AAGTACATCAACACCAACCAGGTTGAGGCCGCCAAAGCTCTAAAGATTAGCCAATCTATGATATCCATGATTGAAAATAGCCAAAGAGGAGTTTCAATGAAACTAATAAATAAGCTACAGGAGGTATATAAACTAAACCCTGAATGGCTTATATCTGGCAACGGGTATCAGCTTAGAGAAGCCGAATATGTCCCTAATACCCATAAACGCAAGAATGAGGATCTGGAGGACAAGATTGCTCGACTGGAGTATACGCAGCGGCAACAAAATGCTAAGCAGGCTAAAGTAGAAATTGAGTTGAGGGAATTGCAGGAAAAAATTAAGGAATTGGAGAGTCAGTTAAAGGAACATCACTAGCTGCCAAAGATATCATCAGCGGCACCGTCTAATACATCGTCTTTACGAATATCGTTAAGGTATTGCTGATGCACAGCCAGGCTGCTGTGCCCTAATAACTCCATTGTGATCATTGGGTTATTTATTTTGTCAATAGCCATTCGAGCAAATGTATGCCTGGCAATGTGGGATGATAAAGGCTTTTTTATTTCAGCCATAACAGCAAGTACTTTAAGGTATTTGTTTATAACTGAGGTACAGGTTTCTTTATGTTTTAGTCTGGATCTTTCATTATCAAACTTACTCACCCCTTTTTTTGGTGACCAGTTAAAAAATGGAAACAATCGTTCGTGCTTCCCAATGTATTTCGCAACAATCGCCTGAGCCTGGGGAACAAGTTTAATGGTCATTGATTTGCCGGTCTTATCAGCTGAATAGGAAAACCGCCCATCTAAGAAGTCTCTTGGATACGCCTGTAATAGATCCCCAACTCTTATGCCGCGTAGATATACCTGTAATAAGAACAGGTCACGAACGGCAGTCAAAAGATCATTGTCAGGTAATGGCAGATTCTCTAACCTTGTTAACTCATCAGCCGTTAACTTCTGTTTAAGCGTCTTGTGTGTCGTTACCGTTACCGCCTTTACTTCTTTAGTTACGCCTTTAGTTGAATACCTTAAAATCATTCCCCGGACGAGTTTGATTTTCTTTTTGATTGTATTACCACTGTTACCTAATCTTGTTAGAGTGTAAATAAGTTGCTCAAGCCATTTCTCTTCAATATCGGTTATATCTATGCTCGTGTCTTTAATTTGTTTCTCAAGCGCAAGCAACTTGTCGTAATACCCGGATTTAAACTCCCTTTCAAGTCTTAAATATTCCGCATCGAATGCCTGTTTGAGTGAAAATGTTTTCTTTTCGATAAATACATCTGTCAGTCGCCTTTCTCCACTTTTAACGGCATAAACTCCTTTTTCAGCTTTAGCAAGTTCTGTAGTTATGTTGTGGTTGATCTCGTAAGCATTATATGCTTTTTGATTAACCCTTTTCTTGACGTCATCCCAATCCAATTTGGTGCATTTACCAAGCACCTTCTTTTTTACTTTACCATTTATCCTATACTGAAGTATTATAGGGTGCATATCCTTTGCATACTTTTTTGCTATGTATAAGTGTACATTTACAGATAATCTCATGGTGTTCGTTTTTGATTTTGACCAGTGTGCGGGATGGTGTTCGTAAATGTAGGTAAAAGGTGGTAAATAGTGGTATTGATAAAACGAACAGAAAGAGTTTTAAACAACAATTGGCTGGCACTTTTAAGTATACCAGCCAATCTGATTTGGGTTAAGTGGAGCCGAAGGGGTTCGAACCCTTGTCCGGCATTGATATTGTTCGGTGGTTAGTAGTTTTATACTATTAATCGTAAATTTGAATATACCCGGCTACAATAATAAATATGAATAGCTTAGTTAAATCGAATTTATCACAGATCAGGGCCCTGATGACACAATACGGCGTCGTTAGAGCTCATTTATTTGGCAGTGCCGCAGAGGGAACCATGACGGATGATAGCGATATTGACTTCATGGTAACTTTTAAACCTGATCTTGATTACACAGCGTATGGCGAAAATTATTTTCAGCTTATCTATGCACTTCAGAGCCTACTTAATAAAAATGTAGACCTCGTGGCAGAAGAAACAATAACCAACCCCTATTTACTTCAAAGTATCAACAAGCAAAAGATCCCTGTGTTATGACCACTGAGGAAAAAAAACTTTTAACGGATATTCTTGTTGCCATTTCGTCTATTGACGATCATCTCGAAGGACGTAGAGTGCTTGAAGAGTACATAAAGAATAAAACAAAAAGAAGGGCGGTCGAACGTGAACTTGAAATTGTTGGTGAAGCCGTAAACAAATTATTAAAAATTAATGCTGCTATTGAAATTTCATTCGCAAGGCAGATCGTTGATCTTAGAAACAAAGTGATCCACGCGTACGACAACGTAAATAATATTGTTATCTGGAGTGTAGTTATGAACCAGTTACCAAAATTAGAATCGGAGGTTGAGAAATTAATGCAGGAGAATAAATAGCCCGGTAACTAGGCGCATTCTTTACAAATACCGACAAGGACACAGTTCATCTGCTGGACGGTATATTTTTCAGGAACCGAAAACTTCACACCCGCAGGAAGACACTCAATGGTTTCGCATTTTGTGCAGCGAAAATGAAAGTGATTTCTGGGAACAGCTCTATCGTCACACTTTACACAAACAGCAAAATACTGTTTCCCATCATCGGCAACAATCTTATGGACGATCTCATCTTCGCAAAACCGGTTTAATATTCTGTAAATGGTTGCGCGATCAGCATCAACCTGCATCTGTTTTACAATAGCATCCTGGCTCATTGCCTTCCCTCTACCTGTCAATACAGACAAAACAGCTTCCTGGGTTGCCGTATTCCTACGTTTCATCATTCCGTAAAGTTAGGTATAAATATTATTGCGACAAAGTTGCATTAATGTATACTTCAGCTACCTTTGTCAGTAGACTATGCAGGTGAAAAAAGGAAGTTGCAAAATAATGGCGTTACGCCAGCATCCGCAACCCCAAACTTTCGCTCTGCGTTTACAAACACGGTCGTATGAAAAACGCTAAACATTACGAAGCAATCATCATTGGTGGAAGTTACGCAGGACTGTCTGCTGCCATGGCATTAGGACGTTCATTGCGTGCGGTTCTGGTAATTGACAGCGGCCTCCCCTGCAACAGGCAGACGCCACATTCACACAACTTCCTCACACAGGACGGAAAAACACCAAAAGAGATTTCAACGCTTGCCAGAGCGCAAGTTGAAGCGTATGACACTGTGAAATTTTACGAAGGACTTGCTCTAGCCGGAACGCGAACAGCCGATGGCTTTGAAATAACGACAAATGCAGGCGATACATTCACAGCAAGCAAATTGATTTTTGCGAGCGGTATAAAAGATATCATGCCAGACCTACCTGGATTCGCAGAATGCTGGGGCATCTCCATTGTTCATTGCCCTTACTGTCACGGTTATGAGTACCGGAAGCAAAACACAGCAATTATTGCAAACGGAGAAAGAGCATTCCATCTTGCTTCATTGGTCAGTAATCTGACAGATAACATTACGATGTTGAGCAATGGAAAAGCTGATTTTACTTCAGCGCAGCGGGATAAGCTGAAAAAACACAATATAGAAGTGAGGGAGACACAGATCAGTAGATTCGAATACGAAAAAGGGCAGATCCACAGCGTAGTTTTCGATGATCATACAAAAATGCCGTTCGATGTCGCATATGCTGCAATTCCTTTTTTGCAGCAGTCGGACATTCCCTCTTCTCTTGGTTGCGAAATTACTGAAGACGGCCATATCAAAGTTGACGCTTTCCAGAAGACAACGGTTCAGGATGTCTTTGCTTGCGGCGACAATTCGAGTATGATGCGTTCCGTGGCCAAGGCGGTTTATAGTGGCAACTTAGCCGGAGCAGTGGTGAACGGAGAACTGACGAACGAGCAATTTTAATACAACACGCTGATCATGGAGCAGTTTTGGGAAGAAGCATTTAAAGACAAAGGAGAAATGTGGGGTTTTGAACCTGCAAGATCTGCTGTAGTGGCAAAGGATTTCTTTGTTGATAACAAAGTAAAAGACGTACTTATCCCGGGAATTGGCTATGGACGGAATGCTCAAATCTTCAAGGAGAACGGCATGAACGTTACTGGAATTGAAATTTCACAAACTGCGATCAAGTTAGCCGAAAGATATTTCGCAAACGATCTGACCATCTATCATGGATCTGTAACCGATATGCCTTTTGACAATAACTTGTATGACGGCATATTTTGTTATGGATTGATTTACTTGTTGGATAAAAATGAAAGAGAGAAGCTGATCAAAGACTGTTATAATCAAGTAAAAGAAAATGGATTTATGCTTTTCACCGCAATTACGAAGGAAGCAAAAACCTATAAACAAGGAACATACGTTAGCAAAGACACGTTTGAAATTTTCGGTGGAGTGAAAATATTCTTTTATGACAGGCAATCCATAGAAGAAGAATTCGGCAATTCGGGTCTCTTTGAAGTAACGGAGGTAACAGAGAATTACCCTTTCTATTTAATCAAGTGTAGAAAGAACAAGGAAAATGGCGACAGGTAAACATGCCATCTTATCGAACCCCTACTATGTTGGTCCGTACAATGATGGAGAAAGGTTATGTGGTTTATACCAAAAAGAAAGGGATGATTTTTCAATCATCCCCTTTTTGTGGAGCCGAAGGGGTTCGAACCCTTGTCCAGTTGTGCGATAAATTATGCCTTCTACATGCTTATTTTCCATTTGATTTTCGGGATCAGCCGGGCCGGAAACCTACCTTGACTTTCTCCTTAGGTACTTTATCTCGCCACTGCACCGTACCTTGCAATGGCCAGCATTGTTATTTCGATGCTCCTGATTCTAACCTAACAATGCAGCAGTTAGAGGAACAAAAGCTTGCGTAATTCTAAATTAGGCAGCTAAGGCGTAGTTATTTTCGCCAATTATAGTGTGAACGTTCTCTTTTAAGTGCTCTCCGTACAACGCACTGCATGCTAACATACTTAGCTTCACCCTGTCAAATCCAAAACGGCCCCAGTACATTAAGTCAAAAAGGTCTGATTAACTACGTCAGCCCCGTTTAACCATGCAAATTTACGAAAAATTGTGCCATGAATTTTAGTTGTGACAAAATTACATGGAATTATGTTACATCATGGACGAACACATGGATGATCCTGCAGCCGCTACTTCGTGATCCTGCTCCACAGAGCCACCTGATACACCAATAGCGCCGACAATTTTACCGTCGCTGTTCCGCAGAACAACACCACCGGGAAAGGTGATCAATCCACCATTAGAATGCTCGATGTTGTACAATGGCCCGCCCGGTTGCGACAACTTGCCAATTTCGCCGGAGTCCATGTCAAAGAAACGTGCCGTCTTCGCTTTTTTGATTGCAATGTCGATTGATCCCAACCAGGCATTGTCCATCCGGTGAAAGGAGACGAGGTTTGCCCCTTCATCGACAATGGCGATGTTCATTGGAACGCCTATTTCCTGTGCTTTTTCTTTGGCCGCCCGCGACAACTTTTCTGCAAGATCTAATGTGATGCCCATATGTATTGATTTTACCGCCTCCTGAACACCAGAAGGCTCATCGATATTAACGATAATTCATCATAAAAGTTTATAAATCAGCAAAAACCAAGAACAAACAACTATATTGCTATTCGTCAACACTCAATAAAGCACCTCTTAATTTTAAACCATGGCCGAAAAAACATCAAACACAAACCCAGCGCTTCAGATTGTACTCGGCGTATTCTCCGTTGCTGTCTTAACGCAAATCGCTTTTCTCGGATATCAGTTCGGGCAGTGGATCAAGACACATTAAACGCGTCATATTAAAAAACCACAAACCACGCGCTGACTTTTAAGATACTTTAAAAGCGCAACTAAGATTTTCAATTGCGACGTTCGATATCTGGCGAATATAAAAAGGGTCCGGAATTAACTTCCGGACCCTTTTATTTGTTGTTTACTTCAACTATTTATCTATTGTGTACTTCGACTACTTATCGCTTATCCCACCAAACTTTCGAAAGGAACGAATCTCCATTGGATAAACGCCCCACCGCAGCCTGGTAATTGGCATTGTTCAGTTGTGATTCCCTTGTGGAGTAGATCGCACGGCGCGGTATCTGCCCGCCAGTAGATCCGGGGTTACTTCCTGGTGTTAGTACCGGATAACCGGTTCTGCGCCACTCTGAGAATGCCTCGTAGTTGCGCCCAAATAAGTGAATCCACTTCTGGGTCATGATTTTCTCCAGTTTTTGGTCATCTGACAAACCGGCGAAAGACAGCACCGTATTTTCGTAATCTGCAGGCACCGCAGTTATGGAATATGGTGCAAGCTGAAAGGCTGCACTTACTCCAGCCTTAAAGAATGCTTCTGCATCGGCTGCCGAGGCACCCCAGCCCAGAAGTGCTGCTTCTGCTTTGAAAAAGCACACTTCGGAATAGGTTAATGCATAGGTCGGTATCGGCTGTATGGTGGAGCTGAACCAGGTGTTCAACGATGGGGTTGAATAATTGTCACGGATAACCTGTGCAAGCTGTGCATCCGTTAACGCAACACCAATGCCTGCATAATCCGGTGCTCCTGCTTTCACACTGTTGATCGTTGGCTGGGCCAATAACGGCAGCCGCGGGTCGTTATCCGTCTTCAACCGGCTGACCAGTGCATCTGCAAGGTAACGCAGATCTGAACTTCCGGTAAGTACCTGACGCAACATCGGGTTCGAATTCACCGGCTGTGCATTGTTGAAGGTCGGCACAGCAGCATTATCGGCATTTGCCGAAAAAAGCAATTGGGACTGTGACATCGCCGACTCTACCGTTGTCCGTGCAAGTGCCGGATCGGCATAACGTAACCTCAACCCCAAACGGAGTTTCAGGGAATTTCCATACTTCCGCCACTTGGCGATATTTCCATTGTAAAAGAAGTCGGCACTGCCATAGCTCTCGTCACCATCCGTTAGCTGCGCAAGAGCGGTGTTTAAGTCGGCAATAAGGGAAGTATAGATGCTTTCCTGTGTATCAAACGCAGGCGTTACCTGCAGCTCATCCGGGTTCTTGGTCACCTGACTGTAGGGCACATCACCAAAAAGATCGGTCAGTCGTTGCCAGATGCTGATTTCATAGATCTTCGCTATCGCCAGCTTTGAGCGGCCGGAGGGATCGGTTTCTTTACCGCGCAGCTCATAGCTGATTTGTTTCAAGTCTTTGATCAGCGAATAATGCTGCTCCCAGATGAGGTCTTCAGAAGACTCCAGATATCTGGATACCGGGACAACCTGCCCCCCAGCCCAATGTTGGATCCAGGATCCGAATTTGTTGTTTGGAAGCTCCCCTCCTTCTGCAAAGGTACCGTCGCGCAGCACTTTAGAGAAAATAAGCGCAGGATCTATTGTCGTTACGGATGTTGGCGGTGTATTCAGCTCCTCGAAATTCTTCGTGCAGGAGTTTAAGACCATGACCATGGTTAACCCGCAGAGCGCTTTTTTTATAATTTCTTTCATCGTTTTATATTTATACAGATACACTTAAGACTGTTCTAGAATGCTACACTTAAATTAAAGCCTATGTTTCTAAGCATCGGTAAGGAGGTAGACTCTATCCCGATGGAGGAATTTGAGGTGTTGAACGACGAGGATTCCGGAGAGAAACCATCTGTCTTGCGCTGGAAATAGAACAAGTTCCGGCCATAAACACCCACAGCAACATTTTTAATTTTTGATGTCGGAATGTATCTTGTTGGCAGCTGATATCGAATGCTCAGTTCACGCATCGCGATATAGCTTGCATCGTTCAGCATCTCCTCAGATACCATCACTTCTTTATCGCTGGCCACCAGATTCCAGTAATCCTGTGCTTTCACACCCTTCGAATTTTCGACACCTGTGCTTGACCAGCTTCCGTCTGCATTCTTTTTTGCAACCATGCCAGAAGCCACATACGAGCCGTCTCTTCCCTGAAGGGTCTTCTTCGTCGTACCGTAAATGATTTCCTCCCTGTTGCTTTGCGAGAAGATCATTCCGCCCTGGCGGATATCGATCAGCGCATTTAAGGTCAGACCTTTATACGTGAATGAGTTGAAGAAACCACCCAACCATTTCGGCTGTGCATTACCGATATTCTGAACCACACGTCCGGTGCTGCGCAACGGAAGCCCAGTATCCGGGTCGATCAGCCTGTTTCCGTTTTCATCTTTCACCCACGCAAACTGCGTCCCGATCAGCTCGCCAAATGGCCGGCCAACTTCCGCAACCACATTGATCCCGCGGTCGGAGCCCATGATGAACCTATCCACACCCTCTGTCAGCGACAGTACTTTGTTCTGGTTCTTGTTGAAGTTGAAGGTCGTTTTCCAGGTAAATCCAGAAGCTGTTTTTACGGGGGTCGCATTTAAAGCGAGCTCTATACCACGATTCCGGATTTCGCCGGCATTGATACGCATGGTATTGAACAAGCTCGATGGGGCAATCGGAACATCAAGGATCTGATTTTTTGTAGATGCCTGATAAACCGTGAAACTAAACCCGAGCCGGCCACCCCAGAGCTCCAGGTCAGACCCGAACTCAACGGAAGTTGTTAACTCGTTTTTCAGATTTTTATCCGGGATGATGGAGGTAAAAGATGCCAAAGGCACACCTCCGTGTGAATACTGGTCAAGGCTGTATGTACCGGTGAGCTGGTACGGATTCCCCGAACTACCCGCTTGTGCAATAGAGCCCCTGAATTTTAAATAGCGTACGGTATTGCTTTGAAAGTTGAATGCGTCAGAAGCAATGAAACTCGCACTTGCTGACGGATAAAAGAAGGAATTGTTGTTCTTTGAAAGTGTAGACGACCAGTCGTTTCTTGCCGACAGATCCAGGAACAAATAGTCTTTATAGCTGATCTGACCTGAACTGTACACCGAGTTGATCTGTGATTGTACCAGGTCAAAAATATAGGAGTTTGTTAAGGTATTGTTGATGACATACAGGTCAGGCACAATGAACTGGTTCCCGGTGTTGCCCGTCTGGCGCAGGGAACGGTTCAGGTGACTGGCACCTGCGTTCAGGGTGATGCTGAAATCATCCTTAATCTTGAAATTACTATTCAACAAAACGTCGAAGTTATCTTCCCGCACGCGGATCACGTTCTCACTCATGTCTCCCCTACGGTTTAAACTCTGGTAAGTGTTTACCGCCCGGTAGCGCAACCGCTGATCGGTATAAAAGTCGGTCCCTGCTGTAGAACTCAACTTCAACCAGGGGGCAATGTCGTAAGATAACCTTAACAAACCGATTACGCGGTCCCTGTGGTCGGTGTTCCTGGTGTTATTTATAGTCCAGAAAGGATTAGCGGTAGAGCTGTTTGTCGCATATGTTTTTTCCAGTCCGACTACAGGATTTGAGTACCCCAGCTGTCCGGCTACATCCGAAGCGGTCCAGGCATACTGACCAAGAACGCTCATCGGGATACTTCTGGGCTGGCTGATCAGCAGGTATGCCGGGTTGTCTGAGGCGTCAGATAGCGTAGGCCTGTTGGCTGCATCCTGCAGAATATAGTTCAGCTTGGCGTCCAGGTGGAATTTATCCGTGATCGCTGCCTGGGTACGCAGATTGATACTGTTCCGGCGCAGCGTGTTGGTTGGCACATATCCATCTACATACGTATTGTTGTACGATAGCCTGTAGTTCACTTTTTCATTCCCGCCTTCAACGCTCAAATTGTTCGTAAGTTGTTGCTCCGTTTGGAAGAATCCGGTATAGGTATCCGGCTGTGGTGTAAAGGAAAGCACGTTACCCCATTGATCTTCATAGGTCTGGCCTTCCATTCTCGCACCCCAGCTTGAACGGGTAAGCCTGTCGCGGCCACCACTAACCTTTGGTCTTCCGGTAAATCCGCCCGCAACGGCCTGCGCCATGGTGACGATACTGCCGTCATCTTTTCTGAAGTGGGTAAAATCACCGTTCAGACCCTGTCCGTACTCGTTCTGAAAGTCAGGCGACACCAGAGCTGTTCCCATTGAATAATCCGACTGAAACTGAATGTTCATTCCCTTTCCGGCTTTACCGGCTTTTGTCGTGATCAGAATTACGCCATTACTACCACGCTGCCCATACAGTGCAGCCGCATTCGGCCCTTTAAGCACAGATATTGTCTCAATGTCATCCGGGTTGATGTTGGAAATTCCATCGCCGTAATCAGTTCCGCCGGTGCTGCTCGCCGCACCGATATTTTGGTTGTCGATCGGCACACCATCCACCACATAGAGTGGCTGACTGTTTCCAATCAGGGAGTTATTTCCCCTGATCACTACTTTTGACGATCCTCCGGAGCCTGAGGACGCACGGCTTACCTGAACACCAGAGACTTTACCGGATAGGGAATTGGCTACGTTCACTTCACTGCCCTGCGTAAGCTCATTGCCCTTCAGTTCTGCCATGCTGTAGCCTAAGGCTTTCTTGTTTCGCTTGATACCGAGTGCAGTAATCACGACGTCACTCAGCATCGTTGCATCCTCCTCCAGACTTACTGCAATGGATAACTTGTCTGTGGGTTTAATCGTATAATTCTCCAGCACTTTAGGTTTAAACCCGATAGAGCTGAAAGTGAATGTGTATCCACCTCCGGCAGGTATCCCCGCGGCAGAAAACATCCCGTTGGCGTTGGTTGCCACTGTACTCTTGAAATTGGCCGCTTTGTTTTCAATTTGTACCGAAACGCCGGGCAGCGTAACGCCCTTGGGATCTTTCACCACCCCGGTTACAGAAGCGCCCTGCTGGGCACTTACACTTCCGTTTGCCAACAAGACAACGGAGCAAACCAGAAGTATTCGCTGAATCCCTCTTTTTGCCATTCCTGATAAATGTTTTGTCATACTACTCAATGTTTAATGGTTATTTAATTTGGTTATCGTGGGTATTTTGTTTTATGCTGAGGTAATAATCGCCATCCCGTCTTTCCACTTTAAGGTCATTCAGCAATGCGGACTCCTGAATAACCTTATCCAGCGTTAAGCTGTCGCGTTTAAAGGTTCCCGTAAAATAGCGGTCGGAGATTTCAGGAACGGGATAAGATATGCGCACGTGGAATTCCTGTTCGAGCGTTTTGTATACCTCAGTAAGACTTTTGTTTTTAAATTCAATATCCGCCTTCGGACGCAGTGGCAATAGTTTGATCGGCTTAGCCGGTTTTCGTTTGGGCCGGCTGAGCACAGCCAGGTGCGTATTGATGTTCACTGTGACCGCTTCACCCGCAACAAGATATATATCCTCCATAGGTGCAGCTTGCAGCTGCAGTTCCGGCTTTACAACGACTTTACCTTCATGCAGCACAATCTTGACGTCCTCGCGACCCGGCTGTGCGAAAATCGTAAACGATGTCCCCAGCGCGGTCGTCGTTGTGCCACCTGCATGAACAATAAAGGGACGGCTGGGGTCCTTGGCGACGATAAAACGGGCCTCTCCCTTTAGGGAGAAACGTCGCTCTTTGCCTCTGAAATGTTCCGGATATTGGAGTTCACTGGAAGGCTTTAGCAGGATTAATGATCCATCTTCAAGTTTCAGTGGAATATCCTCATTCCCATAGTTGATTTTAACGAGTGTATAAACAACATCAGCCTTCTTTGATTTCGTCGCAGGTAGAGGCTTGTTTCTCATCAACAGGCCGGCCGTGAGCACAAGCATGAGGGAGGCTGCCGCGGCAATCCGGTAATAGTTTCTTTTTATCGTCCGTTTGATTTGGACCTGAGTGCCAATTTGATCGAATATAGCCTGTTTTTTATCGTTGTCCATTGAAGAAGCAGGCATGGTTTCCCATTCTTTCTCCTCAAGGAATTCTCCAACTTGTGCCGGGTGATCGTTTAGATAAGTGGAAACCGCTTCCGCTTCCTCCGCAGTACATTCATTCCTAAAAAAGCGCCTGATCAGTTCCGGTGTTATCTTCATTTCCGTTAATACGTATGAAAATGACAGTACCCCCAATCGTAAAGAAAATTTTCTATGCTGGTTTCGGCTGATGACTCGATTTAATTGCATCGAGGCCTTTGAGAAGACCATAGTTCAAGCCAGGGCTATAGCAATTGTGTCAGGGTGAGGACGGGGACGAACCGCCGGAGGTATTTAAGGGCCAGAGTAATGTGGTTCTCGACTGTTTTGGGCGATATTGCAAGCTTTTCTGCGATCTCCGAGTAAGAACGGTGTTCCATTCTACTCATCATAAATACCTGCCTGCGCATTGGTGGCATACGGTCTATTGCACTATACACCAATTGTAAGGTCTCTTTGTGTTCCAGTGTATCTTCCACGAGGTCTTCTTCCTTTTGCCGCAGATTTTCCTGATACTTCCTGCATTGTGCAGCCTTCCGAAGCTCATCAATAAATATGGTAGTAGACATCCTATACAGCTGCGTGCTCAGACTATGGTTCAAAGACAGATTTGCACGCTTTTCCCAAAGCCGCACAAAGACCTGCTGCACCACCTCTTCTGCAATGTCTTCAGATCTGCATTGCTTAAACACGAAGAAATAGATCCTGTCGCTCCACTGCCGATATGCACATTCAAAAGCCTGAACATTGCCGTTTTTTATTGAGAACACGTCGTCCATTCACAAAAAGAATTATCGGTTTTCAAATTACATAAATCTGATTAAACCAGCAAAAGGATAACGTTGCCACACGATGTTGTTAGCTAATCGGAACCCAATGTCGTTTCCAACAAGGTGACAATGAACCCTGCACCAGCGTATCGGTTCCGGTTGGACCGACCATCCGGGCAGATAAACATTTATATTGCAATATCTTGTTGAATATTCCATTAAACAGACGTAATTTCGCAGCCTCAATGTTTCGCTGATCGAAGCGAAAACCCTCTCATCAATCCGAATACAGGGGTAAAATTGCAAGATATTGTCTGATCTGACAGCAGAAATCGACGCCGAAATCGTTAACGGTCTTGCTACCAGCAGTATAAAGACGCACTGCTCGTAGTTTTAAATATTTGCAAACATTTTTAAATACCCAGATATTAAAACCTTTGATAATCAATGTTTTACAAAATATATTTGCAAACATTAGATTATCCACTAGCGGTTGTGTTTGCAAATAATTACCTTTGGCGCATTAGTTAATACAGTAAAACGCATCCTTAATACAATAAAATCATGGAAATCGACAACCAGGTTAAAGAAGAGATCACCTATACTGCCGATGAGGCGTATCAGGCGTCATTGAAATTTTTTGATGGTGATGATTTAGCGGCGCGGGTCTGGGTGAACAAGTACGCACTGAAGGACTCCAACGGCCTCATTTACGAACAAACGCCGGACGACATGCACCGCCGGATTGCTTCGGAAATTGCCCGTATCGAGCAACGCTACGCCAACCCGATGACCGAAGACGAAATATTCAGTCTAATCTCCAACTTTAAATACATTATCCCTCAGGGAAGTCCGATGACAGGCATCGGCAACCCATATCAGATCGCCTCATTATCCAACTGCTTTGTGATTGGCAATGACGGCAATTCAGATTCTTACGGTGGGATCATGAAGATCGACCAGGAGCAGGTTCAGCTGATGAAAAGACGTGGTGGTGTAGGCCATGATCTATCACATATCCGCCCGAAAGGATCACCGGTTAAGAACTCAGCTTTAACCTCTACAGGTATCGTACCATTCATGGAACGCTACTCCAACTCTACACGTGAGGTCGCACAGGACGGAAGACGTGGTGCACTGATGATGTCCGTAGCGATTAAACACCCGGACTCTGAAAACTTTATCGATGCGAAAATGGAACAAGGCAAGGTAACTGGCGCCAATGTTTCCGTACGTATTGACGATGCTTTCATGAAAGCGGTAGAAGCTGGAACGCCCTATACGCAACAATACCCGATCGACAGTACCAACCCGCTATATAAGAAAGAAATTGATCCGATCCTGTTGTGGAAGAAGATTGTTCACAACGCCTGGAGATCTGCTGAGCCGGGTATTTTATTCTGGGATACCATCATTAAGGAATCCGTGCCAGACTGCTACGCAGACCTCGGTTACAAAACAGTCTCTACAAACCCTTGCGGTGAGATCCCATTGTGCCCGTACGATTCATGCAGGCTGCTGGCCATCAACCTCTATTCTTATGTAGAGAATCCATATTCTGCAGCGGCGTCCTTCAACTGGGACCTGTTCAAAAAACACATACATGCAGCACAGCGCATGATGGATGACATCATCGACCTGGAACTGGAAAAAATAGATGCCATTTTACAGAAGATCGATGACGATCCGGAACAAGAAGAAATTAAGCGCATAGAGCGGAATCTTTGGCTGAACATCCAAACCAAGGCAAATGAAGGAAGAAGGACCGGAATAGGCATCACTGCTGAAGGTGATATGCTTGCCGCCCTTGGCTTGCGCTACGGTAGCGACGAAGGCACCGCCTTTGCCGTTGAAATCCATAAAACCATTGCCCTTGAAGCATACCGTGCCTCTGTGATCGCTGCCAAAGAGCGTGGACCTTTCACAATCTTTGATGCGGAACGTGAGAAAAACAACCCATTCGTCCTCCGCTTGAAAGAGGCTGATCCGGAACTGTATTTCCAAATGCTGGAACACGGAAGAAGGAACATCGCCCTGCTCACCATTGCCCCTACCGGCACAACCAGCCTGATGTCTCAAACAAGCTCGGGGATCGAGCCGGTATTCATGCCCGTTTACAAGAGAAGACGTAAAGTGAATCCAAATGACAAGGAAGCACGTGTTGACTTTGTAGATGAGGTTGGTGATTCCTGGGAAGAATATGTGGTATTCCACCACGGATTTAAGAAGTGGATGGAAATAAATGGCCATGATCTCACTAAAAACTACGCACAGAAAGAACTTGATGAACTGGTGAAACTGTCACCTTATTACAAATCGACCAGTAACGATGTCGATTACATGAAAAAGGTAAAGATGCAGGGACAGATCCAGAAATGGGTAGATCACTCGATCAGCGTAACCATCAACATGCCGAATGATGTGACTGAAGAGCTGGTAGGTGAACTATACATGGAGGCCTGGAAAGCAGGATGTAAAGGAGTTACGGTATATCGTGACGGTTCCCGTGCTGGTGTTCTGATTTCCAATACCGAGACAACACCTAAGGAAACAGCTGTAAACCCGGCAAGCTTCCCAACACAACGCCCGCCGGTATTACAGGCAGATGTGGTTCGTTTTCAGAACAACAGAGACAAATGGATCGCCTTCATTGGTTTGATCGACGGTAAACCGTATGAAATATTCACCGGTTTCTCTGATGACGAAGATGGAATTCTGATCCCAAGATGGGTGAACGACGGTCTGATCATCAAGAATAAAGAAGCCGACGGTAGCTCCAGATATGACTTTCAGTACCAGAATAAACGCGGACACAAAACAACCATTGAGGGATTGTCCTTTAAGTTTAATCCGGAATATTGGAACTATGCAAAACTAATTTCCAGCACACTAAGGCATGGTATGGCCATCGAGAAAGTCGTTGAGCTGATCAACAGCCTTCAACTGGATGAGTCCATCAACACCTGGAAAAACGGCGTAGCGCGGGCACTTAAACGCTACATCCCGGATGGCACAGAGGCTAAAAAGCAGAAATGCCAGAATTGCAATTCCACCAACCTGTTGTATCAGGAAGGATGTTTGACCTGCAAAGACTGTGGTTCTTCCAAGTGCGGATAATGTCTTAGAAGAGAACTTAAATATAGCTTGAAGGGGTGTCTGAAAAAACACCCCTTTTTTTATTTCACCAGGAAAGTGTCTGTTGCAGTCGCAAATGAATCACGGTCGAAAGTTAATCCAGCAGCTGAAGCACGTCGTCAAGGGTTCCATCAAATGGTCCGGCGGACTCCATCTTCAGCGTCGCCAGTGCTGCAGCGAAACAACCCGCCTGCTCCTCATCAACTCCTTTGATGCGCTGATACAGATAACCTGCCATATAGGTATCTCCGCAGCCGGTGGCGTCTACCAGCGTTTTCGGTGGGAAAGCCGGTATGGAGTAGGATCTTCCACCGCTGTAAATCCTTGAACCTTTACTTCCGTTGGTGATGACGAGCTCTTTAACGCCCCAGCCGGCCACCAGTTCTGCGCCCTTTCGTACATCTTCACAGCCAGTCAAGGCGCGAAGTTCCGCTTCGTCAGCTTTTAGAATATCCACGTAGCCCAAAGCTTCCACCTTTTCCGGCCAGTCGGCGATATACACCCGGCCATCTTTAACCGTGCGTAAGTAGCCCTGTACATCTAAGCTGACACGACCCTTCTCAGATAATTTCCTGATCAGAGACGTGGAAATATCGCCCGCCAATAGCGGACCAAGGTGGAAAATTGTGGCCTCCACATCCGCTAAGGCGCCTATGGTAAATGCATCTGCCTGCTGCGAAACATGCTGAACCCGGTAATCTGAATCATTGTCATACACATTTTCAAAGCAGACGGTATGCTGACTTCCCTGCACCCTCACATCTATCCCCCGCTTGCGAAGACCATCTACATAACCCATTTCCGGCTCCGCAAGTGCGGTCACCAGCATGTAGCTGACATCAAGTTTATTAAACGGATAGGAGAAATAGTAGGCCGTGCCTCCGGGCATGTACATCGTGGAATTTGGGGTAACCACTTTATCGGAAGTAATGTGTCCTATGCAACAGATATCAACCATGTTATAAGTTAAAACCGTAATATACAAAATTCGTTTTCTGTTGAATGACCATTAGGCAATTCCCTTGACCCTATTTTAAGATCGACTTCTGGAGTGCAGCAACCTCCTTCAGCAGCAAGGGAAAAGCAGGGACGGCCATTCCGCCGTGGTCAAAGCCCTGAAGCTCATATAAGCGGGTGGATTTATGACCTGCAAGCTTCATCATCCTGTTGAGGCATGCATTCTCTTCATACCGGCCTAATAGTTCCATTTCCCGGTCGCCGGTAATCAGCAACATTGGGGGAGCGTCTGCCCTGACGTGGTAAAGTGGCGCGTATTTATCAATGGTAGGTTGAGTATCTTTTATGCCCATCTCCTGCCGCACAGTGAAATGTGTAATCGCCTGCCCGCTAAAGGGAATCAGACCCGCAATGGCGTTTGCATCTATGTTGTATTTGGCGAGATAGCGCTTGTCAAGTGTAATCATCGTACCGAGATATCCGCCAGCCGAATGACCCGAAACAAAGATCAGTTTGTTGTTGCCGCCATACGCTGCAATGTGTTTAAAGGCCCAGGCTACCGCAGCGGCAGCGTCTTCAATATACGCTGGTGCTTTTGCTTTAGGTGACAGGCGATAGCCTACCCCGATTACCGCCATGCCTCTATCTATCAGTTCCTTTGGAATTTCTTTCGCCCCTCCTGTGATTCCACCGCCGTGAAACCAGACGATGGTTGCAAAGTTCTTTACATCTTTCGGGTAATAGATATCCAGCCTGCATTGAGATTTAATGTACCCGTCTGTTACAGACGTGGAATCGGGATAGTAAAAAATGTTGTTCTTACGTTCTGAGGCTTGTCCGAAGCCATCAGTGCAGGCGAAAACAAAAGTGATCAATAAGAAGATACTATAAATAATGCTACGGTTGGGTTTGAGTTTCATACAAATTTCGTTGGTTATAATGCAAGTTAAAAACAAAAGGCTAAACTGTGTACAAGTTTAGCCTAACATTAAGTTTAGCCATTCTGCCTATGCAGAAGGGCCGTAAATTCCTTATTATTCAAAAACCGCGACGAATCCATCATTAGCTTTCAGCTCGATTTCCACCATCCCGTCTGCAGCTGGTTTAATTTCCCGGGTAGACAACGATACTTTAGCTGTGCCGTTGTCACCAGAGGTTATAAGCTTACCTTTCTTGTCTTTAAGAAAAGAGAGGTTCATGCGAATCGACTTAGCAGCCGTCTGCCCGTTTAAACCGGCTACATACCACTTGTTTCCAGATTTCCGGGCAACGACATAAAACTGCCCCGGATACCCATCTATAAACTTCACATCATCCCAGGAGTCTGGAAGCGCGCTTAAAAACCCTTTCACTTCTTCCGGGACATGCTTCATACCGTCCGGAGTTTCGGCAAAATGCTGAATTCCGGATAAGAAGACTACCGATGTGGCAAGTTCAAATGCCGCTGTGGATACTCTTTTAATCCCGGGAATTTCATACAGACACATTGGGGTAAAATCCATTGGATCGTAGACGTTTCTGACCATAGCACTCATCACAGAATGTTCCGGTGCTTTATTCGCCGCATCCTGACTGAAGGTTATCATCTCATAACCAAATACCGCCTCTGCAGTCATGAAATTCGGGTAGGTTCTTTGAAGACCCCTTGGCAGGGTGGCACCATGGAAGTTAACCAACAAATGATAGGTCGCTGCATCATCCAGAATGTCCTGGTAGTAATTGATCATCGACTGCCCGTCACCACCAAAGAAATCGATCTTAACACCCTTGATGCCCATGTCGCGCAATCGGGAAAATTCCTTCACCCGGCTTTCATGACTGAGCAGTTTATCTTTTGGCGTAAACTTTACCGTATTCCAGTTACCAGCAGAGTTATACCAAAGCAGAAGGCCCACGTTTTTAGTCTTTGCATAATCAGCTAGGATCTTAACAGAATCATACCCTATCGTCTCATCCCAGTTGGCATCGATCAGGCAATACTTCCAGTTCATATCTGCTGCATAATCCACATATTTCTTTTGCACGGGATAGATGGTCGCGTTATCTTTTTCCAGAACCCAGCTCCACGAAGATTTTCCAGGTACTATAAAGTTGGCATCCATTTTCTTTGCCGGTAATGCCAGATCTGTTCCGAGGGTAGATTCCATAATTGTTTCTAAACTTCCAACAGCTATAATTCTCCAAGGAGTCTTCCATGGGAGCGCTGATTCCGGATTTAGGGCGCCATTCTCAATCTTTTCAGGCGCCTGAGGAAAGTTAATCTTATATTCATTATTGGGCGCGTACTGTTGTAACGCAGTGCCAGAATAGGTTCTTCCAAGTGCCGACTCGGTAATCAACAGCCAGGTATTTTTATCCTTAAAAAGTGCAGGGTAAACCCAGCCATTGCTGCTAGTGGAAGGTGTCCCTACGGGAATGTCAATCATGTAGTGCGCTTCGTAAGAAGGATTCGTATGTTCAAATCCCGATTGCGCCTCCGTTTTAGGTTGCATCCAGGCCTTAGTTCCAGCATTGAAATGGAAACTGGTTGCTTCCGCCGTAATCTTCTTAATGTCGGTAGACTTGTCAGGAAATTCATATTGAAAAGCGACTCCGTCATTGGAAACCTGAAAAATGATGTTCATCTTTTTTCCGGTACTGTTCAGCGTTTCAAACACCCTCTTGTTAGCCGTATAGCTAATGTTCTTCTTTTTCGCATTGGTGATGGTATAGCGGTCAGTCACCACAACTGATGGTCGGGCCTTAACTAACTTCATGTTCCTGGAGAAATCGCCATCTTCCCGCACCAGTCCAAGTTTAGAGTTTGCCAGAACTGTTTCTTTATTATACCGGATGGTATAAGTCAGGTTAACCGGATCGCAGGATACCACGATTTTGTTATCGGGACTACTGATCCGGTAATCGGACTGCTGGGCCTTACAGAAAAAAGTAACAAGTGTGAGTTGAGCGAATAAAAAGAGTGTTTTCATATTTTGCGGTTTAGCATCTTATCGTATATGCATTTTAGGAGATTATAGCATTACATCGGTTGCGAACAAGTGTGCCCTGCAATTCGGTACAATTTACTAAAATAAGAATGGCCACCCGGTTCCGGGCAGCCATTCTTATTTTACTATTCACCAGGCTAGTTGTATCCTGGATTTTGGTAGGCAGCTTTTTCTCCTGCCGGCATTTCCATTCCATCGATCTGGCCTTGTGGAATCGGGCGTAGATAGTGATACGGTTGAATGGTGCGATTCACAGTCACCGGAGTGTGGTCTCCTTTTGCAGGGCCGCAAATCCGATACGAGGAAGCGAGGTCATTCCATTTTTGCGTACGGATCAGATCATACCAACGGTAACCTTCACCGTAGTATTCACGGGAACGTTCTGCAAGAATATAGTCCAGGTCTACTACCGCTGGAGTAGCGGCAACCATTGCGGCGCTGTTATCTTCTACCTTGGCTACATTCCCGTTGTTGTTCCAGCGCCATTTGCCGGCACGTGCACGGATAACATTTATCAAATCCCTCGCACTTCTACCACCTTGTATAGCGGCGCCCTTTACTGCAGCCTCAGCAGCGATAAAATAAAGTTCAGAGAATTTGGCGATATTAAACGGACGTGTACTGGCCGCATTCGGCTGACCCAGTCCAGCTCCGTTGTCGGTGCGGTAAGGTCCAAGTTTCCAAAGTCCTGGATAAACAATCCGGCTTATACCGCTTGGCGATATAACGAAATCCGCTCTTCCAGGTAAAACACCTGCACCGATATTACTCTTGTACGTTGAATTTGAATAATCAATAGCAGTTGACGGTTCGTCGTTCAGGAAAGTAAGGATCGGTTCACCCGGACGAACCTGCAGGTTGTTGGCATTGTACACAAATTCTGCATTCACACCACCTTTAGGCCAGTTTGCACGGTAGACAGTAGTAAATGTACCATCGTAACGTGAATCACGGCTTTTGTCGGCGAAAGTGTTTTCAATAGCATTTATTGTAGGGCTCATACGTGTCCATGGACGTCCAAGTGGCTGTGACGCTTCACGCTGAACCGAACTGATGGCAGCAGACCAGTCTGGTGCTGTCGCACTCCGGATATCTGTATAGTTCCAGGTCATCATCCAGCCGGCAAAATTGTCCGGAGCACCGCCGTTACCGTAGGTAAGGCTGGAGCCGTTGTAGAACTCACTGGTCTCGGTGTGGTCAGCATACAATAGAATTTCATTGTTGCGATCGTTTTGCGCTACATTGACATCGTAGTATGTAGGCTGCAAGCCGAAGGGCCCAGGGTTATCAATGCCTGCAATAGCTACATCATATGCCTGTTGAAAATACCATGCGGCATTGTGTCCATCCGGATCATTACGTGGCGTTTCCGGATAGGTCGGAATGTTCTTCGGGTTCTCCAACCACCATGCATAGGTCAAATATGCTTTTGCAAGATAAAGGCGGGCAGCTGTTTTCGTTACTCCCCCTTTAACCCGTCCTGCATCAGGCAAGTTGGTTACCGCTTTCAGTAAATCTGGAAATATTACTTTGGTGTACACTTCCGGAACGGTGTTCCGCACAGAAGTCCGTGTGGTAGAGGTATTGAATTTCAATTCACCTGCACCCAGATCAAGTGGCACACCACCGAAAGTCTGAACCAGCATAAAGTAGTCGAATGCCCGGAAAAATCTGGCTTCAGCAACCAGCGCCTCTGAAATACTTCCATTTTCAATGGCATTCTCAATAACACCGTTTGCAGTATTGATATTGGTAAAAGAATCTCCCCACAAGGCATCGGCACGGCTACTCGAAGGCGTGATTTGCCCTACCCCCGAAAGGTCCATATCTTTAAAGTTCTGATCCGCCTGCTGACCGTAGGTCGCTTCATCGGTGCCAGTTAGCGTGGTATTGTAGAAATAGGCCTGGCCAAAAACGTTTCTCAGGTGGGCGTACATGGAAGTTATTCCTCCATTAATACCTCTCTCAGTCTTGAAATAGCCGGGTTCATAGATACCGCGGGGCTGTTCTTCCAGGATGTCTGAGCAACTTGCTGAGAACATTGAAAGCAGTGCCGCTCCTACAAAAGTTTTTATATGTATGCGTTTCATGATTATCAAGTTTAAAAGGTTAAGTTAATTCCAAGCAAGTAGTTACGTGTTGCCGGCGCATTGATACTCGTTGTCAACAGACGTCTTAAGTTCTGCGCGTAAGGTACTGCAGCATTTTCGTCACCATAAGAGTTGGTCTCTGGATCCATACCGGATTCTTTATGGTAAGGAGAGAACAACACGAAAGGATTCTGAGCCGTTGCATAAACGCGCAGTCTACCAATTCCTGCTTTTTTCAGGAAATCCTGGTTGAAGTCATATCCAAGTGAAATCGTACGGATTTTCAGATATGATGCGTCGAAATAGCCCAAGGTACTGCCATATTTCGGGTTATCGCTACTTGCAATACCGCCCGGTTTTGGATACGCCGCATCAGTATGCTCTGGAGTCCAATAGTCAACCTTCACGTTTCCACGACGTCCGGTCATCATATTAAGATAGCCCGCAGACGAGTAAAGTGTACTGTTCAGAATACCTCCTTTTTTGAATGCACCGATAATCGTTAAATCGAAGCCTTTATAAGCAACCCGGGTATTTAAACCACCCTGAAATTTAGGTTGAAGGCTGATTACCTGGCGATCAGCCGGCCCGATCGCTCTGGTCGGTGTACCATCGGGATTAAAGCCACCCGTATATTTCACCTTAACCATACCAACGTTTCCACCTGGTTCAAGGATGTTCAGATATGGATCACCCTCCTGCCATAGTCCTATTTTTTCATAGTCGTAAATAGCATCGATAGGCTGTCCGACAAACCACCAGTTGTTCTCATCCCGCTCTTGTCCGGAGGCAAGTGATACCAGCTTGTTGCGGTTGGCGTAAAAGTTTACGCCAGCTTCCCATGTCCAGCCGTTATGATTATCAAGGATTACTCCGTTTAAGGATAGCTCGATACCCTTGTTCTGAGTTGAACCAACGTTTGCGGTGTACTTGCCCACTCCTGTAGTTGCTGGCAAAGCAAGGTCCAGCAAAATATCTTTTGTATCTGTAACATAATATTCGACAGTACCCGTAAGGCGGTTGTTCAGAAATCCGAAGTCCAGTCCATAATTCCAGGTGCTGGAATATTCCCAACCCAGGTTGGCATTCGGCAGCTGCGATACATAGTAGCCATTTGCGTAAGTTTCATTACCAAAGTTGTAAGGTCTGGTGCTTAGACGACCAAGTGTGGCGTAGGGAGCAATAGACTGGTTTGAAGTCTGTCCATATCCCACGCGTAACTTCAACATATCCACCGCTTTGATATTCTGCATAAACGCCTCTTTGGTGATGTTCCATCCTGCAGAAACAGCGCTGTACGTATGCCATTTGTGTCCTGTAGCCAATCGTGACGAACCATCGGAACGCACTGTAGCAGACAACATATAGCGGTTATCATAGGAATACATCGCCCGTCCCATATAGGACATTAATCCACTCAACTGGTAGCTTTGATTGTTCGGGTTAACCGTAATTTCCCCAGCAGCCTGTCCAAGGTTGTAAAACTGAAAGTCTTCATTGGGAATATCCCTTGCCGAAATCTGTGAATTGCTGTAGCGGTTTTGTGAAGCGGAATACAATCCCACTACATTGATCTGATGTTTTTCAGAGAACGTACGATCATAAGTCAATAAGTTTTCAATCGTCCAGTCTAGTGTATGGGCATTGCTGATAGAAGCCGTTGAAACGGTCTCGATGCTTGAGGTGTTTATTCCCGCACCGGTGAAGTTACCATTGTTGCTCTGGCGGTAATTTAAACCGATGTTGGCGCGGTACTTTAAACCTTCAACTCCCGGGATTTTAACCTCACCATATAAGGTATTGTATGTTCCGTAGGCTTCAGTTCTGTTAAGCCATCTGTCTTTTAAATCATTGATTACATCCTTTGAATAAGACCAGGTTTCATCCAGAGGCATCCGTATCGTTCTTTTCCAGGTGCCATCTGCGTTGTATGGGTTTGCAATAGGCGACATACTTAACACACCATACATCCCAATATTGGATCCTGTGGTAATGTTAAAGTTATTATTGGTCGTGAAACCCATTCTGATGTACTTTCCAACACCCTGATCGATACTACCACGGATGGAATAACGCTTGTATTCCTGAGTAGGAATAACGCCTTTATCATCCAGAAAACCTGCATTGAAGTTATAGCTTCCCTGCTCTGTACCTCCGGAAACACCGACGTCATGACTGGTGATCATTCCTTTTCTATATAGCAAATCCTGCCAGTCGGTATTTACATTATCAGATTCATCTAACGAGTTTGAGTAAAGGCCGGCAGCCTTACGAAGGGCAACAAGCTCAGGACCGTTCATCATGGGATATCTACCAAAAACATCCTTGATGCCGGTAAAGTTATTGTAGCTTATTGTTGCTTTTTGGCCCATCTGACCTCTGTTGGTCGTCACCAATAAAACACCGTTCGCACCACGGGAACCGTAAATAGCTGTTGCCGAGGCGTCTTTTAAGATTTCAATGCTTTTGATGTCACTCGGACTGATGTCACCGATAGATCCCGCAAATGGAATACCATCAAGCACGACCAAAGGGTCATTACTGGCCGAAAGCGAGCGTGTTCCCCGGATACGAATCTGCATTGCAGCTCCAGGCTGGGATGAGGTCTGCGAAAGTTCTACACCAGGCAAACGTCCCTGCAGGGCTTGCGAAATGTTGGATGACGGCACATCGCGCAAGGCATCTCCGCGTATAGAGGCCACCGACCCCGTTACAGCTTCTGCCCGCTGAACACCATAACCAACTACAACAACTTCATTTAGAACCTTATTGTCGGCTACCAGTTTGATGTTAAGCCTCGCCTGTCCATTAATGTTGACTTGCTGACTGGCAAAACCGATGTACGATGCCACAATAGTCTGTTCATCTGCGGGCACAGATAGTGTAAATGCGCCATTGGTATCAGTACTGGCAGAGCCATTTCCTGATTTAGCCTTGATCACTGCGCCCGGCAATGGTTCGTTCTTCTCGTCGGTCACCATTCCCCTGATCGTTTTATCCTGGGCAAAAGAAGATAAGCAGATCAGAAAAGATAATAGAGTAAGCATATACTCCTTCCGATATGGGTTTAATAAAATTCTTTTCATAATTCGTTGTTAAAAGGTTTCAAATTAGCTGTCATAATTAATTGATTAATGAGTATCCTGGACCGCACAGCGCTGACGGATATCGCCTACAACTGTGCATAATTAACTATAGGAATCCCGCTATGCGAGAAGGCGTAAGAATGTTTTCTGATGTTTTTGGGCTTTTGTTTTGTTCATATTGAGGATATATTTAATTGAGTTTAAACTTTAAAATCCTCTTAGTCCGACTGTGTTTTCCATACTTATCAAAGGATGGCACTACTTTTCAACTTCGTCAACTACCCTGGAACTAAGATTTATATTTGGTATTAGAAAATAAAAGTATGCAATTTATTCAATAAAGCAATCGATTGCAGAAATATTTTTTTCATCCATTGTCCTCAAGCTGGAGTGATCTTCTAAAACTTACAACAAGCTGTTTATAAGCTAAAACATTGACTGGCAACCGCCGTGAACATCTAACCGCCCTTTTTGCTTAGCAAAGCGCCATTACAAGGCTAAATACACACAACCTACATTAAAATGCATTTTTAGATGATAGGTACTGGATGAGTTCGTGGTGAAATTAAATACGAGAGAAGAATTATTCCACCTGCTTGCAGAATATGTATCTAATCTTTATCAAAGCACAATAAAGGCGTTCAGAACACCAAAAACAGGCTTTTAAAACAACAATCGATTGCAGGAAAAATACTGATTTTAGCGCGTCTTTCCACATCCACCGGCTATTGACACCTTGTATTTTATGCCTGTAAATTTGCTTTAAAAACTGATAAACCGCTCCGGGGAGAAGCAGCAACGAACCATCATCGGAGCTTGCGTTTCGGGATCAGCAGTGGATATTAATATTCTTAGAACAGCTGATCGCCCTACTCGTATTTCAATGCATTCACCGCACTTGCTGTTGCTGCCCGGTAAGACCGGAAGCTTACCACGATGAGCGTAAGCAACATCGATGCCCCCATGGCCACCACAAAAGGCCAGATGCTGAAGGCCGTGCGGTAAGCGAATCCGGATAGCCATTGATTGCTGAGTATGTAGGCCAACGGCCATGCAATTAAATTCGCAGCGAGGACCATTTTAACAAACGACCCGTTGAGCATCTGAACCAACTCCAGCGTTGTAGCACCCAGCACCTTCCTGATCGCCAGTTCTCGCGTGCGCTGTGCGGCAACAAAGGAGATCAGGCCAAACAGACCAATAAATGCAATAAACATGATAACCCCGCCAAATATTTTGAACAAAACACCCGTGACCCGCTCTGCTTCATAGTAGCTCTCAATGTCATCGTCCATAAACTTCGCGTTGTAAACCTCATTCGGAAAGGCCTTCGTCCAGATGGATTCAATCTCTTTCCTTGCAGAAACAACATGCCTATTATCCAGCTTTAGCCCCATATTGTAAAACTGTGTCTTTTCCTGATAAAACACCATCGGTGATATCTTTTCCCTAAGCGACTGGTCATTGAAGTCCTTCACCACGCCGACTATAGGCCCCTTACGCCCGTTCTGAGCTATCACCTTCCCCAGCGCGAGGCGCGGATCGGAAATCCCGATTTTCCGTACAAATTTCTCATTGGCAACATACGCATTCGCCGTATCGCTTTTCGCATATACGTTGCCAGCCAAAAACTGGAGTCCAAACAACTGAAAGTAATGCTCATCGGCCATACTTAAGCGAACTTCAAAGTCCTTGTTCTCCCGCCCGTCGATAAAAAAGCTCGTTGTGTTGACCATTTCTGAAAGCGGTGGCCTGGCAAAATAACTTTGCATCTCCACACCCTTTACATGTAGCAGCTTTTCCCTGATCAGCTGCTGACGGGTTAAATTCGCGCTGTCCGCCGGAAAGTTAACGAGCATCACCTGATCCTTGTCAAACCCCAGTGGTTTCTCCCTCACGTAATTCATTTGCCGGATGACGACGACCGTCGAGATCATCAAAACAATAGTAACGCTGAACTGCAAGACAATCAGGACCATTCTTAAACTCAGGTTCCCGGATTGGAGCCGTACCTTGTTTTTAATCGCCAGCGCCGGACTGAAGCCTGACATGATCATTGCCGGGTAGAATCCAGCGAGAAAGGTCACTAAGGCCACCAGTACAAACAGGAACACAAAAACAAAGGGATCAGAGAAAAGCGTTAAAAAAACCGCTCTCTTAAGAATATGCGTCAACAGTGGCAGCGAAAGCTCAGACAATATACAAGCAATGATCATTGATACGATCGTAATAACAGCGGTTTCAGCTAAAAACTGAACCATCAATTGCCGCCGCATTGCACCCATTACCCGCCGAACCCCAACTTCCCTGGAGCGATTGACGGACTGAGCCGTTGCAAGATTAATAAAATTAATACATGCAGTGGCGATAAGAAACAACCCGATCAGACCCAGACCATATACCTCCTTTTTACTGATCGAGGTATCTGCAAAGTTCCCGTAACGTTCGCTGAAGTGGATGTCCAACAAGGGTTGGAGGCGACTGTGCTGCATCCCCGCAAGCTTTTCCTGCTGACGATATTTCTGGTTAAACTGAATCAAGGAATGTTCAAGGGCTTCTATGGAAGCATCCTGTTTTAACAGCATGAAACACTGGTCATAGCTGCTTACGTTCGCCCATACCTCCTCGTTGTTGCCATGAAAAGTCCTATAACTCGCCACGATTTCCATTGGTACACTGGTGCTGGCTGGCAGATCTGCAATTACCCCGACCACCCGCAGTGGTATCGAGTTCCAGAAAGTGAAGGTCTTGCCTATCGCCAGTTCAGCAGAACCGAACAATAATGTGGCATTTCGCTCAGAAAGCACTGCAGTATTTGGCTCGGAAAGTGACCTGCCCGATGTACCCAGCAACCATCGGACCTGAAGAATATCAAAAAGCTCAGGCTCCGCAAAAAACACCTCCTTCGAAGCCTTGAAACCCTCCCTTCCATCATCATTCTTTACCATCACCACCCCTGCCCGCTTAGAAATACGGGCAATCTTTTCAATTCCGGCAAGCTCTTCCCGCACCGCAGGAGCCAGAGGCAGAGGTGCGCCAGCGGAATAATCGTCATAACTATTGTACTTCCAGTCTGTCACAAACCGGTACACCCGGTCCGCATTCTTGAAATTGGTATCATAGCCCAGTTGAAACCGGATAAATAAGAAGATCAATATACAACTGGTCATCCCGATAGAAAGTCCGAGGATATTAATCAGCGTGTATGATCTGTTCCGGTAAAGGTTTCTTAATGCAATCTTAAGGTTTAATTTCAACATGGATTTCAATTTACGCAACAGGACCATTCATTGTGCCAATCCGAAAACACGCGTTAAAAGGCAATTTGCTCAGGTATTTGGGCAAACATAGCTGTTCAAAAATGAACAGCTATGAGCGAAAGCGAACAGCAAACGCCCTGCAATATTACCTCAATGATACGACGCGTTTTTCGTATATTCATATAAATTCGCCGTCATGATACCGGTTATTTGAAAACAGCTATGAAGAACTTAAAAAACCTGCTTTTCACCTGCTTTGCTTCAGTGCTGCACCTTGGTGTACACGCCCAGCAGAACAACACAGAACTAACAATCAGAAAGCTTGAGCAGGCGGAAGTACAAGCGATTCTCAAGGGGGATACATCAACCCTTTTCAATGAACTCTGGGCACCGGAGTTCATGGTCAACAACCCCGCCAACCTGGTCGTAACGAAAAGCGACGTCGCTACCCTGATCAGAACTGGTAAAATCGATTACACACATTTTGACCGCATCGTAGAAAGAATATCCATCATAGGCAATACGGCAATCGTGATGGGACGCGAGGAGGTCAAGCCAAAAGGCGTTACAGATCATGCCGGAAAGGTGGTCACCAGAAGATTCACAAACATCTGGATGAAGAGGGATGGTAAATGGAAGGCCGTCGGCAGACAAGCAACTATCGTCGTAATAGAGTAGCAATCAGGAAAAAACACCTGCGAATCACAAGCAGACAGGGGCGTAAATCTGGAGTCGATACCAATGACGCTTCGGTCTACAGAGGCAGTTTACGCCCGCTTAATTGACGAAAAGGCAAGAATAGTCCGCATTTTTTAGTATTTTGAGGGTTTTCGAGACAAAACACCCTTCAAAATGATACTTACTGTCTTATCGGCGTTAATCACGGCAGCCCTCTTAATTCCATTTGGAAAGTTTTTCCAGGGAAAATGGTGTGCCCTATTGTCATTGCTGCCGATCTTTCTGTTTTGCTATTTACTACAATTTATTCCCGCGGTAAGCACCGGGAGAGTGATGTTTGAATCCCGGACATGGGTGCCATCGCTAAACATAAACCTTGACGTCCGATTGGATGGCTTATCGTTACTCTTCAGCCTGCTGATCACCGGCATCGGCTCCTTAATTTTTATATATGCCAGCTCTTACCTAAAAGGACATCCATACCTGGACCGGTTTTACGGGTACTTGTGCCTGTTTATGGCTTCCATGCTGGGTATCGTGCTGTCTGACAACATATTGCTGCTCTTCATATTCTGGGAACTAACCAGCATCAGTTCCTTCTTCCTTATTGGCTTCAACAATACCAATGCAGATTCTCGCAAGAGTGCCCTAACCGCCTTGAGCATCACCGGCCTCGGTGGCTTTTTTCTCTTAGCGGGCTTAATCCTGATCGGAAGCATTGCAGGCACCTACTCCATTTCTGAACTGATAAATGCAACGGAGACCATAAAAAACCACGATTCATACCTCTTGGCAATTGCACTTGTATTTATCGGTGCATTCACCAAATCGGCGCAGTTCCCCTTTCACTACTGGCTTCCGGGAGCCATGAAAGCGCCCACGCCGGTATCAGCATATCTGCATTCGGCAACGATGGTTAAAGCCGGCATATTCCTGCTGGCCCGCTTCACCCCAATATTAGGAGGCACCCCCGCCTGGTCCTATACGCTAATGATCGTAGGCGGATTCACTATGGTGTTCGCTGCAGTGCATTCCTTGTTCAGAACAGACCTAAAAAGCATTCTGGCATATTCCACCATTTCCGCTCTCGGTATCCTGACCTTCCTGATCGGACTTGGAACAGCGGCTGCACTGATAGCCGCAATGACATTTACCGTTGTCCATGCGCTCTACAAGGCAACATTGTTCATGACCACCGGCATAATTGATCATGAAACAGGCACAAGAGACCTCACAAAGCTTGCCGGACTGCGAAAGGTGCTGTTACCTGTTTTTATAGCAGGCGTTCTGGCTGCATTGTCGAGTGCCGGCCTGCCCCTGCTCTTCGGATTTATCTCCAAGGATCTTATTTATGAAGCAACCCTGCATGCCGAACAGCATTTGGCGCTTTATTTAACTGCCATCGCCATCATCACTAACGTCTGCCTGGTTGCTGCAGGCTTTATGGCCGGTATCCGGCCCTTCATCGGGCAACTGCCTCAGGTGTATGAAAAGGTCCACCTGCCTGCGATGTCCATGTGGATTCCACCCCTGTTACTGGCGCTGGCTGGGTTGTTTTTTGGTGTCTTCCCTGCCTTTGCAGGTGATTACATCGTTTCTCCGGCGGTAAATTTCATGACCAGGAACCCTGTAGATGTGCATCTGAAGGTATGGCATGGCTTCAACACGGTACTGACGCTAAGCCTGATCACCCTTGGTATCGGATCAATTGTATTTATCTTTAACAAAGCGGACACCAAAAAGCTCGCACTGTTAAGCACCCTGAACACCATATCTCCGCAAAATATCTTCGAGTGGCTTTCATCTAAGTTCATCAGTTTCTCTGCCTGGTATACCGGGGCCATGCACAATGGTTTTCTAAGGTCCTATCTGCTAAGAATAATCATCTTTGCGGAATTACTTCTTGGGTATGAACTACTCATCGGCGGCCCGATTTATATTGATTACGGGCAGTTGTCTGCCATTAGTGTATACGAAGTTGTGAATGTCCTCGTACTGATTGCAGCCGTGGTGCTCACTGTGATCTCGTCCTCAAGACTCACTGCGGTGGTGGGGACAAGCGTAATCGGATATGCCATCTGTCTGATGTTCGTTTATTACAGTGCACCAGATCTGGCGATGACTCAATTCACCATTGACACCTTAACCGTAGTCCTTTTCGTATTCGTCTTGTTCAATTTGCCTCCATTTATCAACCAGACAAACCGGTCGCAGGTTGTAAGAGACGCCATCGTCGCCATTGTCTTTGGCATTATTCTCTCCATCATTGCAATTAAAGTGTTGCAGGTGCCAACGGATATTGCGATAAGCAAATTTTATGGCGACTACGCTTACGTTTTAGCCAAGGGAAAAAATGTTGTCAATGTAATACTGGTTGATTTCAGGGGCTTCGACACCATGTTTGAAATCGTGGTCCTGAGCATTGCGGCTTTGGGTGTATACAGCCTGATTAAGTTAAGATTGAATCCTTCAGAAAAAGAATAATATGAGAAGTGCCATACTCCAAACAGCATCCAGATATCTGTTACCCATCCTGCTGTTATTTTCCGTTTTTTTACTACTCCGTGGTCACTACTATCCGGGTGGCGGGTTTGTAGGCGGACTGGTCGCCGCGATCGCATTCATCCTGCACAGCTTTGCGCATGGCACCACCAAAACGCTTAAGATTGTCCGGTATAAACCCTTGGCACTGATTCCTATGGGACTGGCCGTGGCGTCCTTGGCCATGTTCCTGCCGGTCTTTTTCGGATTGCCCGTGATGACCGGCCTTTGGCTTGATGAACCCATCCCTGTCATCGGGATGCTGGGCTCTGCACTTTTCTTCGACTTAGGCGTCTACCTCGTTGTCATCGGAGTCGTATTAACCATTTTGTTCACCATTTCGATTTATACACACTAATTATGGAACTACTCTTAGTCCTCTTGATTGGAATCCTGTATGCTGCCGGCGTGTATTTAATCCTGCGCAGAAGCATGGTTCGCCTGCTTTTGGGAATTATCCTTCTGGGCAACGGGACCAACATTCTGATATTTCTATTCGGGAACATCACCAAAGGGAAGCCACCCATTATTCAGGCAGATTTCAAAGTTTTCCAGGACATCTACGCAGACCCCATTCCGCAGGCCTTAATTCTGACCGCAATTGTGATCAGCTTTGGCCTGACCTCTTTTGCCATTGTACTCCTGAAGCGCGTTTACGCGCTGGTAAATTCAGACGATTTAGATGATTTAAACACCCCGGAAGAGGAAGAAGATATATGATTGATAACCACATTACAGCCACCATACTGATTCATTTATTCACCGCTATACTCCAGCTGGCTTTCTGGACAAAGACCGTCACCCAGCGGGTATTGAGTGTCGCGGGCTGCCTCATCGCCCTCGGTTTTTCCATACACTTGTTCTCAAAAGTGTTTCAAGGCAGCATCCTGACCATGAACGCGGCGAACTGGGCAGCGCCTTTTGGTATTGTATTCGTAGCCGATCTGCTCAGCACGACACTGGTACTGCTGACCGCCATAGCCGCACTTGCCGTGTCCATTTTTTCTGCCGTAGGCGTCGGAAAACCAAGAATGCAGTATGGCTATTTCCCGATCTTTCACTTTTTGATCATGGGCCTGAATGGCGCGTTCTTAACCGGGGATATTTTCAATTTATACGTCTGGTTTGAAGTCATCATCATTGCCTCGTTTGTACTCTTAACTCTTGGCGGGCGCAAGGCACAGCTGGAAGGTGCCGTAAAATATATGGCCCTGAACATTCTGGCCTCAACCTTTTTCCTTACCGGCATCGGTATATTGTATGGCATTACCGGAACACTGAATATGGCAGATCTCGCCCTGAAAGTACCGCTTGTTCAGGATCAATCCATTGTGAACTTAACAGCCATGTTCTTTATCATCGGATTCGGCATTAAATCTGCCATCTTCCCACTATACTTCTGGCTGCCCTCCTCCTATCATACACCGCCATCGGCCGTGGCTGCAACATTTGGTGGATTACTCACTAAAGTAGGTCTTTATGCACTGTTCCGGGTGTTCACCCTTATTTTCATACCCAATGATTTCATAAAGACCGTCTTTATTATCCTGGCCATTATGACGATCTTAACCGGGGCTTTCGGTGCCATCATCAGGAACAACATCCGCCGTTTATTTTCTTATCTGATCGTCTGCCACATCGGATTTATTGTTGGTGGACTCGGTTTGTATACGAAAGTGGCCTTCATGGGGGCAATTTTTTACCTGATCCACGACATCATGGTTAAAACAAACCTGTTCTTGATTTCGGGATTGATCCGGCAGTTGCGCGGATCGATGAATATGTCCAAAATTGGCGGCCTTTATGCAGCCTATCCGAAGATCTCGCTGCTCATCGCAGTAGTCTTGTTTTCCCTGGTCGGGATCCCGCCGCTCTCCGGCTTCTGGCCCAAGATCTACCTGTTTGAAGCCGCATTTTCCGTGAAAAATTATGCCTTTATCGGAAGTCTGATCCTTGCGAGTTTTATCACTTTGTTTGTAATTGCCAAACTGTGGTCCGAAGTTTTCTGGAAAGAAGCGTCAACGGCCGACATTATCACGGACAATTTTGAACCGCTCAGTGCCGCAAGAAAGACCTTACTCATTCTTCCAATCGGAATACTTGCTTGTTCTTCACTCTTCATCGGACTGAATGCAGAGTTTATCATACAGGTCGCAGACCGGATATCAAATGAAATGTTAAATACGAAACCTTATATACAAGCCGTGTTAGGTAAATAGTTATGATGATCAGAAACTTTTTAATGAACCTCTTGCTGTCCTTCATCTGGGTGGCCCTGACTGGTTCGATGTATTACACGAATTTTCTTTTCGGCTTTATGATCGGCTTTTTTATCCTGTGGATCATGAACAGGGAGGAAACCGACCAACGCTATTTTACCCGGGTACCAAAGACCATCGGGTTTGTCTTCTTCTTCCTGTATGAAATGATCGTTGCCAATATCCAGGTCGCTTATGACGTCATCACACCCAAATACTTCTTCCGGCCTGGCATTGTGCGCTATCCTTTGGAAGCGAATTCCGATATAGAGATCAATTTGCTCTCTACCATGATCTCCATGACGCCGGGGACACTGATCCTGGACATCAGCGAGGATAAGAAATCCCTCTTCATCCATGTCATGTATCTGAAAGACAAAGACGCTTTTATCGCACAAATAAAGAACGGATTCGAGAAAAAACTACTAGAAATATTACGATGACTTTAAATCTATACTTCGACTACGTCATTTTCCCAATACTGGTCATATCGGTTGTTCTGGTGCTGATACGCCTGTTTAAAGGGCCGCAGGTCGTTGACCGCGTCATTGCACTCGACCTCATCATTACCATCGGTATCGCCTTGATCACGGTATACAGCATCCGCTCGGCCGAAGAGGTCCTGTTGGATGTAGCCATGATCTTCGCACTGATCGCCTTTTTAGGAACCATTGCTTTCTCATTTTATTTAGATAAACAAACTAAGAAATGACAGATATTTTAACCGCCATATTCAGCACGATTGGTGCCCTGGCCATTCTTTTTGCATCTATAGGCATATTAAGGATGCCCGATTTTTACCTCCGCCTCTCCGTAACGGTGAAGGCCTCTACTTTAGGTGTGGGCTTTTTGCTGGCCTGTGCCGCCTTTACATTCTCCGATACTTCAGTAACAACCAAAGCCATGTCGATTGTGTTCTTCCTGATCCTGACCGCACCTGTAGCGGCACACATGATCGGTAAAACGGCATACCATACCGGAGTTGCAATCTGGAAAGGTACCGTCATAGACGAACTTAAAGGTACCCAGAACGAACAGGCAGTACAACCGCCAGCTGCTGAACAAGCTCCGCGGCCTGCAGCTGATGAGAACAGCCTTACGCCGCCAGATGACCTTAAACCTTAATTTCACTGGATCCTGCCTGCATTATAACAGCTACACCAAGCGACAAACCTGTTCCCTCCATGCAATTCCCAAAAACAAAGCACTTTGTTTCTTTACTTTTCCTGATCATAGGTTTGCTCTCGGAAACCCAGGCCCAAAATAATCTTCAATCATCGCTAAAAGGTGTTATCCGGGACTCCAAAAATGAACCGGTAGCAGGTGCAACTGTAATCCTTAAGGATGGTCGTGATGGCCAGATCACACAAACTGGCACCACAGCTTCTGACGGCACTTTCACCCTCAAAACGACTGCAGGGAATTATGTACTTTCGATTACCTATCTAAATACGCTTTCTTACCAGAGTGAACTGATTAAGCTCTCCGGAGCGGTCGACCTTGATGTGGTGCGAATAGAAACCGCAGCGCAGAATCTATTGGAAGTGGTGATTAAAAGTACGGTCAATAAGCCCCTCATTCAGGTGGAGGGGCGAAAACTGATCTACAATATTCAAAACAGTGCAACGGCACAGGGAACCAATGCCCTGGAAGCCCTGAAAAAGACTCCCGGAATCATCGTCAATCAAGACAATAGCATCACACTGAACGGAACCAGTGGTGCCCTGGTGATGATCAACGGCCGGCAAACCTATCTTCAGCCAGAAGAACTTGCACAGTTACTGAGATCCATGGCCTCGTCAGACCTGAAATCAATAGAGATCATCAAGAACCCTTCTGCCGAATACGATGCAGCAGGAACTGGTGGAATCATCAATCTTGTGCTTCAAAAACCTGCCGCCGAAGGTTTCAACGGAAGTATAAACAACGGAATCGCCTTTGGGAAAACCCTGAAACAGAACACCAATCTCAACCTGAACTTCCGCAAGGGAAAACTAAATGCCTTTGGGAGCTATAACCATAGTTTCGGCTATTATGCGATGGATTACGACAACGATCGCATCACCAATGGAAAGATCTACCTGAACGCCAACCACGATATCGATAAGCGACACAGTATTGGATCAACTTTGGGTGCCGATTACGCCATTGATACGGCGCATACCGTGGGAATTGTAGTAAACAGCAATTTCTTACCGGGACCTGGCCTGATCACACCCATAACAAACATTTACGATGAGGCAGGCGGGCAGCTGCTGCAAACCCTGAACAGCCAGAGTATCTATTCGAAACAGCTGGCGAGCCGTTACAATGTAAATCTGAACTACAGATACAAAGGGGGGAACAATACTACATTGGATGTAGATGCAGACTATGGATTTTTCGACAGTGGAACCGA